>CAYPRU010000003.1:0-201353 GCA_964413485.1 uncultured Allobrachymonas sp. | reverse complement strand
CCAGATCTTCCACGTGCTGCGCCGCCAGATGGTGCGCAACCTGCGCAAGCCGCTGATCATCATGACGCCCAAGTCGCTGCTGCGCAACAAGGACGCCACGTCCCCGATCAGCGAGTTCACCAAGGGTTCGTTCCAGACCGTCATTCCCGAGCAGAATGTCGACGTGCAGGCCAAGGCCGACAAGGTCAAGCGCGTGGTGGTGTGCTCCGGCAAGGTGTATTACGACCTGGTCAAGAAGCGTGAAGAGCGCAAGGACTACGACGTGGCCATCCTGCGCGTGGAACAACTGTATCCCTTCCCGCACAAGGCGTTTGCTGCCGAGCTCAAGAAGTACCAGAATGCTACCGAAGTGGTGTGGTGCCAGGACGAACCGCAGAACCAGGGCGCCTGGTTCTTCGTGCAGCATCCGATTTACGAAAACATGACACCCGGCCAGAAACTGGGTTACTCCGGTCGTGCGGCTGCTGCATCGCCGGCAGTGGGTTATGCGCATCTGCACCAGGATCAGCAGAAATCGCTGGTGGAAGGCGCATTCACCCGTCTGAAAGGCTTTGTGCTGACCCGCTGATTGCAGCATCTGTCACGGAATTACCCAAGTTTTCAAAGAGAGAATACATATCATGGCTATCGTTGATGTCAAAGTCCCCCAACTGTCTGAATCGGTTGCAGAAGCAACGCTGATGCAGTGGAAGAAAAAGCCGGGCGAAGCAGTCGCCGTGGACGAAATCCTGATCGAGATCGAAACCGACAAGGTGGTGCTGGAAGTGCCGGCGCCGTCCGCAGGCGTGCTGTCTGAAATTCTGCAGGCTGACGGCGCGACAGTCACTGCCGAGCAGGTGATCGCCAAGATTGACACCGAAGGTGTGGCTGGCGTCGCTGCTGCCGCTCCGGCTGCTGCGTCTGCCGCAGCGCCTGCTGCAGCGGCTCCCGCCGCAGCTGGCAGCATGGCCGGTGTGGCCATGCCTGCTGCAGCCAAGCTGATGGCCGACAACAGTCTGGCTGCCGGCTCTGTGGCTGGCACCGGCAAGGATGGCCGTGTCACCAAGGGCGACGTGCTGGCTGCCGTGGCAACTGGCGCAACAGCTGCTCCTGTCGCTGCCAAGCCGGCCGCTATTCCTACCGGCGTGCCTAGCAGCGCACTGCCGCAGGCTGCTGCCCCCGCGCCGAGCCTGGGCGAGCGTCCGGAACAGCGTGTGCCGATGTCCCGCCTGCGCGCACGCGTTGCCGAGCGTCTGCTGCAGTCCCAGTCCACCAATGCCATCCTGACCACGTTCAATGAAGTGAACATGGCGCCAGTGATGGAACTGCGCAAGAAATTCCAGGATTCGTTCACCAAGGAGCATGGCGTCAAGCTGGGCTTCATGTCCTTCTTCGTGAAGGCAGCCGTGCACGCCCTCAAGAAATTCCCGGTGATCAATGCTTCCGTGGATGGCAATGACATCGTCTATCACGGCTATTTCGACATCGGTATCGCTGTCGGTTCGCCGCGCGGCCTGGTGGTGCCTATCCTGCGCAATGCCGATCAGATGAGCTTTGCCGACATCGAGAAGAAAATCGCCGAATTTGGCCAGAAGGCCAAGGATGGCAAGCTGGGCATCGAAGAGATGACCGGCGGTACTTTCTCCATCTCCAACGGCGGCACCTTCGGCTCCATGCTGTCGACTCCCATCATCAACCCGCCGCAGTCGGCCATTCTGGGTGTGCATGCCACCAAGGATCGCGCTGTTGTCGAAAACGGTCAGGTGGTCGTGCGTCCGATGAACTATCTGGCCATGAGCTATGACCACCGTATCATCGACGGTCGCGAAGCCGTGCTGGGCTTGGTTGCCATGAAGGAAGCGCTGGAAGATCCTTCGCGCCTGCTGTTCGACATCTGATTCACGCATGGCGTGGATGTATCTGCTGCTGGCCGGTCTTTTCGAGATCGGCTGGCCGCTAGGGTTCAAGCTGTCACAACAGCCTGAATACCGGATCAGTGGTATTGCAGGGGCCATCGTTTCAATGGCCCTCAGTGGTCTGCTGCTCTGGCTGGCGCAACGCGAGATCCCGATCGGTACCGCCTATGCGGTATGGACGGGAATCGGGGGCGCCGGCACTTTTATCATCGGGGTGATGTTTTTCGGCGATCCGGCTACACTGGCACGCTTCGTGGGTGTGGCGCTGATCGTCGGTGGCGTAGTGATCCTCAAGCTTGCACACTGAGCTGGCAGTGTGACCAGGAGATTAAACCATGAGCAATCAATTCGATGTGATCGTTATCGGCGCCGGCCCGGGCGGCTATATTTCCGCCATCCGTGCAGCACAGCTGGGCAAGAAGGTCGCCTGCATCGACGAGTGGAAAAATACCAATGGTGGACCGGCTCTGGGCGGTACCTGCACCAACGTTGGCTGCATTCCTTCCAAGGCGTTGCTGCAGAGTTCGGAGCACTTCGAGCACGCCAACAAGCACTTTGCCGACCATGGCATCAGCGTCAAGGACGTGAAAATGGACGTGGCCAAGATGGTTGGCCGCAAGGACGAAGTCGTCAAGCAGAACAATGACGGCATCCTGTACCTGTTCAAGAAGAACAAGGTCACCTTCTTCCACGGCCGTGGCTCTTTCGTGAAGGCTGCTGAAGACGGCTACGAAATCAAGGTCAGCGGCGAGAAGGAAGAAACCATCGTCGGCCAGCACATCATCGTGGCAACCGGCTCGAATGCACGTGCGCTGCCGCAGGCACCGTTCGACGAAGAAACCGTGCTGTCCAATGACGGCGCACTGCGCATTGGCGCCGTGCCCAAGAAGCTGGCAGTCATCGGCTCCGGTGTGATCGGTCTGGAAATGGGCTCCGTGTGGCGCCGCCTGGGTGCGGAAGTCACCAT
This sequence comes from uncultured Allobrachymonas sp., assembly GCA_964413485.1. Classification (GTDB taxonomy): domain Bacteria; phylum Pseudomonadota; class Gammaproteobacteria; order Burkholderiales; family Burkholderiaceae_C; genus Brachymonas. Next base: position 198,491 of record CAYPRU010000003.1, on the reverse strand, counting down.
TCTGGAAGGCCTGCCCACGTTCCTGGGCGCAGTCGATGTGCAAATCGCACGTGAAGCCAAGCGCGCTTTCGACAAGCAAGGTCTGAAGATCGAGCTCGGCGTCAAGGTGGGCGAAGTCAAGAGCAGCAAAAAGGGCGTGAGCATCGCTTACACCAGCGCCAAAGGCGAAGAGCGCACGCTCGAAGCCGACAAGCTGATCGTGTCCATCGGCCGCGTGCCGAATACCAACGGCCTCAACGCCGAAGCAGTGGGCCTGCAACTGGACCAGCGCGGCGCGATCGTGGTGGACGACGACTGCAAGTCCAGCCTGCCCAATGTCTGGGCGGTGGGTGACGTGGTGCGCGGCCCGATGCTGGCCCACAAGGCAGAGGAAGAGGGCGTTGCCGTTGCCGAGCGCATTGCCGGCCAGCATGGCCACGTGGACTTTGCCCTGGTGCCCTGGGTTATTTACACCAGCCCGGAAATTGCCTGGGTCGGCCGCACCGAACAGCAGCTCAAGGAACAGGGCGTGGGCTACAAGGCCGGTACCTTCCCGTTTCTGGCCAACGGTCGTGCCCGTGCACTGGGTGATACCACCGGCATGGTCAAGTTCCTGGCGGATGCCACCACAGACGAAATCCTTGGTGTGCACATCGTAGGCCCGATGGCTTCCGAGCTGATCTCTGAGGCTTGCGTCGCCATGGCCTTCCGCGCCAGCAGCGAAGACATCGCGCGCATTTGCCACGCACACCCGAGCCTGAGCGAATCCACCAAGGAAGCGGCACTGGCAGTGGAAAAGCGTACGCTGAACTTCTGATGATCGCATCGCTCGGTACTGGACCGGTCGCGCGCGTATACCAGCGGGAGCTGGTTGCGCGCGGCTTCCAAAGTGACCCGGCACAGCTGCGCGCCATCGCAGCGCTCGAACGCTGTGCCGCAGAATGGGCCCATTACAAGGGCAAGCGCTCCAATAAGCTCAAGAAGCTGATCAACAAACCACCCATTCCACGTGGCGTGTACATGTTCGGCGGGGTGGGGCGCGGCAAGAGCTTTTTGATGGACTGCTTTTACGAGGCAGTGCCTATCAAGCGCAAGACACGCCTGCATTTTCATGAATTCATGCGTGAAGTGCATCGGGAGCTGGGCCGATTGCAGGGCACCGAGAATCCGCTGCAGGCTCTGGGCGCCCAGATGGCCAAGCGCTTCAAGCTGATCTGCTTTGACGAGTTCCACGTGGCAGACGTCACCGATGCCATGATCTTGCATCGCCTGCTGGTGTCGCTGTTCGACAATGGCGTGGGTTTTGTGACCACCTCCAACTTCAAGCCGGACGAGCTGTATCCCAACGGGCTGCATCGCGACCGCATCCTGCCGGCGATTGCCCTGCTCAACGAGCGGCTCGAAGTCATCAACGTGGACAATGGCACGGACTACCGGGAGCGCACGCTGGAAAAATTGCGTCTTTACCTGTATCCGCAAAGCCCGGAAACGGACACCGAGCTGACGCAGGGTTTTGTCAGGCTGGCGCAGGGCAGCGCGGAAGAACCGGTATTTCATCTCAAGTCACGCCAAATTCCGGCTAAACGCCGTTCCGGCAAGGTGATCTGGTTCGAGTTTCGCGAATTGTGCGGCAAGCCATGCTCGCAAAATGATTACCTTGAAATTGCGACGCAATTCGATACCGTGATACTTTCCGGTGTGCCCGAAATGAGCGAGAGCATGGCCTCGCTGGCACGGCGTTTCACCCTGTTGGTGGACGTTCTGTATGACCGTCGCGTGAAGCTGGTGGTGGCGGCCGATGTGGCGCCCGAGCTGCTTTACACCAAAGGCATGCTGGCCCACGAGTTTGTCCGCACGGTGTCGCGGCTCCAGGAAATGCAGTCGGCCGAATACCTGGCCCTGGAGCACCGCACGGTGGATATTTCCATCACCTGATCTAAATGGCACAAGGCATGAAGCACTGTTTTCCGTTTTCGCGTGCAGGCTGGATGGCGATGGCTGCAGGGGCAGCCATGCTCCTGTCTGCCTGTGAGTCCATGCCACTGCCGGATTTGACTCCGACGCAGGAAGAAGTGCCTTTTCTGGGGCAACAACTGACCCAGGCGCAGATTGCAGAATGGCGTGCTCGCGTGGAGCAGCAGCGCAGCGAAATGCAAAGCGCCGCTCAAGCTGAGCGCGTCGCATGCTATCAGCACTTCTTTGTCAACAGTTGCCTGGAAGACAGTCGACGCAAGTTCCTGCAGCAACATGCGGTACTGCGCAAGCAGCAGCTTGAGCTGAACCGGCAAGAGCGGGTGCTGCGTGAGGTGGACCGCCAGCTGCGCGTGCAGCAGAAGCAACAGTCTTTTCCTGATGCCGTAGTCCCGTAAGGTAGTAATCCATGGCAGATATCTTCACGCGACTCCACGACCAAACCCTGTTGTTGCAGTTCAGCAGCAGCGTGAGTGAGGCCAACGCTGCCGCCTTGTTTGTCAACGCTGTAGAAATCCTGATCGAGGCAGAGCGCGCAACCGATGTGCGTTCGCTCCTGCTGGTCGGAAGCCAGGGCTTTCTGCCTCGCTTGAATGACAGCACTGCCTGTGAGCAGGAATTGCATGATCTACTCGAAACGCTGGAAACCGGCTCGCTGCCGGTAGTGGCCGTGCTGGATGGCGCCGTATCGCGCGTCGGCTTGTCGCTCGCACTGGCGTGTGACGGCATCGTGAGTTCGCGCACGCTGCGTCTGCAGGAGCAGGCTGTGTCCGTATCCGCGGGCAGCAGCTGGCAGCTTGGGCAACGGCTGCCGCGCGCCGTGGCCAGCCAGCTGATGTTGGCGCCACATACGGTACAGACAACGCAGCTGCATGCTGCAGGGGTATTCAATGCACTGGTCGATGATGGCGACGAGGCACTCGCTATGGCGCTGCGACTGGCGGCAGCCTTCTCTGCACCGGGCAAGGCTGTAGTGCAGGCCGGCAAAGAGTTGTTGCGCCAGGCCGGGCAACGCAGCCTGCATGCGCAGCTAGAAGCCGAGCGGCAGCAATCCTGGATGCTGCGGCAGAGGAAAGCCTAGGCCGGATGCGCGAAGACGTTACTGCTGGCGAGCCCTTCTCAGCACTGGAACAGGCGGTGGTGCAGACATTTGCGCCGGAGGGGCCGCTGGCCAACGACAATCCCTACTACCGCGTGCGAGAGGGACAGCTGCGCATGGCGCGTGCCGTTGCATATGCCATCGACACGCGGCGGCCGCTGGTGGTAGAGGCTGGCACAGGTGTCGGCAAAACCTTTGCCTATCTGGTGCCGGCGTTGCTCAGCGGCCAACGCACGCTGGTATCGACGGCCACGAAAAACCTGCAGGACCAGCTGTATGCCCGCGATTTGCCTTATCTGACGCGGCTGCTGGGCTTGCCGCTGCGCCTGGCCTTGCTCAAGGGCCGCAGCAGCTACGTTTGCCTGCACCGCCTGGAACTGGCACGCCATGCGGTATCACGCAACGATGGCAGTGTGCTGCATGCGATCAGCCGGGTCGAGCGCTTTGTTCAGGCCACGCGCAGCGGTGATCTGTCCGAGCTGGAGGGCCTGGATGAGCGTTCCCCAGCCATACCGCTGGTCACATCCACGCGCGACAACTGCCTGGGCAGCCAGTGTCCTTCGTTCAAGACCTGCTATGTGAACCAGGCGCGGCGGGAAGCCCTGGCCGCCGATGTGGTGGTGGTCAATCACCACCTGTTCTTTGCCGACATGGCTGTGCGCGAATCCGGTATGGCCGAGCTGCTGCCGTCGGTACACACCGTGGTGTTCGACGAGGCGCATCAGCTCAACGACATTGGCACGCAGTTTCTGGGTTTGCAGCTGGGCACCAGCCACGTGCTGGAGCTGGGGCGCGATGTGCTGGCCACCGGCTTGCAGTTGGCACGCGGCCTGGCCGACTGGCAGACGGTGGCTGCACAGTTGGAGCAATCCGCGCGCGAATTGCGTCTGGTGGCTGGCACCCGGCATCAGGGAAACCGCTTGCGTTGGGCTGATGGCGTGCCGGACGGCCTGAATCCGGATGAATGGCCTGTCGGTTTGCGCCGGGTTGCACAAGCGCTGCAGGACGCGGTTGCCACGCTGGGCATGATGAGCGAGCTGGCGCCTGATTTCGAGCGCTTGCTGCGTCGTGCCCAGGAGCTGCTGCAACGGCTGGAACAATTGCAGCAGCCGTGTCCGGCCGATGCAGTGCGCTGGGTCGAAGTGGCGGCGGCGCTGCGGCTGGTGCAGGCACCCCTGGATATTGCCGATACCGTACGCGGACGCATGCTACGTCAGACCGAGAGCGATGAAGCAGGCCAGTCCGAGCAGGCAGCCAGCCAGCGTGCATGGATTTTTACCTCTGCGACGCTGGGTGACGCTGGCAGCTTGCGCTGGTTTACTGAACCATGTGGCCTGAATGAAGCAGACACGCTGCAAGTGGACAGCCCCTTTGACTACGCCGGCCATGCAGGCGTGTATGTGCCAGGCGATATGCCGCCACCGTCGGATCCCGCGCACCCACAGGCACTCGCCCGGTTGACGGCAGAGGCGGTGCGCATTCTGGGGGGCCGCACGTTGGTGCTGACTACCACCTTGCGCAATCTGCAAGCCATCGGCACCGCGCTGAAGAGCAGCTTTGAAGGCGATTCCGACGTCGAGGTACTGGTGCAGGGCGAGGCGACCAAGCGCCGGTTGATCGAACGCTTCCGTGCCGGGGATGACGATGGAAGCCAGCCTGGCTGCGTGCTGGTGGCATCGGCTTCGTTCTGGGAGGGGGTGGACGTGCCCGGTGATAGCCTGCAATTGGTGGTGATCGACAAGCTGCCATTTCCACCGCCCGGAGATCCTTTGGTAGAAGCGCGCAGCCGACGCCTGGAAACGCAGGGCCGCCATCCGTTCCGGGATTATTTTCTGCCGGAAACTGCCGTCACGCTCAAGCAGGGAGCGGGGCGCCTGATCCGCAGCGAGCAGGATCGGGGTGTTCTGTTGATTGGTGATTCGAGGCTGATCCGGATGTCCTATGGGCGGCGCCTGCTGCGGTCGTTGCCCCCGATGCGGCGTCTGGAGACTGCCGATGATTTCCGGGCTGCTCTACAGGATCTGAAATCCCGGAGCGCCAGTGCGGGCTGATGCACCCGCAGCCCGAACGGCCAAGCCATGAAAAACGGCCACTTGGCGCGATGCCAGGTGGCCGTAGTGGCATGGGAAAGCCACGATAGCTCTTACCAGAGCTGCCAGAAGGACTTGCCCTTGCCGGTGTATTCGGTAGCAAGGTAGGTGCTTTGCGGATAGTTTTGTTGCAGAACGCGGCGGGTGTCATCACGCGGCTGCTCCATGCCCAGCTTGTCGTAGGCATTCATCATGATGGCCAGTGCCTCTTCCTGCGAAGGGGTGCCTTCGTAGCTGCGGATGGAGGTTTGTGCCCGGTTGATGGCTGCCACATAGGCGCCACGGCGGTAGTAGTACGAAGCGATGGCCACTTCGGATTGCGCCAGCGCATTGATGACGTAGGTCATGCGCTGCTTGGCGTCGGGCGTATAACGCGAATCGGGGAATCGCGTGACTAGTTCCTTGAAGGATTGGAACGAATCCTTGGCCGCCTGCATGTCGCGCTCGGCGAGCTCCTGCCTGGTCAGGAAGCTCATCCAGCTATCCTGTGTGCCGAAGTTGACAATGCCTTTCAGGTACAGCGCATAGTCGATACCCGGGCTGGATGGGTTCAGGCTGATGAAACGTTCCAGCGTGGCTGTGGCCTGGGGAATGTCGCCGTTCTGGTACTGGGCGTAGGCTTTTTCAAGCTGCGCCTGTTGTGCCAGTGTGGTGCCTGCGGCCCGGCCTTCAAGAACGTCATACAGCGGAATGGCGTTTTCGTAAGAGCCGGAGCTGCTTTCGCTGCGGGCTTCGCTGTAGATCTTGTTGGGCGTCCAGCCAGCTGTTTTTTCCTGGATAGTGGGGGTGGAGACACAGCCCGCCATAAGCACGGCGACGCCGGCAAGCAGTGCGTGGCCATAAAAACGGGATAATGAGCCGGTATGCAGGGGCATGTGCATGAAAGGGGTTCCAAGAGTCTGGTATCACGACGATTATAGCCAGCGGACCCCTTGCTGCCCGCCGGGAGTTTGCAAGCGTTTGCCGCAGACCGCAAAAGTGTCTTGTGCAGATGCCAATAGGGCAAAAGATTGAACCAATTTGAAATCAACGAGGTGTGCGACAGTCAGGCTGACGAAGCGGCGCTGGAAGCACAGGAAGAAACCCGTCTACTGATGGTGGACGCGGCGGGCGCGGGCGTGCGGCTGGACCGTTTTCTGGCCTTGCAGATCAGTGAATTTTCCCGCAGCTATCTGCAGCAGCTGATAGACGCCAGCCTCTTGCAGCGCAACGGGCAGGTGTGCACCAAGGCCGCTACCAAACTGCGCTTTGGGGATCGGCTTGAGCTGGTGCTGCGTGCCACAGCGCAGTCCCAGGCCTTTGTGGCGCAGGACATCGCGCTGGAAGTGGTGTATGAAGATACCCATCTGGCGATCTTGAACAAGCCGGTGGGCATGGTGGTGCATCCCGCGCCCGGCAATTGGAGCGGCACTTTGCTCAATGCGTTGCTGTACCGCTATGCGGAGGCCGCCATGCTGCCGCGTGCCGGCATTGTGCATCGGCTGGACAAGGATACCAGTGGGCTGATGGTGGTGGCGCGTGACCGCCAGACCATGGACCGGCTGGTGCAGCAGATTGCTGCGCGCGAGGTTCACCGTGAATACTGGGCGTTGGCCCATGGTGTCTGGAGGAAGCCGGATGCCGTGGTTACGGTCGATGCAGCGATCGGACGCGATGTGCGCAACCGTTTGCGCATGGCTGTGGTAGACCTGGTGCATCAGGCCGGCAAGCCGGCGCGTACCGACTTTCGCCTGGTCGCGCAGGGCACCAATGCCCAGGAGCCGGCATGCTGGGTGCACGCCAAACTGCATACCGGCCGTACGCACCAGATTCGTGTGCACATGCGCCACTTGGGTCACCCCCTGCTTGGCGACGAACTGTATGGCGGCAAGCCAGTGCATGGCATGCAACGCCAGGCCCTGCACGCATTTCGGCTGACATTGCAGCATCCTATGACGCAGCAGCCGATACAATGCGAGGCACCTTTGCCGGCCGACATGCGCCAGGCGCTGCGCTCCATGGGCGTATCCGAACTATCGCCCACCTGACTTTCCCTCAGCCTCATGAATTCCGCGCAAGCCCGTCGCATTCTGGAAACCGCACTGATGTGTGCCACGCAGCCATTGCAGCTGCGTGACATGCGCATGCTGTTCGACGATGCGCTCAATGCGGACACCATCCGGCAGTTGTTGCACGACATTGCACAAAGCTGGGAACAGAAAGGGGTGGAGCTGGTATGCGTGGCCAGCGGCTGGCGGCTGCAAAGCCGGCCTGAAATGCGCGTTTACCTTGAGCGCCTGCATCCGGAAAAGCCGCCGCGCTATTCCCGTGCCAGCCTTGAAACCCTGGCTATCATTGCCTATCGCCAGCCGGTCACCCGTGGCGATATCGAAGACATTCGCGGCGTCACGGTCAATTCGCAGTTGATCAAGCAGCTCGAAGACCGTGGCTGGATCGAAACCGTGGGCTACCGCGAAACGGTGGGGCGTCCGGCATTGCTGGCCACCACACGCCAGTTCCTGGATGATCTGGGCATTGCGAGCCTTGATCAGCTGCCCGTTCTGGAAAGGCTGGAGGGCCATGTCGTCATGCTGGAGGAATTGCCTTCTCTGGAAACTCCCATACAGGGCAATTCGCCGTCCGAATTGACCGTGGGGGTGGCAGATGGCGCACTGCACAACTCCCTTGCCCGCAACGACACATCCGGGGACAATGTCCCTTCATCGACTGAAATACCATGACTGAACCATCCGATAACCCGCCCGGCAAGCCTGCCCGCAAACCCAGATCTGCCCGTCCCGCCATAAAACGGCCGCCGCGCACGCCTGCGCCCGGCCAGGAAATCCAGAAGGAAACTGCCAGTGAGTCGACCATGGTCGAGGGCGATCTGTTCGAGGACGTGATATCGGGCGCCTTCGATATCGAAGCCCCCGCAGAAGCCGCGCCGGCCAAGCGTGTGCTGCTGCCTCAGTTCGATGCCCCCAAGCTGCACAAGGTGCTGGCCCAGGCCGGCCTGGGCTCGCGCCTGGAAATGGAGCAGCTGATTATCGAGGGGCGCATTACCGTCAACAACGAGCCGGCGCACGTCGGGCAACGGATTCAGTTCGGGGACAGCGTCAAGATCAACGGCAAGCCGGTGCGGTTGCGCATTGCGCCTCCGCCGCCGCGTGTGATTGCTTATCACAAGCCGGTGGGTGAGCTGGTCACGCACGACGATCCGCAAAACCGGCCCACCGTGTTCCGCACGCTGCCGCGCCTGGCGCACGGCAAGTGGCAGTCGGTGGGGCGATTGGACCTGAACACCGAAGGGCTGCTGCTGATTACCAGTTCGGGCGAACTGGCCAACCAGCTGATGCACCCGCGCTTCGGTCTGCAGCGTGAATACGCGGTACGCGTGCTGGGCGCGCTGAGCGACGAAGAGAAACAGGCGCTGCTGGATGGCGTGCAGCTGGAAGACGGCGTGGCGCAGTTCGGCAGCGTCGAGGAGGGGGGGGGCGAAGGCGCCAACCACTGGTACCGCGTGACGATTTCCGAGGGGCGCAACCGTGAAGTACGGCGCATGTTCGAGTCGGTGGGCCATGCCGTCAGCCGCCTGATCCGTATCCGCTATGGCGTGCTGAGCCTGCCGCGCGGATTGCGCCGCGGCGCTTGGATCGAGCTGGGCGAGCGCGACATCAAGGCCCTGATGGCTCTGGTAGGCATGAAGGACAACAGCCGCGTGGAACAGCAGCAACGCGTGCAGGAGCAGGCGCGGCGCCGCAGCCCCGATCGTGGCGCCGTTGGCAAGAAGCGTCCGGAGCTGGCACAAAGTGCAGGCAGCCGACGCAGCGCACCACGCGCCGCCCAACCGGACCCCATGCAGACCAGCTTTGGTTATCTCGACGGCCGTGGTGCTGCGCGGCGCGGTACACCGAAATCCGGCGGTGGCGGCCGTAGTGCACCAGCGGGCTGGATGGGTTCCGGCAAGGGTGGTGCCGGCAAGCGCAGCAAGTAAGCGCTCCAGACTTTCAGTACAGGTTCTGGCCGCACGGCAGGCGCCGGCGGCTGCACATTGTGCAAGACCACGTCACGCAAATGTGACGCACAGCAGGTAAAATGCTGCGTTTGCAACAGCGCCGTGATCCGGCGCTGTCTGCGATTCGTTTTTTTCAATCCAACAGGACATACCATGGCTATCGAACGCACGCTCTCCATCATCAAGCCCGACGCAGTTGCCAAAAACGTCATCGGCCAAATCTACGCCCGTTTCGAAGGCGCCGGCCTGAAGATCATCGCTGCCAAGATGGCTCACCTGTCGCGCGGCGAAGCCGAGCAGTTCTACGCCGTGCACAAGGAGCGTCCGTTCTTCAAGGATCTGGTGGATTTCATGGTGTCCGGCCCGGTCATGATCCAGGTGCTGGAAGGCGAAGGCGCAATTGCCAAGAACCGCGAACTGATGGGCGCCACCGACCCCAAGAAAGCCGACAAGGGCACCATCCGCGCCGACTTCGCTGACAGCATCGACGCCAACGCCGTGCACGGCTCCGACGCGCCCGAAACGGCAGCTGTCGAAGTGGCTTTCTTCTTCCCCGGCATGAACGTCTATTCCCGTTAATCAGGAACAGACCACACCACCATGACCACACCTGTCAATCTGCTTGACTTCGATCTGGAAGGATTGGTGGAGTGGTGCGGCCAGCTGGGTGAGAAGCGCTTCCGCGCCACCCAGCTGTTCCGCTGGATACACCAGAAGGGCGTATCCGATTTTGCGCAAATGAGCGATCTGGCCAAGTCCTTGCGCGAAAAGCTGTCCGCACAGGCCGTGGTGCAGCCACTTCCGGTGGTCGAGCAGCACATGTCGTCTGACGGCACCATCAAATGGCTCTTTGACGTGGGAGACGGCAATGCCGTCGAATCCGTCTTCATTCCAGAAACAGATCGCGGCACGCTGTGCGTTTCCTCGCAGGCGGGCTGCGCCGTGGGTTGTCGTTTTTGCTCCACCGGGCATCAGGGCTTCAGCCGCAACCTCACGACCGGCGAAATCATGGCACAGCTGTGGTATGCCGAACACTTCCTGCGCAAGCACCTGAACACCGATGAGCGCATCATTTCCAATGTGGTCATGATGGGCATGGGTGAGCCGCTGCAAAACTACACTGCGTTGGTGCCTGCGCTGCGCACCATGCTGGACGACCATGGCTACGGCCTGTCGCGCCGCCGTGTCACGGTGTCCACCTCGGGCGTGGTGCCGATGATGGATCGCCTGGCGCAAGACTGCCCGGTGGCCCTGGCGGTATCGCTGCACGCGCCCAATGATGCCTTGCGCGACCATCTGGTGCCGCTCAACCGCAAGTACCCGCTCGAAGAGTTGATGCAGTCCTGCCAGCGCTACTTGCAATTTGCCCCGCGCGACTTCATCACCTTCGAGTACTGCATGCTGGACGGTGTCAATGACCAGCCCGAACACGCCCGGCAGCTGATCGAGCTGGTCCGTCGCAGCGGGCCAGGCGCCTGGTGCAAATTCAACCTGATTCCATTCAATCCGTTCCCGGCTTCGGGCCTGACGCGCTCGCCGCAAGCGGCCGTGCTGGCCTTTGCACGCATGCTCAATGAAGCCGGCATCGTGACCACGGTGCGCAAGACGCGCGGTGACGATATCGATGCGGCCTGTGGCCAGCTTGCCGGCGACGTGAAAGACCGTACCAGCGTGGAGCGCCGCATTGTGCTGCAGCGCCGTGCTGAAGATCGCAGCGCCGGGCAGGAGAAGCCTGGTGCGTGAAGCCCGTGTGTGGCAATGCACCATGCCAAACCATCCAATCCGCTTTCTGGCAACCCTGCTGTCACTGCTCGTGATGGCAGGGTGCGCTGCCACTGCGGCATCGTCCGAGCGCACGGATTCTCGCCGTATCCAGGCCCGTATGGCGCTGGCACAGGCCTATTTGCAGGGCGGGCAGGCCGCTGTAGCGCAGCATGAGATGCAACAGCTGCTCGATGATGCTCCCGATTATGGTCCGGCCTGGACGCTGCGGGGCCTGATTCGCCGCCAGCAAGGCGACCTTGTCGGGGCAGAGCGCGATTTTCGACACGCCGTGCAGCTTGACGGACGCGATGCCGATGCGCGGCATAATCTTGGCTGGTTGCTGTGCGAACAGGGGCAACACACCCAAGGCGCCCAAGAGTTAGCGCAGGCGCTGGCTGATGCCGATGCAGCCGCCAGGCCTCGGACACTGCAGGCAGCAGGATTGTGTGCCTGGAAAGCGGGTCGGCTGGCCGACGCCGGAAATTTGCTGGAGCAGGCCCAGCAGCTGGCACCGCAATTGCCCGGGTTGACCGAAGCATTGACACAGTTGCATCGCGAGCAGTCTGCGCCAACCGTACAACCCTGAATTTATTTCTGTTCTGTTTGGTATCACATACATCATGGACGAAGCTGCAAAAAACGCCTTTCAATTTGATCCCGGCCACAGCGCGGGCCAGATGTTGCGCAGCCTGCGCGAGCAGGCAGGCGTCGAGCTTGAAGTGCTGGCAGCGATCCTGAAGGTGCCGCCGCAGAAGCTCCTTGCGCTGGAAGAGGGCGAGCTGTCGACGATGCCTGCCTATTTTGCCAGGGGGCTGGCTGCCAATATTTGCCGCCAGCTGGGGGCCGATGCAGCACCGGTACTGGCCAAGATGCCCGATGACAAGCCGCACATCGCCACGGACGACGAAGCCATCAACGCGCCGTTCAACCAGACACGCTTTGGTTCCAGCCTGCGCAATCAGGGGGTTCCGTCATGGGCGCTGGCTGGCGTCGGCATTCTGGGACTGGCAGCGCTGGTGCTGTTCCTGTATCCCACCATCAACGCCAAGTTGGGTGCACGTGCTGCTGCCAGCGCCGCTTCCTCGGCCAGTGCCGTGGCTTCGGGTGCTGAAACTGCCCCGGCGCAGACCGGGACGCACACCGGCGCACCGGTGCAATTGGCCCCCGTACCGGCACTGGCGCAGCCTGCTGATGCTAAGGCGCCCGCGAGCACAACGCCGCAGAATCTGCAGCCTGCACCACCCGCCAGCAGTCCGGCAACGCCCGTCGCTGCGCCCGCTGCCAGCGCCGTCGCTGCAAGCGCTGCAGGCCTGCAGGTCAGTGCCACTGGCGACACCTGGGTGCAGGTTCGCAACAAGGCAGGTCGCACCGTGTATGAGCGTACGCTGAATTCCGGCCAGACCGAGCAGGTGCCGGTAGACGCCTACCCTGTGCGGGTGACCATCGGGCGCGCCGAAAACGTGCAACTCACCAGCCGTGGCCAGCCGTTTGATTTGGCTTCCGTCGCCAAAACCGGTGTGGCGCGCTTCACCATCCAATAAACAGAGGCAGTCATGAGCGATTCCCTCACTCCGGTTCCGGTGGCTGCACCGGTGCGTCGTGCCACTCTGCAGGCCGTTGTGCGGCAGGGCGAGCACGTGGTCACCATCGGCGGCGATGCACCGGTACGCGTACAGTCCATGACCAACACCGATACCGCAGATGCCATCGGTACCGCGATCCAGGTCAAGGAGCTGGCACAGGCCGGGTCGGAGCTGGTGCGTATTACGGTCAACACGCCCGAGGCGGCGCAGGCCGTACCCTATATCCGTGAGCAGCTGGACCGCATGGGCGTGGATGTGCCGCTGATCGGCGATTTTCACTACAACGGTCACCGTCTGTTGACCGAGTTTCCCGACTGTGCCCAGGCATTGGGCAAGTACCGCATCAACCCCGGCAACGTAGGCAAGGGCGACAAGAAGGACAAGCAGTTCGGTCAGATGATCGAGGCTGCCATGCGCTGGGACAAACCGGTGCGTATCGGCGTGAATTGGGGCAGCCTGGATCAGGAACTGCTGGCCGAACTGATGGACACCAACATCCGGCGCGCCGTGCCGTGGTCTGGCCAGCAAGTGATGTACGAGGCCCTGATGGCTTCGGCCATCGGCTCCGCTGAACGCGCCGTCGAGATGGGCATGGCACGCAACCAGATCCTGCTGTCGTGCAAGGTCAGTGGCGTGCAGGATCTGATTTCCGTGTATCGTGCGCTGAGCCAGCGTTGCGATTACCCGTTGCATCTGGGCCTGACCGAAGCCGGCATGGGCACCAAGGGCACGGTGGCCTCCACGGCGGCGCTGTCGGTGCTGCTGCAGGAGGGCATCGGCGATACCATTCGCGTGTCGCTGACCCCGCAGCCGGGCGAGTCGCGCACGCAAGAGGTGGTGATCGCTTCGGAAATCCTGCAGGCCCTGGGGTTGCGCACCTTTGTGCCCAGCGTCACGGCGTGCCCGGGCTGCGGCCGCACCACCAGCAGCACCTTCCAGGAGCTGGCCAAGCAGATCGACGATTTCCTGCGGGCGCAGATGCCGCTGTGGCGTGCCCAGTATCCCGGCGTGGAAACCATGAAAGTGGCCGTGATGGGCTGCATCGTCAATGGCCCTGGCGAGAGCAAGCATGCCGACATCGGCATCAGCCTGCCCGGTACCGGCGAAGCGCCTGCTGCACCGGTCTTTATCAACGGCGAAAAGGCCTTGACCCTGCGCGGCGAAGGCATTGCCGCCGAGTTTCAGGACATTGTCACGCGCTACATCGAAGAACGTTTTGGTGCAGAAAAGCGTTAAACACAGATTATTGGTATCAGAAGAATTCAATGGCAGAGAAAATCACGGCAATCAAGGGCATGAATGATGTGCTGCCTCCGCAGTCCGCACACTGGGAGTGGCTGGAGCAGCAGGTACGTACCGTCATGGCCAGGTTTGCCTACCGCAATATTCGCACGCCGATCGTGGAACAGACCGGTCTGTTCGTACGCAGCTTGGGCGAGGTGACCGACGTGGTCGAAAAGGAAATGTATTCCTTTGAAGACCGCCTCAATGGTGAGCAGCTCACGCTGCGCCCCGAAAACACCGCCGGCGTGGTACGTGCCGCCGTCGAAAACAACCTGCTGTACGAAGGCGGCAAGCGCCTGTACTACCTGGGCCCGATGTTCCGCCACGAGCGTCCGCAGCGTGGCCGCTACCGCCAGTTTCACCAGATCGGCGCCGAAACGCTGGGCTTTGCCGGCGCGCACGTCGATGCCGAGCTGATTCTGCTGGCGCAGTCTCTGTGGCAGCAGCTGGGTCTGAAAGACGTACGCCTGGAAATCAACAGCCTGGGGCAGCCGGCCGAACGCAAGCAGCACCGTGAGGCACTGATTAAACACTTCGAGGCCCATGCCGATTTGCTGGACGAAGACGGCAAGCGCCGCCTGTACAGCAACCCACTGCGCATTCTGGACACCAAGAATCCGGCCATGAAACCGGTGGTGGAATCGGCGCCCAAGCTGCTGGATTTTCTGGGCGCTGAATCCCTGCAGGCGTTCGAATCGCTGCAGGCCATCCTCACTGCCATTGGTGTGTCCTTTACCATCAACCCGCGGCTGGTACGCGGCCTGGACTACTACAACCTCACGGTGTTCGAGTTCATCACCGAAAGCCTGGGGGCGCAGGGCACCATTTGTGCCGGTGGTCGCTACGACGGCCTTGTTGAGCAGGTGGGTGGCAAGCCGGCGCCTGGTGTGGGCTGGGCCATGGGGGTGGAGCGGGTGCTCGAACTGCTCAAGGAACAGAATTTGTTGCCCGATGCGCCGTTGCCCGACGCCTATGCCATCATTCCCGACCAGTCCAGTCTTCCGGTGGCCATGCGCGTGCTGCAGCAACTGCGCTCGGCAGGTGTGCGGGTGCAAATGCACGCCAGCGCCAACGCGGAGCTGGGCAGCTTCAAATCGCAATTCAAGAAGGCGGATGCCAGCGGCGCACGCTTTGCACTGGTATTTGGCGCCGACGAGATGGCGGAAGGCTGCGTGACTGTCAAGGCCTTGCGTGACGGTGTCGGCGCGCAGAGTAAAAAGCCGCTGTCTGCCGTGGCCGAGTGGGCGAACAGCCTACAATCGCAAGATTGACCTGAGCAGCCAACCGGCTGCCTTTACCCTACACAAAGACCCATGGCGCTCAATATCAACAAATTGGACCTGCAGGAGCAGGAGCAACTCGACACGCTCAAGCACTTCTGGGAGCGTTGGGGCACGCCCATCAGCGTGGTGCTGATCATCGCCTTGCTGGCCTTCGCCGGCTGGCGTGGCTACGACTGGTATCAGTCGCGCCAGGCGTCTCAAGCAGCGGCCCTGTACGAGCAGCTGTACGCCGACGTGGCTTCTGGCGACATGGGCAAGCTCGCCACCAGCCTGAAGGCCATGCAGGACAGCTACAACAGCACCACCTATGCCCAGCAGGCCGGCTTGCTGGCAGGCAAGGCCTATTTCGAGAAGGGCAAGCTCGATGAGGCGCGCAATGCATTGCAGGCTGCTGCCGCATCCACTGCCGACAAGGGCCTGCAAAGTGTGGCAAAACTGCATTTGTCCAGCGTGCTGATCGCACAAAAGCAATATGACCAGGCCTTGCAGCAACTGAGTCAGGGCATGGAGCCATCGTATGCCGCTCTGGTGGCAGACCGTACCGGTGACATCTACGCGCTGCAGGGCAAATCGGCCGAAGCGGCAAAGAGCTATACCGAAGCCTACAAGGCCATCGAGCGTGGTGAGCCCTATCGCCAGATGATCGCCATGAAACTGACGGCACTGGGCGTGGATGTGGCCGCACTGGAGCCCGCGGCTGCGCCGGCAGCTGCAAGCGCCGCAAGTGCTGCCAGCCCGGCCTCTTCTGCCGGCTTTGCGGCTTCTGCTTCATAAGCCCCGATATCGCTTCCAGACTGAAGGAGACCCTATGATTTCGCGCAGCACCATTTCTTCCCGCGCCGGCTTCTGGCTGCTGGCCGTGTGTGCCAGTGCCGCACTGGCGGCATGCTCCGGCTACAAGCCGCCCAAGCCCACGCCCTTGCAGGAAAATCCGGCCGCCGTGTCGGTGCAATCCGGCTGGTCCAGCCGTCTGCCGGCAGGTGTTGATTTTCCGCTGCAGGTCCCAGTGAATGGTACGCAGATCGTGGTGGCTGACGACAAGGGAACCGTGCAGGCCATGCAGGCGGACACCGGTGCGGTGCTGTGGCAGGTCAATATTGGCAGCAACATCGTGGCAGGTGTGGGCAGTGATGGCCAGACCGCCGCCGTGGTAACCAGCAAGAACGAGCTGGTGGCAGTGCGCGATGGCAAGGAACAATGGCGGGCGCCGCTTGCTGCACAGGCTTACACCACACCGCTGGTGGCAGGCGGCCGCGTATTTGTCATGACGTCCGACCGCGCCATTGCCGCTTATGACGCAGGCAATGGTTTCCGCCTGTGGAACCAGAAATCGCGCACCTTCGAAGAAAAGCTGGTGCTGCGCCAGAATGCATTGCTGACCGCGGCGGGCGGTGCTCTGCTGGCCGGGGTGTCAGGCCGTGTCGTGGTGTTCAATCCGGATAATGGCTTGCCGCTGATGCAGGCCGAAGTGGCCTCTCCACGTGGCGCTACCGAAGTGGCCCGCATGGCGGATGTGCTGGGCCCTGCATCGCGTCTTGGCGGCAGCCTGTGTGCGCGCACCTATCAGGCCGGCGTCGGATGCATCCTGCTGCAGCCGGGCAACAACCAGAGCTGGAGCAAGCCTTCCATTGGCACGCAGGGCGTGTCTGGCGATGCCCAGATCGTGGTGGGCTCCGACGACGAAGGCGATGTGGTGGCCTGGTCCCGTGCCAATGGCGAACCTGTGTGGACCAACAAGACGCTGCGTTACCGCGGACTGAGCGCTCCGCTCGTGGTGGGTTCTCACGTGCTGGTGGGTGATGCCCAGGGGTATGTACACGTGCTGGCGCACGACACCGGCGCCCTGCGCAATCGCGTGGCCACGGAAGGTGGCGTCATTCAGGTTGCGCCGGTGCTGGCAGGCCAGACGGCAGTGGTAGTAGGAAAATCCGGTTTGGTTACCGGTGTGCGTCTGCCTTGAGCAGCGCAATGAGAGAAAGCAGACATGAAGCCAGTCATTGCCCTGGTCGGGCGCCCCAATGTGGGCAAATCCACGCTGTTCAACCGGCTGACCAAGTCGCGTGATGCGATTGTGGCCGATTTCGCCGGCCTGACGCGGGATCGTCACTACGGCAGCGGCAAGCAGGGTCGGCGCGAATACATCGTGATCGATACCGGCGGCTTCGAACCGGCTGCCGGGACCGGCAGCATCTTCCGTGAAATGGCGCGGCAGACACAGCAGGCGGTCACCGAGGCCGATGTGGTGGTGTTCGTGGTCGATGTGCGTGCCGGCTTGTCGGCGCAGGACCATGATATTGCCAACTATTTGCGTCGCCTGGGCAAGCCCACGATTCTGGTCGCGAACAAGGCCGAAGGCATGCACGAGCGTCAGCAGCTGTCCGACTTCTACGAGCTGGGCCTGGGCGAGGTGTATCCGATTTCTGCCGCACATGGCCAGGGCGTGCGCGGCCTGGTGGACCTTGCGCTGGACACCATCGGCATCCCGGAACCCGGCGAAGACGAAGAAGCGCCGCAGGAAGACGTGATCAAGCTGGCGGTGGCCGGTCGCCCCAATGTGGGCAAGTCCACCCTGATCAACACCTGGCTGGGCGAAGAGCGCCTGGTGGCGTTCGACTTGCCCGGCACCACGCGCGATGCCATCAGCGTGCCGTTCGAGCGCAACGGCAAGCGGTTCGAGCTGATCGATACCGCCGGCTTGCGTCGCAAGGGCAAGGTGTTCGAGGCCATCGAAAAATTTTCGGTGGTCAAGACGCTGCAGGCGATCGAATCGGCCAACGTGGTGCTGTTGCTGCTGGATGCGACCCAGGGTGTGACTGACCAGGATGCGCACATTGCTGGCTTTATCCTCGAATCCGGCCGTGCCGTGGTGCTGGCCATCAACAAGTGGGACGCGGTGGATGACTACCAGCGCGAACTGGTGCTCCGTTCGGTGGAAACCCGGCTGCCATTCCTGAAATTTGCCGCGCTGCATTACATTTCCGCCATCAAGCGCCAAGGTCTGGCGCCGCTGTGGAAATCCATCATCGATGCCCATGCTGCTGCCAATTGCAAGATGTCGACGCCGGTGCTGACGCGCTTGCTGCAGGAGGCCGTGCAGTTCCAGGCGCCCAAGCGCTCCGGCATGTTCCGGCCCAAGCTGCGCTATGCGCACCAGGGCGGCATGAACCCACCGGTGGTGGTGGTGCACGGCAATTCGCTGGAGCACGTCACCGATGCCTATAAGCGCTACCTGGAAGGGCGGCTGCGCAAGCACTTCAACTTGACCGGTACCCCGCTGCGCATCGAGATGAAGACCTCGCACAACCCGTACAACGAGAGGGAATAACAGGCCTACAGGCTGAGTGCGGCAGCCTGTCCGCTCAGTACGGCCCCTTCCAGGGTAGCCGGGTAAGGGCCTTGCACGTAGTCGCCGCAGGCCAACAGGTCTGGCAGAATATGCTGCGGCGGGCGCTGCAGGCCGGGGCTGCATACGAAGGTGGCGCGTTTTTCGATCACCGTATGCATGGTGTCGAGCACGGGCAAGGCCAGTTGCGTTGCAGCCTGACGGCGAATGCCGGCTTCGAGGACTTCGCGCTCGAGCGTGCAACAACTGGTGACAAAGGCCAGCAGGTCCTTTTGGCCAGCAGGCCGGCAATGCCTGAATACAAACTGCGCAGGGGATGAGGCATCTTCCTGAAGCCCCTGCATCGGCGGCAGCTTCCCGGCATGCTGGCTCCAGGCGTATGTAGTGGCGATCGGCATATAGCGCAGGCCTTGTGCTAGCTGAGCCCATGATTGCGCCTGCGGCATGGCAGCGAGCAGGCGGTCTGCCTGCCATGGGGGTACGGCCAGAATCACGCGTTCAAATCGGCCGCCCAGGTCCTCCTGCATGCAATCCACGCGCCAGCTGCCACTGGCATCGTGTTGCAATCGGGTAATGCGCGCTCCGCAATGCACGGTCGCCTGGTGCTGCTGCAGCCAGGCAAGCGCTGGCACAGGAAATACATCCCCCATGGGAACGCGGGCGATCAAGGCATCGGAGCCGCCACGAACCCGCATCAGTGCGTCTTGCACCACGCGCAGGAACACCGCACCGCTGCTGTGTTGCGGCAGGCTGTTGAATGCGGAAATGCACAAGGGCCGGATCAGGCCCTGCATGATGTCCACGTGCAGGCCATGGCACACATCGCGCACCGAGGCTTCAGGAGCCGCACGGTAGCCATTCAGCTGCCAGCGCAGCGCGGTGCGCAGCAGGCTCCAGCGCGCGACTGCTGACCAGGAATGGGCACCGGCAATCGCACGCAGCACGTCCCAGGCAGGCAGGAAGGAGGCGGGCAGCATTTGTAGGCCGCTGCCGTCGGGCAGGCGCAAATCCAGCGGCAGGCGCTGCAGCAATTGCTGCGGGTCGGCGCCCACGGTGCGCATCATGGCCAGTGTTTGCCGGTAGGCGCCGATCATGATGTGCTGGCCATTGTCCAGCACGGTACCGTCAGACAGGGTTATGGTGCGGGCACGGCCGCCGGGCTGTGTGGCCGCTTCGTACAGCGTCACGGCATGGCCTTGCTGCGCTGCCGTGACGGCAGCCGCACAACCAGCCCAGCCGGCGCCGATCACGGCGACCCGCAATGGCAGCGCCATGTCAGCGCGCAATGCTGCCCAGCGCTTGCACCTTCCAGGCCAGCCACAGCTTGCGCAGCGGAGTCAGGGCAATGCGTTGGTGCAGCACCTGGTAATTGGCCTGCTCGATCTCGTGCAGCAAGGTGCGGTAAATACTGCCCATCATCAAGCCGGGCTTTTGCGCGCGGCGATCGGTGGCCGGCAGCAGCGCCAGCGCCTTGTCGTAGTACTGTTGCGCGCGCTGTACCTGAAACTGCATCAGCTGGGTAAATTCAGGGCTGTACTTGCGGTCCAGCACGGTATGGGCCTTGACGCCAAACTGCTGCAGTTCGTTGATCGGCAGATAAATGCGACCGCGCATCGCGTCTTCGCCCACGTCGCGGATGATGTTGGTGAGCTGCAGGGCCAGACCCAAGTTGTGCGCATACTCGGTGGTTTGCGGCTGCGATTGTCCAAAGATGCGGGCTGCCACCTCGCCGACCACACCGGCTACCAGATGGCAGTATTTTTGCAAGCCGGCAAAGTCCAGGTAGCGGGTTTGCTGTAGGTCCATCTGACATCCTTCGATCACGGCCAGCAGGTGCGATCGCTCGATGCCGAATTGCGCCGCATGCGGCATGAGCGCCTGCATCACCGGATGAGACGGATGGCCCTCGTAGGACTTGCGGACCTCATTGCCCCACCAGGTCAATTTGGCCTGGGCCACGGACGGATCATGGACTTCGTCCACCACGTCGTCCACCTCGCGGCAAAACGCATAGAAAGCCGTGATGGCGGCGCGCTTTTCAGCCGGCAGGAACAGAAAGGCGTAGTAAAAGCTGCTGCCGGAGGCAACCGCTTTCTGCTGGACGTAATGCTGGGGAGAGCCGGGGGTGGATTCGGACATGGCAGGAGGGTAAATAATCGCCGCTATTGTCCCATGACGAGACCCTGTTTGTGTGGATGGAGGGGGTCAATGGGTGCTGCATGCGCGCAGCAGCATGGGCAGCACATCGCCAGCACCCAGCCGGGGCCGACGGGCGAAAGCATTCGCCCCCAGTGCGCGGGTCTTGACGCCGATGCGCAGTCCACCCTGTACCACCAGACGCAATTCCCAAGCCGCCATGTGTCCAGCCTGCGCGCGCACCTGCTGGATCAGCCCGGCCCCTTGCGCCATCAACTGGTCTGTACGATCCAGCAAGGCCTGCAGCAATGCGGCACGTGGTTGCGCATCTGCGTTCATGGGTATGCGCGGGTTGATGCCGAACTGATCACACAGGTCCTGTGGCAGGTAATAGCGCCCGCGGGGAATATCCACTGACAGATCCTGCCAGAAATTGAACAGCTGCAGCGCCGTACAGACGGCGTCGCTGCGTGCCAGGGCCTGGGCGTCGCGTACTCCATACAAATGCAGCATCAACCGCCCGACGGGATTGGCAGAGTAGCGCGCGTAATCCAGCAGGTCGTCGTGGCAGCCGTACACGGCCTGCTGCTCACTGTGCCGGATATCCCGCTGGAAGGCGGTCAGCAGATTTTCCAGCGCTGGCACTGGCAGCGCATAGGCGTGGATGGCGGCCTGCAGCGGCTGCATCACCGCATTCCAGGGACCGTCGTCAGGGTAGGGGGTATCGCTGGCAGCGTGATCCAGGGCTGCGCGGTAATCCTGCAGCGACTGCAAGCGTTGCGCGGCCCTGGCATCGCCTTCATCGGCCAGATCGTCGGCGGTGCGCGCAAAGTGGTAAATGGCAGCGACGGCAGGACGCAGCCGTCGCGGGCAAAGCCAGCTGGCGACCGGAAAATTCTCGTAGTGTGTGACGGGCGGGGTAGTGGTGGGCACAGGCAGAGACAGTTGTTTTTGCCTGTCCTCAAGAACTTGCCTGTTTGCAAGTTAAAATCAACGGTTACCTGTTTCAGCCGGTTGTACCGGACTGAAAAAGGCGCGGGTGGCGAAATTGGTAGACGCACCAGGTTTAGGTCCTGACGCCAGCAATGGTGTGGGGGTTCGAGTCCCCCCCCGCGCACCACGATTTTTTTAAGGGCAGGCCGTGCTGCGAATGGTCTGCATTTTGCCTGATCAAAAGGAACCATCCATGTCCGTCAATGTAGAAACCCTGGAAAAGCTGGAACGCAAGATCACTCTGTCCCTGCCGCTGAAAGACGTGCAGGACGAAGTCGGCAAGCGCCTGCAGCGCCTGGCACGCACCATGAAAATGGACGGCTTCCGTCCGGGCAAGGTGCCGATGAGCGTGGTCGCCGGCCAGTACGGCGCTGCCGTGCAGTACGAAGTCATCAACGACAAGGTGGGCCAGGCCTTCTTCGTAGCCGCCAATGAAGTCGGCCTGCGTGTGGCTGGCCAGCCCGCCATCTCCGAAAAAGAGGGTGGCACCGACGGCGAAATGCTGTTCGACGCCGTGTTCGAAGTGTTCCCCGAAGTGCAGTTCAAGGACCTGAGCGCTGCTGAAATCGAGAAACTGAACGCCGAGGTGGATGACGCCGCCATCGACCGTACCATCGACATCCTGCGCAAGCAGCGTCGCACGTTCAGCCAGCGTGGCCACGATGAGCCGGCTGTCGACGGCGATCGCGTTACCGTTGACTTCGAAGGCAAGATCGACGGCGAACCCTTCGCCGGCGGCAAGGCCGAAGACTTTCAGTACCTGGTCGGCGAAGGCCAGATGCTGGCCGAGTTCGAGGATGCCGTGCGTGGTATGAAGATCGGCGAAAGCAAGACCTTCCCGCTGGCCTTCCCCGAGGACTACCATGGCAAGGATGTGGCTGGCAAGACCGCCGACTTTCTGGTGACCGTGAAGAAACTGGAAGCTGCCCACATGCCCGAAGTGAACGACGAGTTTGCCAAGCAGCTGGGCGTGGCCGAGGGCACCGTGGAAGGCCTGCGCGCAGACATCCGCAAGAATCTGGAGCGCGAAGTCAAGTACCGCGTGCTGGCTCGCAACAAGACGGCCGTGATGGACGCTCTGGTGGCCCATGCCGAACTCGATCTGCCCAAGGCCAGCGTGCAGGCGGAAGTGGAGAGCATGATCGCCAACGCCCGCGCCGACCTGAAGCAACGCGGCATCAAGGACGCCGACAAGGCTCCGATTCCTGGTGACCTGTTCAAGGACCAGGCCGAGCGCCGTGTCCGCCTGGGCCTGATCGTGGCCGAGCTGGTGCGTGTCAACAACTTGCTGGCTACGCCCGAGCAGGTGCAGGCCCATGTGAACGAGCTGGCTGCCAGCTACGAGAAGCCCGAGGACGTGGCCCGTTGGTACACCGGCGACCAGTCCCGCATGGCAGAAATCGAAGCCGTCGTGACCGAAAACAACGTCACCGACTTCGTGCTGGGCAAGGCCAAGGTTACCGAAAAATCCATCGGCTTCGACGAACTTATGGGCCAGGCCTGATTCAGCTGATGCGTGGCCGCTTGTAGCAAGCGGCAACCATGTGGCCTGCCGGTGGACTTGCAGTCTGCCGCGCAGGCCTTATTTATGGTGTCGTTATGCCGTCATAATGTGATGGCTGAAGATCCTTTTTTCCGGAGTAAACGCATGCAAACTACGCGCAACAGTGCCCTCGACGCCCAGGCTCTGGGCCTGATTCCGATGGTGATCGAACAGACGGGCCGGGGCGAGCGCTCGTACGATATCTATTCGCGCCTGCTGAAGGAGCGCGTGGTGTTTCTGGTGGGGCCGGTCAACGACCAGACCGCCAACCTGGTCGTGGCCCAGCTGCTGTTCCTGGAAAGTGAAAACCCTGACAAGGACATTTCCTTCTACATCAACTCGCCCGGCGGTTCGGTGAGTGCCGGCATGGCCATTTATGACACGATGAAGTTCATCAAGCCCGATGTGTCTACCCTGTGCATGGGCATGGCGGCCAGCATGGGCGCTTTCCTGCTGTCGTCCGGTACCAAGGGCAAGCGCTTCTGCCTGCCCAACTCGCGCGTGATGATTCACCAGCCGCTGGGTGGCGCACAAGGCCAGGCCACCGACATCGAAATCCACGCCCGTGAAATTCTGCGCCTGCGCAAGGATCTGAACCAGATCCTTGCTGTCAATACCGGACAGGATCTTGAAAAAATCGAGCGTGACACCGAGCGCGACTACTTCATGGCTGCCGCCGAAGCGCAGGAATATGGCCTGGTGGACCGCGTGATCACCAGCCGCAGCGAAGCGGCCTGACCGGAATGGGCGCTCGGTAGTGCGCCCGGTTGATTTATATGGAAGCAGGCCGGGGCAGTTCCTGGCCAGCCTTGAGACTCATGACGACGAAAAAAGAATCGCCCAACAAGCCCATGCATTGCTCGTTTTGCGGCAAAAGCCAGGACGAAGTGGACAAGATGGTTTCGGGTAGCCACGGCGGGCAACTGGTATTCATCTGCAATGAATGCATTGCGCAGTGCAATGACATACTGCTGGAAGACGCGCACAGCCAGGCGGAAGCCACTGCCCGTGCCGAGGCCGAACAGTTGCCCACGCCGACACAGCTCAAGGAAAACCTGGACAGCTACGTGATCGGCCAGGAGGCCGCCAAGCGTACTCTGGCAGTGGCGGTGTACAACCACTACAAGCGCCTGCAGCACAAGGAGCTGGTCGGCAAGGACGACGTCGAGCTCAGCAAGAGCAACATCCTGCTGATCGGTCCGACCGGCTCTGGCAAGACGCTGCTGGCGCAGACCATGGCGCGCATGTTGAATGTGCCGTTCGTCATGGCTGACGCCACCACGCTGACCGAAGCAGGCTACGTAGGTGAAGACGTCGAAAACATCATCACCAAGCTGCTGCAAAGCTGCGAATACGACGTGGAGCGCGCGCAGCGCGGTATTGTCTACATCGACGAAATCGACAAGATTTCGCGCAAGTCCGATAATCCGTCCATCACCCGCGACGTGTCCGGCGAGGGCGTGCAGCAGGCGCTGCTCAAGCTGGTCGAAGGCACCATGGCCAGCATTCCGCCGCAAGGCGGGCGCAAACACCCGAACCAGGATTTCCTGCAGGTCGATACCACCGACATGCTGTTCATTTGCGGCGGCGCTTTTGCCGGCCTGGAAAAGGTCATCGAACGCCGTACGGCCGGCAGCGGCATCGGCTTTGGGGCCGAAGTCAAGAGCAAGGAAAACCGTACCCTGAGCGAGATGTTCCAGGCCATCGAGCCGGAAGACCTGATCAAGTACGGGCTGATCCCTGAGCTGATCGGCCGTATGCCGGTGGTGACGGCGCTGTCCGAGCTGGACGAAGAAGCGTTGGTAAAAATCCTGACCGAGCCGCGCAATGCCCTGGTCAAGCAATACTCCAAACTGTTCCAGATGGAGGGCGTGTCCCTGGAAGTGACGCCGGATGCGCTGGTTGCCATTGCGCGCAAGGCCATGGCCCGCAAGACGGGCGCGCGCGGCTTGCGTTCGATTCTGGAACAGGCGCTGCTGGATACCATGTTCGAACTGCCCGGTCTACAAAATGTGGACAAGGCGGTGGTCGATGCATCCGTCATCAACGAGGGCAAGCCGCCCATGCTGATGTATCGGTCGCAGGAACGGCAACAGGCCTGACGTTCGGCGTCAAATGGCCCCATAACTGTGTGGGCGCAGGCTTGAAAAGCGCATGCCTGGCCTCATAACAGGCGTTCCAGCCTTGATAGAGAGAAGTTGAAATGTCTGAATTTGCCTACCTGCCTGCCGAAACCGTGGCGCTGCCGATGCTGCCGCTGCGGGACGTGGTGGTGTTCCCGCACATGGTGATTCCGCTGTTCGTCGGACGTGCCAAGAGTATTGCCGCGCTGGAATCCGCCATGGAAGGCGACCGCACCGTCATCGTGGTGGCGCAAAAGTCCGCAAGCCAGGATGAACCAGCGCTGGATGACATGTTCGACACCGGCTGTGTGGCGTCCATCCTGCAGCTGCTCAAACTGCCCGATGGCACGGTGAAGGTGCTGGTGGAGGGCCGCCAGCGCGCCAAGGTGCAAAATGTGGCCGAAGGGGAAAAGTTCTTTACCGCCGATGTGCTGCCTATGGCAGCCGATCATCAGCTGCTGCCCGAGGTGGTGGCCGAGGAAAAGAGCGAAATCGAAGCGCTGCGCCGCGCAGCGATGCAGTCGTTCGAACAGTATGTCAAGCTGAACAAGAAGGTTCCGCAGGAAATCCTGTCGTCGATTTCCGGCATTGACAATCCGGGGCGCCTGGCAGACACCATTGCGGCGCACCTGCCGCTCGATCTGGAGCACAAACAGGAAATCCTCGGCAAGGCCTCCATTCGCGAGCGCCTGGAACTGCTGTTCTCCCACCTCGAACAAGAGGTGGACATCCTGAACGTCGACAAGCGTATCCGTGGCCGCGTCAAGCGCCAGATGGAAAAGAACCAGCGCGACTTTTACCTGAACGAGCAGGTCAAAGCCATTCAGAAAGAGCTGGGCGAAGGCGAAGAGGGCGCCGACCTGGAGGAACTGGAGCGCAAGATCCGTCAGGCCCGCATGCCCAAGGTGGCGCTGGCCAAGGCCGAATCCGAGCTGAAGAAACTCAAGCTGATGTCGCCGATGTCGGCTGAAGCCGGCGTGGCACGCAATTATCTGGAAGTGCTGGTGAATTTGCCTTGGAGCAAGAAGACCCGCACCAAGAACAGCCTGCAGGAAGCCGAGGAGATCCTGAATGCCGACCATTACGGCCTGGACCGTGTGAAAGACCGCATTCTTGAACACTTGGCAGTGCAGCAGCGCGTGGACAAGATGAAAAGCCCGATCCTGTGCCTGGTGGGTCCGCCCGGTGTGGGCAAGACCTCGCTGGGTCAATCGATTGCCAAGGCGACCGGGCGCAAGTATGTGCGCATGGCGCTGGGCGGCATGCGCGATGAAGCCGAGATTCGCGGCCACCGCCGCACCTACATCGGCGCACTGCCAGGCAAGGTGCTGCAAAACCTGAGCAAGGTGGGCGCGCGCAATCCGCTGTTCCTGCTGGACGAGATTGACAAGCTGGGGGCGGATTTTCGTGGCGACCCGTCCAGCGCGCTGCTCGAGGTTCTGGATCCGGAACAGAACCACACCTTCAATGACCATTACGTCGAGGTCGACTTCGACCTGAGCGATGTGATGTTCGTGGCCACCTCGAACTCGATGAATATTCCGCCAGCGCTGCTGGACCGCATGGAAGTCATCCGTTTGTCCGGCTACACCGAAGACGAAAAAGTCAACATTGCTGCCCGTTATCTGCTGCCCAAGCAAATGAAGAACAACGGCGTGCGCGAAGAAGAGTTGCAGATCGACGAGTCGGCGGTGCGCGACATTGTGCGTTACTACACCCGTGAAGCAGGGGTGCGCGGGCTCGAACGCGAACTGGCGCGCATCTGCCGCAAGGTGGTGAAGGCAATCCAGTTGGGCAAGGCCGAGGGCAAGGCCGTGGTTAACGCTGACAACCTGAACGACTACTTGGGTGTGCAGCGCTTTACCTTTGGCCATGCCGATGAGTCCAACAAGGTGGGGCAGGTGGTGGGTCTGGCGTGGACCGAAGTGGGCGGCGATTTGCTGACCATCGAAGCCGCTACCATGCCGGGCAAGGGGCAGATTCTGCGCACCGGTTCGCTGGGCGATGTGATGAAGGAGTCGGTGGAGGCCGCCCGTACCGTGGTGCGCAGCCGCGCCAGCCAACTTGGTATTTCGGATGAAGCGTTCGAGAAAAAGGATATCCACATCCACGTGCCGGATGGCGCCACGCCCAAGGATGGCCCCAGCGCCGGCGCAGCCATGACCACCGTCATGGTGTCGGCCCTGACGGGTATTCCGGTGCGCAGCGACGTGGCCATGACTGGCGAGATCACCTTGCGCGGCGAAGTCACCATCATCGGCGGCCTGAAGGAAAAGCTGCTGGCAGCCTTGCGTGGCGGCATCAAGACGGTGATCATTCCGCAGGAAAACATGAAAGACCTGCAGGAAATTCCGGACAACGTGAAGGAAGGCATGGAGATCCTTCCGGTGAAATGGATTGACCAGGTGCTGGCCATTGCGCTGGAGCGCCAGCCGCAACCGCAGGTTGTAGCTACCGCAGCTGCATCGGTGGAGCCTGTTGATGAGCTGGTGGCTGCCGCTGCAGAAAAAACTGCAAAAAGTAGCCGTAGCAAGCGACAAGCTACAAAACACTGATACAATAACCACCTTCCGGGGTTAACCACTTCGGAAGCGTTTGAAAGAATTAAAAAGAATCCTGATCATCAGAAAATTTTTTAATTTCCTGATATAATTTCAGATTCAATGCGGGAATAGCTCAGTTGGTAGAGCGCAACCTTGCCAAGGTTGAGGTCGCGAGTTCGAGTCTCGTTTCCCGCTCCAAATCTCGAAAGGGAGGCTATAAATGCTTCCCTTTTTTATCCAGTCTATTGGGCTGGATTGTGCATAATACGGCGCGATAGCAAAGCGGTTATGCAACGGATTGCAAATCCGTCTAGCCCGGTTCGACTCCGGGTCGCGCCTCCAAAGAAAAATAACGATTAAAGCGCGGGAATAGCTCAGTTGGTAGAGCGCAACCTTGCCAAGGTTGAGGTCGCGAGTTCGAGTCTCGTTTCCCGCTCCAAATCCCGAAAGGGAAGCTGCAAATGTTTCCTTTTTTTGTTCAATCAAACAGGTTGGACAAAGCATGACACTGCGCGATAGCAAAGCGGTTATGCAACGGATTGCAAATCCGTCTAGGACGGATCGGCTCCGGGTCGTGCATCCAAAGAAAAATTTTATAAATTCAAGCACTTAAGTTCAGAAACTGAGGTGCTTTTTCTTTGTCTGGAAGCTGCTCTTTCAGAACGATGTAAGGGTGGATTTAAGTCGATCAGGCAAATTCAACGTGCTGGGCCGGGTCTGCCGTGCCGTGAACCATGATTCCATCAGCCGGCAGTTGCACCAGCGCACGTGGGTTTCTACGTGCTTGGCTATTTGATCGAGAGTTTTCTCGACCCTGAGATCAAACTCTCTCCATTTCCTGTCAAAGATACTGACGGATGCATGAAACACCCGGCGCTGGACGACGCGGCGTGGGTAACGTGTTTGAGGCACTGATTTGGTGCTTCAACGGAGAAAGCACCGTGGAGGCCGACGAGCACTTTACGCCGGGCGATGAGGTGCAATTCATGGAGTAACGTCATCACCCGCTACCAGAACCGCAGCATTGAAACTGCATAGGTGGCGGAAGAGCTGGTGGAAATGGCCAGGAATTTCAAAGTCGCTGCCAGGCGGGGTGAACAGCTGGGCCTGTCAGACGACGAAGTGAAGTTCTATGACGCTTTGGCCAACAACGAATCGGCCGTACGTGAACTGAGCGATGAAATCCTGAAGAAAATCGCAAACTAACTCACCGAAAACCTGAAGAAGAACATCAGTGTGGATTGGGCGCTGCGAGAAAGTGTGCGCGCCACCTTGCGGCTGATGGTCAAGCGCATCCTGCGTAAGTACAAATATCCGCCTGACCAGGGTGTAGAGGCAGTAGAGCTGGTATTGCAACAGGTGGAGACGCTGGGGGAGAGTTGGGCTTAGCGGCTTGCATCAGTTGACACAGTCACCTGCATCGTCTGCAGGGTGCTTCTTAAAATGACTACAAGACCCGGCTTCAATGGCTGCGCGCATGGTTCTCTAGGAGATCAGAAAGCAGTCGCGACCTCGACTGAAGCGAAAACGTGCACGTTTGAATTGTCGGGGATGTAGTCGCCGATGCGGGTGATGCCGCCCATCACGTAGATCGTGTCACCGAGAGCAGCGGCACCATGGTACCAGCGTCCTTGCGCCAGCCCGCTACAAGCGTTCCAGGTGTTGGCAACGGGGTCGAACTCATCAACGCTGATGAGGCCCGCGCTGTCGCTTAAGCCACCGATGGCGAAGATACGCCTGGTCGAGGAAATACATGCGCCGACAAGGTGATAGCGCGGGCTTGGGAGCGGGGCGCACGGCGTCCACGTATCGGTCGCCGGATCGTAGACGTCCACTTCGGCAACGGGGTGGCCATCGGGGCCATGCCCACCTATCGCATATAGCTTGCCGTCGGGGCCGAAAACGGCGGCGAGGCCGAAGCGCTGGCTAGGCATCGAGCGTTTGATCGACCAGGTGTTGTTCTCCGTGTCGTATACCTGCAGAATGTCAAGATACGAAGGTGGGCCGGCCATGTCGTTTACCGGCGTCGGTGGTACGCAGCCACCGATGACGTAGATCTTACCGTCCGCCGAGGTGGCAATCCCCGGTTCGTAAGTCGAGACCGGAATGTTGGCTTTGGGCGTCAACACGGTGCTGTCGGGATCGTACTCCTCGACCGTTCCGGAGAGCGTGAAGCAACTCGCAAGGCCGCCCATGGCGTAGATCTTGCCGTTGCTGGTTGCGGCGAAGGCCTGGCCCCAGCCGCTGAAGGGATTTGTCAGCACCGCCCATGTCCCGGCCGCGGGATCATGGATTTCGATGTCGGCGCACGAGCCGCTCTCATAGTAGCCGCCGATTGCCCAGAGTTTGCCGTTAACGGTGAGACCCTGCAGTTGCCAGCGCGGCTGCGTCAGCTCCGGCCCGAGGCTCCAGCCCGAGATGCCGCCACCCGAGCCACCGCCGAAGCCGTAGATGATGTCACGCCAGCGCGGCGAGCAGTCGAGCAACTTGCGGTCAAGCTGCTTCAACTGTGAATCATGGAGGTGAGCATGAAAATCCATAATGACTTCATTCAAGGCCACGTTCGCCGTAGGCTGCTAAGCGCAGTCCCTTACTCCCAAACTCCACTCTGTCAAACCAGTGGCATCACCAGCAAAGCCACGATCAGCGCCCATACCAGCGCTCCCACCGTAAAAACCGTATACGCCAGCGATTCTGTACGGACCGAGTCATCGTGTTCAAACAGGGCGTCCAGACCGTGAAAAATCAGCCAGCCGGAGGCGATCAGCCCGACGATGGCTACCACGATATTGACCAGCGGGATGGGGATGAATAAGGACAGGGCGGACAGCCAGATCGGTACCGGTGCGATGGCCGCCAGCCGGTAGCTGTCGGCATAGGGGGGCTTGGATTTGGTATGCACTGCGTGGTGGATAAACCACGCCATGGCATGCACGCTGCCCCAACTGGTCAACAGGAACAGCAGTGCGATGTCCACCCAATAGTCAAACGTCACTTGGGGGGCATACACGTTACCATGGTACTTGGCGGCATATAGGATCATCCCTGTAGCCAACAAGGAGGGCAACAGCACGATCTTCAGGAACGAGCCCCACAGAGAAGGAGGGGTTCGAGAAATGTCGCTCCAGCCTTCCTGGGAGGAGACGACCATGCGCAAAAGTGAAAGGGTTTTCATGGCAACACTCCTTGATACAGCGGATAAGACAATCGATGCGAGCTTTGTCAATTCTATGCCGGTATGGCGCGTGCGCAACGGGTACTATCCATTATGCTGGCGCCGCCCTGGTTCATCGCAACGCCCCTTGTGGCCAGGCTTTCGTTGGTCCAGCCCAATGCCAGTCATTGACGCGCTATGCCGTCTTTTCTGGCTAGCGCAGTATCCTCTATCCACCAGACACTGGACAAAACGCCAGCAGCAGTCTATAATCTTACTTTTGCTGTGAGTTGCTTGCCATCACAGCTCGTCTCGTCTGACATGATGATTCGCAGCCTCGCTGCTGCCGTCGGCCTGCACGCACCAGTCCTCCTGCCTGTAGCCGCCACTTCGCCCTTCGCGGCAAGCATTTTTAGCCAGCCATTGTGTGTTTATAGTGTCCCGGTCTTTTTGCGATCCGGGATGTACATTGGGGTGGCGGCTCTTTTGGTATCAGGTATTTTTTGAGTAGTTCGTTTTCTGTAGGCAAGTTTCTTGTCTCGCCCCAGTCGAAACAGTTGGAATGCGGCATGTATGCATCGTCTGTTTCCATTCGCAGCGGCCGCGGCCAGGGCAGCCATGACCGCGTTTTTCGTTTTTTGCCACTGTTTGCAAGCCAAGAGGTTGCCATGCAATACGCCAGCGAACAGAGTGCCACCTTGATTTCGGAGTTTTGCGTATGAGTAAGGAAGATCTGATCGAGATGAGCGGTACCGTCAATGAGGTGCTGCCCGATACACGTTATCGCGTGACCCTCGAAAACGGGCACGAGATCGTGGCGTATGCAAGCGGCAAGATGCGCAAGCACAGCATCCGCATCCTGGCCGGCGACTCGGTGTCGCTGGAAATGTCGCCTTACGACCTGAGCAAGGGGCGCATTACCTTTCGCCACCTCGAGCCTCGCACCGGTGGTGGTGTGCGTCGCCCGGTGCGTCGCCGCTGATCAGCGACTTTGGTCCCATTCGGCGCAACGCTGCCGAGCGGACCGAGCAATCAAAAAGGCACCTGCAGCCAGTAAGCTGCAGGTTTTTTTGTTGTAAAAAAATTCCTTCCCGAGCCGGCAGTACCAGGTGCATGCACCTGCCACCACGCCGCTCCAGAACCCGGCAGCCAGGCTCAGGTGGTCATCGCCTCCAGCAGATCCTGCTCCAGATCTGCACGGAATCGTTCGAGCGACAATTCTGGCGAATGGATCAGGAAGGTATCCTCGACGCGTTCGCCCATGGTAGAAATTTTGGCCAGTTGCACGGTGACCCGATGGCTGGTCAGTACCCGGGTGATGCGGTAAAGCAGGCCGATGCGGTCGCTCGAGGTGACAGTCAGAACCCAGTTTTCTCCCTTTTCGTCAGAAATCAGCTGCACATTGGGCGTGAACGGGAAACTCTTTACCCGGCGCGATATGCGCCCACTGGACGGTTCGGGCAATGGCCCATGCTGGTCGATGGTGCGCGCCAGTGAAGTTTCCACCATGGTGAGAAACTCGCGGTAATGCTCCGGCAATATCGAGGTGACAACGATAAAACTGTCCAGTGCGTAGCCGTCGCTGGTGGTGTGCACCCTGGCGTCCAGAATGCTGAAAGAGGTCTGGTCGAAATAGCCGCAGATGCGTGCGAACAGCTCGGGCTGGTCGGGGCAGTACACCACCACCTGCAGGCCTTCTCCATGGGGCGACAGGCGTGCACGTACCACCGTCTTGCCTTGTCCCGCATAACGGGCCACCTGGCGCGTTTGCCAGGCAATGTCGCTGCCATCATTACGCATGAAATAGCTGATGTCGAGCGTGTTCCACAGGCGCACATGCCCTGCATGTGGCATGGAAAAGCGGGCCATTTCCACAAGGGCGTCGCGCTTGTGCATTTCGACCAGCGAGTCGCTGTCCGGCGTGTGCCCGCCCAGCACGCGCAGCGTGGCATGGTACAGGTCTTCCAGCAGCTTGCCTTTCCAGCCATTCCACACCTTGGGACTGGTGCCGCGGATATCGGCCACGGTCAGCAGGTACAGTCCAGTCAGGTAGCGTTCACTGCCTACCTTGGCGGCAAATTCCTTGATCACATCCGGATCGCCCAGGTCTCTTTTTTGGGCCACTACGCTCATGGTGAGGTGCTCGCGCACCAGGAAGGCCAGCAGCTCGGTGTCTTCTGCATCGATGCCGTGTACCTTGGCGAAACGGCGCATTTCGCGCTCGCCCAGCACTGAGTGGTCGCCGCCGCGGCCCTTGGCAATATCGTGAAACAGCGCGGCGGTCGAGAGAATCCAGGGCGCGTCCCAGCCGGCAGCCAGCTCGGAACAGAAGGGGTATTCGTGTGCATGCTCGGGCTTGAAGAAGCGACGCACATTGCGCACCACCATCAGAATGTGCTGGTCCACGGTGTAGATGTGGAACAGGTCATGCTGCATCTGCCCGACAATCTTGCGGAATGCCCACAGATAACGTCCCAGCACCGAAGTCTGGTTCATCAGGCGCAGCGCGTGCGTGACACCCGAGGGCGCCTGCAGGATGCGCAGAAACTGGCGCCGGTTGACAGGGTCTGCGCGGAATGCGCGGTCCATGACCATGCGCGCGTTATACAGGGCACGCATGGTGCGCGCGGACAGCCCCTTCAAGCCCACGCATTGCTGCAGCAGCAGAAAGGTTTCCAGAATGGCCTGCGGGTGCTGCTCGTACAAGTCATCGTTGGCCACTTCGAGCCAACCGTTCTTGTCCATAAAATGCGCGTTGATCGGGCGCATTTCGGGTTGTTCGGTAGAGACCACAAAATCCGGCACGGGCGTGGCGGTGCTGGCCACCGGGTTGCTGATTTCGTGAATGGACAGTTGCGGCGTGGACAGGGCGGCATCGGCCTGCATGGCCTGGTTCCGGGTGCGGGTCCGCAGGGCGAGCATGGCTTTGGTAACGGGCGCCGGATCGTGGCCGTGGGTATGACCGGCTTCACGCATGCGTTCGCCGATATTCAGCAGCAGGACGTAGCTGAGCTGTGTGACTGCCTTGGCCGTCCAGTAGTAACGGCGCATCAGGGCTTCGCTGGGCTTGGTCGAATGGCGGTCACGACCGTGGCGTGACGGGTGCTGGGTGTAGCGGTAGCCGAATTTTTCGGCAACGGCTGTCTGCAGATCAAAAATCAGACGGTCTTCGCGGCGCCCGGCGGTCAGGTGGAGGCGCGCGCGAATCAGGCTGAGCAGGGCATAGCTGCGTTTGGATTGGCGCGCTTCGTACGAGGTCATGAGACCGTTGCGCGCCAATGCGTCCCAGCTGTCGCCATAACCGGCCGCCTTGGCGACCCACAAAATGGTGTGCA
Organism: uncultured Allobrachymonas sp.; assembly: GCA_964413485.1. Taxonomy (GTDB): domain Bacteria; phylum Pseudomonadota; class Gammaproteobacteria; order Burkholderiales; family Burkholderiaceae_C; genus Brachymonas. The sequence goes on along the minus strand of CAYPRU010000003.1, from coordinate 164,274 downwards.
GATCGCGCAGGCCGCCCGGCGATTCCTTGCAATTGGGCTCGAGCGCGTAAGGGGTGTTTTCGAATTTGGCGTAGCGCTGGCGCATTTCCAGCGTCTTGGCCAGGTAGAAGGCGTAGGGCTGCATGGCGCTGTCGCAGGCGGCGCTGAGCGCCTGGAACAACGTCCGTGAACCGGCCAGCAGCCGGCGTTCCAGTAAGGCCGTCTGCACTGTGATGTCATTGGCCGATTCGGTCACGCATTCGTCCACGGTACGCACGCTGGAGCCAATGTGCAGGCCCAGATCCCAGCAGCTTCCGATAAATGCTGCCGCCGCCTTCTGCAGAGGCGAATCCTGGTGAGCGGATTCGCCTTCGGGCAACAGGATCAGCACATCGACATCGGAATAGGGGAACAGTTCGGCGCGCCCATAGCCCCCCACCGCCACCAGGGCAGCCTTGTAAGCGTCCAGGCCGTGGTGTTGCCACAAGGCCTGCAGCAGCCGGTCGGTGCGATGGGCCAACTGGCGCAATAACCCCAAGCCACCCCGCACGCCCCGATAGCTGGCGTTATTGTGGTCAAGCAGGGCAAACAGTGCCTGCTTGTCCTCCTGATACTGGGCTCGCAGGCTCTGGAGCTGGTCAAATCCGGACGAGGCCTGGGTCATGTCGCGCTGTTCCGAAAAAATCAGGTTTTGATGGAGGTTACAAAGTCGGGCAGGGTGGGCATGCCGTCGGATACCGACAGTACTTCGTAGCCGGTTTCGGTGACGACGACCGTGTGCTCGTACTGGGCAGACAGCGAACGGTCCTTGGTCACGATGGCCCAGCCATCGTTGGATTCCTTGATTTCGCGGCGGCCGGCGTTGACCATGGGCTCGATCGTGAAAATCATGCCCGGCTTGAGCTCTTCGAGCGTGCCAGCCTTGCCATAGTGCAGCACTTGCGGCTCGGTGTGGAACTCGCGCCCAATGCCGTGGCCGCAGAATTCGCGCACTACGCTGTAGCCGTGGCCTTCCACGTACTTCTGCACGGCATGGCCGATGTCCCCCAGATGCGCGCCGGGCTTGACTTCGACAATGCCCTTCCAGAGGGATTCGTAAGTGACGCGGCACAGGCGGCTCACATACGCCGGTGCAGCCTCTTCGCCACCCACGATGAACATGCGGCTGCTGTCGCCATACCAGCCGTTGGTGATTGGCGTGACGTCGATATTGACGATATCGCCTTTCTTGAGCGGCTTGTCATTGGGAATGCCGTGGCACACCTGCTGGTTGACCGAGGTGCAGATCGACTTGGGGTAGGGCCGGTGCCCGGCAGGGGCGTAGTTGAGTGGGCCGGATACCGCACCGTGACTGGTGGTGTATTCCTCGCACAGGCGATCGAGTTCGTTGGTGGTGACACCGGGCACGACATGGGGGCCGATATAGTCCAGCAACTCTGCGGCAAAGCGGCAGGCCACACGCATGTGTTCAATTTCTTCGGGTGTGTGAATGGTGATGCTCATGGGCAATATTATCCGTCCAATGGGCGATTCCCTGCGCGGGGCAGACTGTGTCGCCCCTTGCACGACATGGTGTGGTCAAGGCATTGGCAAGGCGCCCGGGCGTTGGCTGAACGCAACGCTAGTCTGTTAAAATTTTGCGGCGCATTTGGGCAGCTCCCAAATGCATAGGGTTACAGGTGCTGGACGCCTCGGGCGTTCGGATAATCGGGAATCGGGTGCGCTTGCATGACAGCATGCAGGCCAAGCCCGGACTGCCCCCGCAACGGTAAGCAATTGCGGGCATGCCATGCCAGCCTAGCTGGCAGCCACTGACGGTAGATCTTGCACTGTGCAATGCAGTGCCGGTTCTGCAGCCGGGAAGGCGGCATGCCAAGACTTGCGAGTCCGGAGACCGGCCTGTGATTGTCCGGCGCTGCCGCATTGGCAGCGTTTTGTTCTGGTCGCCTGCGGGGTTGCAAGGCGGGATTTCCGGTATCGATGCGTCCATGGCGTGATCTGCCGAAACCTGGCTTGCGTGCAGTCCGGCCTTTGCTGCCAAGAGAATCATTGTGAAAAACCATCTGGATTGCCTTCGTCTGGCCGGCCTGCTGTGCTGCCTGACTCCCGTTGCCGCTGCCGTCGCGCAAACTGCCAACCCCTCCGAATCCCCCGCTGCTGCGGCCGAGCCCGCCGCAGATGACGCCTACCGTGTGGTGGTGACGGGCGCCCGCGCGCCCATGCCGCTGAAAGATACGCCGCAGCGTATTGAAGTGGTGACGCGTGAAGAGATTGCGCAAACGCCGCATCAGGATCTGGCGGATTTGCTGGATAAGACGACCAACGTGGAGATCAAGCAGTATCCAGGCATGAACTCTGCGATTGGAATGCGTGGCTTTACGCCCAACTCCCCGATGACGGGTGAATCATGGCAGACCCTGTTCCTGCAAGACGGTATTCCGGCCATGAAAGACAATATCAGTTTGCTGCCCACCTACGGCATGGCACGCGTGGAAGTGCTCAAGGGCCCGGCTTCTGCACTGTATGGCTCGCAGGCTGTCTCCGGCGTGATCAACCTGATTCCTGTGCGTCGTACCGGCGCATTGCAGGGTGGTGTCGGGTTGGCTTATGGGAGTTTCAACCAGCGCACCGTGCAGGCAGATGTGGGCGGCGCGCTGACGCCTTGGTTCAACCTGGATTATTTCGGTAGTTGGCAGAAGCAGGGGGATTACAAGTCGGGCGATGGCACCAAGTGGAACAATAGTTCGGCCGAGCAGTACAGCCATGGTTTGCGTCTTGGCTTTGAACTGGCACCAGGCTGGAGCCTGGATGCCCGTGCCGATCTGGCGCGTGGCAACGATGTGGAAAACCCCGGTGCACGTTTCGGTTACTCTGGCACCCCGACCACCAAGGACGTCAAGCGTGACCTGTACAGCGCCACGCTCAAAGGGCGGCTGGATGCGCACACTCTGAGCGCAACCATCTACACGGGCAAGGAAACCAACACGCTTTACGATGTCGCCACCGATGGTGCACGTCGCTTGTCATTTGATGCCAATCTTGACTGGCATGGGGCGCAACTGAAGGATGAATGGACCTGGGCGCCGGGCTACAAGCTCGTATATGGACTGGACTACGATGTTACCAAGGCCGGATCGGTCAGCTATATGTTCGGGCCAGCGAAGGCTTACAACCCCAATAGCAAGCTGGAAAACGCCGCCTTGTATGGGCAACAGAATATCGAGCTGAATGACGGTAATACCAACTTGTATGTTGGTGGCCGCTACGACCGCTTCAAGCTGTCCACCCTGGAGACGCCGTATCTGTCGGGTACCAACACGCCCCGGAGCCAGACATTCAATCAGTTCAGTCCCAGCGCCGGTATCAAGCATTACTTCACCCCCATAGTCGCTGTGCACGCGACGGTGGGCAAGGGTTTCATGGCGCCCAGCGCCTGGAAGTTGGCAGGTGATTTTGGAGACGGCTTCAACAATTACCGGGGTAATCCGAATCTGAAACCAGAGAGCAGTCGGAGTGCTGATGTCGGTATTTCACTGGAACAGGATAGCTGGAACGCAGACCTGACTTTCTACGATACCCGCGTGAAGGACAAAATTGTCAGCGCCAAGGAAATCGTGAATGGCAGCACTGTCAAAACCTGGAAAAATGCCGATAAGGCGCGCATGCGGGGTATTGAGCTGACGGCTGGCGCGAATTTGACATCGAACCTGAAACTGGGCGTGGGTTATACGCATAGCATGCGTGCAGAATCAGAAGAGGCTGGCAACTGGAAGGATCTGGAGTATGTGCCCAAACACAGCGCCCGTTTGTCCTTGGATGGCGACTGGGGCAAATTGAGCGGGCGCATCGGGGCGCGCTATAGTGGCAAGGCGACCAAGAGTGCCTATTTTGCCGATTGGAGCAGCACTACCAGCAAGTACGGCGGGTATGCCTTGTGGGATGCCAGTGTTGCCTACAAACCAATGCCCAACCACACCTTGCGTTTCAGCGTGGACAACCTTTTCAACCGTTATTACGAATCGGTGCCGGGTTATGCCATGCCAGGCCGTGCCTTCAAGCTGGCCTACCGCTGGGATTTCAAGTAACTACAAGTGATGCGCGCAAGCCGTACGCCTGAATCACCTCGCGCAAGCACTTGCCTGTTGGGTCGAGGCAGGCTTGTTGCGATTGGGGTGGCGATGGCGTGTTTGCTGTTGACTCAGGTCGGCTGCCAGCCTGCGGCGCCTGCTGTGGCGCCGTCTGGCGGTAATGAGTCTTACGTTCCGAAGCCTCAGCGCATCATCTCACTCAACCTGTGTACCGACCAGCTGCTGCTGCAGCTGGTCGAACCGCAGCGCATCACGGCGCTGAGCAAGCTGGCACACGATCCGGAAATGTCCGTGCTGGCGGAGCAGGCGCAAAAACTGCCGATAGTGCAGGGCGGGACCGAAGAGGTGCTGCAGCGCAAGCCGGATCTGGTACTGGTGGGCAAGTACACCACGCGCTACACCACGCAGATGCTGCGCCAGCTGGGTATTCGGGTGGTGGAAGTGCCGCTGCCTAGTTCACTGGAAGAAGTCGTGCAGCAAATTGAGCTGGTGTCCACCACCGTGGGCGAAACAGGGCGCGGAAAAGAGCTGGTGCAGCGCATTCGCCAACGTCAAGCAGCGCTGGCCCAGGCGCGGCAGGGAGACCCAAAACAGTGGCCCGTGGCGGCGGAGCGCAGCTGGATGGGCTACAGCAATGGCCATGGCACGCTGCAGAACGAGCTGCTCGATCTGGCCGGCTACCGCAATGCGGGCGTGCTGGCCGGCCTCAAGGGCTACGGCTATCTGCCCCTGGAGCGGCTGGTGGCAGCCCGGCCCGATCTGATGGTCACGCCCGACTATGGCCGTGGCCTGCCCAGTATCGAGCGGCGCGACGAGCTGCATCCGGCACTGCAGCATACGCCGCTGCAAGAGCTGGTGATGCCCACACGCATGACGATTTGCGGCGGCATCTGGAGTCTGGACGCGGCCCGGGCACTGGCACAACGCCAGCATGAGGCACACTAGCGCCATGCCCATGCTGCCACCACGCTCCGTTATCCTGTTCTGGCCGCTGGCCTGCCTGCTGCTGGCAGTGCTGTGTGTGCTGTCGCTCACGGTGGGGTACGTCGACATGTCGGCCGGGCAGCTCCTGCGCGGCACTTTGGCGGGCGAATGGGTGCCTTCGCGCATCCTGCTGGATCTGCGCCTGCCCCGCACCGTGCTATGTGTGGTGGTGGGGGCTGCGTTGGGCATGGCCGGTGCGGCACTGCAGGGCCTGCTGCGCAACCCGCTGGCCGAACCAGGACTGCTGGGAGTCAGCAGCGGGGCTGCCTTGGGTGCGGTGCTTGCGCTGTACACGGGCCTGGCCCAGATGGCGATCATGGCCCTGCCGCTGGCCGGCATGGCGGGCACGGCCATCGCGGTGCTGCTGGTGTTTGCGCTGGCGCGCCGCAACCAGGACACCACCTTGCTGATTCTGGCGGGGGTGGCAATTTCTTCCCTGGCCAGCGCACTGATTGCGCTGGTGATGAATGCCTCGCGCAATGCCTTTGCCTTGCAGGAGATCGTGTTCTGGATGATGGGCTCAGTGGCCGATCGCAGCATGCGGGAGGTTTGGCTGGCCACACCGGCCATCCTGTTCGGTCTGCTGCTGCTGTGGCGCACGCGCCATGGCTTGCAGGCGCTGACACTGGGCGAGGAAACTGCACACTCGCTGGGCATCAATCTGCAGCGCTTGCGCCTGCTGGTACTGGCCGGCACTGCCTTCAGCGTGGGGGCTGCGGTATCGGTGTCCGGCAGCATCGGGTTTATCGGGCTGGTGGCCCCCCACCTGATGCGCCCGTGGGTCAAGGCCAATCCGGCACGGTTGTTGCCGGCGGCGGCATGGTCGGGTGCCGTGCTGCTGCTGGTGGCCGATATTGGCGTGCGCGTGTTGTACAACAATGGCCAGGAGCTCAAGCTTGGGGTGTTGACGGCCTTGATCGGAGCGCCATTCTTCCTGTCGATGATCCTGCGGCTGCATCGGAGGGGAGGCGCATGACAGCTGTTTTGCAAGCCAGTCAGCTGCGCGTGCGGGTGGGCGGGCGCGTATTGCTGGATGGCGTCAACCTGGCGCTGACCGCCGGCATGCTGCTGGGGGTGATCGGCCCGAACGGCGCGGGCAAAACCACCCTGTTGCGCAGTCTGCTCGGATACCAATACCTGGAGGGCGGGGACGTGCAGCTCATGCAGCAGCCGCTGACCCACTGGAGCGATTCCGAGCGGGCCCGCCGCATGGCGTATCTGGCACAGGGGCAGCAGGTGCACTGGCCCTTGCCTGTAGAGGACGTGGTGGCACTGGGCCGTTTGCCGCACGGCGATGCCGATACGGCCACCGGACGCAGCCAGGTGCTGCATGCCATGGCCTTGATGGATTGCACTGCCTTGGCGCAGCGCAATGTGCAGACCCTGTCCGGCGGCGAGCGCGCTCGCGCACTAATGGCCCGTGCCCTGGCCACACAGGCCCCGGTGCTGCTGGCCGACGAGCCGCTGGCGGCGCTCGACCCGGCGCACCAGCTGCACATCATGACCCTGCTTCAGCAATTGGCCCAGCAGGGCATGGCCATTGCGGTGGTGCTGCACGACCTGACGCTGGCGTCGCGCTTTTGTACCGAGCTGATGGTATTGCACCGAGGTCGGGTCATGGCACAGGGGTCGCCGCAAGACGTGCTGCAGGACGATTTGTTGCAGCAGGTGTTCGACCTGCAGGTGCTACGCTTGCCCGGCGGCAGCCTGGTGCCGTGGCAGGTTGCAACCCCATCCTGACAAGGACGGGCGGCAGGCGCTATAGTTTGTCTGTTTCAGTTTGGTAGATTCAGGAGTTTTCATGTTCACCATTCCCCCAGAGCTGCAAGCCGCCTGCGATCTGGCCCGTGCCAACGGTGTGGCCTATGCGGGTGACGTATCGCCACAGCTGGCCTGGGAGTTGTTTTCTGGCGGACTGGCGCAACTGGTGGACGTGCGCAGCGCAGAAGAACACCGCTTCGTCGGGCATGTGCCCGGCAGCCAGCACGTACCTTGGGCCAGCGGCATCACGCTGCTGCGCAATGAGCAGTTCGTGTCTGAACTGCGCGCGCAGTGTGACAAGTCCATGCCCGTGCTGCTGTTGTGCCGCAGCGGCCGGCGTTCGATTGCAGCAGCAGAAGCAGCCACGGCCGCCGGCTTTGCTTTGGCCTTCAATATCCTGGAAGGCTTTGAAGGCGACCGCGACGCTGAATTGCAGCGCGGCTGCATCAACGGCTGGCGCCGGCAAGGCCTGCCCTGGGTGCAGGATTGATCCCCAATCGCGCCTCCCCGTTTACAATTGATCATGTTCGTCCACGCCTGCCTGCAACAGGGTAGGGGTGGGCTTACCCGTTCCGATCCGCAAGGTGCCGGGTGCGCGTTTCAACGCTCCGGTCGCCCTCCAGCAGCCCATTGCGTACTTGCCCATGCAAACCATCATCACCTCCTTCGAAGGCGGCAACGCCCTGACCACTTTTCGCAGCCAGCAACTGCTGCGCCAGATCCAGGCCGTGGCCCCGGGTGTGAACGCCGTCAGCGCACGTTTTGTCCACTGGGTGGAAAGCGACGCGGCCCTGGACGCGGCCAGCCAAGAGGCGCTGCAGCAACTGCTGACCTATGGCGACGCCTATGAAGCGCAAGGCAAGGCAGCCAGCAGCCTGGTGATTACGCCGCGCGTCGGAACCGTGTCGCCCTGGGCCTCCAAGGCTACCGATATTGCCCGCAACTGCGGCCTGACGGATGCTGCCGGCGTGCGCCGCATCGAACGTGGCACCGAATACTTTCTGCATGGCAAGACGTTGACGGAAGCGCAGCAGCAGGCCGTGGCCACCCTGCTGCATGACCGCATGACCGAAAGCGTGCTGCCTTCGCTGGAGGCAGCCGCCAATCTGTTCACGCACCTGCCTGCCGCTGCCAAGGAACAGGTGGACGTGCTGGGCGGCGGTCGCACTGCACTGGAGCAGGCCAACAAGGACTGGGGCCTGGCGCTGGCCGATGACGAAATCGATTACCTGGTCAAGGCATTTACCGAAGCACGGCGCAACCCCACCGATGTGGAACTGATGATGTTCGCCCAGGCCAACAGCGAACACTGCCGCCACAAGATTTTCAATGCCGAGTTCACGATCGACGGCGAGCAGCAGGCCAAGTCGCTGTTTGGCATGATCCGCAATACCGAGCAGGTGTCGCCGCAGCATACCGTGGTGGCCTACAGTGACAACGCCGCCATCATGGAAGGCCATGTCAGCCAGCGCTTCGTTGCCAACCGCCAAACCGATCACGGTGTGGCCTATGCGCCGCAATCCACCCTGCAGCATGTGCTGATGAAGGTGGAAACGCACAACCACCCGACGGCGATTTCGCCCTTTGCCGGCGCTGCCACCGGCGCTGGCGGCGAGATTCGTGACGAGGGTGCCACCGGCCGTGGCTCGCGCCCCAAGGCCGGTCTGACCGGTTTTACCGTGTCGCGCCTGTGGGATGGCATGAGCGACCAGCCCGGCGGCAAACCCGAGCATATTGCCAGCCCGCTGCAGATCATGATCGAAGGCCCGCTGGGGGGCGCTGCCTTCAACAACGAATTCGGCCGTCCGAACCTGAACGGCTACTTCCGCGAATACGAGCAGACCATCGTCAGCCACACCGCCGATGGCGTGCAGGTGCGCCAGATGGGCTACCACAAGCCGATCATGATTGCCGGCGGTCTGGGCAGCATCGATGCCGGTCTGACCCACAAGATCCCATTTGAGCCGGGCACGCTGCTGGTGCAGCTGGGTGGCCCCGGCATGCGCATCGGCATGGGCGGCGGTGCCGCCAGCTCGATGAGCAGCGGCGCCAACGCGGCGCACCTGGACTTTGACTCGGTGCAGCGCGGCAACCCCGAAATCGAGCGCCGTGCGCAAGAGGTGATCAACCACTGCTGGGCGATGGGCGACAATAACCCGATCCTGGCCATCCACGACGTAGGCGCCGGCGGCCTGTCCAACGCCTTTCCCGAACTGGTCAACGATGCCGGCCGTGGCGCGCGCTTCGACCTGCGCCAGGTGCCGCTGGAAGAAACCGGCCTGGCCCCCAAGGAAATCTGGTGCAACGAAAGCCAGGAACGCTATGTGATGGCGATCGGCCCGGAAAGCCTGGAACAGTTCCGTGCCCTGTGCGAGCGCGAACGCTGCCCGTTTGCGGTGGTGGGCGTCACGACCGAAGAACGCCAGCTGGTGGTGGGCGATGTGGATCTGGACAGCGGCAAGCTGGCACAGACCGGCCAGCCACCGGTCGACATGCCGATGAACGTGCTGCTGGGCAAACCGCCCAAGATGCAACGCGATGTGCAAACCATCCAGCACAAGGGCATGCCCCTGGATGTGAGTGAACTGGCGCTGCAGGATGCCGTGATTCAGGTGCTGAGCCACCCAACCGTGGCCAGCAAGCGTTTCCTGATTACCATTGGCGATCGCACCGTGGGCGGCTTGACGCACCGTGACCAGATGGTGGGTCCGTGGCAGGTGCCGGTGGCCGACTGTGCCGTCACCCTGGCCGATTACGCTGGCGTGTCCGGCGAAGCCATGAGCATGGGTGAGCGCACTCCGCTGGCCGTGCTGGATGCACCGGCTTCCGGCCGCATGGCCGTGGCCGAAGCCATTACCAACCTGCTGGCGGCACCGTTCGAACTGTCGCGTGTCAAACTGTCTGCCAACTGGATGGCAGCCTGCGGCGAGCCGGGCGAAGATGCTGCGTTGTACCGCACCGTGCAGACCGTGGGCATGGAGCTGTGCCCGCAGCTGGGCATTTCGATTCCGGTGGGCAAGGACTCTTTGTCCATGCGTACGCAATGGCAGGATGCCGGCGCCGAAGGGGCTGCCCAGCAGCGCAAGGTGGTGTCGCCCGTCAGCCTGATTGTGACGGCCTTTGCCACCGTCGATGACGTGCGTGGCACGCTCACGCCGCAGCTGGATCGCGACCATCCCGAAACCCACCTGCTGCTGATTGATCTCGGCCACGGCAAGAACCGCATGGCCGGCAGCATCCTGAGCCAGGTATTGGGGCAGGGGGGCGACGTAGTGCCCGATCTGGACAACCCGCAGGATCTGGTGGGCGCCGTCAAGGCCGTCAACACCTTGCGCCAACAGGGCCGCATTCTGGCCTACCACGACCGCAGCGATGGCGGTCTGCTGGCTGCGGTGGCCGAAATGGCCTTTGCCGGTCAGGTGGGCGTGGCGCTGAACGTCGACATGCTGCTGGCTCAAGGCGACGGCGTGAGCGACAGCCGCATGGACAGCGGAGAAACCAAGAACTGGACGCAGCAAATCAGCGGACGCCGCCACGAGCAGACCCTGAATGCGCTGTTCAGCGAAGAGCTGGGAATCATCCTGCAGGTACGCAGCAGCGAACGCAGCGAAGTCATGCAGATCCTGCGCGACAATGGCCTGGGGGCCTGCAGCCACTTTATCGGCACGGTGCGCGCACCTTCGTCCTCGCTCGACATGGGCAAGGGCCAGCTGTCGATCTGGCGCGACGCCCAGCAGATTTTCGTGGCCGATCTGCACGATCTGCACCAGGTGTGGGACAGCGTCAGCTGGAAAATCACCCAGCTGCGCGACAACCCGGCCTGCGCCGACAGCGAACACGCCATCAAGGGCGTGGCCGAAGATCCGGGCATGCACGTGCACCTGAGCTTCACCCCCGACGCACCGGCAGTGCATACCAACCGCCCGCGCGTGGCCGTGATCCGCGAGCAGGGCGTCAACTCGCACATCGAGATGGCCTATGCCTTTGACCGCGCCGGTTTCGAGGCGCTGGACGTGCACATGACCGACCTGCAAAGCGGCCGCGTCAAGCTGGACGACGTGAAAGGCGTGGTGGCCTGCGGCGGCTTCAGCTATGGTGACACCCTGGGCGCCGGCGTGGGCTGGGCGCGCAGCATCACCTTTAATCCGGTCCTGCGCGATGCCTTTGCTGCCTTTTTTGCGCGCCAGGATACCTTTGCCCTGGGCGTGTGCAACGGCTGCCAGATGTTTGCCGAGCTGGCCAGCATGATCCCGGGTGCCCAGCACTGGCCGCGCTTCACGCACAATCAGAGCGCACGCTTTGAAGCTCGCCTGAGCATGGTTGAAGTGCTGGATTCGCCCAGCATTTTCCTGCAGGGCATGGCCGGCAGCCGCTTGCCGATCGCAGTGGCGCACGGTGAAGGCTATGCCAACTTCGCGGTACAGGGGGATCACGCGCAGGTGCTCAAGGCCATGCGCTATGTGGACCACCAGGGCAACCCGACCGAGGTTTATCCGTTCAACCCCAATGGCAGCCCGGGCGGTTTGACGGCAGTCACCACGGCCGATGGCCGCTTTACCGCGATGATGCCGCACCCCGAGCGCGTGTTCCGCCAGATCCAGATGAGCTGGACCGATCCGAAGCAAGCCGGTGACCGCAGCGGCTTCAGCCCGTGGATGCAGCTGTGGGTGAACGCACGCAAGTGGGTGGGTTGATGCTGGATTGCAAGCAGGCTGCATGGTGCACGCCGTGTGGCCTGGTTGCGTTTTGTCGGGTGTTTTTCTAAGGGCGTTTTGAGCGTCTACTGGCGGCAGCATCTGCACAACGCGCCGGCCTGGCTGAGTCAGTAGAGTCAGTCGTCGGGCGCTCCATCGCCCGCAGGCAAGCTGGTGCTGGCCGGCACCCCTGGCATTGCTTCAGTCAACGTGTGCAGGTGCAGTCCGGAAGGGTTCAGCGTCGGGTAGCCGGAAAAAGCCAGGCTGTACCCATTGCGGTCCGTGCGCAGGCGCGCCGGAAAGCCCAGCGGCACCGTGACCTTGTCGCGGATATGTCCGAACGGGAAACCTGTCACGACAGGCAGTCCGGTCATGCGCCGCAAGGTGGCCACTACACTGTCGAAGTCGTAGCTGTCGTCGTACAAATCGCGCACAGTGCTCATGCGGAAGGTGCCCAGGACGATGGCCCGCTGGCGCTTGAAGACGCCGGACAGATACAGGGTCTGCAGCATGCGCTCCAGCCGGTAGGGCTGTTCACCCACATCTTCCAGAAACAGGATGCCGTCGGCAATGTCCGGTATCCACGGGCTGCCGGCCAATGACGCCAGTACGGAGAGGTTACCGCCCCACACGATGCCGCTTACATCGACGTGCTGACTGACGGGCGTCAGCACCTGCACGCGGCGGGTGGTGGAAGTGACCGTATCGACGAACTGCTGCAGCGTGAAAAAGCTGGGATCGGGGTTGCCAAATTCGCTGTAAAACATCGGGCCGGCAAAGCTGCCCATATTGCCCTGCGCTAGCAAGGCCAGCTGGATGGCACAGATATCGCTGTACCCTGCAAGCAGGGTGCCTGCTTCGCGCATGCGGCTGCCCAAGGAAGCCCAATCAATGGCAGGCAACAGCCGAATGGCGCCGTAGCCGCCTCGCGCGCCCAACAGCATCTTGGGCACAGGCACGCGTCCGGTAGCTACATCCTGCAAGTCGGCGGTGCGCTGCGCATCGGTGCCGGCAAAGCGCTGGTGGCGCCGGTACAGTGCCGCGGTGTTGTCCAGCAGGAAGCCGGCAGTGCGCAAGCGCTGGATGCCGATGTCGATCCTTTCCGGGCGCACCAGGTAGTTGGAGCAGGCGAACAGACGTAACCGGGTACTGGCTACTACCGGGCCGGGTGGGGTAGTAGTAGCGGCCACGTCTGCACAGGCCGGCAGCACGCTGGCGCATGCTGCAGCCAGTCCTGTGCGCAGCACGGAGCGGCGATGCAGCAACCCGGAGGTCAGCTCGTCAGTATTCATGGAGGCCATCTTGCAGGATTCCGGCCGTTTGGGCCAGACCAAAGGCAGGTTTTGGCCGGATTTTGTGCATGCCGTGTTGGTTTTGCTGTTTCTGGTGGGCTTGTCTGGTCAGGGCATACGGCACTGCAACAGACCATCCGCCAGTGGCCTGACGCAAATCAAAGCGGTGGCCCGCCAAGGGCCATCGTCAGGTCGATGGCCTATGACATCAGGCCTGAAAGGCCTAAAATCCGGCATGCTGCCACGCCAGGTGCGTGCAGCATGGCTAGGGGTGCCGGATCTGCAAATCATGTACCGGCTGAGAAAGACCCTTTGAACCTGATTGAGATCATCCTCGCGCAGGGAAGCCGGACTTGCGCAGACTGCCTGCACAGTGCAGTTTGCGGCATCTGGTCTGCCTGCTGTATTACAAGAAAGATGGCACGCCGCATGTCCCTTGCTACTTCCTCCCCGCTCAACACCCGCGACCTGTGGGACGATATCATTACGGTGCGCCGCGTGTCTCCGCTGGTGCATTGCATTACCAATTTCGTGGTCATGCAGATCAATGCCAATGTGCTGCTGGCTGCCGGCGCTGCGCCGGTGATGGCCCAAGCGCACGAGGAGGTGGCCGACATGGCGGGCATTGCCAGTGCGCTGGTACTGAACATCGGCACGCTTGATCCCTACTGGGTGCATAGTATGCAGCTTGCCCTGCAGGTGGCAAACACACGCAGCTTGCCAACGGTGCTGGATCCGGTCGGAGCGGGCGCCACACCGTATCGCAACCAGGCATTGAACACCTTGCTGGAAACCGGCACTCCCGCCGTGATACGTGGCAATGCTTCCGAAATCATGAGCATGGCCAATGCCGCGGTCACAACACGCGGTGTGGAGAGTACTGCACAGGCCCGGGATGCGCTGGGGGCGGCCCGCGCATTGGCAGCGCGCACGCAGGGCACAGTGGCCGTCAGTGGCGAAATGGATTTCATCCTGGATGCGCAGGGGCGCATGGCTCGTCTGAGCAATGGCCACGTCTGGATGACGCGCATCACCGGCGTAGGCTGCTCGCTCACCGCACTGACAGGCGCCTGCTGCGCGGTGCAGCCCGATAGCTGGCGTGCCACGACTGCGGCCATGGCATGGATGTCGGTGGCAGGCGAAATGGCTGCTGCCCGTGCCCTGCAACAGGGGCAGGGGGTGGGCAGCATGGCGGTGTACCTGCTGGATGCACTGCAGCTGCTGTCGGAAGAGGAGTTTCTCGGTCGGGTGCGACTGGAACTGGATGCCGCATGAACGGGCTGCCATCCCTTCCCATGAAGACATGGGGTGCACAAGCACTGCACGTGTATCTGGTGACAGATGCCAGCCTCACCTTGGGGCGGCCGCTGTTGCAGGTGGTGGAAGCAGCCCTGCGCGGCGGCGTGAGCTGCGTGCAATTGCGCGAAAAGCATCTGTCCACGCGCGACTTCATCGCGCAGGCCCGGGCGCTGCGGCCGCTGCTGGCGACACACCGTGTGCCTTTGGTGATCAATGACCGTATTGACGTAGCGCTGGCCTGTGGTGCCGACGGGGTGCACCTGGGCCAGAGCGACATGCCGGTGGAGGATGCGCGGCGCCTGCTGCCGCCAGAGGTGTTTATCGGCTGGTCGGTGGAAACTTCGGAACAGGTACATCGTGCGGTGCATTTGCCAGTGGACTATCTGGGCGTGAGTCCTATTTTTGCCACGCCGACCAAGACCGATACCCACGCGCCCTGGGGCTTGAGCGGCCTGCAGCAGGTGCGGGCGTCTACCGCCTTGCCGCTAGTCGCCATCGGTGGTATCCATGCTGCCAATGCGCTGCAGGTGTTGCAAAGCGGCGCCGACGGGCTGGCTGTGGTCAGTGCAATCTGCTCGGCAGAGGATCCCCACGAGGCAGCGTCCAGCCTGGCACAACTGGTCAAGCAGCACCAGGCGGGTGCGCAATAACAGCGCTTGGCGCAAAGGACGTTGGGGTAAGGCTGCTTCGAACGCCATTCTGAACAATGTAGCTTCCTAGGCACACGGGACGCAGGGCCCGTTTGGCAAAGACTGTGTGATCGCGCCGGGGGTATGCAGAGCAGCGATGACCGCCTTGCCAAGCTGCGGTTACACTCCGGTCCATGCTTGAATCCGTACGTCCGCGCCTGGCCACGGCGCCCCTGCTTGATGTTTCCGACCGCCATGCGCGCTATTTCTGGCGCCTGTTGAGCCAGCACACGCTGCTGTATACGGAAATGATCAACATGGGCGCGATTGTGCGTGGTGCGGCGGAAAGCCATCTTCGCTACAACCAGCAAGAACACCCGGTGGCGCTGCAACTGGGCGGTAGCGACCCGGACATGCTGGCGCACAGTGCCCGCGCTGGTGAAACCTGGGGCTACGACGAGATCAACCTGAACTGCGGCTGCCCCAGCGACCGCGTGCAAAAGGGCGCCTTTGGCGCCTGCCTGATGCGTGAGCCACAGTTGGTGGCCGATTGCATCAAGGCCATGCAGGACGCCGTGCAGCACACGCCCATCACCGTCAAGCACCGCATCGGGCTGGACCGGGATGAAAGCTACGGCATGGTGTGCGATTTTGTCGACACGCTGGCCGATACCGGTTGCCGGTCTTTTATCGTGCATGCGCGCAACGCCTGGCTTCAGGGCCTGAGCCCCAAGGAAAACCGTGAAATTCCACCCTTGCGCTACGAAGTGGTGTACCAGCTCAAGCGGGATTTTCCGGATCTGCACATTACCCTCAATGGCGGCGTCGCTACCGAGGCGCAGATCCTGCAGCACTGGCAGCATGTGGATGCCGTGATGATCGGCCGGGAAGCCTGGCACAACCCCTGGTCGCTGGCGCGCTGGGACGGCCTGATGGCTGGCGAGACCGAGCCACAGCCGCGTCTGACGCGCGAGCAGGTGGAATTGGCCATGATCGACTACATGGAACACGAGCACGCCCGCTACGGCACCGGCTGGTATCCGATTGCACGCTGCATGCTGGGGCTGCGCCATGGCCTGCGTGGTGCCCGTGTCTGGCGGCAGGTGTGGAGCGACCACCGCCTTAAAGAGGCCCCGGCACGCGAGGTGTATGCGCAGGCTGTGCAAACCTATAGCGAAGCCGATACGCCAGAGGCCGCCTATTACCAGCGGCAGGCAGGGGTGCACGCGTGATCCAGCGCGCGGATGTCGGGCTTGGTCTGCGCGACAGTTTTTCGATTGCGCTGGGGTATTTTCCGGTGGCGGTGTCGTTCGGGCTCGCTGCCATCCAGGCCAAGCTGTCTCCTGCATTGGCGATACTGGTTTCAGTTTCCGTGTATGCCGGAGCAGCGCAATTCGTGCTGATTTCGTTGGCTGCTGCCGGCGCCGGCGCCTTCAGCATCGTATCAACCGTATTGCTGATGAATGTGCGGCACCTGTTTTACGGACCTTCTTTGCTCGAAAAGCTGGGCACCTTCAAGCATCGTTTGCCGCTGCCGGCGCTGGCCTGGGGCCTGACCGACGAGGTGTATGCAGCTTCTATCGGGCGTATCGGCCATATCGCCCAGGAACGGCGCCAGGGCTGGTATCTGGGCATGCAGCTGGGCGCCTATGCCGCCTGGGTGGGGGGTACTGTGGTGGGCGCCCTGCTGGGAGACAAGCTGGGTCAGCAATCGGCCTGGCTGCGCGATACGCTTGATTTTGTCTTGCCTGCGCTGTTTGTTGCGCTGCTGCTGGAAATGCTGCGTCACGCCCGTCGGCGTGTCACCTTGGGCGCCATGCTGGTAACGGCTGCCATGCTGCTGGTGTTGCCTGGCCATGTGGCCATGTTGGGCGGATTGTTTGCTGGCGCCATGCTGGGGGCCAGCACGGCGTGCACGACAGGGAAGGAGCGCATGTGAACGTCAATTCCTTGTGGTGGGTGATTCTGCTGTGCGGCGCCGGCACGTTCTTGCTGCGCCTGCTGCCCATGCGCTGGCAACAGCGCAACGGCGATGCCGACTCGCAGCCCCGGCTGCGCGGCGCACTACAGGCGCTGGGGCCGGCAGCCATCGGCGCCTTGCTGGTGGTGTCGCTGTGGCCGCAGTTGCAGGCGGGGCTCACGTCGCCGCTGCCTGTCCTGCGGTTGACGGCCGGTGTGGCGGCGATTCTGCTGGCACGCAAGGTGGCAGGTGGCGTGGCCATCCCCACGCTGGCGGGCGTGCTGGCGTATGGTATCTGCGCCTGGATGACTGCCTGAGTGAACCCCGAAAACGGGCGTGATCTGCGGTAAGCTGTATGCCCCGCCTTTTGAAGGAAACTTGCCATGATCAAGCACATCGTCCTGTGGACCTTGCACAACCCCGCTGACGGCCCGCGCATGAAGGAATTGCTGGAAAGCTGTCGCAACGTGGTGCCCGGCATTGTTGCGCTCGAAGTTGGACTGCGCACTGATGCGCTGGAGGCCAATGCCGATGTGGTGCTGTACTCCGTATTCAAGGACAAGGCGGCGCTGGATGCCTACCAGAATCACCCGGACCATGTGGCAGTAAAGGGCCAGATCAAACCCATGTGCGCCAGCCGCACCGTACTGGATTACGCGGCAGCATGAGCGAGGAAACGCCGCAGCGTATCAACGTCCCCAAGGTGCCATTCGGCGAGTTTCTGGGCATCCACATCCACATGGCTGCGGATGGCCAGTCGGAAGTGCATTACACGCCACGTGAAGAACATCTGAATACCTTTCACGTCGTGCACGGCGGTGTGTGCATGACCCTGCTTGATGTGGCGCTGGCCTCGGCAGCCCGCACCCTGGAGCAGGGCATGGGGGTGGTGACCATAGAGCTGAAAACCAGTTTCATGCAGCCCGCGCTGGGCAAGCTCGTCTGCAAGGGCAGGTTGCTGCACCGCACTTCCACCCTAGCCTTTACCGAAGGCACGCTGTACAACGAGGCCGGAAAGCCTTGCGCCCATGGGACCGGCACCTTCAAGTACGTGCGCAAGCTTGCCGTCGGCAGCAAGAAGGCCAGGGAGTTGAAACTGCCGCTTGCGCCGGACCCGGTGACTCCGACCGATTGAATGCGCTACACCAGCGGCGGTGTTTCGCGCAGGGGCGTAGTTGTTGCAGGGGCAGGAACGTCTCTGGATGGCGCCACAGGCGCCTTGATGGCATTCTCGCGGTGCTCGAATTTGTCTTCCAGTTCTCCCATATAGGCTGCCAGCGTGTTGCCGCTGTTGTCGATGCGCGAGCCCAGATCGTGTTGCAGCGTACCCATGCGCTGCTCGAACCACTGCTGCAACTCGCTGCCGCGCGTTTTGGAGTCGATTTCAATACGGTCGATGATGGTGCGCAGCTCGGTAAAACGGCTGGCTTCGGCCTTGTCCGCCAGTTCACGCTGCGCCTTCAATTCCTTGGAGTGCTCACGGGACTCCAGCAAGGCTGCAGTTTGCAGCATCACGGCATAGGCTAGCATCAGGATCATGGCCAGGGCCAGCACGCCGAGCATGACCAGGCCCAGCGGGCCCTCCACCTGTGTTACCCCCAGGCTGAGCATGGTGCTGCGTGACAGCTCGGTCCAGTTCAGGACGACGAATACGCCCACCAGAACGAAAAAGATCAGCAGCAGGATGGTGCGCTTGCGCATGATGAACTCCACTTTTTGACAGTATCCAAAATATACCCGATTGAACACTGCTGATGCCGTAGGACGAGGGCGCAGGGCAGAAGGGGCGTGGAGGACCACGACAGTTATGGCACACTGGTGCGCTTCGCATCACACACGACAAGGAAGCCACTGTGCAGAGTATCGTCGAACAAATAGCCAGTGAAATCAAGGTGCTGCCGCGTCAAATTCAGGCAGCGGTTGAACTGTTGGATGGCGGCGCCACGGTGCCGTTCATTGCACGCTACCGCAAGGAAGCCACTGGCGGGTTGGACGATGTGCAGCTGCGTGAGCTGGAGGCGCGGCTGTCTTATCTGCGCGAACTGGCCGATCGCCGCCAGGCCATCCTGAAAAGCATCGACGAGCAGGGCAAGCTCACGCCGGTGCTGCGTGCCACCATCGAAGCGGCCCCCACCAAGCAGGAACTGGAAGACTTGTATCTGCCATACAAGCCCAAGCGTCGCACCAAGGGCCAGATTGCGCGCGAATTCGGCATCGAGCCGCTCGCCGACAAGCTGTTTGCCGATCCCACGCTGGACCCGCAGCAGGAGGCGCAGACCTTTGTGCGCACAGAAAAAGGCGAGGGTGGCGAGGATTTCACCACGGTGCAGGCCGTGCTGGACGGGGTACGTGACATCCTGAGCGAGCGCTGGGCCGAGGACGCCCAGCTGGTGCAAAGCTTGCGCCAATGGCTGTGGGCCGAAGGGCTGCTGCACAGCAAGCTGATGGCCGGCAAGAATGAGATCGATGCCGAGGTGGCCAAGTTCCGCGACTATTTCGACTACGACGAGCCCATCGGCCGCGTGCCTTCGCACCGGGCGCTGGCCGTGTTCCGTGGCCGTGCGCTGGACATTCTGGATGCCAAGCTGGTGCTGCCCGATGCCATCGGGCCGGAAGGCGAAAAACCCAAAACCGGTCAACCCAGTCTGGCCGAAGGCCGCATCGCCCTGCATCTGGGCTGGTCGCACCAGGGGCGCCCGGCCGACGATCTGCTGCGCAAATGCGTGGCCTGGGCATGGCGTGTCAAATTGGCGCTGAGCATCGAGCGCGACCTGTTTGCCCGCCTGCGTGACGATGCCGAAAAAGTGGCGATCAAGGTGTTTGGCGACAACTTGCGCGACCTGCTGCTGGCCGCGCCGGCTGGCCAGAAGGCAGTGATGGGACTCGATCCGGGCATTCGCACCGGCGTCAAGGTTGCCGTGGTGGATGTTACCGGCAAGCTGGTTGAGACCGCTACCGTGTATCCGCACGAGCCGCGCCGTGACTGGGATGGCAGCCTGCACACGCTGGCAAAACTGTGTGCGCGGCATGGGGTGCAGCTGATCGCCATCGGCAACGGCACCGCCAGCCGCGAAACCGACAAACTGGCCGGCGAGCTGATCAAATTGCTGGAAAAAACGGCAGCTGCCAACGATATGCCCAAGCCGGCGATCCAGAAAGTGGTGGTCAGCGAAGCCGGTGCGTCTGTATACAGCGCCAGCGAATACGCCAGCCATGAAATGCCCGATGTGGATGTCAGCCTGCGCGGTGCCGCCAGCATCGCGCGTCGTCTGCAGGATCCGCTGGCCGAACTGGTCAAGATCGATCCCAAGAGCATCGGTGTCGGCCAGTACCAGCACGATGTGAATCAGAGAGAGCTGGCGCGCACCCTGGACGCGGTGGTGGAGGATTGTGTGAACGGCGTTGGCGTAGACCTGAACACCGCCAGCGTGCCGCTGCTCAGCCGCGTGTCCGGCCTGAGCAATACCGTGGCCAAGGCCATCGTCTCATGGCGCGAAGCCAATGGCGCCTTTGGCAACCGCCAGCAGCTGCTGAAAGTCACGGGTTTGGGCCCCAAGACCTTTGAGCAAAGCGCCGGCTTCTTGCGCATTCGTGACGGCAGCAATCCGCTGGACATGACCGGTGTGCACCCGGAAACCTATCCGGTCGTCCAGCAGATCATCGCCGCGGCGGGCAAGCCAGTGGATCAAGTCATGGGACGCCCGGGCCTGCTCAAGACCTTGCGTCCCGAGCTGTTTGTCAATGAACGCTTTGGCGTCATTACCGTCAAGGACATCCTGCACGAACTGGAAAAACCCGGCCGTGACCCGCGTCCGGACTTTGCGGTGGCCCGCTTCAACGAGGGGGTGGAGGGCATTGCCGACTTGAAGGAGGGCATGGTGCTGGAAGGCACGGTCAGCAACGTGGCCGCGTTTGGCGCGTTTGTGGATCTGGGCGTGCACCAGGATGGTCTGGTACATGTGAGCCAGCTGGCCAACAAGTTTGTCGAGGATGCGCGCGAAGTCGTCAAGACCGGCCAGATCGTCAAGGTCAAGGTGCTGGAAGTGGACGTGGCGCGCAAACGCATCAGCCTGAGCATGAAGCTCGATGCGCCGGCGAACAAGCGCGAGCCCCGCGAAAACCGCTTTGAAGCCGCAGGCCGCCAGCAACGCGGCGGCCAGGGCAGGGGACAGTCCCAGCCGTCCACAGCCATGGCTTCCGCATTTGAAAAGCTCAAGGGTTTGCAAAAGCGGTGACATAAGGCGTATGCCGCTCGACTGCGCCTGTCAACGCAAAGCCGCCAGTGCCCTGCCGGCTGCTATAGTGAAAACCTCTCCCAACTCATGAGAAAACCATGCAAAAAGTCCTGATCATCGTAAATGCCCCTCCCTACGGCAGCGAACTGAGCACCTCCGCCATGCGCTTGGCGCTGTCCCTGGCCGGCAAAGATGAGCCGCCCAAAATCACCCTGTTCCTGATGTCGGATGCAACCGTGCTGGGCTTGCCCAACCAGCAGCATGCCAGCGGCAACACCCTGCAGGACATGGTCGAGGCTTTTGTTGAAATGGGCGGTGAGGTCAAGGTTT
This sequence comes from uncultured Allobrachymonas sp., assembly GCA_964413485.1. Taxonomy (GTDB): domain Bacteria; phylum Pseudomonadota; class Gammaproteobacteria; order Burkholderiales; family Burkholderiaceae_C; genus Brachymonas. The sequence goes on along the minus strand of CAYPRU010000003.1, from coordinate 143,023 downwards.
GTCGCACCTGCGCACAAAACCGCGGCATTGTGGATCTGCCACTGATCGCGGGTTGTACTATCGGCAACCTGGGTGAACTGTCCGACCAGATTCTGGCGGCGGACAAGGTTCTGACTTTCTGAGTGTGACCGGCGGGCACCTTCAAGAGGTGCCACTGCTGGTTGTGCAGGTGGGGCATGGGCTTTTTTCGGCACATGTCCCGCGTCGTGTCGCGGATTCGGGTTCCTCCGGGTTTTCCATTGGCCAGCTTGCCCTGCGTCAGCGCCGCCGCATACAATGCGTTGCATGTCAAACCCGAACGGGAACAAGATGGCTGATCAGGCATTGCAACCTATTGAATCCACCCAGGATCTGGGCCTCGCGCTGTACCGCGCACGCAAGGCGCTGGGTCTCACCCAGGCCGATGTTGCACTGGCCGCAGGCGTAGGACTGCGCTTTGTGGTCGAACTGGAAGCCGGAAAAACCACCATCCGCCTGGGCAAGGCGCTGCAGGTGGTGCAGGCGCTGGGGGCCGGTCTGCAGATGGTGGGAGTCCCGCTGGCCGACGACGTGCGCGGCGCGCGGGAGACCTGATCCATGTCGACAAACAGCAATCCCGATTTTCGGCGCGTGTTGCGCATAGCAATGCATGGCCAACCCGTTGGGCAACTGCTGCAGGGTCAGCCTGCAGACCGTCCGGCAGCCGAAGGCCGCCGACACGCACAGCTGATTCCAGTGCAAGGCTGGATGCAGTTCGTCTATGACAGCGACTGGCTGAAGCGTCCCGATGCCGTCCCTCTGTCGCAACACCTGCCCTTGCAGTCGGCGCCGCATGACCATTGGCACTGCCTGTCGTATTTTGGCGGGCTGTTGCCGCAGGGTGGACTGCGCCATGCGCTGGCCAGGCAGCTGCAGCTCGACACCGACGATATTCCCGGTTTGCTGCTGGCGATCGGTCACGATTGCCTGGGTGCGGTCTCGGTCGAAGAAGCGCCGGCAAAGCGCTTGACACCTTTCTGGATGCACACACTGGTCGCGCCAAAGCCTACATCAGGGCGCCAGCCGCTGGCGGAACCGGCCCCTGCGGCGGAACCTACGATGCTGGACGCCAGTGCCGGCGTGGTCCTGAGCCGTCCAGCGGGCCGGCGCGCGAGCTGGCCCGGTGTGGGCAGTGTCGTGCCGCTTTGGCAGGATGACGCAGAGGATGCCAGCAGCCATCTGTTGTGGATGGCCGCTGCCGACCAGCCCGCAGAGTTGCTGCTGCGTGCTGCCAGCATGCAATTGTTGCAGCACATGGGCATTGCAGTACAAATCGTGCAGTGGATGCCATCGGAGGCGATGCACACCTTGCTGCTGGCGCGCAGCGACCGTCATGTGGACGAAACAGGCAGGGTGCACCGCTTGCATGCCGAGACCATGGCGCAGGCGCTCGGCCTGGCGCCCGATGCAACGATCTCACGCCAGGTGGAGGGATGGGGGGCCGCCTTCCGGCTATTGCGCGCTTGCGCACAACCCAGTGTGCTGCCAGTGCTGCAGCTGCTGGACCAGATCATTGCACTGGTGCTGCTGGGAGATGCAGACGCCTCATTGCAGCGCCTGCTGCTGGTGCGGCGTGACGGACGCTTGCAGGTGGCCCCGCTGTGGGATGCCTGCAGCACCCTGGTGCCGCACCATGGGTTGCCCGTGCCGCCTGCACGGATGGCGCTGCCCATTGGTCGCCATTCACACGCCACGCTCCCGGGCGACGAAGCCTGGAATCAATGGGCGCTGGCCTGCGGGCTGTCGCCGCAGCAGGTGCGCAAGAGAGTCAGCCTGCTGGCGCAGCGCATGGTGACGGCGCTGAACAACCTGGCGCAACTTCAGCCAAGCGCTGATGCTGCCCTCTGGCAGCAGCCCGTCGTCCGCCAATTGGACAAGGCGCTGCGTGCCAGAATCGGTCAGATGTCATCGCGCAAGGGGTAAGGAAGCGCATGCAGCTGCAAGGAGGGTGCATCCGGGCTGCCCGCATGCAGGCTCGCCTGCCCCTGCAGCGCAGATTCCACAGCGCTGCTTTGCAGCGATGCCAGCAACAAGGCGCCGTCAGCCGTTGCCACGGCCTGCGCGACGGAGCCGCAGGGTTCCGGCTCGCTGCCGGCTGTGACCAACCACACCTCTTGTCCGGCCGCAGGCAGTCCTCCTGCTGGTTGGCTGGCGATCCAGCCACGGCGCTTGATGGCGCCACGGAACTGGCTGCGCGCCACCACTTCCTGGCCGGGATAGCAGCCTTTCTTGAAATTCACGCCGTCGATGCTCTCGAAATTGACCATTTGCGGCACGAAAGCTTCCCAGGTAGCCTGGCCCACAGTCACCACGCCACTGAGCACTTCGGCCTGCTCCCAGGCCTGTACTGGGATTTCTGCATTGGACGGGGAAGGGGCCGCGGCAGGCTGTATGCACACAATGCGCGGAACACTGCCGCTGGCTGTCACTGCCGGATACAAGGACACCAAATGGCGCACCGTACCGTCTTCCAGCGTGTGCGTTGCGTGGGTCCACGGCAGCAGCTCGGCAGCGTCAGCCTGCGCCCAGGCATCCATCGCAGCCGTGCCCAGCAGGCCAAATGCGCTCCAGGCCTGGCCGGCATCCTCCAGCACGACCTTGCTGCGCAGCACAAACATGCGCAGCCGGCGCATCAGCGGCTCTAGCACATCCTGGCGGCACAGCAGGGCATAACTGTCTTCTACACCGTGCTCCAGACGGACTGCCACAAAGCTGGCCTGAACGCGTCCCTTGGGGCTGCACAGCGCCGCCAGGTGCGCCTGATTGGGCTTGAGCAGGGCAAAATCCTGGGTGGTTTGCGCATGCAGGAAGCGCGTTGCATCGGCACCGTGAACACCAAGGACGCCCCAGCCGTTCTGCGCATTCAGCGCCAGGCAGCCATCGGGCAAGGAAAGGGCCACCGGCCCGGAAGTTGCGGTAGGGGTGCTAGTGTTTGTACTCATGGGTGAATTATGATGACGTTCCGCCCGATGGGCTCCGAATCAGACTCAAGGATAGTGCGTGCGAAGACAATTCATTGCAATTGTGGTTATGGCCCTGCTGGCAGCAGGTGCAGGATTCTGGTGGGTCAGTCAGCCGCTCCAGTTGCGACAGGAGGTGGTGGATGTGCAGGTGCGCGCCGGTGAGACTCCCAATGACATCGGTCGGGAAGCAGTGGCTGCCGGCGTGCAGACCCCCGACTGGCTGTTGGGCGCCTGGCTGAGTATTGCTAAACTGAACCGCTCGTTCAAGGCGGGCTCCTACGAAATCAAGAAGGGCGACACCCCGCGTACCTTGGTGCGCAAGTTGCTCAAGGGCGAATTCGCCATGCGTCGCTTGCGCATCGGCGAGGGCTGGAGTTTGCGCCAGATGCGTGAAGCGATGGCCAATGCCGAGGCTCTGCGTCCGGACACCAAGGATATGGACGAAGCCGTACTGATGGCAGCGCTCGGCCACCCGGGCGAACGCGCCGAGGGGCGATTTTTTCCGGACACCTATATGTATGCCAAGCACTCGTCCGATCTTGAAGTGCTGAAGCTGGCCATGCGCACCATGGACCGCAAGCTTGAGGCCGCCTGGGCGGGCCGTGCACCGGATCTGCCCCTGAAAACACAGTACGACCTGCTCACGCTGGCCAGCATCGTCGAAAAGGAAACAGGCCACAAGGCCGATCGCGAGCATGTGGCTGCTGTTTTTGTCAATCGGTTGCGCATTGGCATGCGCTTGCAAACGGATCCGAGCGTGATTTATGGCATGGGCGAGGCCTACCAGGGCAAGATCCGCCGCATCGACCTGGAAACCGATACGCCGTACAACACCTACACCCGCGCCGGGCTGCCCCCCACACCCATTGCCATGCCGGGAGAAGCCTCCCTGCAGGCCGCGGCTCATCCTGCTGACAGCAAAGTGCTGTATTTTGTTTCCCGTGGCGACGGCACCAGCGAGTTCAGCGAAACGCTGGAAGCGCACAATCGTGCCGTGAACCGTTACATCCGCAATCGTTAAGGCATTGGCCATGCAGGAATCCAGGGGAATTTTCATCAGCTTCGAAGGCATTGACGGGGCCGGCAAAACCACGCACATCGCTGCGCTGGCACAGGCCTTTGCCAACCAGGGCAGGGAGGTGCTGCGTTCGCGTGAACCTGGCGGCACGCCGCTGGCCGAGTCCCTGCGCGAGCTGGTGCTGCACCAGCCTATGGATGCGCTGACCGAAGCGCTGCTGGTATTTGCGGCCAGGCGCGACCATGTCCAGCAGGTGATCGCTCCGGCATTGGCGCGCAATCAGGTAGTTTTGTGTGACCGCTTTGCCGATGCCACTTTTGCCTACCAGGGCAGCGGTCGCGGTTTTGACTGGCAGACCCTACAGCAGCTTGAAGCCATGGTGTTGCAGCGCGAGGACGCCAGCTTGCTGCAACCCGATCTCACGCTGTGGTTTGACGTGCCGCCACAGGTGGCCGCCGCGCGCCTGGCCGATGCGCGCAGTCCGGATCGCTTCGAGGCAGAATCCGGCGCGTTTTTCACGCGCGTCAGGGAGGGCTACCGCCGTCGCGCTGAAGAAATGCCAGCACGTTTTGCACGCATCGATGCCTCACAAACGCTGGAGCAGGTCTGGCAGCAGGTGTTGTCTGCGGTGCGGCAACGGGGGTGGCTGGCATGAGCACAACGCCACCGTGGGTGCGCCGGCAGGCGCTGGCGCTGTTGCAACAACGTGGCCATGCCTGGCTGCTGCAAGGTCCGACCGGCTTGGGCCAGCACATGCTTGCCATGACTCTGGTGCGCGCCTGGCTGTGCGAACAGCCCGCTGCCGATGGCATGGCCTGTGGCCACTGCCCTAGCTGTCATGCCATCGATGTGCACACCCATGCCGATCTGATGGTGCTGATGCCCGAAACCGAACTGCTGGCTCTGGATTGGCCCCTGGACGACAAAGCGCAGCGCGAGATCGACGAGAAAAAACGCAAGCCCAGCAAGGAAATCCGCATCGAAGCCATGCGCGACGCGGTGGAGTTTGCCCAGCGCACCAGCAGCCGCAGCCGTGGCAAGGCCGTGCTGATCTATCCGGCCGAGCGCATGAACCACGTCACCGCCAATGCCTTGCTCAAGACGCTGGAAGAGCCGGTGGGCGATGTGCGCTTCGTGCTGGCTACCGAGGCAGCTCATCTGCTGCTGCCCACCATACGCAGCCGCTGTATGTCGCACACCATGCACTGGCCGGAACACGCCGAGGCTGTTGTCTGGCTGCGTGAGCAGGAGCTGAGCGATGAAGATGCGAACACCTTGCTGCAAGCCGCAGGTGGCCGCCCGGAGGATGCGCTGGCGTTGTCGCGCGAAGGCCTACGAGCTGCCCAATGGCGGCAGTTGCCGGCAGCTGCCCGAAGCGGACAGGTGCAGGCCTTTGGCAAATTCACTCCAACCCTGGCCATTGATGTGCTGCAAAAGATCTGCCACGATGCCATGGCCATCAAATCAGGCGCCGCACCGCGGTTTTTTGCCTCCAGTGATTTTCCTGGGGCCGAGCAGCTGCCTTCCTGGTTCAACCTGAGCCGCTGGAGCAAGGCGCTGATCCAGGACCGGCGCTCGTGTGAACACCCATACAACCCCGGGTTGTTTCTGGAAGACCTGCTGGCACAGGCCGCCAAGGCCTTGCAAGGTGCACCGAAAGCCGCTCGAAAATCCTGATGTAACACTAGAAATAACATTTCCATTCTATTGAAATCATTGCATGTTTTTCGATTCACACTGTCATTTGAACTTTCCTGAGCTGCAAGCGGATCTGGTCGCCATCCGGCAGGCCATGGCTGACGCACAGGTGGAAGGCGCCATCGTGATCAGCACCACGCTGGAAGAATTTCCGCAGGTGCATGCCTTGGCCACCGACTATGCCAACTTCTGGGCCACCGTGGGCGTGCACCCGGATACCGAGGACGGTCAGGAGCCCGCCCTGGAGACCTTGCTGCAGCTGGGGCGCCTGCCCAAAGTGGTCGGTATTGGCGAAACTGGTCTGGATTACTATCGCCTGAACGGCCGCAGCGTGGCCGATATGGAATGGCAGCGCGAACGTTTTCGTACGCATATTCGCGCCGCGCGCCAATTGCAAAAGCCGCTGGTGATCCATACGCGCAGCGCTTCCGAAGACACCTTGCGCATCCTGAAAGAAGAGGGCGAAGATGATTCCGCCGGCGCAACCGGAGGCGTATTTCACTGCTTTACCGAAACCATGGAAGTGGCGCGTGCAGCGCTGGATTTGGGTTTTTACATTTCGCTGTCGGGCATCGTCACGTTCCGCAATGCACAGGATCTACGCGACGTGGCCGCATTCGTGCCGCTGGACCGACTACTGATCGAGACCGACAGCCCATATCTGGCGCCGGTACCGTATCGCGGTAAAACCAACAATCCCTCTTATGTGCCGTATGTAGCGCATACCGTGGCCCAGGTGCGCGGTTGCACGGTGGAGGAGGTGGCACGCGCCACAACCCACAACGCCTACACATTGTTCCGCATGGAACAAAAGTTGGAATCCACTTGAACGCACTGCAAGTGTGTCAAAAATCACCTTGATTTTCAAGGCATTATTGGCGAAACAAGATGTATCAGAAATCTGGAAAACACTTGAGAAGAAACGCATGAAAAACATTAAAAAAATCTTCTACCCCATTGTTTTTTTGGCAATCTGTGTTTCATCCATTGCCGCTCCAGTGGATGACTTGATGACCGCAGTACGTCGTGACAGTGATATTTCCGCGCGCCAGCTGCAACGGCAGGGCGTCAATCCCAATGCACGCGATGCCGCCGGAAAAACTCCATTGACGGTGGCCATTCAGGAAGGGGCCACCAAGGTGCTGCCGGTGCTCCTGAGCTGGCGCGGCATCAACCTGAGCTATCCCAATGCCCAGGGTGAATCCCCGCTGATGATGGCCATCATCTCGAACCAGACCGATCTGGCCAAGACCTTGATTGCACGCGGCGCAGAAATCAACAAGGCGGGCTGGTCACCGCTGCACTATGCGGCCACGCGCGGCAATATTGAAATCATGCGCATGCTGCTCGCACGCGAAGCCTACGTCGATGCGCAGGCTCCAAACTGGGCCACGCCGCTGATGTATGCCGCACAGTTTGGCAGCGAAGACGCGGTGCGCTTGCTGTTGAGAAACGACGCGGATGTATGGATACGCGACACCCGTGGCGAAACTGCGCTGGAATATGCCCGCCGTGGCGGCAAGGAAGACAGCATTGCGCTGATTGCTGCCGCCCAGCACAGGCGCAAGGATCCGGGCAAGGTCAAACCAGTGGCACCGTTGTCACCGGCATCGGCTGCCGCACTCAAAGGGGAGCCGATTCCGGAAGTGCCAGAAGAAATCCCGATGATTTATCCGGAGTAAGTCTGCATTTCCCGGTTTGCTGCGGATAGCCCCAAGACTGGGAATGGTGCACCGCATATTGACAATCCTCTGGCGATCTGCCTACAGTGCTTCACGTGCGAATGAGTTTGATTCAAGAAATCGCACGAAGACAGGAGGCAGATGATGTTCACCAAGGAACGTTTCATCGAGGACTGCATTCAGGCGCTGCCTGAGGGTCAGGGTGCCATCGCCGAAGTCGTGGCAAGGGCTGTTTCCAACTCAGAAGAAGTGATGTCCGGGCTTGGAGAGCCCGAACATGCAGGTATCAATACGCTCTATAGCGCTGCCGATCTGACCGTCATCAAGTTTGTCTGGTCTCCCTGCATGAGCCTCATGCCGCATAACCACACGATGTTTTCGGTGGTTGGCATCTACGCAGGCCGGGAAGACAATGTGTTCTGGCGCAGAACACCCGATTCCATCGAGGCTGCAGGTGCCCGGTCGCTCGGTGTTGGCGATGTTGCCATGCTGGACCGCGACATCATCCATTCCGTGCTCAATCCGATCGGCAAGATGACCTGCGCCATCCATGTGTATGGCGGGGATTTTTTTCATCCCACCGAACCGAGAAGCCAGTGGGACCATGAAGCCCTGACTGAGGAGCCGTGGAACGTGGAACAGATCAAGACGCTGTTCCGGGTAGCTGAAGAGCGGTTCAAGGCAGTACCACAACCGCAATGAGGCGGTCGTGCCGATAAACATGCCAAGCATGGTCAGTGCTTGCGCACATGCCAGGGTGGCACACATCAGCAGGAAGCACGGGGCTACGAAAGTGCCCTGTGTTTTTATCAACCAGTTATTTTATACAATGTATATTATGTCAAATAATATCCAAAGATAAACACAAGATCGGCACCCCATTGGCACCTCGGTGCATCGATCGCTCTGTATAGGGCATAAAATGCACCCTTTGCGTCTTGTGTAAGCCATAGTAAGGATGGCAATTCATTGCAAGACTATCTGCCACCTAAGCGGGGTTTCTCCATGTCCATCTTCCTACAGTTGTCGCGTTCCATTGACGCGCTCAACCGGCTGGTCGGCAAATTCATCATCTGGTTTATCCTGGCTTCCACGCTGATCAGCGCTGGCAATGCCGTTGTGCGTAAGGTGTTCCACACCAGCTCCAACGCCTATCTCGAAGTCCAATGGTATCTGTTTGCCTGGGCTTTCCTGGTCGCCGGCGGCTATACGCTGCTGCACCAGGAGCATGTAAAGATCGACGTGTTGTATGGCCGCTTGCAGCGCCGCACCCAAGTCTGGATCGAGATATTTGGCTTCATTTTCTTCCTGATGCCATTCTGCGTGGTGATCCTGTACTACGGCATTCCGGAGTTCCTGGGCATGTACCGCAGCGGCGAAATGTCCGGCAACTCGGGCGGTCTGATCCGCTGGCCGGTATGGCTGGCCATGCCGCTGGGCATTGCCTTGCTCATGCTGCAAGGTGTGTCCGAGCTGATCAAGCGCATTGCTTACCTGCGCGGCATGATTCCCGACCCTGCCGACACAGGCGATGAAATCTCTGCCGAAGAGCAACTGGCGGCCGCCATCCGCAAACAGCAAGCCGCGAAGGCGTCTGCTGCCTCGGAAGCAAAACGCCATTAAGCCGCCAAGGATAGTTACAACATGGATATCATTGCCAACAACCTCGCACCGATCATGTTCTGCGGACTGATCGTGTTCCTGCTGCTGGGCTTCCCGGTGGCCTTCAGCCTGGGCGCCTGCGGCCTGCTTTTCGGCTTTATCGGCATCGAAATGGGCGCCCTACCCCCTGCCCTGATGCAGGCGCTGCCGCTGCGCATTTTCGGCATCATGCAGAACGACACCCTGCTGGCCGTGCCATTCTTTACCTTGATGGGTCTGGTGCTGGAACGCAGTGGCATGGCCGAAGACCTGCTGGATACAGTCGGCCAGGTATTTGGTCCAATGCGCGGCGGCCTGGCGCTGGCCGTGGTACTTGTCGGCGCCCTGCTGGCTGCCACGACCGGCGTGGTGGCAGCTTCGGTGATTTCAATGGGTCTAATTTCGCTGCCGATCATGATGCGATACGGCTATGACCGCCGCCTGGCTTCGGGCGTGATTGCCGCGTCCGGCACGTTGGCGCAGATCATTCCGCCCTCTCTGGTGCTGATCATCATGGCCGACCAGTTGGGCCGCAGTGTAAGCGACATGTACCGCGGCGCGTTTGTCCCGGGCTTCATGCTGATGGGCTTTTACATTCTGTATATTGCCTTGGTTGCCATTTTCAAGCCAGAGCGGGTTCCTGCCTTGCCACCAGAGGCTCGCACCTATCGCGAACCCAACGGAAGCAGCGGCTATCCGTCGCTGGTATTGCTGACTGCGTTGTCGGCTGCCACCGCCTATTTCCTGGCCCTCCACATCACCGACGTCTACACCTGGATTCAAGGTTCACCCGTCACCGATGTGCACACTGATGAAAAAGTCGTGGTGGCGATGTGCGCCGGCACTTTCCTGGCATTCTTGCTGGCCTCTGCCAATAAGCTCTTCGGCCTGAAACTGCTGTCGCGCCTGGCTGAACGTGTCACCTTCGTGCTGATTCCGCCGCTGCTGCTGATCTTCCTGGTGCTGGGCACGATTTTCCTGGGTATTGCCACCCCGACCGAAGGTGGCGCCATGGGTGCGGTTGGCGCCATTGCGATGGCGCTGGTGCGCCGCCGACTCAGCTACAAGCTGATGGTCCAGGCCATGGAATCCACCACCAAGCTGGCCGCGTTCGTGATGTACATCCTGATCGGTGCCACGGTGTTCAGTCTGGTGTTTCAGGGTGTGGATGGCTCGCGTTGGGTGGAAAGCCTGCTTACCAGCCTGCCTGGCGGCGTGGTCGGCTTCCTGATCTTCGTGAACTTGCTGGTGTTTTTCCTGGCGTTCTTCCTGGATTACTTCGAGCTTTCCTTCATTCTGGTGCCGCTGCTCGGACCTGTGGCACATTCGATGGGCATTGATCTGATCTGGTTCGGTGTGTTGCTGGCGGTGAACATGCAAACCTCGTTCATGCATCCGCCGTTCGGCTTTGCGCTGTTCTTCCTGCGTTCGGTGGCGCCTGCCAAGGAATACACCGACCGCGTCACCAAGAAGACCATCCAGCCGATCACCACGATGCAGATTTACCGTGGCGCGATTCCCTTCGTGCTGATCCAGGTGGTGATGGTGGGTCTGCTTATCGCCTTTCCGCAACTGGTGACCGGATCGATGGAAAAAGAGCAGAAGCTGGACATGGATGCCTTGAGCAAGCAAATGCGTGAAAGTCTCAACCCGCAGGGGTTGGATGCCCCGCTGAGTGCTCCGGCTGCCGGCAAGTCGGTTGCTCCTGCCGCCAGTGGATCGGCCAACGCCATGATGCCGCCTGCTGCCGATTTCGGTCCGGCAGATGATCTGTCCGGCGCTCCGGCACCGTCAGCAGCTGCGCCGAAGCGACCTGCTGCTTCGAAGGCCGCTGCAGCGACCGGTCAGCAGACCGACGACCTGGACACCGGCATGAACGACGATCCGTCCAAGATGCTGAATAACATGATGCGAAGATAACCCGGCACATCCAGCACAACGCCCTGCAAGCTCACCGCCTGCAGGGCGTTTTCACATTCAGAAAATCTATGATGCAATCTCCACAACCAGCTGTGGATTGAATAGCGGGTTTTCGTTGATGCCATCCTTGGCATAGCCGCGCGGATTGCAAATGACCCGTGTTCCATTGACCATATAGTCAAAGCTGTCATGGGTATGGCCATGTATCCACAAGGCAGCACGGTTGGCACCCAACAGGTGCTCGATATCGGAAACAAAGCTCGCGTTCAGCGCAGAGCCTGTGAAGCGCGGATGCACGCTGCGCCGAGATGGTGCATGGTGCGTGATCACGACAGTGGCACCGGCATGAGGCCGCGAGAGTTCCTCGTCCAGCCAACGCACATGGCTGGTGAAGAGATCTGCTGCATCTTGCGGCGTGAACGTGGGCCCTGTGGGCGATTCGCCCATGCGAATGACGTGAAAGTCGCGCATGAACTGCTGCGCTTCAGCCATGGCCCGGGCCTGTGTCTCCCCTTCTCCGTCGAGCCTGAAATCCGTCCAGAGGGTGGCTCCCAAAAATCGGACCCCGCCCAGCTCAACTGCCTGCCGGTCCAGCACCTGCACATGGGAGCCGTCACAGAGCCGGTGCAATTCCTGCAGCGTCGACTGTATGCTTGCGCCATAAAATTCGTGGTTGCCGGGCACATAGAGCACTGGTTTGTCAAACCCGGACGCCCACGCCACTGCAGCGCCAACACGAGCAATGTCCCCAGCCAGAATGACGACGTCGGCATCGGTGCGTGGCCGCTCCATTCCGTGCACGCCCAGATGAAGATCAGAAAGAACAAGCAGCTTCATCCCCCTCCCTCCTGAAGTGGTTGGCACATTTACCAGCTCTTTGGGCTGGGCCACGCGGGAACAGGATGCTGCTTACGCGGCACCTGGACCTGATTTGATATCTTGTTTCATTCGTTGGTAGTCGTCCCGGCTTATTTCGCCACTGGCATACCGTCGATCGAGTATTTCGCTTGCACTTTCATTGTGCTCACGCATGTCAGGCGCGCCGCGCACGGCACAGCCTGCCCCCCGAAACACAAATACCAGCACCACCACCAGAAAAATCAGGGGAAAAATCCACATCATAGGCATCCACCATTCCCAAGGACCATGCCACCACATGATTACGTTCCTTTCGCAAGGTATCGACGCAAGATGTGCGTCTGCTTGCAGCACCATGATACTGCCGGCATAAAAAAGGACTGCAACAAAGTTTTCCGCCAGGCCGCCATCCTGTGCCCATTTGCGTTGGGCGCTGTTGCTGGCAACCGAAGTTTTTGGCAAAACCACGCAGCACACCTCGTCGAATACCCCTCCTTCCACTACACTAGAGCGGAAAATGTTCATGCAGCACCCAATCGCTCGCCCTGTCGCCATAGTGCCGGCGGCAGCGCTACCGGCTCCGGCAGCCGGTTGTTTCTGGTCAGTCGATTAAAGTAAAGCGAGCGCAGCATCGACCTCACTGGCCCAGGCCTCTGCGCCAACGAGGGGAACAAACACATCCCAATGGCGCGATCTGCCGGCCTTCCGCCGCATCGCCGCCGACGTAGCTGCGATTGTGGACAAGGGCGGCCTACCTGCTGCCAAGACTCGCGTCAAGGATATGGTGGTCGCATGGGAATCGGCCGAAGCAGGACTGAAACCGCGAGCTACCGATGATTGGCATATGCTCGACCAGGCCATAGACAATACGTTACCCACCTTGCACAGCCGACACTCCAAATCAAGCAGATTGCAAGGCCTCATAGAATAAACTGTCAAGGATTTTTGAGACTTCCAAAAGCTGCCTCTGAATCTAAAATATTCACCACATTTTTACAGATAAAATGAGCAAAAATTCATCAAATAAATATGACAATCTGAGTAAAATCTTACACTGGGCTACTGCTGCGATTGTCATTGCAACATTCATTCTGGGTCCAGGTGATTTTGGCCGCTTGATTCACGCCGGCGTCGACCCAGCGTCAAGAGTCGATATTGTATGGCACGAAACTCTCGGCGTAAGCATATTTGTAATTACGTTTCTCCGGTTGATTTGGACTGCCGTTCGACCTGGTGCACTTAAACATCAGATGACACCAGGGTTGCGTTTGCTGTCGCGGTTGATGCTCATCATGCTCTGGACTCTGCTTTTTGCACTGCCGTTGTCTGCCTTGATGGCATTGGGTTCCGAAAGTAATCCTGTAACCTTGCTCGGCGGCTTGCGAATCAATGAAATGCATTGGCTTGCATCTTCACAGTTAGCAGGAATCGCGGATTGGGGTGATGTGCACAAATTCCTTGGGGACGCCATCGTCTGGCTCGCTGGCCTCCATGCAGCGGCAGCTATCTACCACCATTTCAAGTTGAAGGACGATGTGCTGACATCAATGCTGCCATGAGAAATCTGATTTTCAAGCTCAGGATCAGAAATTCCGGGCAGAAATCGACGGTGGAAAGCTTCACGGAAGAACGGGCAGCAAATTTCTGGCGGCCGATGCCTGCAGCCCGGATACCACAGGTTCCGTCACCAATGTCGCCGGGCCATACAGCACAGTACCTATCGCCATGGGTGCTGATGTCGGAGTCAACGATACCCTGCAAAAGGAATAGATTCCATGTGTGAACTATTCGCCATGTCATCTCTTTATCCGGCCACAGTCCGGATGTCGCTTGAAGAATTTTCGCGTCATGGCGGCCTGAGCGGTCCGCACAAGGATGGCTGGGGGATTGCCTGGTACGAGGACCATGACATCCGTTTGTTCCGGGACACTTTTCCATCGGCCAACAGCGCATGTGTGCATTTCATCCAGGAAAATCCGTTTGTTGCCTCAACCGTAATCAGCCATATACGCAAGGCAACGCTTGGCCGCGTGGCTTTGTGCAACTGTCAACCGATCATTCGCGAACTCGGCGGAACATGGCATTGCTTTGCCCACAATGGGCATCTTGCCGGCATTGAGGAAATTTCGGCGCTGCGGATTGGTGCTTTCCGACCGGTGGGAGAAACTGATTCCGAATATGCGTTCTGTGCCTTGCTCGAGCGACTTCGACCGCTTTGGATGGGTGACGAGCCTCCCGAATTCACAGAGCGCATCCAGGTTCTCAACGCTTTTGCGGCGGAACTGCGTACAATCGGACCGTCCAATTTCCTATACAGCGATGGCGATTTGATGGTTGCCCACAGCGATCGGCGCCACCAGCAGGATGGCTCGATCCGGCCGCCTGGGCTATGGCGATTGCAGCGGCACTGCCAGGGAAATAGCGAACTTGCTTCAACCGGCCTGCACATGGAAGCACATGGGCAATCGCACAATGAAGTGGTCCTGTTCGCGAGCGTTCCCTTGACGGCGGAGGGGTGGGTTCCACTGGCACAGGGCGGACTCGTGGTGGCGCGTCATGGTCGGCTATTGACGTAACCTCTTGCCAATAACTGCTGTGCGAGCACCTAGATATACCTTGAACACATGCAAGGGATCGGCACGAATGCACGCCTGCTTGCCGCATCCGGCTACTACAGGCGCAAAAAAGGCCTGAAACAATGTTTCAGGCCTGATGGCAAGGTGAATCCCGATTACAGGTTGTTCAGCGTTGCCATGTAGCTGTTGAAGCGGAACTCGGAGAAGCGGTTCCACAGGATCTGGTCACGCTGGAATGCGCGCATGTCCTGGTGAATCTTCTTGAATTCTGGCGACTTGGCTTCGTGCTCGGCAAAGACTTCCATGGCCGATTTGTAGCCGGCGTCCAAAATTTCCTTGGAGAACGGGCGCAGCTTGGTACCGGCTGCCACCAGATTTTTCAGGGCGCCCGGGTTCACTGCATCGTACTTGGAAGTCATGTCACGGGCAGCCACCCAGGTAGCAGCGCGTACGATGGACTGATTGACAGGCGACAGTGCCTCAAAGGCCTTCTTGTTGATGTAGAAGGTCAGCTCGGCGCCGCCTTCCCACCAGCCCGGATAGTAGTAGTAAGGCGCCACCTTGTTGTAGCCGAGTTTCTCATCATCGTATGGGCCGACGAACTCGACGGCATCCAGCGTGCCCTTCTCCAGCGCCTGGTACACATCACCCACAGGCATGTTCTGTGGCACGACGCCCAGCCTTTCCATGGATTCGCCAAACAGGCCGCCGCCCATGCGCATTTTCAGGCCCTTGAGATCTTCTGCGGTGTTGATTTCCTTGCGGTACCAACCGCCCATCTGGGTGCCGGTATTGCCTGCGCTGGCGCTCAGGATGTTGTACTTGGCCAGGAATTCGTCCATCAGCTTGCGGCCGTTGCCGTGCTCCATCCAGGCATCCATCTGGCGGCCGGTCAGGCCAAACGGCACTGCACAGCCGAACGCAAAGATAGGATCCTTGCCCGTGTAGTAGTACGACGCAGTCTGCGCCATTTCCACGGTGTCGTTCTGCAGGGCATCGACCACGCCGAAAGCGGGCATCAGCTCGCCGGCTGCGTGTACGGATACTTCGAACTTGCCACCCGACAGCTCCTTGACGGTGGCGGCGAATTTCTGTGCGCTGCCAAAGATGGTGTCCAGCGACTTGGGAAAGCTGGATGCGAGGCGCCAACGCACCGACTCACCACCGGTATGCACGGCGGGAGCGCCACCAGAAGCCGCTGTAGCAGCAGGCGCAGCTTCTTCCTTCTTGCCGCAGGCAGCCAGCGCGCCAGCAGCCACAGTAGCGCCCGCGATGCCCAGCTGTTTGACGAGTGAACGACGATCCATGTAGGTAACTCCTGGTATTTAAATGAAAACTTGCTTTGATATGACTTGCCAGAAAAATGATAGATTTTTCACCGGCGCCCGCATTAGGCGTTGGCCCCAATCATGACGCCAAAACGTTCCTCGATGCTGGTCGCAATGCCTTGCGCATCCAGGCCCTGGAGTTGCAGCAACTTGGCCGGGTCTCCATGCTCGATGAATTGGTCCGGGAAACCCAGCTGCAATACCGGATGCTGCAGGTTCTGCGCCTGCAGGTATTCGAGTACCGCACTGCCGGCGCCGCCCATGATGCAACCGTCCTCGACGGTTACCAGCGCTTCGTGATTGCGCACTACTTCATCCAGCAAGGCGGTATCCAGCGGTTTCGCCCAGCGCATGTTGACCACCGTGGCATCGAGTTGCTCAGCTGCCTGCAACGCGGGATACAGCAATGTGCCAAAGGCCAGAATGGCAATGCGCTTGCCTTGGCGGCGCAACTCGCCCTTGCCATAAGGCAAGGCGTCCAGTGTATCGGCCGGCTGTTTGCCCACGCCGGCGCCGCGTGGGTAGCGCACGGTCACCGGATGGTTTTGCTGATAGGCCGTCGTCAGAAGCTGGCGGCATTCCGCTTCGTCGGCCGGGCATGCAATGGCCATGTTGGGAATGCAGCGCGTAAAGGCAATATCGTAGTTGCCGGCATGGGTGGCGCCGTCGGCTCCTACCAGGCCCGCACGGTCGAGGGCAAACACCACAGGCAGATTCTGCAGGGCCACGTCGTGGATCATCTGGTCGTAGGCGCGCTGCAGGAATGTGGAATAGATGGCAACCACGGGCTTGAGCCCCTCGCACGCCAAGCCGGCCGCAAAAGTAACCGCATGCTGCTCGGCGATGCCCACGTCGTAGTACCGTTTGGGAAAGCGCTTGTGAAACTCGACCATGCCGGAACCTTCACGCATGGCCGGCGTAATGCCTACCAGACGCTCATCCTGCGCAGCCGTATCGCACAGCCATTTGCCGAACACCTGGGTAAAGGTGGTCTTGGGTGGGGTGGCCGGCTTTTGCAGGCCAACTGCCGGGTCAAATTTGCCGGGGCCGTGATAGGCCACCGGGTCGGCTTCGGCCAGCTTGTAGCCCTGCCCTTTTTTGGTCACCACGTGCAGGAATTGCGGCCCCTTGAGCTGGCGCAGGTTTTCCAGGGTGGGGATCAAGGCGTCCAGATCGTGGCCATCGATGGGCCCGATGTAGTTGAAACCGAACTTCTCGAACAAGGTTGCCGGCACCACCATGCCCTTGGCCTGCTGCTCGAATCGCTTGGCCAACTGCAGCAGAGGCGGTGCCGCCTTGAGTACATTCTTGGCGACGTTCTTGGATGCGGCATAGAACTGTCCGCTCATCAACTGTGCCAGATAGCGGTTGAGCGCTCCCACCGGTGGGCTGATGCTCATGTCGTTGTCGTTCAGGATCACCAGCAGGCGCAGATCCTCTTCGACGCCGGCGTTGTTCAGCGCCTCGAAGGCCATACCCGCCGTCATGGCGCCATCGCCGATCACGGCGATGCTATGGCGATCTTCTCCCTTCTGGCGCGCCGCCACGGCCATGCCGAGCGCGGCAGAAATGCTAGTGGACGAGTGCGCGGTGCCAAAAGTGTCGTATTCGCTTTCATCGCGGCGCGGGAAACCGCTCAGGCCGCCCAGCTGGCGCAGGCTATCCATGCGTTCGCGGCGTCCGGTCAGGATCTTGTGCGGATAGGTCTGGTGGCCCACGTCCCACACGATACGGTCGCGCGGCGTGTTGAACACATGGTGCAATGCCACTGTCAGCTCGACCGTGCCCAGGTTGGAGCTGAGATGCCCGCCGGTGCTGGCCACACTGTCCAGCAGGAACTTGCGCAGCTCATCGGCCAACGGTTGCAGCTGTTGCCGCGACAGCTTGCGAAGATCGTAGGGGGAATGAATGCTTTCTAGCAATGCGGACATCGCGATCAAATCCTGTGTCGTTCGGTAGGTACAACCTGCCAAAGCTGCCCTGTCCGGGCGGCACAGGGAAATATTAAATAGATAATTTTAAACCTGCGAAAACGCGGCACGGCGCTCAAAAGGCACGATTGATCACGAAATCTGCCAGCGCCTGCATGCGCGCAGTATTGATCAGACCGGTGCTGAGCAGCCCTTCGCTCGCCTGTGCATGCAGCGTGCGTGCATAGGCACGCGCCGGCTCCAGCCCGAGCAGCGATACGTAGGTGGGCTTGTCGTTGGCAGCATCCTTGCCGGCGGTCTTGCCCAAGGTCTGCGAGTCGGCCGTGACATCCAGGATGTCATCCACCACCTGGTACGCCAGGCCAATCGCCGATGCGTACTCCTTCAGGCCGGCAGCGGCTTGCGCAGGAGCGTTGCCGCAAGCGGCACCCATCAGCACGCTGGCCTGCAGCAGAGCGCCGGTTTTCAGGGCATGCATGCGCTGCAGCGCGTCTTGCATCAGCTGCTTGCCGACACTGGCCAGGTCGATGGCCTGCCCGCCCACCATGCCGCGCGCACCCGCTGCCGATGCCAGCAGGCGACACAGGCGGGCCTGCATGGCGTCCGGCATTTCTGGCGAAGCTTCAGGGGTCAGCAATTCGAATGCCTGCGCCTGCAGGCCATCGCCGACCAGCAGCGCGCCGGCCTCGCCAAACTGCACATGGGTGGATGGCTTACCGCGGCGCAGGAGGTCGTTGTCCATGCATGGCATGTCGTCGTGCACGAGCGAATAGGCGTGGATCAATTCGATGGCGCATGCCGCGCGCACCGCCGCCTGCTCATTGCCTTCCACCGCCTCGGCGGTGGCCATGACCAGCAGCGCACGCAAACGCTTTCCGCCATCGAGCACTGCATAGCGCATGCCTTCCCGCAGCGGAGCCGGCGCTCCCTCGCCCACCCAGTCGGACAGGGCGTTTTCGATACTGGCCAACCAGGCCTGGCTCCAGGCGGCAAAATCCGTGTTGGCACTGTTCATGCGTTGTCTTCCTCCCACGGGCGGGCGCTCAGGCCCTGGGGGCTGCTTTCCAGGATGCGCGTCTGGTTTTCAACCACAGTCAACTTGTCCTTGCAGTATTCAAGCAAGGCGGTGCCACGCTGGTAGCTGGCCAGCAACTGTTCCAGCGGAGTATTACCGGACTCCAGCATGGAAACCAGTTGTTCTAGTTCTGCCAGGGCTTCTTCGTAGCTGGCTGGCACGGGATCGAGGGGGAGTGTTGCAGTGCTGCTCATGGAAACTTTCTGGAAACTGCTGCTGATTGTACGGTGCGGGCGAGATCGGCAGACCTGTGCGCCTGCACAGCCATGTCTGACTTGCCTATCTGTGCGTCAATTCATTGATTTTTATGGAAAAAATGCTTTTCCCTGGAATTTGGATGACAGGGGGTGCCGCAACCGGTAGAATATGCAGTTCGCCAGCGGAAGCATGGTGGCATATGCTTTCTCTGCATGATGCTGCGGCATGCTTCCTTTTTTCTTTTCGCGCACCAGCGCCCTGCCCCTTCATAGGGGGAGTCTCAGGTCAGGACGGAAATGTCTGATTTAAGTCTTCAGTTACAGCAGGCCACAAGCCAGTTCCCCGTAAGCAGTTACTTCAGCGAGGCGCTATTCCAGCGCGAGCTTTCTACCATCTTTGCCAATGGCCCGCGTTACGTTGGCCATGCCGCCACCGTGCCCAATGTTGGCGACTACTACGTCCTGCCGCAAGAAAACGAAGGCCGTGCCCTGGTGCATACCGCCAATGGCATCGAGCTGGTATCCAACGTCTGCCGCCACCGTCAGGCGGTCATGCTCAAGGGGCGCGGCAATCTGGGTGAACAGTCCGGCGGCAACATCGTGTGCCCAATCCACCGCTGGACCTACAGCGACAGCGGCAAGCTGCTGGGTGCGCCACACTTCAGCCACGATCCGTGCCTGAACCTGAACAACTACAATCTGCGCAACTGGAACGGCCTGCTGTTCGAAGACAACGGCCGCGACATTGAGGCCGACCTGGCAGACATGGGCCCGGCCAGCTCGCTCAACTTCGATGGCTATGTGCTCAGTCACGTCGAATCGCACATCTGCAACTACAACTGGAAGACCTTCATCGAGGTCTACCTGGAAGACTACCATGTGGGCCCGTTTCACCCGGGCCTGGGCAATTTCGTCACCTGTGATGACCTGAGCTGGGAATTCAAGCCCGAATACTCGGTGCAGACGGTAGGCATCGCCAATCAGCTGAAAAAATCGGGCAGCCCGGTCTACCAGAAATGGCAAGAGGTGCTGATGCGCTACCGCAATGGCGAATTGCCCGAGCATGGCGCCATCTGGCTGACCTACTACCCGCACATCATGGTCGAGTGGTATCCCAATGTGCTGACCGTGTCCACGCTGCACCCGCTGGCCGTGGACAAGACGCTCAACCTGGTCGAATTCTTCTACCCCGAAGAAATTGCCGCCTTCGAACCCGAATTCATTGAGGCGCAGCAGGCCGCCTACATGGAAACCTGCATCGAAGACGACGAGATCGCCGAACGCATGGACGCTGGCCGCAAGGCGCTGCTCGAGCGTAGCGACAACGAGGTGGGCCCCTACCAGAGCCCGATGGAAGACGGCATGCAACACTTCCACGAGTGGTACCGTCAGAAAGTGGGCAATCCTGAAGAATTGGCCAGCGACGCACTGCGTTAATCGACCAACCCTACAATCAAGAACCGGCGCCAGCATCTTTGCGGCGCCGGTTTTTTGTTTTTCCTACCTACTGAACATGCAAGCACTCTGGATGGCGCTGGGCGCACTTTTCTTTGCCCTGATGGGGGTGTGCATCAAGCTTGCGTCGGACGATTATTCCAGTATGGAGATCGTGTTTTACCGTGGGCTGACCGGCTTGCTCATGTTCGGGACCATTCTGCGGGTGCGCGGTATTCCGTTGGCCACGTCGGTGCCTCGCCTGCACGTGCAACGCAATTTGGCCGGCGTGACGGCCATGTCGCTGTGGTTTTATGCCATTGCCAACCTGCCCTTTGCCACCGGCATGACGCTCAACAACATGAGCAGTGTATGGCTGGGTGTGATTGTGTTGGCGGGTGTGTGGTGGCGCAGCGGCAAGCTACGCTATCCGGCCCTGTTCGCCACCGTGCTGTGCGGCTTTGCCGGCGTGGTGCTGCTGCTGGATCCGCGCTTTGATGGCACGCCGCTGTTGCCTGGGTTGATGGGCCTGTGCTCGGGCATTCTGTCAGCACTGGCCTATATGCAGGTCAGTGCGCTTGGCAAGGCGGGTGAACCGGAAGACCGTACCGTGTTTTACTTCTCGATGGGCACCGCTGTGCTGGGCCTGTTGTCGGCCTATGTGTTCGGCCATGGCCTGAGCCCGCTGCAAGCACGCAGTGCCTGGTTGCTGCCGGCCATTGGCGTGTTTGCCTCCATGGGCCAATGGTGTCTGACGCGCGCCTACAGCCACGGCTCCACCTTGGTGGTAGCTTGTCTGCAGTATCTGGGCATCGTGTATGCAGCGCTGTTGGGCGTGCTGATTTTCCATGACCAATTGCGGCCTTCGGCCTGGCTGGGCATGGCGATCATCGTGGTCAGCGGCGTGCTGGCCACCCTGTTGCGCCAGCACTATGTGCGCCGGGCCAACGCCGTGGCCTAGCCCGCAGCAAGCAAAGTGGCACAATGCCCGGAACGTCCTTTTTTTGAGATGCCGCGATGTACTCGACCCTGATCACCCCCGAACAACTGCACACCTTGCAGCAGTCTGGTGCGCCCCTGATGGTTTTCGACTGCAGCTTTGACCTGGCGAATCCGCCGCTGGGTGAGGCGCAATTTGCCGAGGCGCATATTCCTGGCGTGACATACGTGCATCTGGACCGGCACTTGAGCGCCCACGACAAGGCTTCTGGTGTCAGCGGTGGCCGCCATCCCCTGCCACAGCGCGAGGATTTTGCCCGCACCCTGCAGGAACTGGGCTTTTCCAATCAGATGCAGGCGGTGGTGTACGACCGTAACGGCTGCAACTACTGCGTGCGCATGTGGTGGATGCTGCAATGGCTGGGACATGAAGCCGTTGCGGTGCTCGATGGCGGCTTGCAGGGCTGGCAAGCCGCTGGTTATGCCATCGAAGCCGGCATATCGGGTGCTACCGTGCCTGCTGCTACAGCGTTTGAAATTGGCGACCCCAAGGTGGAGCTGGTAGCGCGGCAGGAGGTCGTGCAAGGTCTGGACGATCCCGGCTGCATTCTGGTCGACTCACGCGGAGCACCGCGCTACCGTGGCGATGTGGAGCCGATGGACCCGGTGGCCGGCCATATTCCAGGCGCCCTGAACCGTCCTTTTACCGACAACCTGGGAAGCGATGGCCGTTTCAAGCCGGCCCAGGTGCTGCGCCAGGAATTCGATGCGCTGTTGCAGGGGTGCAATTGCCAGCAGGTCACCGTGTACTGCGGCAGCGGCGTCAGCGCCACTCCCAACGTGCTGGCCATGCGCATCGCCGGACTGCCGCCGGTACGGCTGTATGCCGGCAGCTGGAGCGACTGGTGCTCGGTGCACCCGCCGCTGCCGGTGGAGCGCGGCTGATTACTTCACGCCATGGCTGGCGAACCACGCCAGCATGGCCTTCCAGCCGTCTTCTGCCGCTTCCTTGCGATAACTGGGGCGATAGTCTGCGTTAAACGCAAGGGGCGCGCCCGGATAGACCTTGATGCGGCTTTCGGCAGCAGCCTTGTTCCCTTGCGCCCCAGCGGTCTTGAGTGCGGCTCGCATGCGCTTGATGGCAGGCAGCAAGGACATTGCATGGTCAATCTGATCGCGATTGGGCATGGGGCTTCTCCTGGTGACAGCGCCGCTCAGTGCGCCTGTTCCCAGTTGGGGCCAAAGCCGATTTCGGCCAGCAGCGGCACCCGCAGTTTAGCCACCCCGGCCATGATGCGCGGGATTTCGCTGCGGATCCAGTCCACTTCTTCGGGGGGCACCTCGAAGACCAGTTCGTCGTGCACCTGCATGATCATGCAGCTGGTGCGTTGCTCGCTGTCAAGCACACGCAGCACCTCGCCCATGCTCATCTTGATCAGATCGGCAGCGGTGCCTTGCATAGGGGCATTAATGGCGGCACGTTCAGCTGCCGAGCGGCGCGGACCGTTCGGACTCTTGATATCCGGCAGATACAGGCGGCGGCCGAACACGGTTTCCACGTAGCCCTGCTCGCGCGCCTTTTCGCGCGTGCCTTCCATGTAGGCGCGCACCCCTGGGTAGCGCTCGAAGTAGCGCTGGATGTAGTTGCGCGCCGCCGTGTTGTCAATGCCGAGCGCCTTGGCCAGGCCGAAACTGCTCATGCCGTAGATCAGACCGAAGTTGATCACCTTGGCATAGCGGCGTTGCTCGCTGCTGACCTGGTCCGGCGCTACGCCGAACACTTCCGAAGCCGTGGCGCGGTGCACGTCCGTACCGGTTTCAAAGGCGCGGATCAGCGCCGCGTCTTCGCTGATGTGCGCCATGATGCGCAGTTCAATCTGGGAGTAGTCGGCACTGGCGATTTGCCAGCCATCCCGCGCGACAAAGGCCTCGCGCACGCGGCGGCCTTCCGCCGTACGCACCGGAATGTTCTGCAGGTTGGGGTCGTTGCTGGCCAGGCGGCCAGTTACCGCTACTGCCTGCGCGTAATTGGTATGGACCCGCCCGGTATGCGGATCGGCCATGCCGGCCAGCTTGTCGGTGTAGGTGCTCTTGAGCTTGGACAGACTGCGGTATTCCAGAATGACTTTGGGCAGCGGAAAATCTTCTGCCAATTTTTCCAGCACCTCTTCGTCGGTGCTGGGTGCACCGGTCGAGGTCTTCTTGATCACTGGCAAACCCAGCTTGGTAAAGAAGATTTCGCCGATCTGCTTGGGCGAACCCAGGTTGAACGGCTGGCCGGCAATCTCGTGTGCCTGGCGTTCCAGCTCGATCATGCGCAGGCCCAGTTCGCTGCTTTGGCGTGCCAACTGGCGCGCATCGATCAGCACGCCCTGCCGTTCGATACGGAACAGCACCTCGCTGCTCGCCACCTCCAGCTCATAGATACGGTGCAAGCCTTCGTTGGCCTGCAGCTGCGGCCACAGTGCCTGATGCACCTGCAGCGTGAAATCCGAGTCCTCGCACGAATAGACGGTGGCCTGGCCCACCGGCACCTGGCTGAACGGAATCTGGCTGGCGCCCTTGCCGCACAAGTCCTCATAGCTGAGCCCGGAACGCCCCAGGTGGCGCAGCGCCAGGCTTTCCAGGCTATGCGGCTTGTGGGCCTCGAGCACATAGCTTTGCAGCATGGTGTCATGCACATAGCCACGCACCGTGATGCCGTGGTTGGCCAGCACATGGCGGTCGTACTTCACGTTTTGCCCGAGTTTGGGCCGGCTGGCATCTTCCAGCCACGGCTGCAGCTGGTCCAGTACGGATTGCAGGTCCAACTGCTGGGGCGCATCTGCGGCTTCGTGCGCCAGCGGAATATAGACGGCCTCCCCGGCCTGCACGCTCAGGCTCAGGCCCACGATGCGTGCCTGCATCGGATTCAGCGATGTGGTTTCGGTATCGAGCGCCACCAATTCGGCCTGCTGGATGCGCTGCAGCCATACGTCCAGTTGTTCCTGCTGGGTGATGGTCTGGTAATCGGCGCTGCCAGCGGCAGGCTCCCCATTGCCAGGCCCCGCCTCACTGAACAAATCACCCGTGCCAGCGCCGGTCACCGGCGCTGTACTGGAAAAGTTCTTGAGCAGGCTGCGGAACTGGTACAAGGTATAAAAATCACGCAATTCCGGCACCTGTGGCGGCTGCAGCGCCAGCGTGTCGAACTGCTCGATATGCTCAGATAAATCGCAGTCTGTCTTGATGGTCACCAACTGCTTGCCAATTGGCAGCCACTCGCGCGCCTTGCGCAGATTTTCGCCGGCCACGCCCTTGATCTCGTCCGCATGCTCCATCAAGGCGTCGAGCGAACCATAGCTGCCAAGCCATTTGGCAGCCGTTTTGGGGCCCACCTTCTGGACGCCTGGCACGTTGTCCACCGGGTCACCCACCAGTGTCTGAAAATCGACCATCAGCGACGGCGGTACGCCAAATTCGTTGGTCACGCCATCCACGTCGCGTACCTTGCCAGACATGGTGTCGATCATCGTGACATGGCCGTTTACCAGCTGGCTCAGGTCCTTGTCACCACTGGAAATCACCACGCGCATGCCGCGCTCGGTGGCCCGGCGCGCCAGCGTGCCAATCACGTCATCGGCTTCGACGCCTTCAATGGCCAGCACCTTCCAGCCAAGCAGGCGCACCACTTCGTGAATGGGCGCGATCTGGCTGCGCAGGTCATCTGGCATGGGCGGACGGTGCGCCTTGTATTCTGGGTACAGGGCGTTGCGGAAAGTGTCGCCCTTGGCATCAAAAACACAAACGGCATAGTGCGCCGGAACGTCGCGCGTCAGCGCCTGCATCATATTGATCATGATGCGCAGCGCCCCGGTGGGCTGATGGGTGCCATCGGGCAGCGGCACGCTCCAGTTGCCGCCGGCATGGAACGCCCGATAGATGTAACTCGAGCCATCCACCAGCACCAGGGTGTTGTCCGGCGCCGGGTTGGCAGTGGTGTAAGAAGTCAGGTCTTGCATGGAATGCCATTGTGCCCGCAAAGGCAGTCGTGGCACACTATGGCTTAAAATCCTCGGTCCAACGTTTGTATGCGACTCCCATGAAATTCCCGTTCTCCCTTGCCCTTGCGGTGGCTTTTGCCGCCCTTTCCCAGACCGCCCTGGCCCAACCGGCCGCGGGCGCTGCGTCTGCTGCCCATGCCCAGCCTGCGGCAAAGGCGGGGTCGGCATCGGATACCCACCGCGGAGCCCCTTCGGCACCTGCACCCGTTACCCGGGCCGAAGCACAGGACGACGGCCGCCTGCCGGGCGACCAGCGCATCGAAAAACTGCACCATGCAGACAGCGGCTCTACACTGGATGAAACCCGCGTGGGTGGCGAATCGCAGGGGGTCACCGTCAAACCCCATAACCGTGCACCGGCCTACGAAATTCGTCCCGACAGCAACCGGAGCCAAAAAGACGGTGGCCAACGCGTGTGGAACGTGCTCAAGTTCTGACCCGCCATGGCTGTTTATACCGAAGTCTCGCTCGAGGCGGCACAACCGTTGTTTGAACAAGCTGGCCTGGGTTGCCTGCGTGAACTGCGCGGCATCCATGGGGGCATCGAAAACACCAATTATTTTGCCACCACCGACCGTGGCGAATATGTGCTGACCATTTTCGAACGCCTGACCCACGAGCAATTGCCGTTTTACCTGTATCTGATGCAGCACCTGGCCCAGCGCGGCATTGCCGTGCCGCAACCGGCCGCCAATGCGCGTGGTGAACTGATCTTCACGCTGTGCGGCAAGCCGGCGGCCATCGTGACAAAACTCAAGGGCAAAAGCCAGCTGCAGCCGCAAGCGGTGCATTGCGCCAAGGTGGGCGATACGCTGGCGCGCATGCATCTGGCCGGGCAGGATTACGCGCGCGAGCAGCCCAATCTGCGCGGCCTATCGTGGTGGAATGAAGTGGCACCGGTAGTCATGCCGTATCTGGACGAACCCCAGAGCGCGCTGCTGCAGTCGGAGCTGGCCTACCAGAACCATGTGGCAAGCAGCTCTGCCTATGCGGCCCTGCCGCGTGGCCCGGTGCATGCCGACCTGTTCCGCGACAATGTGATGTTCGATGGCGAGCGCCTGACCGGCTGTTTCGACTTCTACTTTGCCGGCACCGATACTTGGCTGTTCGACCTGGGCGTCACACTCAACGACTGGTGCATCGACCATGCCACGGGCGCGCTGGTGGCCGAAAAAAGCGATGCCATGCTCGATGCCTATCAGGCAGTGCGCCCACTGCAGGCGGCCGAGCGCGAGTTGATGCCGGCCATGCTGCGCGCCGCGGCATTGCGCTTCTGGATCTCGCGCCTGTGGGACTTTTACCTGCCGCGCGAAGCCAGCATGCTGACGCCCCATGATCCCCGGCATTTCGAGCGAGTGCTGCGCCAGCGCATCGCACACCCACTGACACCGGCTGCCCTGGCAAGCTGATCTGGCAGGCACGGCATGCAACTCAACATTGTTCCCCCTCTCCAAGGCCTGCAGTGGATGCGCCAGGGAGTGGCTACCTTCCGCAAGCGTCCGTTGGCCATTCTGGGTGTGTTTTTCATCTTTCTGGCACTGGTCAATGTGATCAGCCTGTTGCCCGGCATCGGAGTGATCCTGTCGCTGACACTGCTGCCATCGGCCACGCTTGGCTTCATGGCGGCTGCGCGTGAAGTCGCGCGCGGCAACTACCCGATGCCGACGGTGCTGTTCACGGCCTTTCGCGGTGGCTATGCCAAGACACAGTCCATGCTAATGCTGGGCGTGATGTATGCAGTGCTGCTGGCCTCAGGCATACTCCTGACGCAATTGTTCGATGGCGGCCAGTTCATGCGCATTTACCTGATCGGTGAAAGCATAGAACATGCCGAATTGATCAAGCTGATGGGCAACGGCGATTTTCAGCTGGCCGCATCTTTTGCGGGCATCGTCAGCGTGCTGGTGGCCATGCTCTTCTGGCATGCTTCGCCGCTGGTGTTCTGGTACGGTATTGCGCCCTTGAAAAGCATGTTTTTCAGCTTTGTCGCCTGCCTGCGCAATCTGCGAGCCTTTGTGCTGTACCTGCTGGCCTGGCTGGCCATCTCCATGCTGACGGCACTGGTGAGTTCGCTGTTGCTGGTGGCAGTGGCCGGACCAGCCATCGGCTCCGCGCTGATGTACATGCTGATGATGGCGGTGACTGCCATGTTCTTCACATCGCAGTATTTCAGCTTTCAGGATTGCTTTGTCGAAGCGCGCGATCCCGAGATTCAGCTCTGATCAGGCTGCTGGCGCGCTGCCGCCAGCACCGCTTCATCCTTTGCCGAGAGCGTGCCTTGCGCACGCGCCTGCTCGAGCAGATCGGGGCGATGCGCCAAGGTAACTCGCAGGCTTTGCGCACGACGCCATTCAGCAATGGCGGCATGGTTGCCACTGAGCAGCACGGCAGGTACACCCTGTTCCTGCCAGATTTCCGGGCGCGTGTAATGGGGGCAATCCAGCAGGCCGTCCAGCGCCGGATTGAAGCTGTCCTGAGTGTGGCTGGCCTCATCCTGCAGCACACCGGGCTGCAACCGCGCCACTGCATCCAGCAGCGCCACCGCAGCGATTTCACCGCCTGACAGCACAAAATCACCCAAGCTGAGTTGGTGCGTCACATAACGATCGACGAAGCGCTGATCGATGCCCTCGTAGCGGCCGCACAGCAACACGGCACCCTGTCCCTGCGCCCACTCTTGCACCACTCCATGTTTCAGGGTTTGCCCAATCGGCGAAAACAGCATCACGGGCGCCGGCTCAGGGTCTGCACGGTCAGCGCGAATGGCCTGCAGGCAGCGCTCCAGCGGCTCGGCCTGCATCACCATGCCCGGACCGCCGCCGAAGGGCCGGTCATCGACACGGCGGTAATTGCCTTCGGCAAAATCACGCAACTGCCAGAGCCGGACCTGGATTTTCCCGCTGGCATAGGCACGGCGCGTGACGCCAGCCTCCAGCCAGGGCTGGATCAGTTCCGGAAACAGGGTGATGATGTCGAAGCGCATGGGACTCAATAATCGGGCTGCCAGTCGGCCACGATGTGTTTGGCGCTGGTGTCCACACTATCGACAAAGGCGTCGACAAAGGGTATCAGGCGCTCGGCCTCCTTGCCATCGGCTTCGTAACCCAGCACCAGCGTGGTTTGCGGCCCGGTGGCCAGCAGGTCGCGCACGGTGCCCAGGGCCACCCCTTCGCGGTTGACCACGGCACAGCCGATCAGGTCTACCCAGTAGTATTCACTCTCTTCGGGCTTTGGAAAGGCTGCACGCGGAAGGAAGATGCGCGCGCCCTTGAGCAGTTCGGCGGCATTGCGGTCGGCCACGGGAGCCGCGCTGGCTACCAGGCCCTCGCCATGCTCCTTGACCTGGCGCACGGGTAGCAGGCGCGTGCCCTCAAAATTGCGAGCGCCGCGCTCTGCAGGCTGCAGGTACCACTGCTTGCTGGCAAACAGGGCTTCGGGCAGGCTGTTATACGGAATGATGCGGAACCAGCCGCGCACGCCCCAGGCTTCGCCAATGCGGGCAACCTCGACAGCGTCTTGCGGCAGGCTGGCAGATTCCA
Organism: uncultured Allobrachymonas sp.; assembly: GCA_964413485.1. Classification (GTDB taxonomy): domain Bacteria; phylum Pseudomonadota; class Gammaproteobacteria; order Burkholderiales; family Burkholderiaceae_C; genus Brachymonas. The sequence continues at coordinate 114,163 of CAYPRU010000003.1, read as the reverse complement.
GCAAGGTGTTCAGATCGGTGCTCATGCGGTGTTGTACAAGCCAGTAATAACAAGGCCCAGTGGATCACACTGGGCCTTGCATGGAGCTTACAGGCAACTCAGGCAGCAGCCTGTTGCTTGGTCAGCTGGCCAACCAGACGGTCGACGGTAGGCGAAGTCTGGGCGCCAACGCCTTTCCAGTAGGTCAGGCGGTCTTGTGCAATGCGCAGACCTTCTTCGCCGTCCTTGGCGCTGGGGTTATAGAAACCGATGCGCTCAATGAAACGACCATCGCGACGAACGCGCTTGTCAGCCACTACCACGTTGAAAAACGGACGGCCTTTGGAACCGCCGCGTGCGAGTCGAATAACGACCATGATTAAAATCCTTCGGGTGGAAAAATTTTTCCAGCGTTTGAGACACGCAACTGACCACCCGGCCAGCGACACACTGAAAACGTGAGATTATAACTGCTTTCCTTTCAAACGCCAGTCTTTCGTGGCATTTAGGTTCCAATGACCAGCTCTTCCCCATTGATTCGTCCGGCCACCGAGGCCGATCTGCCCGCCATCACGTCCATCTATGCCTACAACGTGCTGCACGGTACCGGCACCTTTGAAACCGAACCACCGGACGAAGCGCAAATGCTTGACCGTATGCAGGACGTGCACAAGCACCAGCTGCCCTGGCTTGTTCTGGAAGCCGATGGAAAGGTGCTGGGCTTTGCCTATTGCAACTGGTTCCGCCCCCGTCCTGCCTTTCGTTTCTGCGCCGAAGACTCGATCTACTTTGCCCCTGAAGCGACCGGTAAAGGCTGGGGCACGCAGCTGCTGCAGGCCCTGCTGCAACGGGCGGAACAGGCTGGCGTGCGGCGTATGGTGGCGGTGGTCGGAGATGCAGCCAACGCGGCCTCTATCGGCCTGCATCGCCGCTGTGGTTACTCCGAAATCGGACGCATGCGTGATTGCGGCTGGAAATTCGAGCGCTGGCTCGACGTGGTGCTGATGGACCGCCCGCTTGGCGAAGGCTGCAGCAGCGCACCCGCCTGATGGCGTGCGTCAAAGGCCAGCAGGCCTGCGCTCAGGTGATAGCAGGCGGCAGCAATCAGCGCACTGATGGGCAGGGTGACCAGCCAGACCGCAACAATGCGCATGACCACCTGCCAGTGCACCGCACTGGAGCGCACCACGGTGCCCGTACCGATGATGGCGCCAGCAATGGTTTGCGTGGTGGAGACAGGAATGCCGAGCATATTCACGAAGGTCAGCGTGCAGGCTGCCCCTGTTTCCGTACAGAAGCCGCTGACCGGCGTCAGTGGCGTGATACGCATGCCCATGGCGCGTACAATGCGCCATCCGCCAAACAGGGTTCCCAGCGCGATCGCGGCATAGCACGCCAGAATCACCCAGGTGGGCGGTGTCACCGCGTGGATGGATTCATGCCCGGTAGCCAGCAGCAGCAGCCAGATGATACCGATGGTTTTCTGTGCGTCATTGCCCCCATGGGCCAGGCTGTACGCCGAAGAAGACAGCAGCTGCAGGTAGCGGAACAGCGGCCCCACCTGCGCAGGCGCCCTGTTACGGCACAGATACGACACCGTAATCATCATCCCCCTGCCAAAAAGCAGACCCAGCACTGGCGCCAACAGCAGGAAAAGCACAATCATGCCGATACCCTGCCCGATCAGCCCTTGCACCCCCGAATGGCACAGTACCGCACCAATCAGGCCTCCGATCAGGGCGTGCGATGAACTGCTGGGTATGCCCAGGTACCAGGTGATGAGATTCCACAGGATGCTGGCCATCAGTGCGGAAAATATCACATGCGCATTGACCGCCTCCGGCAGCACGATCCCCTTGCCCACGGTGGCTGCTACACCCAGCTGGAACACAAACAGTGCAAGAAAATTGAAAAAAGCGGCCATGACCACCGCTTGTGCCGGGCGCAATACGCCGGTGGAAACGATGGTGGCAATCGAGTTGGCAGCATCGTGGAAGCCGTTCAGAAAGTCAAACAGCAGCGCAAGCGCCACCAGCATGACGATGACCCACAGCCCCGAAGGAATGGCAATGGACTCCATGCTTCAGGCGTGGTCCAATGCAATGCTCTCCAGCACCCTGGCCAGTTCGGCGCAGCGGTCTGCCACCGCCTCGACTTGCTCATACATGGTCTTGAGCTTGATCAGTTCGCGCACATCGGGCTCTTCGCGCAACAGACGCCCCACGGCTTCGTGCATGACGCGGTTGGACTGCGCCTCCAATGCTGCGATTTGCCGCGTCAGATCGAGTACTCTCTGCCCATCTCCATAGCGCGGCAGATGCGGTAACAGATGCACCGTTTCTTCCAGACGCTCGCAGCACAACAGAGCGATTTCGCTCAGGCGCATGGCATCAGGAGTCAGGTGCTGGAAATCGTACAAGGCCAACGCCGCCGCAGCGTCGCGCAACTGATCGACCACCCGATCCATGATGGTGATGAGCCGGTACAGCTGGCCGCGGTCGATGGGCGTGATGTAGGTTTTGTGCAGTGCCAGCTTGAATTCGTGCATCAGCACATTGGCAGCTTCCTCGGCGGCATTGATCCTGCCGGCAAACTGTTCACGCTGGTCCTGATCGGCATAATTGACGATCAGTTGCGAAAAAGCATGTGCTGCATCCACCACATGTGCCACGTGCCGACTCGCGGAATCAAAAAATTTTCCCTCGCGGGGAAGCAATTTGCTTAAAAGCATAGGATGAAATATACGCGCAGCAATGCAAATGATCGATGTTCAAAAAAAATGCCTGCGCGTTGTATGTCAATCTGGTGACATTTTGAGTTTAGCCGCTATGCACATGTTTCGTGCAATCCCTGCCCATTTTCATGCAAAAACCAACTTCCTGCCCGCTGCCTATCGTGTACCTGGACGATACCCTGGTCGTTCTGGACAAGCCCGCCAACCTGCTGGCGGTGCCTGGCCGTGGCCCGCAAAACCATGACTCGCTCAGCGTGCGGGTGCAGGCTCACATGCCGGAGGCCCTGGTGGTGCATCGGCTGGACATGGGCACCAGCGGCCTGATCGTGATGGCACGCTCACCCGCAGCGCAACGCAGTCTGAGCATGGCGTTTGCCGCACGCCACGTACACAAGCGCTATGTGGCCATCGTACAAGGCAGCCTGGCTGGCGACAGCTGGCAAACTGTCGACGCTCCCTTGATCGTGGACTGGCCCAACCGGCCGCGCAGCAAGATCGATTTTGCAATAGGCAAACCCAGCCAGACCCACTGGCGCGTGGTGACACCTCAGCAGCCTTGTGCCGGCTTTGCCGAAGGGACTTTCCGGCCGCAGGCCCAGCACACCCTGCTCGAACTGGAACCGGTCACCGGCCGCTCGCACCAGCTGCGCGTGCACCTGCAATCACTCGGCCATGCCATTGCCGGCGACACGCTGTACGGCGATGCGGACAACCAGGCCATGGCGCCGCGCCTGTTGTTGCACGCCTGGGAGCTGACCCTGCCGCATCCGGATGGAAGCACGCTGCATCTGCAATGTCCCACCCGCTTTGACTTGCAGGACGGACTGCCGCACTATGACACCTGTCAAACCCCATCTCACTGTACGGTTTTGCCAGCATGATCATTTGTTTCCTCCCCTGAAAAAAGTGGACAATCGAAGCTATGCAATCGTTGCCCGACTCCTCCCTGACCGACCGCTTTGGCCGCGGCATCGAATACCTGCGTGTTTCGGTGACAGACCGCTGCGACCTGCGCTGCAGTTACTGTATTCCCAAGGGCTTCCGTGGCTTCGAGGAGCCGGACAACTGGCTGACCTTTGACGAAATCACCCGCGTGGTAGGCACATTTGCGCGCCTGGGCACCAAGCGCTTTCGCCTGACTGGCGGCGAGCCGCTGCTGCGCCGCAACCTGCCCGAACTGGCCGCACGGCTGTCGGCCCTGCCCAATGTCGAAGATCTGTCGCTGACCACCAACGGCACGCAGCTGGTCAAGCTTGCGCAATCGCTGCACGATGCGGGCGTGCATCGTCTGAATGTCAGTCTGGACTCGCTGCGTGGCGAATGCGTGGAACAGATCACCGGCAGCAACAGCCTGCAAAAGGTGCTGGATGGCCTGGCCGCTGCCAAAGCAGCCGGGTTTGAGCGCATTAAGATCAACATGGTGCCCATGCAGGGCGTGAACGACGGCGATGTGGACGCCATGGTGGCGTTTTGCATGGAAAACGGCTTTGTGCTGCGCATGATCGAAGCGATGCCCATGGGCAGCACCGGCCGCAACACCCAGGGCCTGCAGTTGATGCCGCTGCTGACCCAGCTGCAGGACAAATACAAGCTGATTCCGTCCACGGTGCGCTTGGGCGGCGGGCCGGCCCGTTACTGGACCAGTCCGGCAAACGGTTTCACGCTGGGGCTGATCACGCCCATGTCTCAGCACTTCTGCGCCACCTGCAACCGCGTGCGGCTGGCAGTAGATGGCACGCTGTACATGTGCCTGGGACAGGAAGAAAGCCTGGAGTTGCGCCCGTTGCTGCGCGCCGGTTGCAGCGACGCCGAACTGGAAGCCGCCATCCGCCATGCCATCGAGCTCAAGCCCGAGAAGCACGACTTTGTCGAGATGCCGGAAAAAACCATCCGCTTCATGTCGATGACGGGCGGCTGACCCACTTTGCCCCACTCCGGCATGTACAGTGCGCGCGGTCAATAGCAGACAGTGGGACGTCTGGTTTTCTACCCGGCGCGCTGCCACACCGCCAGTTGGTACAGGCCACCAAAAAAGGTGGTGTGTTGCACGCGTTTCAGCGTTGCCCCCTGTGGCAAGAATGCTTCCAGCGGAGCACGCCAGAGATCCACGGCAAAGGGCTCCAGCGTTGCAAATACGGCCCGGACTACGGCCTTGAGCGGGTGCCACGGCGCAGGGCGATGGTAATCCAGAACTACCAGCTTGCCGCCCGGACGCAGTACCCGAACGGCCTCGGCCAGCGTGGCACGACGAATGGACTCGGGCTGTTCATGCAGCAAGAAGAACAGCAGCACCTGGTCCACGCTCGCATCGGCATGCGTCAGCGCAGAGGCATCTGCACGCACCAAATCTGTACGTGCCTTTGATGCACCCCTGGTATCGGCAGTCATCTTCCTTTGCAGATTGATGAGCTGCGCCGGCACCACATCCGCCACCTCGAGCACTGCATCCGGCTCCAGACGCTGCCGCAGGCGCAGGGTCAGATCGCCATAGACACAGGCAACCTGGAGGGTTTTGCCGGCAAGGCGACTTCCTAGCGCTTCAAGCGCTGCATCGCGCAGACGGGCATAGTTCCCGAACAGGATGGTATTGACCAGCCAGTCCCGCTCAAAAAAGCGGATGGCGCCGGGCCGCACATAGGCCCACCAGTACGCCGACTCGAGGTAGTCTGGCACCTGAACCGCAGCCTGTGTATCGGCGGCAACAACTGGGCTGTCTGAGGACAATGCAACGGTGGCAGGTGGCGGCGGAATACGATTTCTCCAAAAGCGCTCAATGCTACTAGGACTCCGTTACGGAATCATGAAGCCTTATTTTTTTTTGGGGCGGAACGCGGTAACTACCTCGGTGCGAGTGTCCATATACGGGCCCCCCATCAACTCGATGCAGTACGGCACGGACGCAAAAATGCCGTGCACCACAATGTCGCCACTGGCGTTTTTCACGCCCTCCAGCGTTTCCTTGATGGATTTCGGGCGGCCTGGCAGGTTCAGGATCAGGCACTTGCCACGGGTCACGCCGACCTGGCGCGACAGGATGGCCGTGGGAACGTAGTACAGGCTGATCTGGCGCATCTGCTCGCCAAAGCCTGGCATCACGCGATCGGCAATCGCCAACGTGGCATCGGGGGTGACGTCACGCGGCGCCGGGCCGGTGCCGCCGGTGGTCAGCACCAGTGCGCAATCGTGCACATCGGCCAGCTTGCGCAAGGTATCTTCGATCAGCACCTTTTCATCAGGGATCAGGTATTCGACAAACTCCACCGGATTGCACAGCGCCGATTCCAGCCACTGGCGCAGCGCCGGCAAGCCTTCGTCCTGGTAAACACCGCTGCTGGCGCGGTCGCTGACCGACATCAGTCCGATGCGGACGCTGGGCAGAGAGGTATTGCTGGATTCCATTACAGCCATCCCTTTCCGGGCAGAAGGTAGACGGGCAAGGTGTCGCCAATTGCCACCGGGGTATCTGGGGCCATTTCAATCAGCACATTGGCCTGCACGCAGGCAGACAGCATGTGTGACCCCTGCCCTTTCTGGGGTTGCACCTGCCAACGCCCATCCGCAGCCAGGCTGACTGTGCCACGCAGGAATTCGCGGCGTGATTCGCGCTTGCTGCGCTCGAAGGCGGCGATGGCGTGCATCGGCTGCGGCGCGCACTGTGCCTGGCCCTGCAGCTTGCGCAGCGCCGGCAGCACCAACATGAAGAAGGTGACAAAGGTAGCGACCGGATTGCCCGGCAGCATGAAAACGTGGGCCTTGCTCGCCTGTCCCCAGCCGAAAGGCTTGCCGGGCTTGATGGCCAGCTTCCACAGGTGCAGCTGGCCGATATCGGTCAGCGCCGTGCGCATGTGGTCTTCCTCGCCCACCGAGACGCCGCCGCTGGTGAGGATGACATCCGCCTGCTGTGCCGCTTCCGCCAGGCGCTGGCGCGTGATGGCAGCGTCGTCTGGCAGGCAGCCGCTGGCAACCACCTGTACCGGCAGACCATGCAGCCAGGCCAGCAGCTGGTAGCGGTTGGCATCGAAAATCTTGCCGGCCTGCAGGCTGTGGCCCGGCTCCACCAGCTCGTTGCCGCTGGAAAACACTGCCACTTTCAACGGACGCAGCACCGGCAGGCTGGCATGCCCCTGGCTGGCGGCCAGGGCAATGGCTGCCGCATCGAGCAGTTGGCCCCTGCACAGCACGGGGCTGCCAGCAGCATATTCTTCGGCGCGGTAGCGGATATTGGCGCCTGCAGCCACCGGGCTGTTCAGCACGATGGCGCCCTTTTCGACCTGCACGTTCTCCTGCGGCACCACTGCGGTGGCGCCAGGGGGAACCGGAGCGCCGGTGAAGATGCGCGCGGCCTGGCCTTGCTGCAGTGGCTGTTCACCCGCATCGCCGGCAGCAATGCGCCCGCTGACGACAAAGCGCGTCTGCGCGCCCGAGGCATCAGCCAGCGCATAGCCATCCATGGCGCTGTTGTCGAATTGGGGAGTATCGTACTGGGCGGGCAAATCCGTTGCCAGAACACAGCCTGTGGCATCGTTCAGGCTACGAAGTTCGGACTCCTGCATGGGGGCCAGCGCTGCCAGCAACTGGCGCAGCGCGTCATGGTAATCAAGCATCATGGGCAAACAATTGTTCCAGCCCTTGCAATGCCTGCGGATCATTGGCATTGGCAAAGGCCAATTCATTATCAAAAAAAACCGGCTGCGCCTGGCGTGTGGCCAGCCAGCCACGCAGGCTGCGCTGGCCTGATTCGAGATAGGCCGGTACACTGGCCAAAGCGCTGCATTGTGCCAGCATCAGAGCCGGCTGCGGACCATGTACGTTCTGTGGATAGACCACATCCAGGGTGGGATTCTGCAGCAGTTCCTGCTTCAGCCGACGCACCAGGTCGAGCGGCACCAGGGGCGTATCACAGGGGCATAGCTGCACATAGCCCTGCTGTGGCACCAGCCGGTGCGCAGAGAGGGTAGCCAGCGCCGCCAGCGGGCCCATGCCCTGCCAGGCCGACGCATCAGACAGAATCGGATAGCCAAGCGCAGCATACTGTTCCAGATGCCGATTGGCGCTGATGATGAGCGTCTGCACCTGGGGCCGCAGGCGCACCAGTACGTGCTGCACCAGTGGCCTGCCAGCCAGCGCCACCCAGCCCTTGTCCACACCGCCAAGCCGGCTGCCTTCGCCACCGGCCAGCAGCAACCCGTGCACCGGCGTCATCATGGCTGCCAGCGCGCCCGCGCCGCGTCATCACTGCTTTTGGCCGGTACCCAGTGCTGGGCGCCGTCCGGAAATTCTTCGCGTTTCCAGAACGGGGCTTCGGTTTTCAGGTAGTCCATCAGGTACTCGGCAGCCGCAAAGGAGGCCTGCCGGTGCGCAGAGGCTACCACCACCAGCACGATGCCATCGCCCGGCAGCAGGCGGCCGACGCGGTGAATCACGCGGCAGGCGGATACCGGCCAGCGCTGTGCCGCCTGGCGTGCAATGCGTTCGATTTCGGCCTCAGTGACGCCAGGATAGTGCTCCAGGTGCAGCGCGGCCAGCGGGTGGCTCTTGTCATGGGCACGCACCATGCCCTGAAACGCCACCAGCGCGCCCGCGTCACCCGCCTGCTGGCGCAGCGCCCGCTCTTCCTGCCCCAGATCGAAGGGCTGTTCCTGCACAGTGACCTGCAGCCACATGTCAGCCCCCTGTAACCGGAGGCAAAATACCGACTTCGGCGCCATCCGGGATTTCCACGGTCTCATGGGCCATCTGCCGGTTGACTGCCAGGCGGAACACCTGCTCTGGTGCCAGGGCCTCGGCCCAGTCGCCGTTACGCGCGCGCAGCTGTTGCAGCAAATCTTCGGTAGTGCCGCCCTGCCAGGGAAAATCTTCTCGATCGCGCCCCAGTCGGTCGCGCAACAAGCCAAAGTACAAGATATGAATCATGAGCATTCGCGTGCAGCCTGTTGCTGCACAAATTGAACCAAAAACCGGACGATTGCCTGCGTGTCGTTCAAGTCCAGCCACGGCCTGTCGGCATGGTCTGGAACCCCATCACTGGCAACGGCAATGATATGACAGTCCTGCGGGTAGCGCGGCAGCTTGCCCAAGGACGGACGATAAACTTCGACCTTGGGCAAGGAAAGCTGTTTTTGTCCTTCGATCAGCACCAGGTCGCAGGGCGCAAGCCGGGCCAGCTGCTGCGGCAAGGAAAGGGGCTCAGCGGTTTCTGCAAACAGCCCCCAGCGCCTGGGGGATACCACCATCACCTCTTGCGCACCCGCCTGGCGATGGCGGTCGCTGTCCTTGCCCGGAGTATCGAGCACGATATCGTGGTGGCTGTGCTTGATGACCGAAACACGCACACCCTGCTGGCGCAATGCCGGCAGCAGGCGTTCGATCAGCTGTGTCTTGCCACTGCCCGACCACCCCACCACTCCCAGCACGACAGGGACTACACTATGGGCCACTGCATCTCTCCTATCACACCCGCATGACGACACTCACGCATTTTGACAGCTCTGGCCAGGCCCACATGGTGGATGTAGGCAGCAAGGCCGAAACTACGCGCAGCGCAACGGCTACCGGCCATATTACGATGCGGCCGGAAACCTTCGCGCTGCTGCAGCAAGGCAATGCCAAAAAAGGCGATGTGATCGGAGTTGCGCGGCTGGCGGCGATTCAGGGCACCAAGCACACGGCATTGCTGATTCCGCTGTGCCACCCCTTGGCCCTGACGCGCGTGGCGGTGGATTTCGACGCCGAACCAGAGCTGTTTCGCCTGCATATCCGCGTAACCACGGAAACTGTGGGCCGCACCGGCGTGGAAATGGAAGCATTGTCAGGCGTGATGACCGGCCTGCTGACGGTGTACGACATGCTCAAGGCCGTGGATCGCGGCATGCAGATCGACGGCGTGCGCCTGCTGGAAAAGCTGGGCGGCAAGAGCGGCCACTGGACAGCGACCGCAAGCTGAAATTACCAGGTACGCACGCGGCCGGTATCGACATGCACGAAGCGTTCGCGCGGGTAGAAGCCCACGCCACCGGCCCGCAACGAAATGGCAGCATCGCGTAGATCCTCGAGCGCCACGCCAGGCAGACGGATATCCATGGCCTTGCCTTCCATGTGCAGGCTGTGCTTGGCCACGCCGCCGCCGCGCGTGTTCTTGAGCATGCTGTTGGTGGCCGGTGCACGGTAGCCGGAAATGACTTCGAAGCGCTCCTGCGTGCCAAGTTTGGCACGCAGGGTGTACAGCAAATCGTACAACTGGGGGTCCATCTGGCCCACAATGCCGCTGTAGTGGTCACGCAGGAAAAGGTTCAGGCGCGACAGCGATTGCGGCACGAATTCGGGCCCGACCGCGTACACCAGTGCGATGCGCTCATTGGTGTGCAGGTTGTCGAACGACAGGCTGCGCGATGAAGGTAGTGATGCAAGTGCCGGGACTCCGCTGGCTACCATGCCTCCTGCTGCGCTCAGGCGCATGGCCTTGCCAAGAAAATGTCTACGCGTCGTCACAATCTTTGTCATCGCTTTTCCAACCCATCCGGCGTGGCGCCCCATGGCTCCCACGCATTGCTTCACTGTTTCACCAGTGTGCGATTGTACGAAAGCGCTGGCAGCAACACCAGTGAATTATTGTAACGATGTCGCGGACTTAGCCGGTTTCCTTGGAGAACCGCCTTGTGCCAGCAGCTGCGCCAGGCGCTTGTCGTGCCCGTACAAATCGGCAAAATAGTGCGGTTGTCCGTTGGACACGATGGCGGTCATGTACGTGAGCACTACGGGGATCGGCTCCTTGAGCCGCAGGGTGCTGTTCTTGCCCGCCATGGCCTTGCGGATGCGGTCCTCAGACCATGCGGGGTCGTCCTGCAGTACAAACTGTGCCAAGGCAACAGGTTCTTCCACGCGCACGCAGCCATGGCTGAAGTCGCGCTTGTCCCGATTGAACAGGCTTGGGGTGGATGTGTGGTGCAGGTAAATGTTCTGGTTATTGGGGAACACGAACTTGATGTCACCCAATGCGTTTTTCGGACCCGGCTTCTGGCGGATACGCGCGGTGCCCTTGAGTACGCCGTCCAGCCCGCCCTGCCCCACGATCTCGAAGCCGTTGCGCGCCATGTAGCCCGGATCGCGCCGGATTTTTGGGATGGTCTCGGACCTGGCAATGGAAGGCGGCACATTCCAGTAAGGGGCAAATTCGATAAAACGCATGTTTTCATCGAACAAGGGCGTGCGTGTGTCCAGCGCCTTGCCTACGATGACTTTCATGGACACCTTCACCTCTGCCTTGCCGTTCTGAATGTCGTAGGCGCGCAGACGGAACTCGGGCACGTTGACCACAATCATGCGTGATTGCTGCGCCAGCGGCGTCCAGCGCATGCGCTCCAGCGTCAGCGCGATGCGGTTGGCGCGCTCGATCGGGGAGGTATTCAATGCATCCAGCGTGGCCTTGTTGAGGGTGCCGGTGGCAGGCAAGCCCATGCGCTGCTGGAAGGATTTGACGCCCGCCTGCACGGTGGCGTCATACTGTGCGGGTGGGTGCGTTTCAGCCATGTCGCCCATGGCTGCCAGGCGCTGCACCAGCATCGGGAGTCCAGCCCAGCTGTGGCCATTGGTGAGCTTGCCTGCGGGCAAGGCTGGTAAGGGGCTGGCCCAGGCCGGATGCTGCGCTAGTGCGCGCTCCTGCTGCAAGGCCTTGCGCATGACGTCGTATCCGGGTGCAGTCGGCGTGGCGGCTTTCCAGGCAGCCCCCAGATCTCCCTGTGCCAGGGCGCCCTGCAAGATGGCAGCGGCATTGAATGGTGTTGCCTGTGATGCGTGGCCGTCATAGCGCTCACTCAGCTGGCGCGGGTCCACCCGGCCATCGTGCAGGTCGGACAGGTAACGGGTGACCTGGGTATCGAGCTGCTGCTCCAGTTGCTGCGCGCTGGCGGCACTGGCCCCAGCCTGGCGCGCCTGTTGCACCGACGTCCGCAAGCGTGCCGCATCGTACCGTGTCGGATCGAGGCCATCGCTGGCTGCGTCGGCCAGACGCTGTACCGCCTGCAGTGCAACCGGCCGCGGCCGGTTCTGGTCATCGAACCAGGCGCCAGCCGCCCACAGGTGGGATGAAGCAAACACGCCAGCCAATGCCAGACCGGCAGTGCGAAACGGGATACGGGGTACTTGAAACATGGGCACACTGCATTCAACAAAGCCGCAGACACGATGCCTACGGTTCAAAAAATGTAGCACAGTCGTGCACCACCTATGTAACGGGTTTTCTCGAGGCTATTTGCGCCGGCAGCCCGGCAATGGCCGCACAAACCTATAATTCCTGCGACTATCACTTGGACTTTTGTGGATGCACCCCCAGATTCAGGCCCTTCTTGATGCCTTTCGCCAACAGAGCCGCATGCGTGCCGGCTCGGTCATTATTTCCGTATTTGGCGATGCCATCTATCCACGCGGCAGCCGTATCTGGCTGGGCAGCTTGATCGGTTTGCTCAAGCCCCTGGGCATTAACGAGCGCCTGATTCGTACCTCGGTATTCCGCCTGGCGCAGGACGACTGGCTGCGCACCGAAGCACACGGTCGTCGCGCCGATTATCTGCTCACGCCCGCTGGCCGGCAGCGCACCGAAGAAGCCGCCACGCACATCTACGCATCTACCAGCCCGCTCTGGGATCGGCGTTGGCGCCTGGTGCTGGTGCTGGGCAACCTGCAGGCGCGCCAACGCGAACAGCTGCGCCGTGCCCTGTTCTGGCAGGGGTTCGGCTTGCTGGGATCTGACTGCTTCATCCACCCCAGTGCTGAGCTGGAGGTCGTGTCCGACGCGCTGCTCGCCGAAGGTCTGGGCGATCTGCTGCCAGAACTCATGCCCCTGCTGGCAGTGGAAAATTACTTTGGCAACTCGGCGCGTGACACCGACATTGTGCTGCGCGCATGGGATCTGGCAGAACTGGGCCAAGCCTATAGCGCTTTCGTGGGCCGGTATCAGCCGGTGCTCGACCTGTTGCGCCACCCCAATGTGGAAAGCGTACTGGACGACGCCAACGCCTTCCTGCTGCGCACCTTGTTGATCCACGATTACCGCCGGCTGCTACTGCGTGACCCGCAGCTGCCGGCCGAACTGTTGCCTTACGACTGGCCTGGCAATGAAGCCCGCATCGTGTGTCGCATGCTGTACCGCCGCCTGTTGCAAGCGTCCGAACGCCATCTGGATGCCCACCTGCAATGTGCCGATGGCAGCGTGCCCCCGGCCCAGGCGGTGCTGCAGCAGCGTTTCCTGCAGGAAGACCCGGTAGCGCCGTTGCTGCTTCCTGCACGGTAGCCATCGTCAGCGTGAACCGCCTGAGCGCAGGGGCGTACTGCTACGTGATACTGTTCCCCACCCTCCGATAGCGGACGGCGACGGCGCCCCGTGCATCATTTGGGCTCCCGTTTTTTCTCGAAACGGGACTTGGGCAACCTGCGGGGGACGCTGGCCGTACGGGGTTTTTCACAGGCATGGCGATATGCTTGCAGGGTTCTTTGTGCTCGTCCCAATGCCGTATCGAGCGGGTAATCGTGCGCGATCAGATGACCAAAAGGCACGCCGGTAAGCAATTCAAATCCTTCGCTGGCAAGATCCGCACTGTAAATATGAAAGCGCCCCTGCGCAACGGCCTCCACCACCATCGGATTCAGCATCAGATTGCGGCGGTTGCGGGCTGGTATCAATACCCCTTGTTGGCCGTCCAACCCCAGCAGTTCGCAACTGCGAAAATACCCTTCGATTTTTTCATTGATACCCCCGACAGGCAGTATTTCTCCGTGCTGGTTGATGGCTCCCGTGACGGCGATGCCTTGCTTGATGGGCAAGTTGGCAAGGCTTGAAAGAATGGCGAAAAACTCCGCACAGGAAGCTGAATCGCCGTCAACCACGCTGTATTCCTGCTCAAACACCACGGCCGCATTCAGTGCAAGCGGCGCAATATGCGCAAACAATGCTGTCAGGTAGCTGTGCAATATCAGCACGCCCTTGTCATGGATCGGGCCGGAAAGCTTGGCCTCCCGCTCGATGTTGAGCAACCCTTTTTCGCCGGCATGGGTGCGCGCAGTAATCCGTACCGGAAAACCAAACGCATAATCCCCCAAGTCCACCACGCTGAGGCCGTTGAGCTGCGCAATGCGTTCACCATGGATATCCAGCAGCTGCGTGCCATCCGCAATGGTTTCCTGCAGCCGGTCTTCGAGGTAGCTATGACGATAGACACGCGCCTGCAGCGCGGCACGCACGTCCTGTGCTTGCACCAAGGCAGCGCCTCTGCCCTGTGCGATAGCACTGCTCTCGGTAACCAGTGCGACAGACTGGCCAAACAGCGCACTCTGGCGAAACTGATCTTCGGCTTGGCGGTGGGTGACCTCTATGACGGCCGCCACGGCTTCTGCCGAAAAATGGGTCAGCCCCATACGGCGGCAAGTATTCGCCACGAAGAGGGCTGTGGCGCAATAAGATTCATGCGTAGCCCGAAAACTGTCGGCAAAATCCACCTTGCTGCGAAAGCGGCGGGCAAACTCCGGGTCACCCTCTTGCACCGTGTAGTAATCCTCCACCGAGGCAATCAACACAATCTTGACATCTACGGCGACTGGTTCGGGCTGCAGCGATACTGCTGCCATGGGCGCATGCGTCATGCCCGGTTCTTCAATCTGCAGGCGTCCGCTGCGTAAAAACCGCCGCAGCTTTTCCCAGACGGGTTCGTCGTCCAGCAGATCGCGCAGGTGCAGCAGCAGGAATCCGCCATGCGCCTTCAGTAAACTCCCCGCCCTGATACGAGAAAAATCCGTGACCAGCATGTCATTGTCGGATTCGTATTCAATGCTGCCAAACAGTTTGCGAAACAATGGGTCATCTTCAATGATGACTGGCGCACCTTTCAGTTCGTGATTATCCACAATCACATTGACCCGCAAGCGTGACACCAATTCGGCCAGTGCTTCCAGACGGTCTTCCTCGTCTTCGCCGGGCTCAAAAATTTCCACGCTATCCAATATGCTGTGGTAGACCTGATCCAGGTAGTTTCCCAGCTTGACTGAATCCTTGATCTGCTTGCGCATGCCATTGCGGATAGTCAGCAGTTCGTTATCCAGCAAAGGTTTCACCATTTGCCGTCTCAATGCGGCCAAGGCCTCATCCAACACGCGCTCCATGGTTCGGGATTGCTCCAGATAACGGCTGATTTCGATGCGCAAATCTTCTTCTGCGCTATCAATTTCTGCGCGTTCTGCATGAGACAGCGCCAATGCCTTGCCCGCCGTCAATGGTTCGCCTTTGTCATCCCGCAAGGTGAACACCATGTTGCCCTGTTCACGCAGCAGAACAAAATTGCGCGCCTCGGCAAATGTGCTGAGCGCTTGATAGGCGCGCTCGTCTTCGGCCTTGTTGGCCTTGGTCAGGCGCTCGCTTTCCGCCTTGAAATCCGCTTCCATGAAGCGTTTGGGGATGGCAGACTGCAAGTTCTTGGCCAGCTGTCCCATGAGTTGGCGCAGCAGGCGGCCCTCTCCGGCAGGCAGGCGCAAGGCACGCGGGCAATCGGGTGCATCGAAATTGTGCAGATAGCACAGGTCCGGCGGTACGGGACGTTTTGCCGCCTCGTTGCGCATCATCTGTACCATCAGGGTGCTACGCCCAGTGCCCACTTCTCCCAGTACAAAAAGGTTGTAGTCGGGCTGATCCATCGTCAGGCCAAAGCGGGCGGCCTGTTCGGCGCGCTCCTGGCCGATCCATGGCAACTGCGGGTGCGTTAACTCGGAGGTGCTGGCAAAGCCCAATGAGGCAGCGTCGACCGTGCGGCGCAGCTCGGAAGGGAGTAGTTTCGAATCGGTCATAAAACCTCCCGCAATAGTCTCTTTGAGCATTGTAGTTTCTCACCCTGAAACGCGTCTGGGGTGGAGAAAACCCCAGGGCAGGTCGGTAACCACGCAGCATCCGATGCATTCCAGAATCCAGACGCGTCCAGGATTGCGCAGACCTTCCCAAGCCGGGTTCCCTGAGTGAAAATGACGCTGGGTTCATCCCTCCATCGGGCTTGGTGCATCAGGCCGCGCAGGATGCGGATGCAGGACGACCGGAACATCAAGGAGATCTGCCATGCGAAAGCTGATCATGTGGAATCTCATCACCCTCGATGGCTACTTCGAGGGCGAAAAGAACTGGGACTTGCCTTGGCACGAAAGGGTTTGGGGCGACGAGCTCGAACAATTCTCTCTTGAGCAGCTGCAGTCAGCTGACGCGCTTTTGTTCGGGCGCGTCACTTATGAAGGTATGGCCGCGTATTGGCAGAATGCGGAAGGACGTATTGCGGACTACATGAATAGCCTGCTGAAGGTGGTCTGCTCCCATACCCTTCAGAGTGCTACCTGGAACAACACAACCCTGATCAGGAGCAATATGGCGGAGGAAGTAGCCAGACTGAAGCAGCAAGGAAACGGAAACATCTTCGTTTTCGGAAGCGCCAATCTATCGATGACGCTTCAGAACGAGGGACTTTTTGATGAATATCGCCTTGGTATTGCGCCAGTCATTTATGGCAAAGGCAGGCTCTTGTTCGGTCATGGAGCAGAACCGCAAGAGCTTGAGCTGCTGGAATCACGCTCGACTTCGACCGGGTGTGTGATTCTTCGCTATCGAAAATCGGCGTGAATGCCCTGTCACAAGCCGGTTCGTCGAAGTGGCTGATTTCTATGGATTTTTTTGCTTTTTTTGCTTTTTTTGCTTTTTTTGCATCCAGGAAATCTTGAGATGGTGCCTCGAACCGGAATCGAACCGGTACGGCCGGTTAGGGCCGGCGGATTTTAAGTCCGCTGTGTCTACCAATTTCACCATCGAGGCAAAGCGGCCAATTATACGTGCCGCTCAGCTATGGCGGGCGCGACGCTGGCGCACGGCATCGGCCAGCTGGCGCAGCACCGGCTCAGTCTGCGCAAAGCTGATGCAGGCATCGGTAATGGATACGCCATGGCGCAGCTCGCCCTTGCCCAGATCCTGGCGCCCCTCTTCCAGATGGCTTTCGATCATGATGCCGATGATGCGCTCCTCGCCACCGGCAACCTGGCCGGCCACGTCGGCGGCCACATCGATCTGGCGCTGGTGCTGCTTGCTGCTGTTGGCATGCGAAACGTCAATCATCACCTGTTCGCGCAGGCCGCTGGCCTTGAGCACTTCACAGGCCGCCTGTACATGGGCGGCGTCGTAGTTGGGCGTCTTGCCGCCGCGCAGAATCACGTGGCAGTCGGCGTTGCCGCGCGTTTCAAAAATGGCGGCCTGGCCCATCTTGGTCATGCCCATGAAGGCGTGCGGCGACTGGGCTGCGACAATGGCGTCCACCGCCACTTTCACCCCCCCATCGGTGCCGTTCTTGAAACCGACCGGGCAGCTCAGGCCGGAGGCCAGCTGGCGGTGGCTCTGGCTTTCGGTAGTGCGTGCGCCGATGGCGCCCCAGGCGATCAGGTCACTGATGAACTGCGGGCTGAGCAGATCCAGAAATTCGGTGCCGGCGGGCAGGCCCAGTTTGACGATTTCGATCAGCAGACGGCGTGCGCGCTCCAGCCCTTCGTTGATGGCAAAGGTGCCGTCCAGATGCGGATCGTTGATGTAGCCCTTCCAGCCCACGGTGGTGCGCGGCTTTTCGAAGTAAACGCGCATCACCACCAGCAGTTCGTTGGCCAGTTCGGCTGCCAGCGGCTGCAGCAGACGGGCATACTCCATTGCTTGCTCATGGTCGTGGATGGAGCATGGCCCCACCACCACCACCAGACGGTCATCGCGGCCGTGCAGCACATCGCTGATGGCGTGGCGCTGGCGCTCGACCAGTTCCATGCCGCGCTCGCTGACAGGCAGCTTTTCCTGCAGCAGTGCCGGGGTCAGCAGGGGGCGCACCGCGCTCATGCGGGTGTCATCGATGCGGGTGGTGTCCTGAATGCTCATGGTCGTCTTTCGCACAAAATTGCTGCAATGCAGCAGTCATTGTAAAGCCACAGATTGCACTGTTTACCAGAAGGACTCTGCATTGCGCAAACTGCTGAAGGCCTCTGCCGCATGGCTAAACGCCTCTTGCAAACGCTCTTCGTGCCACCCTACCACTACACCGGCGGCATAGGCGGTATCCGGATACTGCATGGCCAGCTGTTGCAATTGCGTGCGACACACCGCCACGTCGTTCATGGTGCCCAGCATGTCCTGAATGGCCTGCAGCGATCCCAGGTACTTCTTGACCATGCCCGCATCGAACAAGGATGAGAAAAACTCTGCTGCATAGCGCAGCTTCTTGACCTGCTTGCGCAAGGTGTGCCGCTGCACATCGTCGAGCTTGCCCCAATTTCTGGCCAGTTTGTCGACCACGGCGGCGCGGCGCGTCAGGGCCTTGCTGGCAAAGGAGCGCAGCTGGGTGCCGGAAGCCTCCGCCAGATCAGGCTCGTGCAGCCAGTGCAGCAGTTCCAGCAGCATCAGACCGGTGCGCGGATCGGCCAGCGTCTTCTTGACTGCCTGCATGTGCTGTTGGCGTTGTGCCATCAGGCGCTCGGCCAGCTTCTCAAGCGAGAGCCGTTCGCCCAGCGCCTGGCGCACATTGGCAAAAGTTTCACGCACCATCACGTCACGATCGCGCACGTCGCCCAGCATGGCGCCCAGCGATTGCAGTTCGGTTTCGAGGGCATCCCAGCGTGCTTCCTCTGGCAAGGCAGCAAAGGCCTTGTTGGCCGAGCGCATGCGGCGAATGGCCACGCGCGCCTGGTGCACAAACTCCATATCATCGCCATCGTGGCCGATTTCCACCAGATTGACCTGCAGATGGCGCAGGCATTCCAGCAGAATGGTCTGACGCGCCTGCCAGGGCGTCATGCCTTCGTCCAGTGGCGGATTGCGGGCTCCTTCCGGCTTGGGCGCAATCTGCTGGAACAGGCGGTAGCCGCGTTCGGCTTTGCTGCGCAATTGCGGGAGCAAGGAAAATTTTCTGGCCAGCACATGGGCCACGGCAAATACGGCCTCTACCGAGCCGCGCTTGAGCTCGATTTCGATCTCGTTAACCGGCAGCTGGCGGCCTTCGCACTCCACCGCCCCCACATCCAGCGCCAGTTCCACCAGATTGCCAGCACGGTCTTCGATCAGCCACAGGGTGCGCTGGATGCGCGTGGCAAAGGTGGGCTGCAGGCGTGTGGCGATCTTGTTATCGCACAGAAAATTGCGCGCCTCCAGATTGGCGATGTTGGCCAGCTCAAGCGCCTGGCCGTGCGTGATGTGCTCCACTTCGACACGCGTGCTCAGGCCGCCAGCGCCCTTCTGGCCAAATTTGACGGTTTGTACCCACTGGTTACCGACCTGGCGCAAGCGCAGACCCATGCGACGCTGCGCCAGATCCAGTGCCGGCGTGTCGTAGTAGATGCTGACAAGCGCCTGCTCTTGCGCCTGCGACGCCTTGGGAAACAGTTTGGCTATGCGCGCGCGAAAATCTTCGTTGTGGGCAGCTGCCAACGTCAGGGCCAGCTCGATTTCGGTGTCCATGCAGTCATCCTTGATACGCAAGCCGCATCCCGGCCATGCCTGCAAGACTACCACGAATGGGTACTTTTTACCCCTGCGCCAGCAAGGCCAGCATGCCGGCTTCGTCCAGCACCGCCACGCCCAGTGCCTGCGCCTTGTCCAGCTTGCTGCCGGCTTCGGCGCCAGCCACCACGTAGTCGGTCTTTTTGCTGACGCTGCCCGCCACCTTGGCGCCAGCTGCTTCCAGCATTTCCTTGGCCTGTTCGCGGCTCAGGGTTGGCAGGGTGCCGGTCAGCACAAAGGTCTTGCCGGCCAGCGGCTGTGCCATGACGCCGGCCGCTGCGCCTTCGGATTCCTGCCACTGCAGGCCGTGTGCGCGCAAGCTGGCAATGACCACCTGGTTGTGCGGCTCGTCCAGAAAATGGCGCAGGCTGTGCGCCACGACCGGGCCCACATCCGGGACCTGCAGCAAGGCTATCTCATCGGCCTGCATCAGGGCCGCCATGCTGCCAAAGTGCCGCGCCAAGTCTTTGGCGGTGGATTCACCCACATGGCGGATGCCCAGGCCATAAATGAACCGGGCCAGCGTGGTGTGTTTGCTTTTTTCCAGGCCATCGAGCAGGTTCTGCGCCGACTTTTCGCCCATGCGCTCCAGCCCGGCCAGGGTATCAAGCTTGAGCTCGTACAGATCGGGCAGGCTATGAATCAGGCCACCGTCGATCAACTGATCGACCAGCTTTTCGCCCAGATTTTCGATATCGAGCGCACGACGCTGGGCGAAGTGCAGCACGGCCTGCTTGCGCTGCGCGCTGCAGAACAGGCCGGCGGTGCAGCGGGTGTCCACCTCGCCCTCTTCACGTGCTACGGCGCTGCCGCACACCGGGCAGGCATCCGGCATCGAAAACGGCATCGTCCCTTCCGGGCGCCGGTCCAGTGCCACCGAAACCACTTCGGGAATCACGTCCCCGGCGCGGCGCACCACCACCGTATCCCCTACGCGCACATCCTTGCGGCGGGCTTCTTCCTCATTGTGCAACGTGGCATTGGTGACCGTGACGCCGCCCACGAACACCGGGGCCAGCTTGGCGACTGGTGTCAGCTTGCCGGTACGCCCCACCTGCACGTCAATAGCCTGCACAGTGGTAAATTGTTCTTGAGCGGGATATTTATGCGCAACAGCCCAGCGTGGTTCGCGGCTGACAAAGCCCAGCTGCGCCTGCAAATCAAGCCGGTTGACCTTGTACACCACGCCGTCGATATCAAACGGCAGGCTATCGCGCAGCGCTGCAATGTGCTGATGGAACGCGACCAGCTCAGTGGGGCCCTGTGCCACCACACGGTGATGGCACACCGGCAAACCGAAGGTTTCCAGTGCATCCATGACCGTGGCATGTGTAGCAGGCATGGCGGGCCAGCCTTGCACTTCGCCCCAGCCGTAGGCAAAAAAGCTCAGTGGGCGCTGCGCGGCGATGGCGGGGTCGAGTTGGCGCAGAGCACCGGCCGCCGCATTGCGCGGATTGACAAAAGTTTTTTCGCCCTTGGCGCCAGCCGCGATTTTCTGCCGCTGGCGTTCGTTGAGCACCTCGAAGTCGTCGCGGCGCATGTAGACTTCGCCGCGCACTTCCAGCACGGGCGGGGCATCGCCGCGCAGGCGCAAGGGAATCTGGTGCAGGGTGCGCAGGTTTTGCGTCACATCTTCCCCGCTCTCGCCGTCACCGCGAGTAGCACCTTGCACCAGAATGCCGTTTTCGTAGCGCAGGTTCACAGCCAAGCCGTCGAACTTCAGCTCGGCCTCGTATTCCACCGGCACCTCCGACGCGGCCAGGCCCAGTTCCTTGCGTACACGGGCATCGAACTGCTGCGCACCACTGGCTTCGGTATCGGTTTCGGTGCGGATGGACAGCATGGGAACCACATGCCGTACCGGCGCGAAGCCGGGCAACATTTTGCCGAGCACGCGCTGCGTGGGCGAATCGGGCGTGCACAGCTCCGGGTGCGCCTGCTCCAGAGCCTGCAGCTCCTGGAACATGCGGTCATACTCGGCGTCGGGCAATTCCGGCGCATCCAGCGTGTAGTACAACCAGGCGTGGTGCTGCAGCTGTTGGCGCAGCGCGGCGGTGCGTTGTGCCGGCGTCTGCCCGGCAGCTTCAAACAAATCAGGAGTGTGCATCAGGAAAACAGGCGCCGAGCCAGTGCGGAGCCGGCGGCAAAATCATGTTGCTCCAGAGAGTCGTACAGGCCTTCCAGATCGGCGGCAATGGCATCCATGTTGTCCGCTGAAATACGTCGCCCATTGCCGTCGGTGATGGTGCCGCTCATGTCGCGCGCCAGTGCCAGCGCCACCTCGCACATGCGTGCAAAGGGCTGTTCATCGCGCGGCACATGCGGCACCTCCAGGCTCAGCAGCGCCTCGTACAAGGCGGATTGCTCGATGTCTTCGGCCAAGGCCGCCTGTGTGTCGTACTCCAGGCTCAGCAGCGGCGGCGCGCCTTCCAAGCTGGACGGCAGCACCAGGCGCCCTGGCAGCACTCCTGGCACAAAACCGTATTGCGCTGCACATTGCAGCAGATAACCGGGGCTCCAGGCGGTCTGGCGCGCACGCAGGATGAAAGTCAGGCGCGCGTCCAGCGGGCTGGCAAACTGGTCCAGTTCGCGCGCACGCGCCACCTCTTCCAGCATTTCCGGAAAATGCGGAGTACCGTTGATTAGCTCGGCAAAGGCCTGTGCCTTGAGCGTGAATTCGGAAAAGCCGATTTCGTTCAGCGGCCCGCTGCGATTGGCCAGCTGCACGCCGGCCTGAAACTGGTCGTACATCTGGCCGGACATGGGCGGCTCCCACAGGCCGCTCTCCACATTGTGGCCCTCGACGGCAAAAGGCTTGTTGTCCACCCGGCGGGTCGCCGGCAGGGCTGCCAGCGCTGCATCGCCTGTCACCACGGCGCCCTGGTCCAGCACGATCACGGCCATGGCGTCCAGCAACGGATCCAACAGCAGCTTGCGATCGGCGCCAAGGCTCAGGTGCATTTTCTGGGCAGCGCTGGGTACCGGCACCACTTCTTCCTGCAGTGGCTTGTCGCCCTGCTCGGCAGCAGCCACGGCCTCTGATGCCACCGCGTCTTCGTCCAGCTTGGGTTCGACCAGCGGCGTGTCCGGTCTGGGGTCGGCCTGGCGCGGCTGGTTCCTGCGCTCCTGCCAGGCATTGTGGGCGACCAGACCGGCCAGAATCAGTCCCCCGGCCGCCGCCAGTCCGATTTGTAAGGTGTTACTCATGGGTATGTCGTGTACAAGTCGCGCCTATCTTACCGTCCGTCATGCCGTTTCCGCCATGGACACGGCAGACTCCATGTCCACCGCAACGATACGCGAAACGCCCTGTTCCTGCATGGTCACGCCAATCAATTGCTCCGCCATTTCCATGGCGATCTTGTTGTGGCTGATGAACAGGAACTGGGTTTCCTTGCTCATGCTGCTCACAAGCCTGGCATAGCGTTCGGTATTAGCGTCATCCAGGGGGGCGTCCACCTCGTCCAGCAGGCAGAACGGGGCCGGATTCAGCTGGAAAATCGCAAACACCAGTGCAATCGCCGTCAGGGCTTTTTCGCCGCCCGACAACAGATGGATGGTCTGGTTCTTCTTGCCTGGCGGCTGTGCCATAACCTGCACGCCAGCATCCAGAATTTTGTCGCCGGTCATGATCAGGCGGGCCTGCCCACCTCCAAACAGCTCTGGGAACATGCGGCCGAAATGTCCGTTCACGGTCTCGAAAGTGCTACCCAGCAAATCGCGCATTTCACCGTCGATCTTGCGAATGGCATCTTCCAGCGTCTGGATAGCATCGTTCAGATCGGCCGACTGCGCGTCCAGAAACACCTTGCGTTCACGTGAAGTGCCCAGCTCTTCCATCGCCGCCAAGTTGACCGCGCCCAAGGCGCTGATGTCGCGCTGGATGCGGTCGATCTCGGATTGCAGTCCGTGCAGCTTGATGTTTTCTTCCGCAATGCTGCGTGCAATCGCTGCTTCATCCACTTCAGCCTCTGTCAGGGACTGAGCAAATTGCTCGACGCCGATGCGCGCTGCCTGTTCCTTGAGCTGCAGTTCGAGGATGCGCTGGCGCTGCGGCTCGAGCTCACGCTCCAGTTTGAGCCGCAATTCGTCACTGGCGCGCAGCTTGCTGGTCAGGTCGTCGTAGCTGCTGCGCTGTGCAGCCAGCTGCTGTTCGCACTCGATCTTGAGCTCCAGGGCCTGCTGCAGGCCATTCTCGGCAGTGTCGGCCAGCAAGGCCTCCAGGTCGTGCTGGGCCTGTTCGCGCTCGGCCTGCAGCGCCTGTATTTGTGCGCTGGTAATGCCGATGGTGCGCTGCAATTCGGCACAACGCGCCTGTACGCTGCGGCGGGCAAACGTAGCCTCCTGCGCAGCGCGCTCCAGGCTGCGCTGCTGCTCGCGGCAGGTCGCCAGCTTGCGTTCGGCATCGACCACGATCTCGTCCAGCCGCGCATGGCGCTCCTGTGTTTCGGCCAGCTGCATGTCCAGCTCTTCGAAACGCGCTTCGGCCAGCATGCGCCGTTCCTGCAGATCCTCCAGCAGGGCATCGACTTCTGCCAGATCGGCGCCGATCTGGTCGCTGCGGGTACGCATTTGCTCGGATTGCTGGGTCAGGCGCAGCACTTCCACCTGCAGCGTGTGGTATTCACGCTGGCTGTCGGCGGCTTCGCGGCGGGCTCCGGCCAGACGCTGGCTGGCATCGGCGTAGGCGGATTCGGCACGGTGCAGCGCCGTGCGTGCTTCTTCATGGATCAGTTGCTGAGCGCGCAGTTCCTTCTCGAGGTTCTCGATGTCTTGGGCGCGGGCCAGCATGCCTGCCTGCGCGCTGTCCTGCGCATAAAAATCCACGCTGTACGCCGTAACGGCATGCCCCTCGGGCACATAAATGGCTTCGCCGTGCTGCAGGTGTTCACGCCGCGCCAAGGCATCCTCCAGCGAGACCGCCACCTGACACCCATGCAACCAATTCTGCAGCAAGGCCAGCAAGCCGGCGTCATGCACACGCAGCTTATCCAGCAACATGGGCTGTTCACTGGCAGCAGGCGGCGCCGCGGCGACGTGCGGCGCATAAAAACTCAGCTTGGCCGGCGGAGCGTCACCGGCCAGCGCACGTACCAGCTCCAGCCGGCTGACTTCAAGCGCGCCCATGCGCTCACGCAGCGCTGCTTCCAGCGCGTTTTCCCAGCCCTGCTCCACATGCAGGCGTGTCCACAGACGCTGCATTGCGTCCAGCCCGTGCTTGTGCAGCCATGGCGCCAGCTTGCCGTCTGCCTTGACCTTTTCCTGCAAGGCCTTCAGCGCCGCCAGTCGCGCGGACAAGTCGGCCTGCTGGCGCGTTTCCTCGTTCAGCAGTTGCTGCGCCTGCCGGCGCTGTTCATCCAACTGCGGCACACTGTCCTGCAGTGCGGCCAGCCGGGTGTGCAGGATGTCCTGCTGTTCTTCGCTGGCCGCCAGCTGCGTCTGCATCTGCAGCAAGCGGGCTTCTTCGGGCGCGGCCAGCGCCTTGCGATCTGCCGCCAGACGATCACGGCGCTGGTTTTGCTGGCGGGTTTGCTCATCGATGCTGCGCTGCTCCGCTGCCAGCACCTGAATCTGCTGCTGCACCTGCATGACCGCGTTGCCTTGCCCAGCCGCCTTGGTCTGTGCCGCGCGCAAGGCATCCTCCAGCTCGGGCAACTGCATGAGCTGCTCTTCCACCTGGGCCTCGAGCACAGCGGCTTTCTCTTCCGAATCCAGGTCTTGCGCCGCCAGGGTTTCGATCTCGGCTTCGGCATCCAGCTTGCGCTCCTCCCAGTGCAGAAGCTGTCCGGCCAGCTGCTGCCTGCGCTGCTCGGCGCGCTGGCGGTTTTCCTGCACATAGCGGATTTCCGCCTCGAGCTTGCCGACTTCGGCCGTGGCTTCGTACAGCTTGCCCTGCGCCAGATTCACCCGGTCGCCGGCCGCATAGTGCGCCTGCCGGATGGTTTCCAGCTCGCTCTCCGTGCGCCGCACATCGGCCAGACGCGCTTCCAGCCCGGTTAGCGCTGCCTCCATCTCACTCTTGAGCTGGCCCTGGTCGGCTGCGGCATCCTGGCGCTTCAAATACCAGAGCTGGTGCAGTCGGCGCGTGCCCAATTGCTGCAGTTGTGTGTAACGCTGCGCCACCTCGGCCTGCTTTTCCAGCCGTTCCAGGTTGCCGTTGAGCTCGCGCAGAATGTCTTCGACGCGGATCAGGTTCTCGCGCGTGTCGTGCAGGCGGTTTTCGGTTTCGCGCCGGCGTTCCTTGTACTTGCTGACCCCTGCGGCCTCCTCCAGGAACAGGCGCAGCTCTTCCGGTTTACTCTCGATGATGCGGCTGATGGTGCCCTGGCCGATGATGGCATAGGCGCGCGGCCCCAGGCCGGTGCCCAGAAACACATCCTGCACATCGCGTCGGCGCACCGGCTGGTTGTTGATGTAGTAGCTGCTGCTGCCTTCGCGCGTCAGCACGCGCTTGACTGCGATCTCGGAAAACTGGCTCCACTGGCCGCCGGCGCGGTGGTCACTGTTGTCAAACACCAATTCCACCGACGAACGTGAAGCCGGCTTGCGCGTCGTGGTGCCGTTGAAGATCACGTCCTGCATGGACTCGCCACGCAGCTCGCTGGCCCTGCTTTCACCCAGCACCCAGCGCACGGCATCCATGATGTTGGACTTGCCGCAGCCATTCGGGCCCACCACCCCCACCAGTTGACCAGGCAACAGGAAATTGGTCGGCTCGGCAAAGGATTTGAAGCCGGAAAGCTTGATCGAATTGAGACGCACGGGTTAAGACAATTGGCCGGCAGGCAGCGCGAGCAGCCACTTACAATAGATGTTCTTCAAGAACGCGCATCATACCTGCTTGCCTGCCGCCTGCCTGTAACGGCAGGTGCTGCCATTTCTGCCATGAATCCCCGTCTGTCCCTGCTACAACCCTACCCGTTCGAGCGCCTGCGCCAGCTGTTTGCCGGCGTCACGCCCAATGCCGACTATGCCCCGATCAGCCTGGGCATCGGCGAACCCAAGCACCCCACGCCGTCATTCATCCAGCAGGCACTGTGCGAGGCCACCAACGGCCAGCCAGGCCTGGCGGGGTATCCGGCCACGGTAGGCGAGCCCGCCCTGCGCCAGGCTTGCGCCGATTGGCTGCAGCGCCGCTACGGCGTGCAGGTGGCCCCGACCACACAGGTGCTGAGCGTGAACGGCTCGCGCGAGGCCTTGTTCGCCTTTGCGCAAACCATCATCGATCCCGCTGCCGATGCCATTGTGCTCAGCCCCAACCCTTTCTACCAGATCTACGAAGGGGCTGCCTTGCTGGCAGGGGCCACGCCCTACTTTGTGCCCAGCGTGGCAGAACGCAACTTTGCTGTGGACTGGGACAGCGTGCCCGACGCAGTCTGGCAACGCACGCAACTGGTATATGTGTGCTCGCCCGGCAACCCTACCGGCGCCGTCATGCCGCTGAGCGAATGGGAAAAACTGTTTGCACTGTCCGATCGCCATGGTTTCGTGATTGCCTCGGACGAGTGCTACAGCGAGATTTATTTCCGCGACGAAGCGCCACTGGGCGGCCTCGAGGCCGCCGCCAGGCTGGGCCGCACCGATTTTCGCAATCTGGTGCTGTTTACCAGCCTGTCCAAGCGCAGCAACGTGCCGGGGCTGCGCAGCGGCTTTGTGGCGGGCGACGCCGCGCTCATCAAACAGTTTCTGCTATACCGCACCTACCACGGTAGCGCCATGAGCCCGGTGGTGCAGCGCGCCAGCATCGCCGCTTGGTCGGACGAAGCCCACGTGCAGGACAACCGCCGCATGTACCGCGAGAAGTTCGCCCAGGTCACGCCGGTGCTGGCCGACGTGCTGGATGTGCGCCTGCCTGACGCCAGCTTTTACCTGTGGGCCCATGTCGGCACGGCCTGCGGGGGCTCTGACACGGCCTTCGCCAAGGCGCTGCTGGAACAATACAATGTCACGGTCCTGCCCGGCAGCTTCCTGGCACGGGAAGCCAACGGACACAATCCCGGCGCCGGGCGCATCCGCATGGCGCTGGTGGCCGAAACCAGCCAGTGCATGGAAGCCGCACAACGCATCCGCGCTTTTGTCCAGGGCCTACGCGCCTGAATCCCCATTTTGCCCATTCACAAGGAATCTCCATGAGCACCCAACTGCAAAACATCATTGAAAACGCCTGGGAAAACCGTGCCGACATCAGCCCGTCCAGCGCCCCCAAGGAAATCGTCGATGCCGTCGAGCATGTGCTCGCCGAGCTGGACGCCGGCACGCTGCGCGTGGCCACCCGCGAAGGCGTGGGCCAGTGGACCGTGCACCAGTGGATCAAGAAGGCCGTGCTGCTGAGCTTCCGCCTGCGCGACAACGAAATCATCTCTGGCGGCGACCTGTCCTTCTTCGACAAGGTGCCCACCAAGTTCGGCAGCATGAGCGCCAGCGACCTGGCCGCCACCGGCGTGCGCGTGGTGCCGCCAGCAGTAGCGCGCCGCGGCAGCTTCATCGGCAAGGGCGCGATCCTGATGCCGTCCTATGTCAACATCGGCGCCTATGTGGACGAAGGCACCATGGTCGACACCTGGGCCACCGTAGGCAGCTGCGCACAGGTGGGGAAAAACGTGCACCTGAGCGGTGGCGTAGGTCTGGGCGGCGTGCTAGAACCGCTGCAGGCCAACCCGACCATCATCGAAGACAACTGCTTCATCGGCGCACGCTCCGAAATCGTCGAAGGCGTGATCGTGGAAGAAAACTCCGTGATCAGCATGGGCGTTTACATTGGCCAGAGCACCCCGATCTATGACCGTACCACCGGCGAAGTCAGCTATGGCCGCGTGCCGGCCGGCTCGGTGGTGATCAGCGGCTCGATGCCCAAGGACAGCGGCAAGTACAGCCTGTACGCAGCCGTCATCGTCAAGCGTGTGGACGCACAAACCCGTGCCAAGACCAGCCTGAACGACCTGCTGCGCGACTGATTCCCGCCCGGCACCTGTCTCCCAGCACCGCCCACGCGCGGTGCTGGTTTGTCTTGAACCACCGAGTTTTCACCGTGTCCGACACCCGCACCCTTGCCGAGCAACTGATCGCGCTGCCCTCCGTCACGCCGGATGACGGCGGTTGTCTGCCGCTGCTGGCCCAGCACCTGGAGCCACTGGGCTTTGTCTGCGAGCGCATCGACAGCGGCCCGACGGACCAGCGCGTGAGCAACCTCTGGGCGCTGCGCAGCGGTAGCCAGGGCACTGCCGGCAAGACGCTGGTGTTTGCCGGCCATACCGATGTGGTGCCCACCGGCCCCGAGGCACAGTGGAGCAGCCCGCCGTTTGTGCCCACCGAACGGGACGGCAAGCTGTACGGACGGGGCGCCAGCGACATGAAAACCTCGCTGGCAGCCATGGTGGTGGCCGTGCGCGAATTTCTGCAGGCACAGCCCGACACCGCCCTCAACATCGCCTTTTTGCTAACCAGCGACGAAGAAGGCGTGGCACGTGACGGCACCGTGGTGGTGTGCAAGGCCTTGAGCGAACGCGGCACCCGGCTGGACTACTGCGTGGTGGGAGAGCCCACCTCGGTGCGCCAGACCGGTGACATGATCAAGAACGGCCGCCGCGGCTCCATGAGCGGCAAGCTGGTCGTCAAGGGGGTGCAGGGGCATATTGCCTACCCGCAGCTGGCCAAAAACCCGATCCACCTGCTGGCACCGGCACTGGCCGAGCTCACCGGCATCGTCTGGGACCAGGGCAATGACCACTTCCCGCCCACCAGCTGGCAAGTCAGCAACATCCATGGCGGCACCGGCGCCACCAATGTGATCCCGGGCTCGGTCACGGTCGACTTCAACTTCCGCTTCTGCACCGAATCCACTCCCCAAAGCCTGCAGCAGGGCGTGGCAGCCGTGCTGCAAAAACACGGCCTCGACTACACCATCGACTGGAGCATCAGCGGCCTGCCGTTCCTGACCGGCGCCGGTGACCTGGTACATGCTGCGCAACAGGCCATCCGCGAAGAAACCGGGCTGGATACCGAGCTGTCCACCAGCGGCGGCACCAGCGATGGCCGCTTCATCGCGCAGATTTGTCCGCAAGTGGTGGAACTCGGTCCACCCAATGCCAGCATTCACAAGATTGACGAGCACATCGCGCTGGCCGATATCGAACCGCTCAAGAACATTTACCGACGCTTGCTGCAACACCTGGCATGAACGCAACTCCCCTGCATACGCTGGTACGCCAGCAAGCCGACCGGCTGGAACAAGCCGGCGTGGCATTCGGCCACGGCACGGCCACCGCCTTTGATGAAGCTGCCTGGCTGGTGCTGTGGCAACTGGGCCTGCCGCTGGACACCGATCTGGACGATTCGGCCATCGCCGCACCCACCCCCGAACAGCTGGAACAGGTGCAGGCACTGGTCGCGCGCCGCATCGCCACGCGCGTGCCGGCAGCCTACCTGACGCGCGAAGCCTGGCTGCAAGGTGTCTCCTTTTACGTGGACGAACGCGTCATCATTCCGCGCAGCCTGATTGCCGAGCCGCTGGCCGACGGCAGCATCGATGCCTTTCTGCATCCCGACACGCGCAAGGTGCTAGATCTGTGCACCGGCAATGGCAGTCTGGCCGTGCTGGCAGCGCTGGCCTGGCCCGAGGTGGAAGTCGATGCCGCCGACCTCTCGCCCGATGCCCTCGACGTCGCCGCCATCAACCTGCAGCGCCATGGCCTGCAAGACCGCATCCATCTGCTGCAAAGCGACGGCCTGCAGCACTGCACTGGCCCCTACGACCTGATCCTGTGCAACCCGCCTTACGTCAACACCGACAGCATGGCCGCCCTGCCGGCCGAGTTCCGCGCCGAACCGGAACTGGCGCTGGCCGGTGGCGCCGACGGCATGGACTTTATCCGCCCGCTGCTGGCGCAGGCACCGTCGCGCCTGACCGAGCGCGGCGTGCTGGTGCTGGAAATCGGCCACGAACGCCAACATTTCGAAGCTGCCTTTCCCCAGCTCAATCCCATATGGCTGGAAACCAGCGCTGGCTCCGACCAGGTGCTGCTGCTGACGCGTGAAGCGCTGCTGGAGCCGGCCGCATGATTGTTGTCAACGACGTTACCCTGCAGCGTGGCACCAAGGTGCTGCTGGACCATGCCTCCGTCACCATCAATCCCGGTGAGCGCGTTGGCCTGGTGGGCCGCAATGGCGCTGGCAAATCCAGCCTGTTCGGCCTGCTCAACGGCACGCTGCACGAGGATGGCGGCGATATCAGCATGCCCCCCAACTGGCGCATGGCACAGGTGGCACAGAACATGCCGGAAACCAGCGACAATGCCACCGATTTCGTACTGGAGGGCGACACCCGCCTGCTGGAAGCACAAGCGGCACTGCAGCAGGCAGAGGCCAGTGGCGACGGCATGGCCATCGCCCACGCGCACGCTGCACTGCAGGATGCCGGTGCGCACGATGCCACGGCCCGTGCACAAACCTTGATCCTGGGCCTGGGCTTTCAGGTCAACGAGCTGCAGCGCCCGGTCAACAGCTTTTCGGGCGGCTGGCGCATGCGCCTGCAGCTGGCGCGGGCCCTGATGTGTCCCAGCGACTTGCTGCTACTCGATGAACCCACCAACCACCTGGACCTGGATGCCCTGGTATGGCTGGAAGGCTGGCTCAAGCGCTACCCTGGCACCCTGCTCATCATCAGCCACGACCGCGAATTCCTGGATGCCATCACCCAGGTCACCATCCATATCGATAACGCCAAACTCACACGCTACAGCGGCAACTACACCTCCTTCGAGGAGCAACGCGCCCAGCAGATCGTGCTGCAACAGGCTGCCTACGTGCGTCAGCAGGAAAAAATCGCTCACCTGCAGCACTTCATCGACCGTTTCAAGGCCAAGGCCACCAAGGCCAAGCAGGCACAGAGCCGCGTGAAAGCGCTGGAGCGCATGGAAAAATTGGCGCCGATACTGACCAGCGCCGATTTCAGTTTCGAATTCCAGGAGCCACCGCAGCTGCCCAATCCGATGCTGGCCATCAAGGACGCCAGCTTTGGCTACCGCGCCAGCGATGCACCCGTTCCAGACCCCGCGCAAGCCGGCGATTTGCAGGACTTCAGCACCAGTGCCACGCTGCATGCGCATCAGCTGCAAACGGGGGAAGCGCTGCCGGAAATCACCGCAGCCGACACCGTGATCCTGCGCAACGTGAGCCGCTCGGTACTGGCCGGCCAGCGCATCGGCGTGCTGGGTGCCAACGGGCAAGGCAAGTCCACCTTCGTCAAGACAGTGGCGCATGTGCTGCCCCTGCTGGCTGGCCATATCACCGAAGGCAAGGGCCTGCGTCTGGGTTATTTTGCCCAGCAGGAACTGGATGTGCTGCAGCTGGACGATAACCCGCTTGGCCACATGACGCGCCTGGCCAAGCAGCATCCTGATCTGGCCGCGCAGGCCGGCCGCGAGCAGGATCTGCGCAACTTCCTAGGCAGCTTCCAGTTCAGCGGCGACATGGTGTACCAGGCCGTGGGCAGCATGAGCGGCGGCGAAAAAGCGCGCCTGGTACTGGCCATGATTGTCTGGCAGCGCCCCAACCTGCTGCTGCTGGACGAGCCGACCAACCACCTCGATCTGGTCACGCGTGAAGCCTTGGCCATGGCCCTCAACAGCTTCGATGGCACCGTGATGCTGGTCAGCCACGACCGCGCGCTGCTGCGCGCAGTATGTGACGACTTCTGGCTGGTGGGCGAAGGCACGATTCGCCCCTTTGATGGCGATCTGGACGATTACCAGCGCTACCTGCTGGATGTAGCGCGCCAGAAACGTGAAGCACTGGCCGATGCAGCCTCTGCGCAGCGCCAGCAGGCCACTCCCGACAAGCCCGCCCTAAGCGGCGCCGAACAACGCAAGCTGCAGGCCGCGCAACGGCAGCAGTATCTGGAGGCACGCCGGCCGCTGGTAAAGCGCCAGCAGCAGCTGGAACAAGGCATGGACAAGCTGCAGGCGGACAAGACCCGGCTGGAAGCTGAACTGTGCCAGCCACTGGAGCCGGCGGCCATTGCCGAAGCAGGCCGCCAGCTGAAACAGACGATCGACGCACTGGAAGCCGCCGAGCTCGAATGGCTGGACGTCTCCGCCGAACTGGAAACACTCGAGAGCAATGCGCAGCAAGGCAGCTGAATCCGCGGCCAATTCCTACACAAGGGTTCCCGATCATCAAGCCGAAAGGTTGTACATTGGTAAACATCCACTGCTATTGAAGAGGTTGTATACATGATGTCCATTATTTCCACCATCGTTGTCGGTTTCATCGTGGGCATGCTGGCACGCTGGCTCAAGCCCGGCAATGATTCGATGGGTTTCCTGATGACTACCGTGCTGGGCATTGCCGGCGCAGCGGTTGCCAACTTCGCTGGCAGCGCGTTGGGCCTGTATGGCCCAGGCGATGCAGCCGGCTGGATTGCCTCCGTCCTTGGCGCCATCGTGCTGCTGATCCTGTATGGCATGATTGCCAAGAAATAACACAGCGGCGCCCGGCGCCGCATTGCGATCACAAGGCTGTGCGTGCACAGCCTTTTTCCCGGATAACCTCCATGCAATCGTTCTCTGGTATGCGCTCTACTTTCACCCTGTTGGGTCTTGCCCTGCCCCTGTTGCTGGCTGGCTGCCAGAAATCCGAGACGCCTGTTGCGGCAGCGTCGGCACCCGCCAGCGCCGCTGCGGCGTCTGGCAGTGCAGCAACCGTGCGCGGTATCTATGTCTGGGGCCCGGAAGTCGAGACATTCTCTCCCTGCAATACCGACAAGACCTATTGGCTCAATGGGGATGCCACCCTGTTGCAACCGCTGCAAGAGTTGGCCATGGAAAAGGCCGACACCAACAACGAAGCCTACCAGCCGATTTACCTGGAAGCCGAGATCGCCGATGCAGGCACTGCCACCGAAGGCGATGCAATGGACTATGACGGCTTGCGCGAACTGCGGCGCGTCATTGCATCCAGCAAGCAGGTCCCCGAGGACTGCAAGCTGATCGATCCCCCTAACCCTGAAGGCGAAGGAGCAAACAGCGCTGCCAGCCAAGCTGCCAGCTCCTGAAAAAAACCACCCGTCATGATGACGGGTGGTGTGAGGCTGTTTTGATGAAACCGGCCCCTTGGGGCCGTTGTCAATCACTCCAGGGCAGTCCTGGTGCCATCCGGATAGTGGTACAGCGTGGTGGCGGCTTTCACCATTTCACCACGATCATCAAACTTGATGTGGGCTGTCACGCCGGTGTAGTCTTCAGCGGCCAGCTTGGGCAGATAGACCTTGGGATCGGCGGAATCTGCCTTCTGCATGGCATCGGCAATCAGCATGGCTGCATCATAGGTATAAGGGCTGTACAGCTGGAACTGGCCCGGGTAGGCCTTGTCATAGCGCTTGCGCCAATCGGCTCCGCCCTCCATCTTCTTCAGCTCTGCACCACCCACGGCACACACCACATTTGCCAGAGCCGGGCTGCCGGCAGACAGCTTGGCAATCTCGCTGGTGCACAAGCCGTCACCGCCAAAGTATTTCTGCTTGGTCAGACCCAGCTGGCCCATCTGACGCAGCATCGGGCCAGCCTGGGCGTCCATGCCGCCGTAGAAAATGCCGTCAGGCTGTTTGCCCTTGATGGCAGTCAGGATGGCCATGAAATCGGTTGCCTTGTCGTTGGTGTACTGGCGATCCACCACTTCAATGCCGTTTTTCTTGGCCACTTCCGTAAACACATCGGCAATGCCTTGGCCATAGGCCGTACGGTCGTCAATGACGGCCACACGCTTCAGGCCCAGGCGCTTGGCTTCATCGGCCAGACGCGCACCCAGTGCGTTGTCGTTGGCAATGATGCGGAAGGTGGTCTTGTAACCGGGCTTGGTCAACGCGGGGTTGGTAGCAGCGCCCGTAACCATCGGCAGGCCGCAGTCGTTATAGATCTTGGAGGCAGGGATGGTAGTGCCGGAGTTGAGGTGGCCGACCACGCCGTTGACCTTGGCATCACACAGCTTTTGCGCCACCGCCGTGCCCTGCTTGGGGTCGGACGCGTCGTCCTCGATCACGGCTTCAAAGCGCACCGGCTTGCCACCCAGCTTCACGCCCTTGGCGTTGAGCTCGGCGACGGCCATCAGCACACCATTGGCATTGTCTTTGCCATAGTGCGCCTGCGGGCCGGACATGGGGGCCACGGAGGCCAGCTTGACCACCGAGGCATTGCCGCCTTGGGCAGCGGTGGCACTGGCAGGAGCAGCACCGCTGGCATCAGACGCCGGTGTCTCGGTTTTCTTGCCGCACGAAGCCAGCACTGCAGTTGCCGCCAGCACGGCAACAACGCTCAGTCTTAGTTGAAATTGCATCATCAGAATCGTCCCCTCTAGCCATCCAGGCAGATTAAAAGTTAGGCGATTCAGTGTATCGTCAGTCTGTACCGGTTTTGGCTTGACTGCCGCTCTTGACAGCTAGGGGATTCACCAATATACAAACTTATCCGCGGACTTGGACGTCATGCCGGATGATCTGGTAGCCGCGGCTGGTGTAGTGGCGCCAGCGCAGTCGTGCCTGCTGACGGTCTTCCTCGTCAAAGGACACGACCTCGATCAGTCGGGCAAAACTCCCGAACCCGACCGGTACCTCGGGCAGCAGTGACACCAGCACATCATGGCGAGTGCACTGGTCCACGCTGTCGGTCAGCCAGACCCGTGCACAGCTGGCAGCCACGCTACCAGCGTCAGCCTGTGCATCCAGCCGGACGTGACCGATGAAATCCGTGGGCGATAGCGCCCACAATTGCTGGTCCAGGCGCTCCAACAAGGACGGCTGGGCCACGACCACGACCGATTCGCTGCGCGGCACCGCCTTGCGTAGCAGGCGGCACACGTAGGCAATGCGATCCGGAATATTGAAATGGAACGCCACCTCGGTCATGCGCGCACTCCGGGAAGGCGGTCAGCTGCCGGCATCACTTGCTGCGGCCCTTGCCGGCCTTGGCGCCCTTGGGCTTGGCAGGCTCCTTGTCTGCCTGCTGTGCAGCGGGTGTATCCAGTGCAAACGCCACTCGCTCCTGCGCCATGTTCAGCACAAAGCGCAGCAGCAGCGGCACCGGACGGCCGGTCGCGCCCTTGGCCGTGCCTTGGTTCCAGGCCGTGCCGGCAATGTCCAGGTGCGCCCACGGGTAGCTCTCGGTGAACTTTTCCAGGAACTTGGCGGCGGAAATGGCGCCGGCAGTGCGACCGGCAATATTGGCCATGTCGGCAAAATTGGACTTCAGCTCCTTGCCATAGGCATCGTCCATCGGCATGCGCCAGCACAGGTCGTCCGACTGATCGGCCGCGCGTTGCAATTCCTGCGCCAGCACATCGTTGCCACTGAACAGCCCCGAACGCAAATGTCCGAGCGCCATCACGCAGTTGCCGGTGAGTGTGGCGATATCCACCACGGCGCGCGGCGAAAAACGCTTGGCATACGTCAGGGCGTCGCACAGGATGAGACGACCTTCGGCGTCGGTGTTCAGGATTTCGATGGTTTGCCCGCTCATGCTTGTGACCACGTCGCCCGGCTTGGTTGCCAG
This sequence comes from uncultured Allobrachymonas sp., assembly GCA_964413485.1. GTDB lineage: Bacteria > Pseudomonadota > Gammaproteobacteria > Burkholderiales > Burkholderiaceae_C > Brachymonas. The sequence goes on along the minus strand of CAYPRU010000003.1, from coordinate 78,375 downwards.
TCCGCTGGGCATGTTTTCGGTGGCCGGAATCAGGCCGACCACATTGATCTTGGGGCGCAGGTGACGCAGCGCCTCGAACAGGCCCAGCACGCTGGCTGCGCCGCTCATGTCGAACTTCATCTCGTCCATGCCGGGGCCGGGCTTCAGGGAAATGCCACCGCTGTCAAAGGTTACGCCCTTGCCGACAAACACCAGTGGGGCCTCGTTCTTGCCACCACCACGGTATTCGAGCACAATGAAACGCGGCGGCTCGGCCGAGCCCTTGGCCACGGCCAGAAATGCGCCCATGCCCAGCTTCTCGGCCTTGTTCTGATCCAGGACTTCACAGCTGAATGGCGCTGCCTTGTCGTCGTCATTGCCTTGCCTGGCAAGCTCTTGCGCCGCACCGGCCAGCAGGCTGGGAGTGGCGTGGTTGGCGGGGCGGTTGGCCCATGCACGCGTCAGCGCCATGCCGGCAGCCAGCGCCTTGCCGCGCGCAAAGGCACTCTTGTGGGCAGCAGCATTGGGCGCACCCAGCGTCACCTTGGTCACGCCGCCCTTGGCGCTTGGCTTGGTGTCGCGGTACACATGGCCGGCGCCGGCAATCACTTCCATGGCCACGGTCAGCTGTTCTTCGGTAGCGTCCTGTGCAAAGGCCACGGCCAGCTTCAACTCCTGGCTGACCAGTTCCTTGACAATGCGGGCCAGCGGCTCGCGCAAATCCTGCGGTTTGCCAGCACCGATGCCCAGCACGATCACGCGTGGCGCCACGCTGTCGTGCGGCAGGTACAGCGACAGGGTCTTGCCGGCTTCGGTGCTGAAGTGCCCATGCCCGAGCGCCTGCACCACAGTGGCCGTCAGACCGCCCTTTCCGGCATTGGCGGCGGCAAAGCCGTCCTGCACCAGCAGCAGCAAAACATCGCTGTGCGCCTTGCCCGGCGCCAGCAGATCGGTCGTAGTGAGGGAGAAATTCATGATAATGTGGGGCTGTTCGTCTTGTGAATGTTGCGGGGCCAATGTTATTCCATTCTTCCATACGCCGTGAACTCACACGGACTTTCAGCGCAACGCTCTTTGTGCTGCTGATCATCGTGCTGACGATGATGCTCATCCGCACCCTCAATTTTGCCAACCAGGGCGCGGTCAATCCATCCGAGGTGATGCTGGTCATGGGCTATGCCAGTCTGGCCTACTTCCCGAGCATTCTCACGCTCAGCCTGTTCATCAGCATTGTCTACACGCTGTCGCGCATGTACCGCGACAGCGAGATGGATGTATGGTTTTCCAGCGGTCAGGGCCTGATGCAATTCGTGCGCCCCGTACTCACCTTCGCGGCCCCCATCATCGTGGTCATCGGCCTGCTGAGCATGGTCGGCTGGCCCTGGGCCAATGCGCAATCGGAAGAGCTGGTCAAGCGCTACCAAAACCGTGGCGACGTGGAGCGCATTGCGCCCGGCCAGTTCCAGGAGTCGGCCGATGGCAACCGCGTGTTCTATATCGACGACAGCGCCGACCGCAAGCCCGGGCTGCCCGGCAATGCCTCGCGCCTGTTCATTTTTTCCAGGCAACCCAGCAGCGAGGTGGTGGTATCGGCAGAAAGCGGCCGCCTGACCACTGTCGGCAACAGCCGTTTTGCCGTGCTGCACAACGGGCAAGCCACCGAACTGCACAATGACCATGCGCTCACCATCAGCCAATTCCAGGAATACGGGGTGCGCCTTGGCCGCACCCCGCCCGATCTGAAGGACATCAATATGAACGACCCGGCTGCGCTGGCGCAGCTGCGTCCGCGCACGGTGCCTTCCTGGCAGCTGTTTGGCATCACGGTCAACCGCTTCCAAGGCGAGCTGGGCTGGCGCCTGGGCATGGCGCTGGCCGCCATCAATTTCGTGCTGCTGGCAGTGGCTGCCACCCGCGTCAATCCGCGCTCCGGGCGCAGCGGCAGCCTGATTGTGGCGCTGGTATTTTTTGCCGCCTACTTCAACCTGCTCAACTTTGGCAAAAACTGGGTTGGCTCCGGCAAGGTCAGCATGCCGCTGATGCTGCTGGTACTGCATGGCGGCGTATTCGCAATTTGCATGTTGTGGCTCTGGAAACGCCACGCGCAATGGCATCTGGCCAATCTGTGGAAACGCAGTAGGAGCGCCGCATGAAAACTGCACAACGCTATATCCACCGCCAAACGCTGATTTCTGTCCTGTTTGTCACGATCAGCTTCCTGGCACTATTCTTCTTTTTCGACGCCCTCGACGAAGTGCCGATCGGCAGTTCTGAAGACAAGCTCACCACCGCCGGCGCCCTGGTGTACGTGACCATGCTGGTTCCTGGCCACCTCTACGAGTTACTGCCGATTGCCGTGCTGATCGGCACCATTTTCGTGATGTCCAGCCTGGCGCAGAACTCGGAATTCACTATTCTGCGCATCAGCGGCCTGAGCCCGGCCCGTGCCCTGCGCATCCTGCTGGTGATCGGCGCCGTATTTGGTGTACTGACCTTTCTGATCGGCGACTATGTCTCCCCTTACTTTGAAAAAACGGCCCAGAACTACAAGGCCAGCTTCAAGGGCAACATCACATCCGGCCGCACCGGTGCCTGGATGAAGGAAAGCCAGCCCGGCGTCAACCGCATCGTGAACGTGCAGCAGCTCACCCCCACCGGTGAAATGCAGAACATCCGCATTTTCAACTTCGACGCCCAGGGCAATCTGTCCGACCTGATCAGGGCCGAATCGGGCACGGTGGCTGCCAATGGCGACTGGCTGTTGCGCAAGGTCGAACACAGCCACCTGACCAGCAAGGACAACGGCAGGCTGCAAAGGGTGGTGCGTGAGCAGGCGGATACGCGCACCATCAATACCGGCATTGCGCAAAGCATGATCGCATCCGCACTGCTGCAACCAGACCGGATGTCGACGCTCGAGCTGTATACCTACATTCACCATCTGAAGGACAACAACCAGTCTGCCCAGCAGTACGAGATCCAGTTCTGGCGCAAGGTGTTTTACCCGCTCAGCTGTCTGGTCATGGTGATGCTGGCCCTGCCGTTTGCCTACCTGCACTTCCGCTCCGGCAACATCACCTCGGCGGTGTTTGGCGGCGTGGTGATCGGCATCAGCTTCTTCCTGCTCAACAACGTGTTTGGCTACATTGGCAACCTCAATGGCTGGATTCCCTGGCTGGCAGCAGCCACCCCCAGCTTGCTGTACACGGCGATTTCGCTGCTGGCCTTCAACTGGCTGGTGCAAAAACGCTAGCGTTGCAAAATTTTTTGACTGCGCTTGAAAATAAGGAAATTTCAAGCATATAATCGATGTCTTCGGAGTGTGGCGCAGCCTGGTAGCGCGTCTCGTTCGGGACGAGAAGGTCGAAGGTTCGAATCCTTTCACTCCGACCACATAAGCGTACGGCGCATCATGGTAACGTGATGCGCTGTTTTGCTGTGTGTCCGGTCACATCCATTCGACACGCACTGATTCAGGCCTCTCCTGTTGGCAAAACAGGCTGCCACATCCGGCATGCCCCCGTCGACACAGGGACATTCGCGCCGCGCCCACAATGCAGACTTCTTTTCCTAGGAGTACCTGCCCATGACCGCCATCCAGAACATTCCCCTGCAACGCATCGACGGCAGCGCCGCCACCCTTTCCGACTTCCAGGGCAAAGTGCTGCTAATCGTGAACGTGGCATCCAAGTGCGGCCTGACGCCGCAGTACGAGGGACTGGAAACGCTGTACCAGGAAAAGAACGCGCAAGGCCTGGAGATTCTGGGCTTTCCAGCCAACAATTTCCGCGGGCAAGAGCCTGGCAGCAACAAGGAAATCCAGCAGTTTTGCACCACGAACTACGATGTGCATTTTCCGCTGTTTGGCAAGATTTCGGTCAAGGGCGCCGATCGCCATCCGCTCTACGATGCCTTGACGCAGGCACAGCCGGCTGCTACCGGCGAAGGCCCTTTCCGCGAGCGCCTGAACGGCCTGGGCATCGACACCGGTGCGCTGGACGAGGTGTTGTGGAACTTCGAAAAGTTTCTGGTCAATCGTCAGAGCCAGGTGGTAGCACGCTTTGCCCCCGACGTGGCGGCCGATGACGCCCGCCTGCGCACTGCCATCGACGCCGAATTGGCACAATAAGCAACAGAAACGGGTGTTGCAGGCTTGCAGCACCCTCCAACGCATAAAGATTCAATTTATAATTACGCCCTTATATAAGGCTGCGCAAGCCAAATACATACGGGTACCATGAATCTTCATCAATTCCGCTTCGTTCAGGAGGCGGTCCGACGCAATCTCAACCTTACAGAAACCGCCAAGGCGCTCTTCACCTCGCAGCCTGGCGTCTCCAAGGCCATTCTGGAGCTGGAAGAAGAGCTGGGGGTGGACATTTTTGCTCGCCATGGCAAGCGGCTCAAGCAAGTCACGGAACCCGGACAGCATGTTCTGAGCAGCATCGAGATCATTTTGCGCGAGGTAGCCAACCTCAAACGCATCGGCCAGGAATTCAGCCAGCAAAACCATGGCAAGCTCAGCATCGCTGCCACCCACACTCAGGCGCGCTATGTGCTGCCCATGCGTGTTGTCATGCTGCGCAGCCGCTATCCTGACGTGCAGGTCAGCCTGCACCAGGGCACGCCAGACCAGGTGGCACGCATGCTGCTGGAGGAAACCGCCGAAATCGGCATCGCCACCGAATCCCTGGCCGATTATCCCGAGCTGGTGACACTGCCCTGCTACGACTGGCAGCACATGCTGGTCGTCAAGGAAGAACACCCGCTCGCCAAGTGCGAGCGCATCACGCTCGAAATGCTGGCACAGGAACGTCTGATTACCTACCACCCCACCTTTACCGGCCGCACCCGCATCGACCATGCCTTTGCGCAACGCCGCCTTAAGCCCGAAATCGTGCTGGAAGCCATCGATTCGGATGTGATCAGCACCTATGTCAAGTACGGTCTGGGTGTGGGCATCGTGGCCGAAATGGCCACCACCGAAGATCCGCAACCAGGCCTGCTGTACCGTCCGCTGGGGCACCTGTTTGGCTCCAACGTCACGCGCGTGGCATTCAAGCGCGGCGCCTATCTGCGCAACTACGTGTATGAATTTGCCGAGCTGCTCAGCGACCGCCTGCCGAGGGATCTGGTCATGAAGGCCATGACCGGCGAATACGACAACTACGAGCTGTGATGACTGCCTATACGCCCCCCGTCACATCGCGCCTACCTGATGCAGGCACCACCATCTTTTCGATCATGTCGGCGCTGGCGCAACAGCACCATGCCGTCAATCTGGGTCAGGGCTTTCCGGATTTCCCCTGTGACCAGCAACTGCCGGCGGCGGTGCACCGGGCCATGCTGGACGGATACAACCAGTACCCGCCAATGCCGGGTATTTCGGCATTGCGCCAGGCCATTGCCGACAAGACGCAGGCACTGTACGGACGTGCCACCGATCCCGACACCGAAGTCACGGTCACAGCCGGCGCCACCCAGGCGCTATTGACCGCTTTGCTGGCCGTGGTGCAGCCGGGGGACGAAGTGATCGTGCTCGAGCCCTGCTATGACAGCTATATTCCGGGCATCGTGATGGCAGGCGCCGTGCCGGTGCGGGTGCCGCTGCAGCCAGGTACCTTTGCGCCAGACTTTGCGCGCATCCAGGCCGCCATCACACCGAAAACACGGGCGCTGATGCTGAATACACCGCACAACCCTTCCGGTACCGTCTGGAGCAAAACCGACATGCTGCGCCTGCAGCACTTGCTGTCCGGCACCGACGTTCTGGTGATCAGCGACGAGGTGTACGAACACATGGTATATGAAGGCCAGGCGCACGCCAGCGCGGCGCGTTACCCGGAATTGGCCGCGCGCAGCCTGATCGTGAGCAGCTTTGGCAAGACTTTCCATGTCACTGGCTGGAAAGTCGGCTACGTGGTGGCGCCGCCCTCACTGACAGCAGAGTTCCGCAAGGTGCACCAGTTCAATGTGTTTACCGTCAACACGCCGGCGCAGCATGGGCTGGCGCACTTCATGCAGGACGATAGCCATTACCTGAACCTGCCCGCGTTTTACCAGCGCAAGCGCGATCTGTTTGCTACAGGCTTGCGCCAGACCCGGCTGCGCCTGCTGCCGTGTACCGGCACCTATTTCCAGTGCGCCAGCTACGCACATCTTCCTGGCAGCGAGGCACAATTGGGCGAGGCTGAGTTCTGCCAATGGCTGACGCAGGAAGTAGGCGTGGCGGCCATTCCGCTTTCAGCCTTTTACGCCGATGGCTACGACCAGAAAATCATCCGATTCTGCTTTGCCAAGCGCGATGAGACCCTGCAACTGGCTTTGGATAAACTCGCGCGTTTATAGACACCAGGTCCATGACAAAGCGGCTGAACTGCCAATGGCAGATCAGCCGCTTTTTTGGGTTCAGGCCAAATTACTGCTTGTTGGCAGCTTCTTTCGCCTTTTTCACGGCGTCTTCGGCTTTCTGCAGGGCGGCGCCAGTGGCGGAGGCAGCTTTCTCTGCTGTGGCAGAAGCGGCCGTCACAGCAGCGGAAGCAGCCATGTCAGCAGCGGATGCGGCCATGGTGGCAGCTGTGCCGGCTTGGTTGGCAGCTTTTTCTTCCTTGGCACTTTCCTTTTTGCCGCAAGCGGTCAGCGTGGTGGCAGCGACCATGGCGGCGATCAGCAGAGTGTGTTGGATTTTCATGAAGTTTCCCGTAGTTGTCGAAATGGATTGCAAACCTGACATATTTTTGACAGCAGGCACATCGGACTTTAGCGGATTCATCACCGACAGCACAGAGCAAATTGCAGCAATTTGTAAAAGCACTCCGAAAAAACAACAAGGGCCGCATCTGCGGCCCTCGTCGTTGCATGAAAGCAATGCTTACTTGGCTTGTGCAACCATGTAGTCAACCGCAGCCTTCACGTCGGCGTCAGGAGCAGTAGAACCGCCCTTGGGAGGCATCACGCCCTTGGCACCGGTAAAGCCCTCGAGAGCGTGCTTGTACAGCATGTCCTTGCCCTGGGCAATACGCGGACCCCAGTCGGCCTTGTCACCCACTTTCGGGGCGCCAGCCACGCCTGCGGCATGGCACACGGAGCAAGTGGACTTGAACAGCTTCTCACCATTGCCGCCAGCGGCTGCAGTGGTGGTGGCAGCAGCGCCTGCGCCAGCGGCAGCCGAGCCTGCATCAGCGGTGGCCGAGGCAGCTGGGGCAGTAGCCGGAGCCTCAGAGGCTGCGGGAGCGGCAGCCGGTGCGGCGGCAGAAGCTGTTTCGGTGGCCGCGGAAGCAGCCTGGGTAGCAGCAGTATCCGTCTTCTGACCGCAAGCGGCCAGGGCGGCTGCGCCTACCAGAGACAGGATAAGCAGGGAACGTTGCAGGGTCATGGCATTTCCTTTTTGCGAAAAAACACCCTATAGGACATCGTCCTGGGTTGGCAAGAATCATTTCTTGAATAGCAATCAATCCTTGACAGGATTGTGCAGGCGAAGAGTAACACTCTCTGGCCCAGTTTTATTCAGAGACCATACGCCAAACAATCTTTTACTGACGCAAAGCAACACACACTCTCTGCAACAGGCGCGTGACAGTGTGGGTTTAATGCGTCAGTTGCTGCCAGGTTTTCTCCAGGCGCTTTACGCTCACTGGCTGTGGCGTACGCAGTTCCTGGGCAAAAAAGCTCACTCTTAGCTCCTCCAGCAGCCAGCGGAACTCCTGCATGCGGGCATCCACCTTGCCCTTGCGCTCTGCCACCAGGCGCCAGTAGCGCTGCTCCAGCGGCTTGTGCTCGGCCATTTTCTGCGTATCGCGCACAGGATCGCCGCGCAACTTGTCCAGCCGCAGCACCAGTGCCTTCAGGTAGCGCGGGAAATGCTGCAGTTGTGTCCAGGGAGTGTCGTGTAGAAAGCGTTTGCCGCACAGGCGCTGCAACTGCTGTGTAACGTCCGCCACGGCTTCCGGGTGCTGCCGCGTGTCCTTGATCTTGCGGTTGGCAGCCGCCAGCTCGGTCAGGATGGTGCCCGCCAGGCGTGCCACCTCTTGTGCAATCAGGCTCAGCCGGCCCTTGCCCTCTTCCACCTGCTTGGCAAAGCTGTTGGCATCCGTGGGCAAGGGGTCTACCAGAAAGGCGCGCTCCAGCGCAACCTCCAGAATCTGCTGCCGCAGCTCCTCTGCCGTGCCCAGTGGCATGTAGGCGGCCGCCATTTTCTGAAAGTCAGGCAGGTTTTTTTCCAGATACTTGAGCGCATCCTTGACCTGCAGTGCAAACAGGCGGCGCAAGCCTACGCGGTGCTTGGCGGCAGCCACATCCGGCTCGTCGAACACCTCCATGCTGACGGCATTGCCCTGATCGATCAGCGCCGGAAAACCGATCAATGTCTGCCGGCCACGGTGCACCTCCATCAGTTCGGGTAACTCGCCAAAGGTCCAGGCGGTGTAACGCACATCTTCGGTCAGATCAACTACCTGCTGTCCGCTGGCCACCTGGGTTTGTGGCGCCAGCTTGCCGGATGTCGGTTGGGGAGCAGGCTGCTCTGCCGCGGAATCCGCCTGTGGCCGCACCGCCGTACGCAGCACCGCCAGCGCCTGAAACGCCCCACGCGCCTGGCTGCCCAGTTCGGCCTTGAGTGCCCCCAGGTTGCGCCCCATGCCCAGCTGCCGGCCATGTTCGTCCGTGACGCGGAAGTTCATGAACAGGTGCGCCGGCACCATATCCAGCTTGAAATCGTTGCGTTTGACATCCAGGCCAGTATGATCGCGCACGGCCTTGAGCAGTACGTCAGCCAGGCTTCCCTGGGCAAAACCCGGAGAATCCTGCAATTGGGAAGCCATCCGCATTGCATGCTCAGGCAGCGGCACGAAGCGGCTGCGTGGCCGCTGCGGCAGGCTCTTGAGCAGGGCCTGGATCTTGTCCTTCAGCATGCCGGGCACCAGCCATTCGGCGCGCGCTTCGCTGACCTGGTTCAAGGCAAACAATGGCACTTCCACCGTGACGCCATCGCGTGCATCACCGGGCTGGTGCAAATAGATGGTTTTGCAGTCCACGCCGCCCAGCCGGATCATGCGTGGGAACAAATCGGTAGTGATGCCGGCAGCCTCGTGCCGCATCAACTCTTCCTTGCTGATCTGCAGCAATTTGGGCTGGCCACGACTGGCTCCCCGGTACCATTTTTCCAGGTGGTGTGCATTGCACACATCAGCAGGAATCTGCGCGTCGTAGAAAGCATAGATCAACTCGTCGTCCACCAGCACGTCCTGCCGGCGCGACTTGTGCTCCAGATCCTGCACCTGGCGCACCATCTTGCGGTTGGCCGACAGAAACGGCAGATTCGATTCCCAGTCGTCCCCCACCAGCGCCTGGCGGATGAAAATCTCGCGCGCAGCAACCGGATCGACACGGTCAAAATCGACCTTGCGGTTGTTGTAGACGACCACGCCATACAGCGTGGCACGCTCCAGCGCCACCACTTTGCCTGCCTTCTTTTCCCAGTGCGGGTCGAGCAGCTGCTTGCGCAGCAGGTGCGCGCCCACGTCTTCCAGCCATTGGGGCTCGATATTGGCCATGGTGCGACCGAACAGGCGCGTGGTCTCGACCAGTTCGGCGCATACTACCCAACGTCCGGGGCGTTTGCGCAGGTGCGCGCCCGGGTGGCGGTAGAACTTGATGCCCCGTGCGCCCAGATACCAGTCTTCCTCGTCGCTCTTGCAGCCGACGTTGCCGAGCAGGCCGGCCAGCATGCTCAGGTGCAGATCGGCATAACTGGCTGGACGGGTATTGGGCTTCCAGCCCTGTTCGCCGGCCACCGTCAGCAGTTGGCTGTGGATGTCGCGCCATTCGCGCACGCGGCGCACATTGATGAAATGCTGGCGCAAGATGGTTTCGTACTGGCGGTTGCTGAGCCGGTGAGCCGGCTGCTCTACATGGCTGGCTGGCGCGGCACCCTGCCCCAATGCGGCCTGCGCCGCCTGCATGGCCAGGGCGGCGCGCTGCATGACTGGCAGATGCGCCTGGCTGGACTTGCTGCGCTGTGCCGCAGCCTGCTGCTGGCACGCAGAGGGCAATGCCGACTGTCCGCCGCGCACATCGTGTAGCCATTGCCACAGCTTGAGCGTGCTGGAAAACTCGCTTTTTTCGTCGTCGAACTTGGCTTGCTGCTGGTCGGCCTGTGCCTGCTGCTCCAGCGGCCGGTCGCGCACGTCCTGCACGCTCAGCGCGGAGGCAATCACCAGCGCCTCATGCAAGGTGCCACGCTCCTGCGCCTCCAGCAGGATGCGGCCGATGCGCGGATCCAGCGGCAGCCGTGCCAGTGATTGGCCAATCGTCGTGATCTGGTTGGCATCGTCCACCGCACCCAGCTCATTGAGCAACTGGTAGCCATCGGCGATCGCCTTGGGACGCGGCGCCTCCAGAAACGGGAAACGCTCCACATCGCCCAGATGCAACGAGTGCATGCGCAGAATCACCCCGGCCAGTGAGGAGCGCAGGATTTCGGGATCGGTAAAGCGCGGGCGGCCGTTGAAATTCTGTTCGTCGTACAGGCGGATGCAGATACCATTGGCCACACGGCCGCAACGGCCGGCACGCTGGTTGGCGGCGGCCTGGCTGACCGGCTCCACCAGCAGCTGCTCCACCTTGTTGCGGTAGCTATAGCGTTTGACGCGCGCCGTGCCGGCATCAACCACATAACGGATGCCCGGCACCGTGAGCGATGTTTCCGCCACGTTGGTGGCCAGCACGATGCGCAGTCCGCTGTGCTTGTCAAATACGCGGTCCTGTTCGGCCTGGCTCAGACGGGCAAACAGGGGCATTACTTCGGCCTGGCGCAGCACAGGATGGTGGCTCAGGTGCTTGCGCAAATGGTCGGCCGCCTCGCGGATTTCACGTTCGCCAGGCAGGAATACCAGGATATCGCCACCGTCCTGCGGCAAGCGCCACAGCTCGTCCACGGCATCGGCAATGGCGGTATTCAGATCGGTGTCCTTGCTGTCCTCGAACGGACGGTAGCGTACCTCCACCGGGAACAGGCGGCCGGACACCATCAGCACTGGAGCCGGCCCTTTGGTACTGGCAAAATGCTGTGCAAAGCGGTCGGCATCGATGGTGGCCGAAGTGACGACCACCTTCAGATCCGGGCGGCGCGGCAGGATTTCCTTGATGTAGCCCAGCAGAAAATCGATGTTCAGGCTGCGTTCGTGCGCCTCGTCGATGATCAGCGTGTCGTAGGCCTTGAGCAGCGGGTCGCTTTGCGTTTCTGCCAGCAAGATACCGTCGGTCATCAGCTTGACCGAAGCGCCTTTTTGCAGCCGGTCGGCAAAGCGTACCTTGTAGCCCACCACCTCGCCCAGCGGGGTTTTCAGTTCTTCCGCGATGCGCTTGGCCACACTGCTGGCGGCAATACGGCGCGGCTGCGTGTGGCCGATCAGGCGCGCGCGCTCGCCAGGCCTGGCGTTGCAGGCGCCCCGCCCCATGGCCAGCGCAATCTTGGGCAATTGTGTGGTCTTGCCCGAACCAGTTTCGCCGCAGACGATGATTACCTGGTGCTGGCGCATGGCAGCCATGATGTCGTCACGGCGCGCGGATACCGGAAGATTTTCGGGAAACGTGATCTGCAAACCTTGCTCTGGAACTGCCAAGAGAACCCACCTTGCCGCTGGCAAATCGTGTAATTATCCCAGCATTGACGCGGCGCTGCCATACATGATCGGCCGCAGGTCAGTACAACAGCCCCAGTGTCAAAGCCTTGCTCACCGCCTGTGCCCGTGTGCGTACCTGCAACTTGTTATAGATGTTTTTAAGGTGCACATTGACTGTCTGCTCGGTAATGCCCAGTCGGGGCGCCAGTTGCGAGCTGGTATAGCCATTGGCAACCATGCGCAAAACCTCCTGCTCGCGCGCGGTGAGATTGCCCTTCGCCACCGATGCACCCGCGCCCTGCCTTCCTGCCGCGCCGGCGAATTCTCCCGGGCCTCGCAGATGGCGTAGCAACCTGCGCATTACGCTGGGAGTAAACGGTGCGCCGCCGTTGACCACTTGAAGAATGGCATCGCAATAGCACCCGAACCAGGAGTTCTTGACGAGATAGCCAGACGCTCCAGCTTCAATGGCCCGCAGGACATTCTGTTCGTCCTCGTTGGCCGAAATGGCAACCACCTCTGCCAGGGGCCGTTGCTGCTTGACATATTCAAGCATGGCATATCCGCGGCCATCTTCAAGGTCCACGTCCAGCAACATCACATCGAAATCGTGTTGCGTCACCATGCGCTTTGCATCGCGCATGCTGGTTGCGTGCCCCAGCAATTCGATTCGACTATCGGTCTGCAATTGATTGGTGATCACACGCAACAAGTGAGGCCCGCCTTCTACCAGGGTTACCTGCACGGGGTGATCGGGCTGACCAACAAGATGCAGTGGCCATGCCGGCCTATCTCCCGAACTAAGATCCAATACTTTACAACTACTTTCCTCTAAATTGGCAGGTTCGCATTGAGTTTTCCCCCCATCTTCCGTTTTTTTATACATCTTATACACCAGTTCTATGGCATGCATGCACTTCTTTAGATGCATGGCATCAGCAACTCAAAAAGTGACAACTGCTTGCAAAAGATACATCGATGCGTTATTCGATCATTTTTCTTGATCTTGATCGTTAATTTTTTGGTGTTTTACAGATTTTTTTCGTTTTATTTCGTTTTTTACGTTTAGTTACTATCAAGTTTTTCACTCGTAAAAATCATTCTTTTGAATTACTTTTGTCAATGATGATCTAACTCGAGGGGATGAGCGGGAAGCATGTTAGGTACCTCATTCAAGGCATGGATCTGTGCAAAACCCGGAAACAGAATGGGATCTTCGGAAACACGATGTAACGACGAAAGAACATTTGTGCGTCCGAATGGTTACCAACCATGAGCGAAATGGTTGGCCGGCGGTGTTAACGAACAACCACCGTGCGCTCCGGGATAGTTCAAGCTGAAAAATATTGTGAGGTGCCAAATGTTGAAACCAAAATCGCTGCTTCAATATGCGATCCCGATCGCAGTGATTGTGCCTATCGTGGCAATAGCCGGTTCATCCAATGAGTGGAGCGAATCGTGGGCGCCACGACCAATCTCGAACTTGAGCAGTCGTCTTCTGCAAGCAGACCTGATCGAAAGGCAAGACGCTGGTTATTACGACAAGATAGGAACGAGCACCTACAACGTCGATTATTACGTGACGAACCGCAATCAGTACGGTACGAACATAGAAGGCAACTTCAATATAGGCACGGGGGGTTCTGCCTCCATCGCCTCTGACTCCAGCACCACCTCCACAACCTCGATCGGTGCCTATAACAACACAAATAACTCAGTCAATATCGCCGGCAGCCAGAACTCGGTGGATATCTCCAGCAAGGCTGACAGCACTGGAAACCAGGATAGCGGCATAAGGTATCAGGCAGGTGGCAGCATCTCCACTCTTGGCGCAACCACAAATAAATCCAACTAAGGAGACGCAGATGCGCACCGCAAATTTTGGCCGCAAACAGAAATTCACGTTGTCTGCTCTCGTGGGCAGTGTAATGGTTACGGGTTGCGCAATGAACCCCATCGTCGCACCGCAGTCCGAAGACGTTCAGATGGTAAAAGGCCCACCAGTTCGTGACATCGTCACTCCGTTTGACGAGGCGCTTTCCTGTCTGCGCGGGCGTGTTCATTCCCAACTAGCGTTTTCTGTCGGTGCCATTGTTGACCAGACGGGTAAAGAGCAGCTCACCGAAGGCGGAACAGGAAAATTCGTTACCCAAGGTGCTGGCGATATTGTCCAATCGGCGCTATATCGTACTGGCGTGGTGGTACTGAATCGCCGCGATCCGCGCATTCTGGAAACAGAACTCAAATGGGGCGTGCGCGACAAGCGCACCATTGTTCCAAGCAATTACTTCATCACCGGCAGCATCAACAGCCTCGACTTTATTCCCGGGGGAGGTGTCGATTTGCAGATTGGCGGCATCGGGCCGCAGTATCGGCAACACCGCATTCTCGTCGGCCTTGACCTGTCCATGACTGATGCCAGAACCGGCCGCGTCGTGGCAAACGTGCCGTTGCAGAAGCAAATTTTTTCGAGCGAATTCAACTTCAGCATCGGGCGGTTCATGAAAGATGAGCTAGTTCTGCTGGACATCGGTGGACGCAAGCGTGAGGCCCTGAACTTCGCCCTGCGGCAAATGCTCAACCTGGGAACGTTCGAGTTGCTGACACAGGCCATGCCGGCCAGCCAATTTGTGGAATGCCGGGGCTATATCGACCGCATGAATGGTTTTGTCGATAACACCAGTACGGCAAAAGCCACGGCTGCATATACCAGTCAGGCAAATGACGGAAAAACGTCGCCTGCGGCGATCCAGACTGGCGCTGTGGTTCCGACCGAACCCCGACCGCAAAGCAAACAAACTTCGTCCTCCGTAAGTAATGAATCTTCCTCCTCTGGGTCGTCGAACGGTACGGAGGGCAATGGCCAATCGGAGGCTTCGTCAATGTCTGACGAAACCAGGCGGATCATCCTTACCAACTGATTCACCGCGCAAGCGGGCGAATAGGTCCTACCACCTTCTTTTTTATCGGTCAAGGGTAGGCTTGATCACATATGGAGTCAATTATTATGAGCAAGAAACTGATTGTGAGCGCGATGGTGGCAGCTGGTTTTCTGTCTTTCGGTGCAGCCGCAAACGCGCAATTCCTGGGTGTGGACGTGCTGGCGGCCAACATTGCCGTCAATACCAGCAAAGTTGATGGCAGTGTGAAAATCGATAACACCAACACGTTTGGCGGCGGCGTAGCTATTGGTGGTGACAGCGCCAACCTGAATACTCAACTCAATGTCAATGTCAACAGCAATCAACCTGCCAATGTTGATATTACCCTTGCGCCTGAACTGAAGGCTCAGGTGGGCAGCAGCATTTCCACTACGGCCATTGGTGCTGCCAACATGGGCGACATCACTATCAACGCAGCCCAGGAAGGGACACAATTCTCTGTAAACGGCAGTTATCAAAACAATTTCCAGGCCGACCACTTTTTTGATCACCAAGCTACGTCAACTGCGTTTGATTTCGGCATGGCCTATGCTGGAACCAGCAATCCGGACGTGGCCGCCCTGCAGGTCGCATGGAATAGTGCTCCGGTTGATGCCAGCATTGGCATCAATTCTAATTCTACGTTTGGCGGCGGCATCGACATCAAAAACACTGATATGAAGACCACTGCCATCGGCGCGCTCAACGCCGGCAATATCTCGGTAACTATCCCGGCCGCCAAGTAATCTCTTAGATTCGCTGCCAGGCTTGAACGGGGCGCCCTGCGCCCCGTTCATATTTGAAAACTACGATGCACTCCAGTGCATTCTCAGGCGTATCCGCACGCATCGCCCTGATGCGATGTACATTCAAGCCTGTCTCCCGATGCTGCTCCAGCTGCGGAACGCTCTGTGAGGCAGTGCGCCACTCCCCAGGAACCAACCCTGTACGGGCGCTACCCCAGGTCGAACAGCGCTACCAAGCACGAAAGCGACACATAGCGCGCTGTCTTTGAGATGCCCGCGAAAAGTCGGACAATAAGAAGGGTTTAGGCGGAGCACTCGTGTTGCGCGACACAGTCTGCCTGGCCACCGAACAAGAACAAGCCGAGCTACATGTCCAGCGTTTTCAATTTCACCTTTGTTCCCTGGTTCCGCTCCGTGGCGCCATACATCCACATGCACCGCGGCAAGACCGTGGTGGTGGGAGTTCCCGGAGAGGCCATCGAGGCCGGCAAGCTGCAGGCCATTGCACAGGATCTGGCGCTGATCCAGAGCTTGGGCGTGAAAATCGTGTTGGTGCACGGCTTTCGGCCGCAAGTGAATGAGCAGCTGGCCGCCAAGGGCCATCAACCGCAGTACTACAAAGGCACCCGCATCACCGACAGCGTGGCGCTGGACTGTGCACTCGAAGCAGCCGGCCAGCTGCGTTATGAGGTGGAGGCCGCATTCAGCCAGGGGCTGCCCAACACGCCCATGGCTGGCGCGACCGTGCGCGTTATCTCTGGCAACTTCCTCACGGCGCGGCCGGTAGGCATCGTCGATGGGGTCGATTACCAGCACTCGGGCCTGGTGCGCAAGGTGGACGCTTCGGCCATCCAGTCCATGCTGGATCAGGGTGCCATGGTGCTGCTGTCGCCGCTAGGCTTTTCACCCACGGGCGAGGCCTTCAACCTGGCCATGGAAAACGTGGCCACCGAAGTGGCCAGCGAACTGCATGCCGACAAGCTGATTTTCCTGTGCGAAATCACCGGTGTGCGTCAGCGCCCCTTCGAGCCGGAATCGGACGACAACCCGATCGATACCGAACTGCCGCTGGCCTACGCGGAAAGCCTGCTCAAGCAACTGCCCTACCCCGAAAAACCGACCGAACTGGCGTTTTACCTGCGCTATTGCGTGGAGGCCTGCAAGCGCGGCGTGGACCGCAGCCACGTGGTGCCTTTCAAGGTCGATGGCTCCATCCTGCTCGAAATTTATACCCACGACGGTATCGGCAGCATGGTGGTCGACGAAAAACTCGAAAGCCTGCGCGAGGCCACCATCGAGGACGTGGGAGGCATCTTGCAACTGATCGAACCCTTCGAGCAGGACGGCACCCTGGTCAAGCGCGAGCGCCACGAAATCGAGCGCGACGCCCACCTGTACACCATCATCGAGCACGACGGCGTGATCTTTGGCTGCGCCGCGCTGTACCCCTATCCCGAAGACGGCACCGGCGAAATGGCCTCGGTCACGGTCAGCCCGCAGGTGCAAGGGCAAGGCGATGGCGACAAGCTGCTGCGCCGCATCGAACAGCGTGCCAGGGCGCAAGGCCTGAAGAGCATTTTTGTATTAACCACGCGCACCATGCACTGGTTTATCAAGCGTGGTTTTACGGTGGTGGATCCCAACTGGCTGCCCGAGGCCCGCAAGCGCAAATACAATTGGGACCGCCGCAGCCAGGTGCTGGTCAAAAAGCTGTAAGAGGCAATGCAGCCTCCGGAGGGGCTGCCATGCAATCTTTGGCCCTCTGGGTATAAGCGGCAAACGACCGCGCCTTGTGCCTAAAGGACAAGGCGCCCGGTTGCCCAAAACTGCAGAAATCAGGCCTTGCGCCAGCGGCGATACAGCACCAGCAGCCAGCCGATACTGACCAGCCCGAATCCCACGTAGCCCACGAACGACCAGTTGGCAACGGTGCCACCCAGCAGTGTCCAGTCGACGGCGGCGCAATCCCCGCTGCCGGCAAAAATGCGCGGCAGCGCCTGACTTAACGGTAGCTGCTCGATCATGCCGTAAAAGTCGCGGCCACAGCTGGAAAACTCGGGCGGATTCCACTGCAGCCAGGATTGGCGCGCAGCCACAAAAGCTCCCGCCGCCGCACTTGCCGCAATCAGGCCAAACATGGCGGCATGCCAGCGGCACCCCTTGCCCAGAGCACCCAATATGGCCAGCAGCAGCATGAAAACATACACATAGCGCTGCACAATGCACATCGGGCAGGGTTCCAGGCCAACCACGTGTTGCAGATACATGCCAAAACCCAGCATGCCGGCAATGGCCAGCGCAAACCAGGCCAGGGTACGGCGCGGGGTGTTAAAAAACAGCGAAATCAGAGCCTGCATATCGAGTTGGACAGTAATCAACCATGGCATTGTGCCTTACTTCACACCATAGTCTTGCCCATAGGCCCAAGTAGGGGTTTTCGGTGTTCGCGACGAGATCTGCAGATGCATGCATCCAGATCAATGGGGATTTCAGAAAACAGCTCGCGCCTTGCGGCTTCGGGCTTGTCCGATCCAGCCTGCGCGCCAAGGGCCATGTCACGCATTTTCATCAGCTCTGCAAGCTGAGGTTGACACAGCTGCATCACTGACACGATGACTGCATCCGGCTCAGGGTGCCCGGTATCCAGTTGCATGGATGCCAGCAGCTGCAAAGTCAACCCGGAACTCAGCATCGAATCACCAGTCACCCAGGCATTGACCGTAAACAGCGAAACAGGCAGCCCCTTGGCGTCAAACCCGATGGCCAACAAATGGCGGGTGTCCTGCTTCGATGCGTGCGCTCCACACCATCGGGCAAAGGTTCGTTCGCCTTCCGACTCTAGATAGCGTTCCCATCGGTGGCGGCGTGCGAACAGATGGATATGGCCGCGCGTGTCATCCCGTTCAAAATCATGCAGGCCACAGATGTTGCCGGTATAGAACACGCCGGCACGCAACGAAAATTGCGTCAGCAGGTGGTCCAGCGGGGTCAGCATGCGCAGTTATTTTGCTGTTTCGGCGGACACTTGACGGAGCCATAGCTGCAAAAGACACAACAGTCCCCTGGCTTGGGTCGAATCAATTCATGGCAAGCTGCGCATTCATGGAAGAACTGGCAGGCATCCGTAGGCATGACAAGTTCTTCGGCATGACCGCAATAAGGACACGTCAGGGTTGATTTCAGGACAACAGGTTGGGTGCAGCCGTTTTTGTGGTTCACAGATATCCTCCGCGAAGTCAAGCGCTTGGGCCGAGCATGTATTCGCGTACCAGTTCACGGGCACGGTGCAGCCTGCTTTTGATGGCGCCCTGCTGCTCGCCCAGATGTGCAGCTATCTCCGCAATAGTGAGCTCCTCGAAATCGCGCAGCAGCACCACTTCCAGATAGTGGGCCGGCAACGACTCCAGGGCATGGGCCAAATCGATGCGCAAGGCATGGTCTGTGCGGCACAGCAACTGTTCTTCGGCCACTTCATCCGGCAGCGGGTCATGCCGGAACATCATGCGCTCAAGCTTGCGGCATTCGCGCTTGATGACCGTGAAAAGCCAGGAAGAAAACGCGGCAGCTTGTCTTGAGTCCACGTACCTTGCGCGAAATGATGAGCAGTGCTTCCTGCACCGCATCGTCCACATCGCTGACATGGCAGTGCCTGTAGGCATAGCGGCGGGCGTCGGACTGACACACCGCCAGCAAGCGGGAGATCGCGGCAGAATCTCCCGTCTGCGCGTCCAGGATCAGCTGGTCACGCTCGATTGCAGCGACAGCCATGGCTCGTCGCTCCTTGCCTTATTGGTGGGCAGCCACCAGTTGCCCGTCCAGGATAAAGATGCGATCAGTCGGGTTGGCGGATTTGATGTGCAGAACGCCTGCGCCCTTGAGCCCCTTGAAGCTACCAGTTCCTGAAACCACTTCCCAGAAACCGTTGTCGTTGAGTTCAGGCTTTCCGTCCTTGCCTGGCAGAAACACGGCGCGAACCGTCCACTTGATGTATGCCACGTTGCCTTCTCCCTTGGTGGCCACCAGGTAGCCACTGGGGTCGCCTGCCACGCCAGGCACGATGTCATGGCGGCCGTACTCGGTAATGTGCGCACCGTCGAGCAGACCTGTGCCGGCGGCAGTGCCCTCGCGCTTGACCATCAGGACAAAGTGGCCGGAGCCGTCCTTGAAATCGAGCTGGATCTTCTCCTTGGGAACCATGGTGGCCTGCACGTTCAGGGGGGCTGCCATGGCCGAGCCTGCCGCCAACGTACTGGCGCACAGTGCCAGTACGGCCAGTTTGCGAAGAGAATTCAATTGTTTCATGATGATTCCAGTTACTTGGTTTATGAACAAAATGTCAATAACGAGTGGACAAATGGGTCATCCAGGACGGTGAGTGATTCCCAAGCCATGTTTCCGTGGTCTTGTCGAACCCGGTCAGTATCATGAGCGAAATGACAACCATGGCTCCACCCAGGATAATCTTTCCGGTTTTACCGGTCTGCATCAATTTACCGCGAATTCGCATCATGGCATTTCGCGAAGCATACGCCAAAATCAAAATGGGTGCTGCTGCGCCGATACCAAAAATTCCCATCAACGTGGCAACCTGGGGCAATTGAGAACCTTGGCTGGCTAGCACCACGGCACCCCCCAGCGTTGGTCCCACACAGGGGCTCCACACTATGCCCAACGCCAAACCGATCGCGAACTGACCTCGCAGACCATCAAGCCGCATGCGCAAAATCAGGGAATTGCCTGCATTACCTATGCCGGCAGTCACTAAGGCAAAACGTTGCTGCAAGCTGCCAGACATCAGCACCAAGCCCAACAAACCCACAATGCCCGCACCGACATCCCGCAGGACACCAGTGTCCATGCCGAGTGCGGAACCAGCCCATGCGAGCGTTGACCCCACAATGGCGTAGGAAGTAGCCAACCCGGCGGCCAGAGCGAGGGGCGCCATTGGGTGAGCCTGGATGGCCGATCCCAGCAGAACGGGAACGATGGGCAGCACGCACGGCGATAAGGTCGACAGCAATCCGGCCAAAAAGCCCAAGCCATAGGAGCCGATGCCAAAATCCATCATTTCACCGTTTTCTTGATCAAGGCTTCCAGGGAGGCCGGGTGGGTGTCGCCCACCGAGCGCCCCACCTCCTTCTCACCCTTGAAGGCCACCAGAGTGCTTTGCATCGCGACATTGAACTTCCTGAGTGTGGGTTTGGAGGTGTCGAAGTCGATCGTCAACAGCGTTACGTCCTTGTAGGCGGGCTGCTTCATCAATTCATCAATGATGGGCTTTTGCACCTTGCAGGTCGGACACCAGGGGGCACTGACGTCAAGCACCACGGCCTTACCGGCGTGAGTCAACTGCGCATACGCTTGCTCACTGTAAGGGTTGACTTCTCCAGCAGAAGCCAGCGTGGTGGCTGAAGCCATGGCCAAGGTGACGAAAAATGCAGTGCGTTTCATGTGCGTTTCCTCACACTGATTCAGCGGGCAGGCTTGAAGGTTTTTTGCACCTGGGCCATGTAGACAGTGAGATCTGCCAGTTCGCTGGAGTTCCAGGGCAATGGTTTCGCAGCCATGGGCATGACCATGCAGGCCTGGATCATTTCGTCCAGATGGATCGTCCTGAGGCCCAACTGGTCATTCGCCATCGCCACCTTGTGCGGATAGGGCTTGGCGAAACTGCCTGAAAAGGATGCGTTGTTGGCATGGCAAGACGCGCAAGACATGCCGTTGGTGGAGAGTTTCTTGTCGTTGAAGAGTTTCTCGCCAGCAATTGGATCGCCGGGCCGGGGCTTGTAGCCAGCAGGACGGACGATGGCGGCGCCGGCGGCGTTTTGCGCGAAGGCCGGCATGGCGGCCATGACAGCGCCGCCGGTCAGCAACGCACACAGGGTTTTAGCAATGAGGGACATGGCGCATCTCCAAGCCTGGATGCGCTAAAGAGGCGACACGGCGCCGAAACGGTTCGCGGTGTACCCAAAAAATTTTTGCAAGAGACGCATGGTGTTCAAAAACACCAAAGCAAGGCCCGCGTATCGGGCACGACGGCACTGCGCGACAGTGAATTGGCCAGCCCGGAGGGACTTGAACCCCCGACCTACTGCTTAGAAGGCAGTTGCTCTATCCAGTTGAGCTACGGGCTGCAGGAAAGAACCGCGATTTTACCCGGTGCGTTGCAGCGCACAAAAGAAAGGGATTAGCAGCCTGGCCACTAATCCCGCAAGTTGGTCGGAGCAGAGAGATTCGAACTCCCGACCCTCTGGTCCCAAACCAGATGCGCTACCAGACTGCGCTATGCTCCGAAGCCCTCCATTCTAGCCGATTAGGAACCAATAACCAACACTCCTCTGTAAATTTTCAAGGCGGCAGCGCCCTGATCAGCCGCGTGGAGCAGCCGACGACTTGCGCTAAAGTGTTATGCACAACAACACAATATGGAGACACGATGAACAAGACCGACAAGATTCTGCGCGGTGTGCATGTTGCCAGCCTGGCACTCAATCTTCCCGGCCCGGCGGCCTTGCAGCGTTGCCAGCAAATGGGGGCTGACTGCATCAAGCTCGAACCGCCGCCCCCCGACGGCCAGCCCACCAGCGATCCGATGCACCAGTACAGTCCTGCTGCGTATACCAACATGCACGCAGACATCCAGGTTGTGGCCCTCAATCTCAAGAGTGAAGACGGGCAAAAAGCGCTGCACGATGTGCTTGCCACGACCGATGTGCTGATCACCTCGTTCCGCAAGAGCGCCATGCACAAGCTGGGCGTGGATTGGAACACGCTGCACGAGCAGCACCCCCATCTGTCCATGGTGGCGATCTACGGCGATGTGGACCATCCAGATGATGCCGGCCATGACCTCACCTACCAGGCCCAGAACGGGCTGGTGACCGGCCTGCACCTGCCGGCCACGCTGGTGGCAGACATGGCCGGATCGCTGATGGCCAGCGAAGCCGTGCTGCAATGCGTGCTGCACCAGAAACTGCACGGCACGGGCACCTTGGTCGAAGTCGGCCTGAGCCAGGCAGTGGCATGGATGGCGCGGCCACGCACAGAAATGGCCATGATCGATGCCCATGCGCTTACCGGCGGCGCCCACGTCGGCTACCGTGTGTATGCCTGCCAGAATGGCCGCGTGGCCATCGCCGCCCTGGAGCCGCACTTCTTCCGGCGTCTGGGCAATCAGGTGGGACTGGACACTGACGCTCCCCAAGCAGAGACCGACGCGCGCAATGCACAGGCCATTGCCGATTGGGCCATCGGCAAGACCCGCGCGCAGCTGGAGGCCATTGCCCGCGAACACGATATTCCGCTGGAAACCATGCCAGCCTGAACCTCTGCACGGAGCCGCGCATGATGACCCTGAAACACATCCACCGGCAGGAGCTGATCGAGCTGGCCGAAAACGCCATGCTCGACAACGGACTGGAACCGCATTTTTCGTCCGCATCCATGCAGCAGCTCGCCAGCATCCAGGAGTGCGGCCTGCCGCATGGCGGTGAGGTGCGCGATCACACCGATCTACCCTGGTGCTCGATCGACAATGATGACTCGCGCGATCTGGACCAGCTCTCGGTCAGCATCGCGCAGTCCGATAACAGCGTGCACATCCTGGTGGCCGTGGCCGATGTCGATGCACTGGTACGGCAGGACACCCCGATCGACCTGCACGCACGCCACAACACAACCTCGGTCTACACCGGCGCCGTCATTTTTCCGATGCTGCCAGAACGGCTGTCCACCGGTCTGACTTCGCTCAACCCCGACGGCAAGCGGCTGGCCATCGTGTCCAATCTGCATTTTGATGCCGATGGCAGCCTGCGCCAGGCCGACATCCACCGTGCCTGGGTGCACAACAAGGCCAAGCTGGCCTACGACAGCGTATCCGCCTGGCTGGATGGCAATGGCCCGCTGCCCGAGGCAGCGGCAGCCGTGCCGGGCATGGATCAGCAGTTACGCACGCAAGACGCCGTGGCGCAGCGCCTGCGTGCCCTGCGCCACGAACAGGGTGCGCTCGAGTTCCAGAGCTTCCAGCCCAAGGCGGTGTTCGACGGCGACCAGGTGGTCGAGGTGCGCCAGCAGGAACAGAACCGGGCGCGCCAGCTGATCGAGGAGTTCATGATTGCCACCAACGGTGCCACCGCACGCTACCTGGCAGCGCACAAGCGATCGTCGCTGCGGCGCGTGGTGCGCTCACCAGAGCGCTGGATGCGCATCGTGGAAGTGGCTGCGGAGTATGGCGATATCTTGCCGGCGTTGCCTGATCCCATGGCGCTGGAACAATTTCTGGCGCGTCGGCGTGCTGCAGACCCGGAGCGCTTTCCCGACCTGTCGCTGACCATCATCAAGCTGATGGGCGCCGGCGAATATGTGGTGGAAGTGCCCGGCGGTCCCAGCCTGGGCCATTTCGGTCTGGCCGTGCGCGACTATACCCACTCTACCGCCCCCAACCGCCGTTACCCCGACCTGATCACGGCGCGCCTGCTCAAGGCCGCCCTGAAAAACCAGCCTGCCCCCTACTCTGACACCGAACTGGCCGAGCTGGGCGCGCACTGCACACGGCAGGAAGATGCGGCCAACAAGGTCGAGCGCCAAATGCGCAAATCCGAGGTGGCGCTGGTGTTGCACAACCGCTTGGGTGAGGTGTTCGAGGGCTTCGTGACCGGAGCTTCCAAAGGCAACACCTGGGTGCGTATCTTTGCGCCACCGGCCGAAGGCAAGCTGCTCACCGGACCCAATCGCCAGATGCGGGTGGGCAGGCGCGTGCAGGTGCGCCTGCAGTCCACCGATGTGGAACGCGGCCACATCGACTTCGAACTGCTGCCCTGAATTGTCCCTGGGTGGATCAGCTGCCGTGGATACGCGTCGGTGGCATGGGCACGCCAAACACGTGCTTGCTGATCCACTCGCGCAGCGCCATATTGTGCAGGAAGATGCCGCCTATCACGCCAATGATGCTGCCCACCACGATATCTACCAGTCGCGCGTGCATGATGGCATTGGCTGGCAGCTGCATCGCCGCCCCCGCTTCCGCGAGCAGGATGGTTTGTGGCGTGATAAAAACCGCCGCCAGGCCGTAATGGCGCACCACCAGCACCTCGATCATGAAGCTCAATGCCATCAGCAGCAGGCTCAATTCCCACTTGCCCAGCGGCAATTGCAGCAAGGCCCAGGTCAGCGCCATGCCCCCCACGGTACCCACAATACGATGCACCTGTTTGTTCCAGACTGCGCGCATGGTGACGTTTTGCATGATGGCCAGACAGCTGACCGGCGCCCAGTAGGCTGATCGCAAGCCCATCATCTCGGCCACCACCAGCGCAATGCCGACAAACAACGCAATCAACACTGAATCGTAGACCACATACTGAAAATCATAGTGTGGCGCCGGGGCCGGCTGTGGCGGAGGCAACCTGCGCATCATATGCAGGCTGTAGAGAAAAGCCACCAGCACCGCCCCCATGCTGCCCAGGAAAATCAAGCCGACTCGAAGCGGGATCAGGTCGAGCTGCGGCGGCAGATAGGCCCCGATGGAGGCCGACATGATGAAGAAGAAACTGCCCGGAGGTGGCAGGTGGTAAAAGCGCACCACCATGTTGACCAGCAAGGTCAGGATAGTAAGCGCAAGCGGCACCGCCATGGGGTGCAGCGCACCGGCCATCAAGGCCAGCCCGTAGCTGGCAGCCATGCCGAAGGCGCACACCATCAGCAGGACCATGCGCTGTGCCAGCGGGGTGTTGGTGGTGTACAGGAAAACCAGTCCGCCCAACGACGCGATCACGCCATAGTTCATATGGCCGAACAACGCGCCCATCACCAGCGGCAGCCCGCTGGCAAGCGCCGCAGCGGCCGGCAGCTGCCAGGGACGCTGGCTGCTCTGTACCTTGGTCAAATACTCCCATTCGACCTTCAGAATGTCGATCATCCGGAGATAAAGACTTGACAAACGCCCTCCAAACATGTTATTAAAAATTTTGGTATAATTATTATTTTTACGGCAAGCGCGACAGCAGCACCTCCGATCCGGCCTCCGGTGAAGCCACCGGTATTTTATTCTCAGGCCATTTCTTCTCGCAAGGACTGTACGCCAAATGATCGCCCTCCCTGCTTGCCGTATGCAGAGCCTGCCCGTGCCATCTTTTGGGCCCGGGCTTTCGCCTGCAGAAAACCTTGCCATCCCTTGGAATTTCACTGTCACGCCCCACCTTGGGAGTGTGTCCGTGCGCCTTGCCAGGCCGGATGGTTGTTCACACCTCAGCAGAGAAGGGAATTGTCGTGGCCACCAGAAAAATCAGTACACCCAGCGCTGCCGGCGAAGCAGAAAACCCCGTCGTCCAGGAAACCGATAACGGCGCTGCAAGCGCTACGCCAGCCACCCGCAAGAAAGCCGTCGCCAACACCACTATCGGCGAAACAGTTGTCACCACCAAACGCCGCCGCACTACCAAGGCGGCAGTTGCGCCCGAAGCTGGGGCTGCCGAAGCAGCAAGCACACTGGCCCGCGCTCCGCGCACCGTCAAGGTTGCCGCCGCCGACGGCGCAGAGGCAGCCGCCCCCGCAGCCAAGAAGCCCGCCACCCGACGTAAGGCTGCCACCACCACGGCAGCCAAACCGGCGGCCAAACGCGGACGCAAGCCCAAAACCGCCGATGA
This sequence comes from uncultured Allobrachymonas sp., assembly GCA_964413485.1. GTDB lineage: Bacteria > Pseudomonadota > Gammaproteobacteria > Burkholderiales > Burkholderiaceae_C > Brachymonas. The sequence continues at coordinate 52,465 of CAYPRU010000003.1, read as the reverse complement.
CGACATGGACGTCGACCTGTCGGATGCCGAAACAGACCTCGAAGGCGAAGAAGAGCACCACGAGGAAGCGGCAGCACCCAGCGATGCGCCCGTCGAAAAGGTCAAGCCGCTGCGCATGAAGCTGTCCAAGGCCAAGGAACGCGCCCTGATGAAGGAGTTCGGCCTGGACGAAGCCGTGCTGTCCGAAGAAGAAGTTTCCACCCGCCGCCAGCGCCTGAAAGAGCTGATCAAGCTGGGCAAGACGCGCGGCTACCTGACCAACGCCGAAATCTCCGATCACCTGCCCGACAAGCTGGTTGACGCTGAAACCATGGAAGTGGTGGTGTCCATGCTCAGCGACATGGGCATTACCGTGTACGAGCAGACGCCCGACGCCGAGACGCTGCTGCTGGCCAATGCCACCGGCACCGCCACCGAAGAGGAAGCCGAGGAAGAAGCCGAAGCCGCCCTGTCCAACGTGGACAACGAATTCGGCCGCACCACCGACCCGGTGCGCATGTACATGCGCGAGATGGGCACGGTCGAGCTGCTTACGCGCGAAGGCGAAATCGAAATCGCCAAGCGCATCGAAGGCGGCCTGATGGACATGATGGAAGCCATTTCCGGCTCTCCTGCCACCATCGACGAAATCATGGCCATGGCGGCCGAGATCCGCGAAGGCAAGGTCGTCATCTCCACCATCGTGGACGGTTTTGCCGATCGCAACGAGGCCGATGACTACGTGGCCGAAGAAGACTTCGACGAATACGACGAAGACGATGACGACGACGGCAACGGCGGCTCCAAGGCGCTGACCAAGAAGATGGAAGAGGTGAAAAACGAAGCGCTGCGCCGTTTCGACTCCATCCAGCACAACTTCGAGGCCATGCTCAAGGCCTACGAAAAGGACGGCTACAACTCGCCCGCCTACGCTGCTGCACAAAAATCCATCAGTTCCGAACTGATGACGATCCGTTTCACGGCCAAGATCATTGAAAAGCTGTGCGACACCGTGCGTGGCCAGGTGGAAGATATCCGCCAGAAAGAACGCAAGCTGCGCCAGATCATCGTGGACAAGTGCCGCATGCCGCAGGAAAAGTTCATTACCGAATTTCCGCCCAACATGCTCAACCTGGGCTGGGTGGAGCAGCAGGCAGCCGCCGGCAAGCCCTGGAGCGCCACCATGGGCCGCAACATTCCGCCGGTGCAGGAACTGCAGCAGCACCTGATCGACCTGCAAAAGCAGGTGGTGGTGCCGCTGGAAGAGCTCAAGGCCATCAACAAGCGCATGATCGACGGCGAGCGCCGCTCGCGCAATGCCAAGAAAGAGATGATCGAGGCCAACCTGCGCCTGGTGATCTCGATTGCCAAGAAGTACACCAACCGGGGCCTGCAGTTCCTCGACCTGATCCAGGAAGGCAACATCGGCCTGATGAAGGCGGTGGACAAGTTCGAATACCGCCGCGGCTACAAGTTCTCGACCTACGCCACGTGGTGGATCCGCCAGGCCATCACCCGCTCGATCGCCGACCAGGCGCGCACCATCCGCATCCCGGTGCACATGATCGAGACCATCAACAAGATGAACCGCATCTCGCGCCAGCACCTGCAGGAGTTCGGCTTTGAGCCAGACGCCTCCATCCTGGCCGAAAAAATGGACATCCCCGAGGACAAGATCCGCAAGATCATGAAAATCGCCAAGGAGCCGATTTCGATGGAAACCCCCATCGGCGACGACGACGATTCGCACCTGGGCGATTTCATCGAGGACAGTGTCAACACCGCGCCGGTGGAAGCGGCCATGCAGGCAGGCCTGCGCGATGTGGTCAAAGACATCCTGGACAGCCTGACGCCGCGCGAAGCCAAGGTGCTGCGCATGCGCTTCGGCATCGAGATGGACAACGACCACACGCTGGAAGAAGTCGGCAAGCAGTTTGACGTCACGCGCGAGCGTATCCGCCAGATCGAGCACAAGGCGCTGCGCAAGCTCAAGCACCCCAGCCGCAGCGACAAGCTGCGCACCTTCCTGGGCAGCAACGAGTGATGATGCGTCACCTCCTGAAATGCGGCGCTGCCGCCATCGCCCTTGCGGCCCTGGCCGCCTGCGGCAAACCCGTCGGCACCCCGACCCCCAAGGTCGCTGCCAGTTCCAATTCTGCTTCCATCGTTCACAAGGACCCAACCATGAGCCAAGCCATCACCACCCCCAGCGGCCTGCAATACCTCGACACCGAAGTCGGCACCGGCGACGAAGCCAAGGTTGGCCAGCAAGTGGCCGTGCACTACACCGGCTGGCTGTATAACAATGGCGAACAAGGCCAGAAGTTCGACTCCAGCAAGGACCGCGGCCAGCCCTTCGTGTTCGGCCTGGGCCAGGGCATGGTGATCAAGGGTTGGGACGAAGGTGTGGCCGGCATGAAAGTGGGCGGCAAGCGCACCCTGATCATTCCGTCCGAGCTGGGCTATGGCGCCCGTGGCGCCGGCGGCGTGATTCCGCCCAATGCCACGCTCAAGTTCGACGTGGAACTGCTGGGCGTCAGGTAATCGCCCCGCCTCCTCCGTAAAGCGCCCAGTCCGGGCGCTTTTTTTCTTGCCAAAAACCCTGCTAACCTGATGGGCTGATCCTCCCCAGCGATAATCGAGTGCTTTACAGCGACCCGTCACAGGCGCCGCTTTCACTACCCCCATGCTGCCGCTCCCCACTGCCCAATCATCCGAAGCCTTGCGTGCACGCTACGGCGAGCGCTATCCCTGGCTGGTACTGATCGTGGCGGCACTGGGCATCATCTCGGCCGTGCTGGCCACCACCAGTTTCAGCGTGGCCATTCCAGCCATCATGCGGCGCTATGGCATCGGCCAGGAGCAGGCACAGTGGACCATGACCGGCTTCATGGCCGCCATGACCGTTGGCATGCTGCCGGCGCCCTGGCTGCTGGACCGCATCGGTTTCCGCAAGCTGTTTCTCGGGGCTTCCGCCCTGCTCACCCTGACCGGACTGGCCGGTTCATTGCTGGCGGCCTATATCAGCTTTCCATGGGTTGTCGCCATCCGCATCGTGCAAGGCGCAGCTGCCGGCGTCATGCAGCCGCTGGGCACCCTGGCGGTGATGCGTCTGTTTCCGCCGCATACGCAAGGGCGCGCCTCGGGCATGATGAGCGTGGGCATCGTGCTGGCGCCGGCGGTGGCGCCCAGCCTGGGCGGTGTACTGGTCGACCTGTTTTCGTGGCCGGCGATTTTCTGGCTGGGTATTCCGATTTCGCTGTGCGCCATGGTGCTGGGCTTCAAATGGCTGCCGCTGCCCCAGGAAACCACCCGCAGCAGTTTTGACTGGATCGGCGTGCTGCTGCTGACCGGCGCCACACTGGCATTGATCGAAGGCATTGCCGGCCTGCAACGCCATGGACTGCTTGCCACCAGCACGTTGTCGCTGCTGGCACTGACGGCGGTGCTCACCGGCCTGTTCGTGGTGCATGCCCGCCGTGCCGCCCAGCCCATCATCCGGCTCGAACTGTTTGGCGAATCCCGCTTCAGCATGGGCACCATCGTATTCCTGGCCTATGGCTTTGGCGTGTATGCGTCTTCGTACCTGATTCCGGTGTTCATGCTTCAGGCCTTGCAGTATTCGGCCACGGCGGCCGGCACGGCCTTGATACCGTCCGGCATTGCGCTGGCGCTGGTGATTCCGGTCGCGGGCCATCTGGCCGACAAGTATTCACCGCTGCTGGTGACTGCGGTCGGGTTGGCATTGTTCTGCCTGTCATCGATCCTGCTGGCGCTGTTTGCCCAGCATATCAGCTATACCGAGATCGTCATGGCCACCATCATCGGCCGCGTGGGCCTGGGCATGATTCTGCCCGCGCTCAGCGTTGCCGCGCTGCGCACGCTGGAATCCTCGCAACTGCGCCAGGCTTCGGTCATTTCCAGCTATGTGCGCCAGCTCGGCGGGGTGCTGGGCATAGCCATCTCTGCCGTATTCGTAGCTTGGCGCGAAGTAGCCTATCAGGGTGCACCGGATGGCGTATCCCATGCCTACGCCGATGGCTTCCTGCTGGTTGCCGGCATGTATCTGGTGGCACTGATTGCGACATGGTTCATGCGAGAGCGTCCACATGGGGCGGCTGCAGGGTAAACCGCTCGGAAAGGGTTTTATGGCCTTATCCGGCAATGCCGGTAAAATCCGGTTCTGAAACTGCTTGTATACATTCCAATCATCCGGGCTGAATCATCATGCACAGCGCAATTCCACAGCTGCGAAAGCAGCTTGCATGCATCTTTTTACTGGTGGCCAGCGGCTTGGCACACGCAGGCGGCGTCGAGGTAGGCAAGGAATTGCCCGCCGTACAGGCAAGACTGATGGATGGCTCAGACACCATTCACCTTCCGGACAAGGGCAAGGTAACCATTCTGCATTTCTGGGCTACCTGGTGCCCCCAATGCAAGGTGGAAATGCCGGATTTGCAAACCTATTATCTGCGGCACAGAGACCAAGGTTTGCAGGTTTTGGCCATCAACATGGACGAACCCGGCAAATTACCGGCCGCAATGCAAGTGGCCAAAGACACCACGTTTCCCATGGCCTGGCAAGGACAAGCCAGCTTTGAGCGGTTAGGCCGCATTTGGCGGCTACCTGCCACTTATGTGATTGACCGCAATGGGGTGCTGCGCCGTGACGGCAGCTCGGGCAAGGCCGAAATCGACCTTGCCACGCTTGAGAGAACCGTCACGCCACTACTGACTGCGCACTGACAAATTCAGGCATCAGGGCCTTCAAAAGGCATAATTCACGCCCACACTCGCTGTCCAGCGCGGGAACAGCTGAGTACCCTGCAGCCGGCTAAAGATGGGCAATTGCACAAAGGCAAATACGCTGGCATTTTGGCCAATGCGCGCCGAAACACCAGGACTGAGATAGACCGCAGTACCGGCTGTATTGGCGGTATCGGCCAGCGCACCCTGATCGCTTGACTTGTGTGTTGCGTTGAGTTGAAGCTGCGGTACGATTCTGGAATTGGCCACATACCGCATACCAGCACTGATATTGACCGAGTTGCCCGGGCGGAAGTCGGCGCCTGCATCCTTGAGACGGTGCAGGATGGAACTTTGAAACTGCCCGTTTACAAACGCGTCAAAATCCTGGCTGACCGCCTGGTAGTAGTAGGCACCCAGAATCAGATCAGTACTGCCGTTGCCAGGCTGCAAACTGGCATCCAGCAGATTACCGGGCGAATCTGCCTGTGATGCAGGACCACTCTTGAATGCCACTGGTTTGCGGCCAACGGTGCCAGTAGCATCCGCATTGGGGCCACCGTAGCGCCCAGTAGGCAGCTTGACACCCAATTGCACTCCCAGATTATGGGTTGGCAAGAAGCCCTGATAACTGCCCATCAACTTGATGTCTCCCAGCTGCTTGAAACTGGCTGCACTGATGTTTTCCGCAGTCAATGGATTGCCGCTCTGGACATAGGTTTCGTGGCTTCGGTTGGCAAACGGAACCTGGAGTTTGAAGTTCCATTCGGCACTGGGTGCATATCCGATGTTGGCGGTGAAATACCGGTTGTAGGTGGATTTTTCCACCTCCTGGCTTCCCCCGTTGTCGTTTAGTGCAGCCACATTCGCTACAGACACGGCCTTGGATCCAGAGCGTAACTGCGTTTGCGGAACGTAATCGTACTGCAAGCCAATCGACCAGCCGGTCTGGGCGGAATAACCGGCGGCAGCATCGGATGAAAGGGCACAGCCGCAAGTAGCGCACGCGAAAGCGGCACTTGCAGGCAAGAGTGTCAGCGTAACAGCCAACGCGATATGGTTGAAACGAAATTGCATGAAAATATCCTGAAAATGTAATTGGCAGAGAAGTGCCAATAGCCCTTGGACCAGAAGACCCAAGGAATACAACCCGTAACTGGAAATCAGCTTGCGATAGATTGGTAAAACCAGCCATCCGCAATAGGGCTCATTGTTCAGGAGGAGCGCGAGGGGACACGTTCCAGACCATCTGCTCGGGCGGGTCTGAAGGAACGATTGGAGCAGCAACTACCTGTGGCCCCGCAGGCAGGAAGCAAGCAGTGAAAATATGCGGCGGCGGCGCCTGGCCGTCGCCCATCAGCTCGCACAGAGGGCAACAGTCAAGTGAAGGGAAATGATTCGGATTGGCAGGACCGTGCCCAGACGGTGTATGGGCTACATCTTGGCGTGTCCAATCGTGGTCAACGTTTGCACAAACCGTTAACCACCCACTGTCTGCCTCTGCTGCCAGAGCACGGGCGACGGTTGGCATCAACACGGACAACGCCATCACCATGCTGATCAGCAGGGCAAGCCATCGTTGTCTGAAGTGAAAATGCGAATGCTTCATGGTCAAGAAGCAATTTTAGAGACGCATTACAACTCGCCTCTTGCTGCCAGTCAAGTCGACACCGTCAGTGTCACACGCTTGGACACCGAAGGAGCCGCCCGGCCGACTGTACCAACATCCCCTTTTGCAGCCCGGCTCCAACACCCGGGCGATGTCATCAACAAAGCCCTGCAGTTTTCGAGTGCGCAGATGCAAAAGCCGGCATTGTCTTCATCAAGCAGCATCGCCCCTCCGCCACCATCTGCAGTGCCGCGCAACTGGAAAAAATCGCCAACAGGATGGTCTATGTCACCTTACTACAGTCGTCGGTCACTATCGGCGCTCCGCTGCAAGTGCAAGATCGTGTGGCGGACTCCATCCGTTCCTGTCATGACAGGCTGCTGGCAGCACCGGCTGCCAAAGAATGACCCGAAGTGTGCAACAGTTCTGGTCATGCGCTCACCAGACCCCACGTCTGGTACGCCAGGAAGAGCCAAACGACGAGGATCAACGCAGCCATGACACAGTTTCTGGGTTTTCCATGCTGCTGCACCATCCAGTCACCGGCCTTCAATCTGCCGTCGGCAATAACATGTTCCGGTATGAGCTTGAGAACAACATAGATGCCAACAGGAACAAGCACCATGTCATCCAGATAACCGATGACAGGGATGAAATCCGGTATCAAATCAATGGGACTGAAGGCATAGGCCACCACAAAAATTGCCAGTATTTTTGCAGCCAATGGCATGTCCGGGTGCTTTTGACAAAACCATAAGGCCAGAACATCCTTTTTCAGGTTTTTTGCCCATAGCCTGATTTTTCCTGCCAATTGCTGCATGTGCTACTTCACCCAGCCATGTTTGATGGGCATGGCAAATATCCATTCGTAGATACTTACCGCCAAATGGGTCAGCAGCCTGCCGGCCCGGTTCCAGATGGGCCCGATGGCAAGCACCACCAGCAGCGCAAGCATGGCGCCTCCGACCATATCCAACGGAAAATGTACCCCCAGATACACCCTGGACCATGCCACACAGAGGGCGGCTGCAAACAGGGTCCATCCAATCACGTAGCGCCTGGCAACCAGATAGGTCAAGGCAATGGAACTCATGAAAGTCATGTGGTCACTGGGAAACGAGGGGTCTGGCGCGTGCGCAATCAGGGTTCTGCCAACTCCAAGCATGAAGGGGCGTGGGTGCGGGTAGATTCTGACAATGACTTGAGCGATGCCCAATGCAATCAGGGCGACCACCACCGACTTCAATGCCACATTCTTTTTTTCGTCACCTCCAAATAACCATGTTATTACCAGAAATACCGGCACGAGGTAAATGGCATAGTCCGCTACAAGAATTGCGAGTTTTATAGTTGATTCATTAGCAGAGCTGGAAGCATTGAGCAGATGAAGCAGTGCCAGGTTCAAATTTTCCACTAGCATTTCGTGTCCGTTGTTGTATGTGTCGATTATTACAGTTGCTTAGGCGACCATTTATCACTGGATGCTATTGTAAACCTCTTAAATAATAGGTGTTTCAGGATGGTCATCACAAGTCCCGGGCCAAGGTCACTTCAGCTATTTGATTCGCGCTCCGGCTCCTGCGCCAGGTCCAGCCCGATGCGGGTAGCCTGCGCGCTGCTTTCGGCAAACGGCGCGCCACGGTGCATGCGCGCTACTGCCGCCACGATGGACAAACCCAACCCATGACGCGCATCGCCTTGCGAGCGCGAGCGTTCTACCCGGTACAGGCGGTCAAAGATCTGCTTGAGGTGTTCGGGAGCAATGAGCTCGCCTTCATTGACCACGGCAAGGCGCGTCGTGCCTGGTCCGGGGGTGGAGATTTCCACACGAATCACCGAGCCCGAGCTTGCATAACGCGCCGCATTGCCCAACAGATTGGATACCGCCCGCTTGATGAGCGGCACGTCGAAGGCGCCCTGGGTATCTCCCACGATCTGCGCCTGCAGGCCACGCTCGCTCAACACCGCGTCATGGTAGTCGACCACGGACGCCACCACTTCGCGCAAGCTCACAACCGGCTCACGCCTGGCTTGGGCCCCCCGATCCACACTGGCCAGAAACAGCATGTCCTTGACCATTCCGGACATGCGTTGCAGTTCCTCCAGATTGGAGCCAAGCACATCACGTAGGGTTTCCGCATCGCGCTCCTTGCGCAGTGCCACCTCGGTGCTGGTAATCAGGGTGGACAGCGGCGTGTTCAGCTCGTGCGCCACATCCGCGTTGAAGCCTTCCAACTGCCGGTAGGCGCCATCGATGCGCGTCAGCAAGGCATTGATCTGTGTCACCAGCGGCTGCAGTTCTGCCGGCTGCCGCGAACCATCCAGCCGTTGCCCGAGATGGCTGGTGTCCAGCGCACCCAGCTGCTGGATCAGATGGGCGACCGGCTGGATGCCCTGCCGCACCAGCACGCGCCCGCCGAAGCCCGCGACCAGCGCTCCCAGCAGCGTGGCCAGCGTCAGTGCCAGGGTCAGGTGCCGCAGCAGTTCCTCGTCGGCCAGGGTATCCTGGCTGATACGCCCCCTGGCGCCGGCCAGCCCGGCGGCAGGCGTCACGATGTCGAAGTCCAGGGCGGCCACCCGCTGTGCAGGGATGGCATGGCGGGTTTCGTACAGAACGGCGCCCGACGCATCGGTGATGCTCAGGGCAAAATCCGCATGACCGGAAAAATGGTCATCCAGACGCGCCACCATCGCCTGCCGATCGGGATCGCCCAGGCGCAGCGATTGCTCGTCCAGCAAGTGGTTGACCAGCTGGGTCATGTTGTGCAGCGTGGCCTGCTGGCGATTGGTCAGGTGGGTGCTGATCATTGCGTAAACAATGGTGGATACCAGCGCAAGAGTGGCCAGCACCAAAGCCGCCAGCCCCAGCCAGAGACGCCGCTCCAGCGAGCGCACCGCGGCCTGTCTCACTCCCGCTCCTCCAGCACATAGCCCATGCCACGCACCGTATGCAGCAGCGGCTTGCCGAACGGTTCATCCAGCTTGGAGCGCAAGCGCCTGATGGCCACCTCCACCACATTCGTCTCGCTGTCGAAGTTCATGTCCCAGACCTGTTCCGCGATTTCCGTGCGTGACAGCACCTCGCCGCGCCGGCGCAGAAACAGTGTGAGCAGCGCAAACTCCTTGGCCGTCAGGTCCAGCCTTTGTCCGGCCCGATGCACCTTTCTGCGCGCCAGATCCACTTCGAGATTGCCCAGCATCAACAGGGTGCCCTGCAGGACGGCCGCATCAGGGTGCGCCCTGCGCGCCAAGGCCTGCAAGCGCGCCACCAGTTCGGAAAACGCAAACGGCTTGACCAGATAGTCATCCGCCCCACTGCGCAGTCCTTCCACACGATCTTCCACGGCGCCCATTGCGGTGAGCATCAATACCGGGGTCGATTTTTTCGAACGCAGGGCGCGCAGCAACGAAACGCCATCGATACCCGGCAGCATGCGATCCAGCACGATCACGTCGTATTGGCCTTCCAGCGCCAGATGCAGCCCGTCCACTCCGTTGTGCGCCACCTCCACGGTAAACCCGACCTCGACCAGTCCGTCCCGCAGATAGTGCGCCAGTTTGACCTCGTCCTCGATGATCAGCAATTTCATGCTTGCCATTATGAATGGCGCACCATGGGATCGCGCCACATGACAAATTTGTAATGTTCCGGTCGGCGCCGGGTCAGGGCGAAAGTCGAAGAATGGTATCCATTACGACCAGCAAGGAAAACTCCATGAAATTCCCTACTGCCTTCCTGGCAGCAGCCGTTACAACCGCCACGGCGCTGCCCGCCTTCGCAGCCACCGGACATGCCATGGCGTCGGCAGCCGGTACGCCGGGCGAGGCCGCCAGGGTGACCCGCACCGTCAGCGTCACCATGAACGACAGCATGCGCTTTGCCCCCGGCACATTGGACGTCAAGGCCGGCGAAACCATTCGCTTTTTCGTCAAGAACCTGGGCCAGGTCGACCATGAATTTCTCATCGGCACCGATCAGGAGCTGCAGGCGCATGCCATCGCCATGCGCAACATGCCTGGGATGCACCACGGCGGCAACGACGGCAGCATCACCCTCAAGCCGGAACAAAGCGGGGCCGTGATCTGGACCTTCAGCAAGCCCGGTACCTACAACTTCGGATGTACCGTTCCAGGCCACCTGGAAGCCGGCATGCGTGGACAACTCAAGGTGCAATAACATGAATACACTAACTCATCTCCCCCGCCGCGCCGCACTGCTGGCCCTGGTCTCGCTGGCCGCTGCTCCGCTGGCAGTCATGGCACAGGCCCGACCACGCGTCACGGTCTGGAAAAGCCCCACCTGCGGGTGCTGCAAGGACTGGATCGCCCACATGGAAGCCAACGGCTTTCAGCTCAGCGTCCAGGAAACCGGCAACAACGCCATGCGCAAACGCCTGGGCATTCCCACCGAGCTGGGCTCCTGCCACACGGCCCTCGTCGATGGCTATGCGCTGGAAGGCCATGTTCCCGCCGCGGACGTCAAGCGCCTGCTGCGCGAAAAACCGAACGCGGTCGGCCTGGCCGTGCCGGGCATGCCTGTGGGCTCGCCCGGCATGGACGGCCCAGTGTACAAGGGGCAACGCGATCGCTTCGACACCCTGTTGGTCCTGCGTGACGGCAAGACACAGGTATTCGCCAAACACTGAGCCGCAATTGCGGGAAATCTTCACCAAATGTTTCACCAACCAGGAGTATGAAAATGACAATCGCTGGAAAAATCGCCATGGCCTGCAGCGCTGCACTGCTCGCCTTCTCGGCCAGTGCGCAAGAAGAGCACGATGTGCATCACCCGGCTGACAAACCGATTCAAACAGCAGCCGCGCAAGCTCCAGTGGCTTCCGCCCCCATGCCGGCCCTGTCTGCACAAATGCCGGCTCTCTCCGCCAGGCAGCGCGCCGACATGCTGGCCATCCACAACAAGCTGATGGCAGCCAAAACGCCCCAGGAACGTCAGGCCCTGATGAGCCAGTATTGGCAAGCCATGCCAGGTGGCATGGGAAATGCACAAATGCCGTGCCCGATGATGAATGGGACCCAAATGATGAATGGGGGGCAGCAGATGAATGGCGCCCAGATGATGGGCCTTGCCCCGACAGCCAGCAAGTGATTCAGTCAACCAGGAGTTGATCATGCACACCAGCAACCATCACCACCCGGCAGTTCACTCTTCCGTACCGCGCAGAAGCTTGCGACACTCGCGCGTGGTCATGGGACTGCTGGTGGCAGCCGCAATCCTTGCCGGATACTTCCTGTGGACCGGGCACAGGCTCCATCTGATTCAATGGGGGCCTTACGCCTTGTTGCTGGCATGTCCCCTGATGCACTTGTTCATGCACCGGGGCCATGGTGGACATGGCCGCGGCCCCCACTCAGGAGCCAATCAAGATGGCGATAATGACCACTGATTCGTTTGACCAAACAGCCATGAAATCCAGGCGAATACTGCTGTGGTTCGCTGCGGCACTGGCCATGCTGGGTGTCCTCGCGGGCAGCTACTATTATCTTTATCTGCCATCGGGCAAGCAGGCAACGGTAACCGCCACCCATGCATTGCGCCCGACGGACCAGCAGGTGCTGCTGGTGGGCGCGCGCGTGTACGCCCAGAACTGTGCGGCGTGCCATGGCGCCAATGGCGAAGGCCAACCCAACTGGCGCGAACGCACAGCCAACGGCCTGCTGCCTGCGCCCCCGCATGACCGCAGTGGCCATACCTGGCACCATGCGGACGAACAGTTGTTCGCCATCACCAAACAGGGCCTGGCAAAAATCATCAACGAACCGGATTACCGCACTGCCATGCCGGTCTACGATGGGGTACTGACCGATGATGAAATCGTGGCGGCACTCTCGTGGATCAAGGCGCAGTGGCCCGAGGACATCCAGCGCCAGCACGATGAGGTTAATGCCCGCTATCGCAAGTCCATGTCGCCCTGAATGGACGGGTGCATGTAGGACGGCTATGCGCCCTGTGCCCGATAGCGCATGGAGAGCCTGAACGACAAGCAATACTTCAATTCATGGAGGTACCGAGGTGAACGAGCACGCACAGCATCATGAGCCGCAGTCCGGCATTGTCTACACTTGCCCCATGCACCCCGAGGTGCAACAAGACCAGCCGGGCCGCTGTCCCAAGTGTCAGATGCAGCTGGTACCGCAAGGCCAGGTGGCTGCCAGCCATCACCACACGCATCCCCACAGTGACCATGCTGTGCACGAGCCGCAAGCGGCCCCCGCAAGCTCTGCCTCCGACGATGCCCCTTCAGGCACCATCTACACCTGCCCCATGCACCCCGAAGTGCGGCAAGACCATCCCGGCAATTGCCCCAAATGCGGCATGACCCTGGAGCCCATCATTCCACTGGACGAGGAAGAGAACAGTGAGCTGAAGGATTTTCAGCGACGCTTCTGGTGGACCCTGCCCTGCACCGTGATCGTCACCATCCTGGCCATGTTCGGCCATCGCCTGGGCTGGTTTCCCATGGCAACCCAGACCTGGATCGAACTGGTGCTGTCGCTGCCCGTGGTGCTGTGGGCCGGCCAACCCTTCTTCCTGCGCGGGTGGCAATCCGTCATCCACCGCAGCCCCAACATGTGGACGCTGATCGGTCTGGGCACCTCCGCCGCGTTCGTCTACAGCGTGGTCGCTACGCTGGCGCCCGGCATCTTTCCCGCCTCGTTTACCTCCATGGGGCGGGTGGCTGTGTATTTCGAGGCTGCCGTGGTCATCATCTCGCTGACCATGATGGGGCAGATCATCGAGCTCAAGGCGCGTTCGCAAACATCGGCTGCCATCAAGTCCCTGCTCGGCCTGGCCCCCAAGACGGCACGTCGCATCCAGGCGGACGGCACGGAGGAAGACGTGCCGCTGAGCCATGTGCATGTCGGTGACCGGCTGCGGGTACGTCCCGGCGAAAAAGTCCCGGTCGATGGCATCGTCACGGAAGGCAACAGCGCGGTGGACGAATCCATGCTGACCGGCGAACCCGTGCCAGTCACCAAGCGCCCGGGCGACAAGCTGATCGGCGCCACGCTCAACACCAGCGGTGCGCTGGTCATGCAATCCGAAAAAGTCGGTTCGGCCACCATGCTGGCGCAGATCGTGCAGATGGTGGCCTCGGCGCAGCGCTCCAAGGCGCCCATGCAGCGCATGGCCGATGTGGTGGCAGGCCAGTTCGTGCTGGTGGTGGTGGCCATCGCGATAGCCACCTTCTTTGCGTGGGGCATTTTCGGGCCCGAGCCACGCTGGGTGTATGGCCTGATCAATGCGGTGGCCGTGCTGATCATTGCCTGTCCCTGTGCACTCGGTCTGGCCACGCCCATGTCGGTGATGGTCGCCACCGGCCGTGCCGCATCCGAAGGGGTGCTGTTCCGCGACGCCGGTGCGATCGAGAAAATGCGCGAAGTCGATGCCCTCATCGTGGACAAGACCGGGACCCTGACCGAAGGCAAGCCCGTATATGACAAAGCCATTCCTGCCGAAGGCTATACACCGCAGGAAGTGCTGCGCCTGGCGGCCAGCCTGGACCAGGGCAGCGAACACCCGCTGGCTGATGCCATCGTCACCGCCGCGCGCATGCAAGGCCTGAGCCTGAGCAAGCCCGAGTATTTCGAGTCCAGCAGCGGCATTGGTGTACGCGGTATCGTGGAAGGCAAGCACCTGCTGCTCGGCAATACCGCCCTGATGCAGCAGGAAGGGGTGGCTCTTGGGGTACTGGCCTCTGCCAACGAAGACCTGCGCCGCGAAGGCGCCAGTGTGATGCATCTGGCCGTGGATGGACAGCTGGCCGGCGTGCTGGCTGTGACCGATCCCGTCAAGGCCAGCACGCCGGACGCCATCCGTGCCCTGCAGGCAAGCGGAATCCGCGTCGTGATGGCTACGGGCGATGGTTTGACCACCGCCAAGGCAGTCAGCGCCAAACTGAACATCGACGAGGTGCACGGAGACGTCAAGCCGGCCGACAAGCTGGCCTTGGTGGCGCAGCTGCAGCAGCAAGGCCACGTGGTGGCCATGGCGGGTGACGGCATCAACGATGCGCCGGCACTGGCCAAGGCCGATGTGGGCATTGCCATGGGCACTGGCACCGATGTGGCGATGAACAGCGGCCAGATCACCCTGATCAAGGGCGACCTGCGCGGCATTCTGGCAGCACGCGACATCTCGCTCAACACGGTGCGCAACATGCGCCAGAACCTGGCGTTCGCCTTCGTCTACAACGGCATTGGCGTGCCGATTGCTGCCGGTGTCCTGTACCCGCTCACCGGCTGGCTGCTGTCGCCGATGATTGCGGCGCTGGCGATGAGCATGAGCTCGGCGTCGGTGGTGTTCAATGCGCTTCGGCTGCGGAAGTCCCCGGTGGCGGGAGTGCAGCCGCACGCATGAATGGGGTGAAGTCGGCGCGGATGTTTGTCGTGCCGACTAACCGGCAAACGGTTTGGTCGATATAAAAACCGCCCGAAGGCGGTTCTTGTGGCGCTGAAAAGGGTCAGGTCAGCACTTGGTAAAGCGTCCGATCGAGTTGCGGCAGCGCTTGCCATAGGAATAGGCATGGCCCTTGCCCTTGTGCTTGCCCGGATTGGCTCTGTTCTGGTAGCCCCACTCATGCGGCGCATTGTTGAATCCATGGCCTTGCCCTTGTCCCCCTCCATTGCCGGGCCTGGCCATTGCGGCGCTGCCCAGGGTCGTGAGAGCGGCAGCCAATGCCAGTGTGATCAGTTTCTTCATGCAGTCACTCCTTAGTATGTTGGTCGCCAACCGTGCAATACGACACGTATCGCACTACGGTGATTGCCGGTTTACCTGGCAAGACTGGAATCCGTGGAACTCCAGGCATCGAGTGGCGCGGCGATGCGATAACAATATCGGCAACCCCTCCGAACCCAATGGCGACGATGCTATGGTAAATTGCCACCATGGCAATGGGGCAGCCGGTAACGCGGTTTTACGCTTTTTTCACGCGGACAACTTGCTGTGGCGTCCCTCGCATTCCGTGTGGAGCAGGCAGTAGGCACTCACGGCAACGCCCCATCGGACGCAGGCAAGGTAAAGAACATGACAACCTCCGACATCGTTTTACTGCACATGCGCGAGCATGAAACGCTACTGCGACGACAACCAGAAGCCGCCCCAGATACACAAGCGGAAGTCCATACCCTGCCCCTCGGCCAAGCGGCCTTGTTTGCCACACTGCGCCACGATCCGCCCACGCCGTTGGAGCTGGAAGTAGCCATCGAGCAGATCGAGGAAGCGCTGATGCCGGCGCTTGATCGCGTGACCGGTGCTGCACGCCTGGTGTTCGTCAACGCCGCGCTGTATGCGATGGCCCGTGCCGAATCGGCCACAGGCATACTGCCAGTCCCCTCCGCAGTGGATCTGACCCTCGATATCGACACCATAGAGCGGCTGCTCAACCGTCTCGCCGATCGCTCTGCAGGGCGCCCTCAGACACAAGACTCGCTGCCCACCGACGCCGCGAGCAGCGCAGCCCTGCTTGTTGCGCGCGAGGCCTTGCACCACTGGGGATTTCGCGCCATCACGCTGCGCGCCTGAACTGCGAGCCCGGCATTCCTCAGTACCGGGCGCAGGCCGAACTGCTACGCCGCCACCGTAGCGTACAAGGCAAGCAGGGCCACAATCACCGAGGCCAGACTCATCACCAATACCATGCCGGCAAGCATGTCCTTGACCTTGCCAATATTTGGATGTCTTTCCGGATGGAGGTGGTCGACCAAGGCCTCGACCGCCGAGTTGGCCAGCTCCAGCGCCAACACCAGTGCAATGCACACCACGATCAGGGCCCACCAAATGGCTGCCGGCTGAACGATGGCAAACACGACGACGGCAAGGATCCCAAGCACCACTTCAACCCGAAAATTCCGCTCGCAAGCCCATGCGTGCCGGATGCCGATGCCCGCATTGCGCAGCTTGTTCAGGAAAGACTGGTTTTTCATGGCAATGCCCCCTTTGTCGCGCATAATTGCGCAGCCTGGGCGCCGGTACGCATATCCAGCAGCCACAACTGTCCTCGCGTAAAGAAGTGGTCCCCCATCAGCCAACTGCCTTCCATGGGCGCAACCAGGGGTTGTTGACACGCGGCAGCCAGCGGCGTGCTGGCCTGCAGGGATATGACAAACTGCTCGGTAGCCAGATCCACATCGGGCGACACGGCACGCAGCAGGTCCCGGCGGAGTCCGACGTAATCCCGCGCCACCCCTACAAAGATGCGATCCGACCCCAGCCAGAACGGTGTGCGCCAGAGCCGAACCGTGGCAAGCACCTTACCTTGAGGGCCTTGGGCCGGCCGCTCGAAGGCCAGATCATTGACCCGGCCACGCCAGAAAGCCGGCGCCACGGGCGCGGTGGCGTAATGAAAACCCTCCCTGACCATGCGCAGCATGGTGCTGGGCGTCGGCGCATCCGCAGCCAGCCATCCCGCACGCACAACGCGGGCCACCAAAGTCTGCTCGTCTGGCGCCACGATGGCAAACGCCAGCGGTTGCTCCGGCGCGCCCAGGAGGGTTGTTGTCCGTGGCAGCGTATCAGCTTGCAGCAGGTTTACCAACGGCTTGTTTACCTGAATGACCGGCTCCGGCGCAAGCGCGCGTACTGGCGGCTGGTGGGTGGATGCATACCCGATCGCGCCTGCGCCGGCTACCGTGGCCAGGCCCAAGGCCAGCATCCTGCGGCGCCCTGCGCTGGGCACGCCCCAGACGATACGTCCCTCCGCGCTGAGCCATTCTGTCACGCTGATACCGGCAATCAGCCAGAGCGCCCCCACCAGATAACCCGCCCAGACGTCACTCAGGTAATGCACGCCCAGCACGATGCGGCTGGCGCCAATCAGCAGCACAAGCCCCATGGTGGCAAAAAATAATTTGACCCGCGCGCTCCACTGGCTGGCGGATCGGACGACCAAGTATCCAAGGAAACCGTAAAACGCAACGGCAATGGTGGCATGGCCGCTCGGAAAGGAATACGACGACTCGAGGATCACCGCCTCTGCCGGCCGAGGCCGCTGGAAAGCCAGTTTGCCCAGAGTCAGGAAGACCGCTCCTCCCAGCGTCGACATCAGCAGGCCCATCATCGCATATTTACGGTTCAGGAGCCACAGCAGCAGGCACGCTGCCACCAGCAACAGGCCCACCAGTGGCGGCGCTCCCAGGTTGGCGATCCACACAAAAGGCGGAATGACCGACGGCGCGCGCAGCGCGGCCACCAGTTGCGCCGTCGCATGGTCGACCGCGACGATGGGATCGGATGTGACCACATCCTCCACGATTCCGGCAAACAAGGCCAATACGTAGCCGAATGCCAAACCCAGCAGCGTCAGCGGCAAGCCGGAAAAATGCGCGCGATCGAAACGTGCAGCCAGAAAACGCACACCGCGCGGATGGCGGTCCATCCATTGCCGCACGTGTACATTGCCGGCCAGCGCCTCCAGCACCGAACGGCCCAGCGACACCACCACCTGCCATAGCTTGCGGCCCTGGCGTACGGCAAAACGCTGCAACACCCACAACAAGACCCAGGCAAGCAGGAGCACCACCAGCATCATGCCGGCGCGCGACACCCAGGCCTGCGCCAACTTGAGCGATTGTCCAAACAGATAGCCGGCGCCCACCCACTGCAGCCCCCATCCGATCGCGCCGAGCACATTCCAGAGCAGGAAGGTACGGTGCCGCATGCCCACGGTACCGGCTATGAACGGCGCAATTTCCTTGACGCTGGGGATAAAGCGCCCCAGAAAGACGCTTTTGGCGCCATGCCGATCGAAAAAACCGCGCGCCTGTTCGAAATGCTCAGGCTTCAAAAACCAGACGCCGTTACGCACCCAGCGGTTGCCGTAGCGTTGCCCGAGCCAGTAATTGATGTTGTCGCCCACAATCGCACCGGCCACGGCAAACCACCATACGCCGGCAAAGTCCAGGTAACCACTGGCTGTCAAGCCACCCAGCAACAGCAGAAACGTGGAACCAGGCAACAGCAGCCCGATACCGAGTGCTGTTTCCAGCAAGGCGGCAAAAAAAGCCACCCAGTAGCCGAGCAAATGAAAGTGCTCAATGGATGGCAGGATCGCAGCGAAGAATTTTTCCATGCCTGAAAAACAGCCCTGTCCGATTGGGCCACCGTGATGGCGCCCCAATGTCCAGTCTATCCAAATCGGAGCGACTTGCCCTTGGCTTGAGCCACCCTGTTTTCAAAAGCGAAGGCCGTTCAGCGCTTCCATGGATTCAACTGACGGCTGGCAACAGGGGTTGCAGCGCGTCCATCAATCGCCGCGCAGCAGCACTGGTCTCTTCTTCTGTGCTTGCCGCCTCGAACTCACCAACCTCCATGCCGAGCACCCGGCTTACGGCAAGTGCCTGCATGGCATCGTGCAGTTCAGTCAGATCCAGGCCGCCAGGGACGCGGTAATCGGTGGGCACAATGCCCGGCTCCAGTACATCGCAGTCCAGGTGCATATACACAGGGCGGCCCGCCACCGCCGCAGCCACGCGTTCGGCAAGTTTGGGGCCAGGCGGCACCAAAGTGATCAGTCCCTGGTCGATGAGACGCTGCTCTGGTGGATCAATGTCACGCGCGCCGACAAGGATGGTATTGCGCCCGGCCAACCCTTGGCCAAATCCGGAATCCCACAGCCCCAGCGGCCCGCTCAGTGCCATGCCTCCCAGATAGCCAGAGGTGGTGGTCTCGGGTGTGTTGATGTCGCCATGGGCATCAAACCAAACCACCACGGCATCCGGGTGAAAACGCACCAATACCGGCAGTGTGGCAATGGCCACCGCACAACGCGACAGTGCGGTAAAAGGCACCTGACCGGCCGCCAGGAGCTGTTCATAGCAGGCAGCCATGTCCTGCAGGGCGGGCCGGGAAGCTTCCAGCTCCTGTTGCCAGCCGGTGTTCAGCGCAGGTTCAGGCCCACCGATGACCACCGCCTGTGTACCAAGGCGCCGAGCCAGCTCGCTGGCAATAAACGGCGATCCCGCCATGGCGCGGTTGTTGTGATCGCCAGCACGGGCTGCGAAATGCGTGACGGCGGTATTCATGGAAGCACCTCCAATCGGTTCATTGTGACATTCTGATCGTATTGAACAACCATGCGGTCAATCCACCTTTTTTCCCCACCACAGAACCCAAGTGGAGTCCCAGCGCCCCGAAATCGACATAGGGGACCTCCATTATTGAAGGCACCCCTGCCACACCACCCGGCATGCGGGTCCGCGCCGGGAGGTTCGAGAGCTTGAGGTCAGGACATTCGGGAAACTCCCAGCCGGTCGAAGTGCGCTACAGGCAACGCGCTGTTTCGCCGCCAGCGGCGGCAAATGGCGATCGACCACCACTTCGCCATCCATCATCCCGGCGGGAGGATCTCCCCAGTAGGCTGCACGGAAAGCGGGCTCGGATGGCTGTGCTGAACTATGACGCCACTGCAGGTTACGCACCACGGCAGTGACCAGCGATTGCCCTGACACATTGGCCCACTCATGCACCATGGCCGGGCCATTGCTTTGCAAGTCAGCTACATGTTGTCGCCATGGCATGTTGTTGCAACCTAATAAACATCAATGTGATACTATGACTTGTCAATTTTGATGCAATTGTGGCAGTTGTGCCACCAAACCAAAGGAGCGAGATACATGAGCGAAATCAAACGCCGCCGCGTAGCTTTGCGCCCCATCAAAACTAGGCATGACCGCAGGGCTATCAGCAAGGGTGTCGGCGGCCTCACCAAGCTCCACGGGCGTCGCCAGGTGCCTGTCCTGAGCAAAAAAACCCGTGACTCCTTCATGGCAATCAGCAGCCCAAAGAATGCTGAGCTGTTCAGCGTTGAAGCTGCACTGAAGGCCTTTGCACACATCTAGGTCTGGATAGCGTGGCGACGTATGTAACTACGGCGCTGCGCGCTGCATTGTCTACTGCGCGTATTGATGCCGATGAATTGGCAGAGCGTTTCGAGCAGTGGAAATCTGGTGGTGCAAACTCAGAATACTCTGAGTATCTCTTCGGTAAGGACGTTGCATACGAACAACCAACCGTGAATGGAGAGCGTAATGTTCTGTGGCACGTTCACCTTGTGCCGTTGGCAAACAAAGAGCAATTGTCAAAGTGGAAGATAGACTTCCAGCGGCGAAGACGCAAGGTCAGCGATCGAGCGCTCGTGTACGTCAGCAACGACCTTGGCAACCATCTGCTGATCTATATCCTCAATGATCCTGGAGCGCACGATACTGCAAAAATGAAAACGCCTCAAGATCGTGCGCTGATGCTGAAACTGGCGAAAATTGCTGACGACTTCATTCACGCCGGCAAAGTGCCCTGATCCCAGCCCGCCACCTCCGCGCGGACATTCCCCTTTCCGTTGTCTACACACCCCGCAAGCAAACCAGCCACCATAGCGCTCAGTACCTGCGCCCTTACCTTCTTCGTTTGCATCGGCTACTCCCGTGTTTGCTGCCTCCAGGAAGACATTCGCACGCCTCTCCGTCCCGGTCGCGGTCCAGATTTTTTGCGTTGTTCTGCTTGTAGTACCGTTGCGCCTGTGCCTGTGTTGCAAAGTCCTTGCACTTTGCGGCTTGCGCTGCAAAAGGCACAAGCAGCATCGATAGCGTGATGACCTCGCTTTTGGTGATATTCATCCCTACCCCTACCCCCTTCTGCGTGCATGGCGAACACCATGCCTCGTAGTTCTGCTGCGAAGCCCTGGACAAGCTGGATCTCATGGCTTCCGGCAGTGACGTAGCCAAAATTACATCAGGCAAGAAAAAAGCACCTGCAGACTAACTGCAAGTGCTTGTTTTCATTGGTGGGTGATACATGGATCGAACATGTGACCCCTGCCGTGTGAAGGCAGTGCTCTACCGCTGAGCTAATCACCCGAAACTTCTTTCGTTTTCAACAAGTTGTGTTGATCAACTGCTGAAGCCGCTATTATGACACAAATTTTTCCATCACTGCAAGGTCCCAGAAAATTTCTTCCAGATTGTTTTGTCACCACTGGCCTTGTCGATCATTGGCAGCATGGCAGCATGGGCTTCCAGTTCCTCGGCCGTAGCGCGTATCACCGGCAGCACGATGCCACGCAGGTCGATGGACGCGGCAAGCGCCTGCCCTTGAGCGCTTTCGGACTCAGCTTCCATCATCAGCGACTCCTGGCCGCGCGTCAGACTGATATACACCTCGGCCAGCAGCTCGGCGTCCAGCAAGGCGCCGTGCAGCGTGCGGCTGGAGTTGTCGATGCCGAAGCGGTCGCACAGGGCGTCCAGCGAGTTGCGCTTACCCGGAAACTGCTCTTTGGCCAGTGCCAGCGAGTCAATCACGCCCGATACATGGGTTCGGAACGGATCGCGCCCCAGCAGCGACAGCTCGTTGTCCAGGAACCTGATGTCGAACGCCGCGTTGTGGATGATGATTTCCGCATCCTGCACAAAGGACAGGAAGTCGTCGGCCACCTGCGCGAAACGCGGCTTGTCGCTCAGAAACTCGGTCGTCAGGCCGTGCACGCGCAGCGCGCCCTCCTCA
The DNA here is from genome assembly GCA_964413485.1 of uncultured Allobrachymonas sp. Lineage (GTDB taxonomy): Bacteria > Pseudomonadota > Gammaproteobacteria > Burkholderiales > Burkholderiaceae_C > Brachymonas. Next base: position 30,614 of record CAYPRU010000003.1, on the reverse strand, counting down.
CTGTCGCGGTCGGGATTCAGGTACAGGTGTAGATGGCGCCCGGTCAGGTGCCGGTTGAGCAGCTCCACGCAGCCGATTTCGACGATGCGGTTGCCATCGCCGATTTCCAGGCCGGTGGTTTCGGTGTCAAGAATGATCTGGCGCATGGCAAGCCGCTCAGTGGTTTTCCTTGGCGTGGTTGATCGAGTACTTGGGGATCTCGACCACCAGATCCTGCTGCGCCACCATGGCCTGGCAGGACAGACGCGATTGCGGCTCCAGGCCCCAGGCGCGGTCCAGCATGTCTTCTTCGTCTTCGTCCATTTCGTTGAGGCTGTTGAAGCCTTCGCGCACTACCACGTGGCAGGTGGTGCAGGCACAGCTCATGTCGCAGGCATGCTCGATGGGAATATTGTTGTCCAGCAGACCCTGGCAAATGGTGGTGCCAGCGGGAATCTGGATTTCTGCGCCGTCCGGACAATAGTCGGCGTGCGGCAGGACTTTGATAGTGGCCATGGCAGTAGTTTCCTGTCAGATTTCGTCAATGGTATGGCCGGCAAGGGCCTTCTGGATGCCACGGTTCATGCGCATGGCGGCAAAGGCTTCGGTGCCCAGCGCCAGCGTCTTGGTGGCAGCCTCAATGGCGGCCGCGTCGGTGCCTTGCATGGTGGTTTGCAGGTCGGCAATCAGCCCGGCAATGGCGGCGCGCTCATCATCACTCAGCAAATCGCCATCCACCGCCAGTGCGCTGTTGGTGGCCAGCACGGTGCGGTCGGCATCGACACGCGCTTCGGCCAGCGCACGCGCGGCCATATCCTGGTCGGCCGTGCGGAAGCTTTCCTGCAGCATGGTGGCAATGTCTTCGTCGCTCAGGCCATAGCTGGGCTTGACTTCGATGTGCGCTTCCACGCCACTGACCTGTTCGCGCGCACCTACCTGCAGCAGGCCGTCCGCGTCCACGGTAAAGGTCACGCGAATGCGCGCCGCGCCGGCTGCCATGGGCGGAATGCCGCGCAGCGTGAAGCGCGCCAGGCTGCGGCAATCCTGCACCAGATCGCGCTCGCCCTGTACCACGTGCAGGCTCATGGCGGTCTGGCCGTCCTGGTAGGTAGTGAAATCCTGCGCCATGGCTACGGGAATAGTCTGGTTGCGCGGAATAATGCGCTCCACCAGGCCGCCCATGGTCTCGATGCCCAGCGACAGCGGAATCACGTCCAACAGCAGCAGCTCGCCCTCGGTGCCGTTGCCCGCCAGCTGGTTGGCCTGTATGGCCGCCCCCAGCGCCACCACCTCGTCGGGGTTCAGGTTGGTGAGCGGCGTACAGCCAAAAAAGCGCCCCACCGCCTCCTGGATTTGCGGCATGCGGGTAGAACCGCCCACCATCACCACGCCCTGGATGTCGGCAGGCAACAGCTGCGCGTCGCTGAGCGTGCCGTGCACCACGCGCAGGCAGCGTTGGGTCAGCTCTGCCGTGGCTGCATCAAAGTCGGCGCGGCTCACGGTCAATCGGAGCGGGCCGCTCGACAGCACGGCAGAAAACTCCGTGCTGTCGGACGGGGTCAGGGCGTGCTTGCAGGCGCGTGCGGCCACCATCAAGGCGGCGCGGTCCGAGGCGTCCGCGGGCGTGCGTCCGCTACGCTGCAGCACATGCTGCACCAGGGCGCGATCGTAGTCGTCACCGCCCAGGGCGGAATCGCCACCGGTGGCCATCACCTGAAACACGCCTTGTGCCAGGCGCAGAATGGAAATATCGAACGTGCCGCCGCCCAGATCGAACACCGCATACACGCCCTCGCTGGCATTGTCCAGACCATAGGCAATCGCTGCGGCCGTAGGTTCGTTGATCAGGCGCAGCACGTTCAGACCGGCCAGCTGCGCCGCGTCCTTGGTGGCTTGGCGCTGGGCGTCGTCAAAATAGGCGGGCACGGTGATGACGGCGCCATACAGGTCATCATTGAAGGTGTCTTCCGCACGGAATCGCAGCGTGGCCAGAATCTCGGCACTGACTTCGACCGGAGATTTTTCGCCAGCGCGGGTACGGATGCGCACCATGCCCTTGGCCGGATCATCGGCCACCAGGTCGTACGGCAACTGGCCGCCATGGCTGGCCTGGATGTCGTTCAGGCTGCGGCCCAGAAAACGCTTGACCGACACAATGGTGTTGTGCGGATCGTCCGCCAGATGCTGCAGCGCTTCTGCGCCAATCTGGCGTCCATTGTTGTCCAGGTAGCGCACGGCCGACGGCAGGATCACCTTGCCGTCGCCATCGGGCAGGCACTCGGCCATGCCATGGCGCAACGCAGCCACCAGGGAATGGGTGGTACCCAGATCAATGCCCACGGCAATGCGCCGCTCATGCGGATTGGGCGACTGGCCGGGTTCGGAAATTTGTAAGAGTGCCATAAGTCCAAAAAATTTCGCAGGCGATGTACGGGCGCCTGCGTTTCATTTCCCGTATTGTCCCAGAGATACCGGCTCAGGCGCCCTGCTGCTGCATGCGCTGCAACTGGCGCTGGCGCACTTCCTGCGAAAACTTCTGCATGAACATCAGCTTGCGCACCCAGATGGCTGCAGCAGCGTAATCCTGGCGCTGGTCGATGGCAGCGGTGATAGCCTCGATGGCGGCACCACGTGCCTGCGCCACTTCCTGGGCCAGACTGTGCAGCGCGGCATCATCGGAGGCATCATCCAGTGCCTCGCGCCATTCCATCTGCTGCATCAGAAAATCCGCCGGCATGGCGGTATTGCTTTCCGCCTCGATGGGCTGGCCATGCAACTCGCACAAATAGGCGGCCCGCTTGAGCGGATCCTTCAGGCGCTGGTAGGCCTCGTTGATGCGTACCGACCATTGCATGGCCACGCGCTGCGCGGCCGCGCCCTGCGCTACAAACTTGTCGGGGTGTACTTCGCGCTGCAGCGCTTTCCAGGCGGCATCCAGCCGCGTGGCCTCTTGCGCAAATTGCACTGGCACACCCAGCAATTCAAAATCAGTCGATTGCAGATTCATCTCGGTCTTTCGTGACTACCGGCGTGCTGTGCAACGGTGCAGGCAACTCGTCAAAGGCTTCCAGCGGCGCTTCCACCTCCCAGATATCGACACAGCAGCCACAGCCCTGGTTGTCAGAGCAGCGCATGCGCGAACCCCAACGCTGAAACCAGCGGTTGATCGCGACAATTTCCTGTTCATTGTCGATAGTGACCGAGACGGTGGCCCTGGCCTGCATCGATCAGACGCGGAAACTTTCGCCACAACCGCAGCGATCGCGCTCTCTGGGGTTGTTGAACTTGAAGCCCTCGTTCAGTCCCTCGCGCACAAAGTCGAGTTCGGTGCCGTCGATATAGGCCAGGCTCTTGGGATCCACCAACACCTTGACGCCATGTTGCTCGAACACCACGTCCTCGGGCTCGATCTGGTCCACATACTCCAGGTTGTAGGACAGACCGGAGCAACCCGTGGTCTTGACGCCCAGACGCACACCCACTCCCTTGCCACGCTTGGCAAGCGAACGGGTCACATGGCGGGCAGCTGCTTCGGACAAGGTGATGGACATGATGTAAAAATCCAGAAATTCAGTTCTTCAATGCAATCGTGACCAGGAACATGCTGGTCTCCAGGGCCTGCACGGCATGCGGCTCGCCACCAGCCAGGAACAGCATTTCAGCCGCGCCAAGTTCCGTCACTGCCGGCTGCTCCCCATGCTGCACAGCAATACGGCCCTGCAGACACTGGACGGTGATTTCACCCGGTGCCCGATGGCTGCGCAGTTCCTGTCCTGGCTGCATGACAAAGTGCACCACTTCCAAGTCGCGCGATTTGAACAGCGCCATCGACATGGGCCGCTGGGAGACATCGGTCGGCAGCAGCACGGCCTTGTCACCCGGTTGCAGGTGTGGCATGGCCATGGCTCAGCCCACGTGCTTTTGCTTGTAGTCGTTGACGGCAGCCTTGATGGCATCTTCCGCCAGGATCGAGCAGTGCACTTTCACCGGCGGCAATGCCAGCTCTTCGGCAATCTGGCTGTTCTTGAGCGCAGCGGCCTCGTCCAGTGTTTTGCCCTTGACCCATTCGGTCACCAGCGAGCTGCTGGCGATGGCAGAACCGCAGCCATAGGTCTTGAAGCGTGCATCCTCGATCACCCCGGTTTCCGGATTGACCTTGATCTGCAGCTTCATCACGTCGCCGCATGCGGGAGCGCCCACCATGCCGGTACCCACGGACTCGTCGGACTTGTCGAACGAGCCAACGTTGCGGGGGTGTTCGTAGTGGTCGATGACCTTTTCACTGTATGCCATTTTTTCTCTCCATGTAGTCTTGCGCGGTGATGGCTTCGTATTTACGCCAACTGCCGCCGCTGCGATCCTCGCCGTAGCGAAAACTGAGCCAGATCCGATCACCCACCTTGATGGGGGGCCGTTTGGCGCTGCCCTTGGCAACGCGCGTATTCTGACTCACCCAGACGCCATCACCGACACGAAACTGCTTGCCGCATTCCACATCGTTGCGCAGCGTGTTGTCATCCTTGACGCCCTGCACCTGCACCCGCACCATCATTTCGTACATGGGTTGCGCTTGCACTTGCAGTACTTTGCCGGCCAGCACGCACGCCGCATTCGTTGCGGCCTGCGCAGCGCCTGCTGCTGCCAGCAGGCAACAACCGGCGATGGCGCCCGGCAATGTCTTCAATGGGCTGCCCATTCAATCTTGCTGATGTCGACACCCTCCTGATGCATCTCCCACAAGGGGCTGAGTTCACGCAGTTTTTCGACGTTTTCCTTGATGGTCTGGATGGCGTAATCCACCTCTTCCTCGGTCGTAAAACGGCCGAACGTCATGCGCAGGCTGCTGTGTGCCAGTTCGTCGCTGCGGCCCAGGGCGCGCAGCACATAGCTGGGCTCGAGGCTGGCGCTGGTGCAGGCCGAGCCGCTGGAAACTGCCAGGCCTTTGATGCCCATGATCAGCGATTCGCCTTCGACGAAATTGAAGCTCATGTTCAGGTTTTGCGCCACGCGGTGCTCCAGGTCACCGTTGACGAATACTTCTTCGATGTGGTTCAAGCCATCCAGCAGGCGCTTTTGCATGCGGCGTGCATGCGCGATGTCCTTGGTCATTTCCTCGCGGGCAATGCGGAAGGCTTCCCCCATGCCGACAATCTGGTGCGTGGCCAGCGTGCCGCTGCGCATGCCGCGCTCATGGCCACCGCCGTGCATTTGCGCCTCGATACGCACACGTGGCTTGCGGCGCACATACAGCGCGCCGATGCCCTTGGGGCCATAGGTCTTGTGGCTGGCCAGGCTCATCAGGTCGATCGGCAGGGTCTTGACGTCGATCTCGACCTTGCCGGTGGCCTGCGCCGCATCCACGTGGAAGATGATGCCCTTTTCGCGGCACAGTGCACCCAAGGCCGGAATGTCCTGGATCACGCCGATTTCGTTGTTCACGAACATCACGCTCATCAGGATGGTGTCGGGGCGGATCGCTGCCTTGACCACGTCCATGTCGAGCAGGCCGTTTTCCTGCACATTCAGATAGGTCACCTCGAAGCCCTGGCGCTCCAGTTCACGCATGGTGTCGAGCACGGCCTTGTGCTCAGTCTTTACCGTGATCAGGTGCTTGCCCTTGGTCTTGTAGAACTGTGCAGCGCCCTTCAGTGCCAAGTTGTCGGATTCGGTGGCGCCGCTGGTCCAGATGATTTCGCGCGGATCGGCACCGATCAGGTCTGCCACCTGCTGGCGGGCGTTTTCGACAGCGGCTTCTGCCTCCCAGCCCCAGGCGTGGCTGCGCGATGCCGGATTGCCGAAGTGCTGGCTGATCCAGGGAATCATGGCCTCGGCCACGCGCGGATCAACCGGCGTGGTGGCTGCATAGTCGAAATAGGTAGGGAGATGGGGAGTCATGGTGTTGATAGCCTGTTGTATTTATTTGGAAATCGGGTTGGAGCCCAGCGCAAATACCGAGTTGGGGGCATTGACGCGCACTGGCTTGAGCACCGGCACGGACGAAATGGCGCGCTTGATCATCGGACGGTCTTCGACCTGCACGCCCTTGGCCACCTGGTCATCCACCAGCTTTTGCAGCGTGACGGAGCGCAGAAATTCCAGCATGCGGGCATTGAGGCTGGTCCACAGGTCGTGCGTCATGCACGGACCGTGGTCATCGCCCTGGCAATTGGACTTGCCGCCGCAGCTGGTGGCATCGAGCTGTTCATCCACGGACACAACGATGTCGGCCACGGTAATTTCGGAAGCCTTGCGCGCCAGTGAATAGCCGCCGCCCGGGCCACGCGTCGATTCGACCAAATCGTGACGGCGCAGCTTGCCGAACAGCTGTTCAAGGTACGACAGCGAAATCTGCTGCCGTTGGCTAATGGCGGCCAGGGTGACCGGCCCGCTGCTCTGGCGCAGGGCCAGATCAATCATGGCGGTGACCGCAAAGCGTCCTTTGGTAGTGAGTCGCATGGCACATCTCTCTTGACTGGCGGGATACGAACCATTCCGTAACCCGACTAATTGACTCAACTATACCAGATAACCTTGTACCTTGCTCGGGTACAGGGCCATTTTTCATCCAATTACATCGTGCCCGCTGCTACCCAGAACACGCTCGCGCAAGGCTGCCAACTGGTCGCGCGTGCGCGCGGCCTGTTCGAACTCCAGGTTCTTGGCGTGTTCGAGCATCTGTTTTTCGAGCCGTTTGATTTCGCGCGCCAGGTCTTTTTCGCTGACCTCTTCGACGTAGGCGCGGTGCAGATCCTGCTGCTGCGCCGCCTTGCTGGCCTTTTCGCTGTACACGCCATCGATCAAATCACGCACCTGCTTGACCACGCTGCGCGGCACGATGCCATGGGCGGTGTTGTGCTCGATCTGCTTGACGCGACGGCGTTCGGTTTCGCCAATGGCGCGCCGCATGCTGTCCGTGATACGGTCGGCGTACAGGATAGCCTTGCCGTTGACATTGCGTGCGGCCCGGCCAATGGTCTGGATCAGGCTGCGTTCGCTGCGCAAAAAGCCTTCCTTGTCGGCATCCAGAATCGCGACCAGCGACACTTCGGGAATATCCAGCCCCTCGCGCAGCAGGTTGATACCGACCAGCACGTCAAATGCCCCCAGGCGCAGGTCACGAATGATTTCCACGCGTTCCACCGTATCCACATCGCTGTGCAGATAGCGCACCTTGACGCCGTTTTCGGCCAGGTAGTCAGTGAGCTGCTCGGCCATGCGCTTGGTCAGGGTAGTCACCAGCACACGGTCGCCCTGCTCCGATCGGTTGCGGATTTCCTGCAATACATCGTCCACCTGCGTGGTGGCCGGTCGTACTTCCACCTCGGGATCGACCAGACCAGTGGGGCGCACCACCTGCTCCACTATTTGTCCGGAATGGGTTTTCTCGTAGTCAGCAGGCGTGGCCGATACGAAGATTGCCTGCCGCATCTTGCGCTCGAATTCCTCAAACTTGAGCGGACGGTTGTCCAGCGCCGAAGGCAGGCGGAACCCGTAGTTCACCAACGTCTGCTTGCGCGACCGGTCGCCGTTGTACATGCCGCCCAACTGGCCAATCATGTTGTGGCTTTCGTCCAGGAACATGATGGCATCGGACGGCAGATAGTCAGTCAGCGTACTGGGTGCCTCGCCCGGCGCGGTACCGGCCAGGTGGCGCGAGTAGTTTTCGATGCCCTTGCAGTGCCCTACTTCGGCCAGCATTTCCAGGTCGAAGCGGGTGCGTTGCTCCAGGCGCTGCGCTTCGACCAGCTTGCCTTCGTCGTAGAAATACTTCAGGCGGTCGGCCAGCTCCAGCTTGATGCCTTCCACCGCGGCCAGCACCTGCTCACGCGGGGTCACATAGTGGCTGCTGGGATACACGGTAAAGCGCTGCAGCTTTTGCCGCACCTTGCCGGTGAGTGGGTCGAACAATTGCAAGGTGTCGATCTCGTCATCGAACAGCTCGATGCGCAGGGCCAACTCGCTGTGCTCAGCCGGAAACACGTCGATGGTGTCGCCGCGCACACGAAACTTGCCTCGGCTGAATTCCATGTCATTGCGCTGGTACTGCATACGCACCAGCTGCGCAATCACCTCGCGCTGGCTGTACTGGTCGCCGGCACGCAGCGTCATGATCATGCGATGGTAGCTTTCGGGCTTGCCAATACCGTAAATGGCGCTCACCGTGGCCACGATCACCACGTCGCGCCGCTCCAGCAGGCTCTTGGTGCAGCTCAGGCGCAACTGTTCGATGTGCTCGTTGATGGCGCTGTCCTTTTCGATGAACAGGTCGCGCTGCGGCACATAGGCTTCGGGCTGGTAGTAGTCGTAGTAGCTGACGAAATACTCGACCGCGTTCTTCGGGAAAAATTCGCGGAATTCGCTGTACAACTGCGCCGCCAGGGTCTTGTTGGGCGCAAACACGATGGCCGGCCGGCCCAGCTGCGCGATCACGTTGGCCATGGTGTAGGTCTTGCCCGAGCCGGTCACGCCCAACAGGGTCTGGTAGGCCTCGCCATCCTGAACCCCCTCTACCAGCTGGGCAATGGCCGCAGGCTGGTCTCCGGCAGGCGGGTACGGCTGAAACAGCTGAAACGGCGAGCCGGGGTACTGCACAAAGGTACCCTTGGGCACGGCATCCTGCGGCGTGGCGGTGGGGGAAGAGATCTCGGACATGACGGGCAAATGGGGGCCAATCCGGCAATATAAAGCAACTTCCCGAAGAATGCTGCCCTCGCGTCTGTCACAAATACGGGCAGCAGTTCTACAATAGATGGTGCTGTCATGGCCTTTTTGAAGGCCATGTATATGTGTGCCTGTCATTTCAATCTACGAAGGTCCATTCCCTATGTCCCTCTTTTCCGCCGTCGAACTCGCCCCCCGCGATCCGATTCTGGGTCTGAACGAACAATACGCCGCCGACACCCACCCCAACAAGGTCAACCTGGGCGTGGGCGTGTACTTTGACGACAACGGCAAGCTGCCGCTGCTGCAATGCGTGCAACAGGCCGAAGCCGCCATCATGGAAAAGAAAGCAGCCCGCGGCTACCTGCCGATCGACGGTCTGGCTGCCTATGACAGCGCCGTCAAGGCCCTGGTGTTCGGCGCCGACAGCGAACCCGTGCAATCCGGCCGCGTGGCCACGATCCAGGCGCTGGGCGGTACCGGCGGCCTGAAAGTGGGCGCCGACTTCCTGAAAAAAATCAGCCCCGAAGCCAAGGTGATGATCAGCGACCCCAGCTGGGAAAACCACCGTGCCCTGTTCACCAATGCCGGCTTCCAGGTTGAAAGCTATGCCTACTACGACGCCGACAAGCGTGGCGTCAACTTCGAAGGCATGCTGGCCAGCCTGAACTCCGCCGCTGCCGGCACCATCGTGGTGCTGCACGCATGCTGCCACAACCCGACCGGCTATGACATCACCCCGGCCCAGTGGGACCAGGTGGTGGAAGTGGTCAAGGCCAAGAACCTGACCGCCTTCCTCGACATGGCTTACCAGGGCTTTGGCCATGGCATCGTCGAAGACGGCGCCGTGGTGGGCAAGTTCGTGGCGGCCGGCCTGAACTTCTTCGTCTCCACCTCCTTCAGCAAGAGCTTCAGCATGTACGGCGAGCGCGTCGGTGCCCTGAGCGTGGTGTGCTCCGACAAGGACGAAACCGCCCGCGTGCTGAGCCAGCTCAAGATCGTGATCCGCACCAACTACAGCAACCCGCCGATCCATGGCGCGACTGTCGTGGCCCATGTGCTGAACACGCCCGAACTGCGCACCCTGTGGGAGCAGGAGCTGGGCGAAATGCGCGTGCGCATCAAGGAAATGCGCCAGAAGCTGGTCGACGGCCTCAAGGCCGCTGGCGTACAGCGCGACATGTCCTTCATCACCAGCCAGATCGGCATGTTCAGCTACTCCGGCCTGACCAAGGACCAGATGGTGCGCCTGCGCAGCGAGTTTGGTGTGTACGGCACTGACACCGGCCGCATGTGCGTGGCCGCGCTCAACAGCAAGAACATCCAGCACGTGTGCGACAGCATTGCCAAGGTGCTGTAAACCACCGCTCTTGCACCGATCGGGAAACCACCGCTGCGGCGGTGGTTTTTTTATGCCTGGTCCGGCTCTGGCCCACCATACCAAACACAAATTACCAAAGCGTAATGCTTCCATCAGGGTGTCGTCATGGCACTGGGGCTATCGTGGTGTCAAAGGGGTGATTGAAAAGTGTCACCCCGTCCACTTTTCATCCTGCCGGAGATCGTCCATGTTCCGTATCCACCCTGTACTCGCCGCCCTGGCCCTTTCCTTTGCCGCCAGCACCATTCATGCCGCCTCCCTGCCGGACGGCGTGGTATACAGCGCCAACGAAGGCGATGGCTCGATCAGCGCCATTACCCTGCGCAGCGGCAAGGTGCGTACCAGCCCAATCAGGGTATCGCCGCACAATGTGCAGATTTCGCCCGATGGGCGCACCTTGCTGGCGGTGGGCATGCCCGTCACTGGCGCCATGGGCAAAGACAGTGAGGATAGCCACGGCCACGGTGGCAGCACCCACGGCGCTGACGCCAGCCTGCTGGTGCTGGACGCACGCCAGCCAGACAAGGTCCTGACGCAGTTGCCTTCCGGCGACCACCCGGCCCATGTCGTCGCAAGCCCGGACGGCCACTACGCCTACATCAGCAATTCCGGGGCCAACCAAGTGAGCGTGATCGATCTTTCCGCCAAGAAAACCCGGGTCACCGTCCCCACCGGCCGGTTTCCGCATGGCCTGCGTCTGAGCCCGGACGGGCACACGCTGTACGTTGCCAACGTGGAAGACAACTCGGTCTCGGTCATTGATACCGATACACTGCGTGAAATCACCCGTATCCCGGTTGGCAAGGCTCCGGTGCAGGTGGCCTTTACACCCGATGGCAAGCAGGTGTATGTGTCCCTACGCGATGAGAACAGCGTGGGCGTCATCGACACGGCCACTCGCCAGGTCATCAAGCGCATTCGCGTGGGCAGCCAGCCGATCCAGCTGTTTGCCGCAGCGGGTGGCAAACGGATGTACGTGGCCAACCAGGGCACCGAGCAGCATCCGGACCAGACCGTGTCGGTGATCGACACCGGCAACGGAAAAGTGACCCATACCATCGTCACCGGCAAGGGCGCCCATGGCATAGTGGCCAGCGATGACGGCAACTTCGTATTCATCACCAACAACAAAGCCAATACGGTCAGCGCCATCAATACCAGCACCCAGGCCGTAGTGGGCACCTACCGGGTAGGCCCCAACCCCAATGGCATCACCTACCGCGCCAACCGGTCATAAGCAAGGCACATGGCGCCAGCCGGTATACCGGCTGGCGCCTCACCCGGTACGCGGGTGTGAAGCAACTACCGATTGAGTTCGATTTGCAGCCAGCTCCATTTGCTGCGCAGTCCGGGCACAGCTTTGATGTAGCCGCCGCCGCTCGAAGCCGGCTTGCAGTCCGTCAAAGCAGCCGGACCTTGACCAGGCGGCCCTTGATGCGCCCATTGCCGAGTTGGGCCGCCACTGTGGGCGCACGACTGGCTTCCACCGCCACATAGGTGGAGAACTCGTTGACATTGATCTTGCCCACCTGCTCACGTGTCAGGCCGCACTCGCCTGCCAGTGCTCCCATCACGTCGCCCGGTCGGATTTTGTCCTTGCGCCCACCCACAATCTGCAGGGTGCGCATCGGTGGCAGCAGCGGCCCACCGGGTGCGGGCTTCAATTCGGACACCGGCTGCCATTCGGACTCACGCCCCTGCAGCTGCTCGATCCTGCCCACCGCCCCCATCTCGTCCAGGCTGGCCAGCGTCAGTGCCAATCCTTCGGCATCGCCCCGGCCTGTGCGGCCGATCCGGTGGATATGCACCTCGGGGTCGGGCGTCACATCGACGTTGATCACGGCTTCGAGCCCGGAGACATCCAGCCCGCGCGACGCCACATCGGTTGCCACCAGCACCGAGCAGCTGCGATTGGCAAACTGCACCAGCACCTGATCGCGCTCCCGTTGCTCCAACTCGCCATACAGCGCCAGCGCACTCACTCCCTGCGCTTGCAGTACCGCCACCAGATCCCGACATTGCTGCTTGGTGTTGCAAAAGGCCAGCGTGCGCTCTGGGCGGAAGTGCGCCAGCAGCTGGCTGACCGCGTGCAGACGTTCGGTTTCCTTCACTTCATAAAATATCTGCCGGATTTTGTGGGCGCTGTGCTGTGCCTCGATTTTCACTTGATGCGGTGCACGCATGAATTGCGCGGCCAGTTTGCCAATGCCTTCCGGATAGGTGGCCGAAAACAACAAGGTCTGGCGGTCTGTTGCGCATTGGCGCACCACCTTGGCAATGTCGTCAAAAAAGCCCATGTCCAGCATGCGATCGGCCTCGTCCAGCACCAGGGTGCGCACGCCGTGCAAGCTGAGCGACTGCCGTTCCAGATGGTCGAGGATGCGGCCCGGTGTGCCCACCACCACATCGGCGCCATGTTGCAGGCTCACGGTCTGCCCACGCAGGGGCACGCCGCCGCACAAGGTCACTACCTTGACGTTGGCCCGCGCACGCGCCAGCCGCCGAATCTCCTGGGTGACCTGATCAGCCAGCTCGCGCGTGGGACACAAGACCACGGCCTGCACGGGAGCCGAGGGCGAGCCCGCGCCCTCCAAACGTTCGACCAGGGGCAGCCCAAATGCGACTGTTTTGCCGGTCCCGGTGCTGGCCTGGGCGATCAGGTCCTGTCCGGCCAACGCGCGCGGCAAGGCAGCGGCCTGGATGGGAGTCATGCGGGTGTAGCCGAGTTGCTCCAGATTACTGAGGCTGGCGGAGGGCAGCGGAAGCTGGTCGAAGCGATCGGATGTCGTAGCGGGGGTAATGGCATTCATGGCTCAATTATCCGTGACAGACCTTGCTTACGGAAACCCATGGTGGCACAAGTAAAGACGATCAATGCTACGCCACCCTGGTGTTGGCGTTCACAAAGCTCCCTGCCCCTGCCCCTGCCCCTGCCCCTGCCCCTGCCCCTGCCCCTGCCCCTGCCCCTGCCCCCCACAAAGCCTACGTCGCCAAAAAGGGTTTTAGCCCGTGCTGGTTTTTTTCTTCCAGTTTATATACCATACCCCCCTATATTATTTTTGCAGCGAAGCATGAGCCACACCATCAAGGACAAATCGAAGCTGTTGGGACGCGTACGCCGTATCCGGGGCCAGGTGGAGGCGTTGGAGCGCGCACTCGATGCCGAAAAAGGCTGCGCCGACATCCTGCACCAGATCGCAGCTGTGCGCGGAGCCATGAGCGGGCTGATGACGGAAGTGCTCGAAGAGCACGTGCGCATGCACATTGCCGACCCGGCCATCACCAGCCACGAGGAGCGCATCCAGGGCGCCAACGAGCTGATCGACGTGCTGCGCTCCTATATCAAATGAAAACCGCCATGCATACCGAAAAACTTTCCCATCTGACACACGACCACGTCTTTGATACCGGCAACGATGCCGCCGAGCGCGGCACCCGGGTGGTGATGTGGATCACCGCCCTGACGATGGTGGTCGAGATCACTGCCGGCTGGTGGTTCAACTCGATGGCCTTGCTGGCGGACGGCTGGCACATGAGCTCGCACGCGGTGGCGATTGGCCTGTCGGCGATGGCCTACGCCACCGCCCGGCGCTATGCCAAGGATCCGCGCTTTGCCTTCGGCACCTGGAAGATCGAAATTCTAGGCGGCTTTGCCAGCGCCATCTTCCTGCTGGGAGTCGCTGTGATGATGCTGGTCGGCTCGACGGAACGGATCATTGCACCGCAGCCCATCCGGTACAAGGAAGCCATCGTGATCGCCATCCTCGGGCTGGTGGTAAACGTGGTGTGCGCGCTGATTCTGGGCAAGGCGCACCATCACGGGCACGGGCATTCACATGGCCACGATCACGGACATGATCATCATCACGATCTCAACCTCCGCTCTGCCTACGTGCACGTGATTGCTGACGCGGCCACCTCGGTGCTGGCCATTGCCGCGCTATTCGGCGGCTGGATCTTCGGCTGGTCCTGGCTCGACCCTCTCATGGGCATTGTCGGTGCCGTACTCGTCGCTATCTGGGCCAAAGGCCTCATCGCCGATACAGGCAAGGTGCTGCTGGACCGGGAAATGGACCATCCGGTGGTGGACGAAATCCGGGAAGTCGTGGAAACCGGTCCAGGCGCCGGCAAAACACACATTACCGACCTGCACGTCTGGCGCGTGGGCAAGCAAGTCTATTCATGCGCCATGACGGTGCTCACCCACGACCACACGCTCACCCCGGAAGTGGTGCGCGAGCGCCTTTCCGTGCATGAAGAGATCGTTCACTCTACCATCGAAATTCACTACTACCCGGACCATTCCCACCAGCCGCTCATGGCAGCCTGAGAGCCTTCACGCAGTACATCGTCACGGCTCTGCCAGCAGGTGCCATAGCCTCTCAGCCACGCCGCGCTGCTTCGATGGCGGTGATGTCGATCTTGCCCATTTCCATCATGGCGTCGAAAGCGCGCTTGGCCGCTGCCGGGTCTGGGTCGGTGATAGCTTCAATGAGGGCACGCGGCGTGATTTGCCACGACACGCCCCATTTGTCCTTGCACCATCCGCACACACTTTCCTGACCGCCATGGCTGACGATCGCGTTCCACAACCGGTCGGTTTCGGCCTGGTTGTCGGTCGCCACCTGGAACGAAAAAGCCTCGTTGTGCGTGAATTCCGGGCCACCGTTCAGACCGATGCAGGGAATGCCCATGACAGTGAATTCCACCGTCAGGATGTCGCCCTGCTTGCCCGAGGGATAGTCACCGGGCGCAGGGTGAATGGCGGTTACGGCGCTATCGGAAAAGGTCTCGGCGTAGAACTGCGCGGCCTCCAGGGCAGTGCCGTCATACCAGAGACAAATCGTGTTTTTGCTGACCACTTCGTCCTCCAATGGGTGACCAGTAGATACAGCCGGGTAGCAAACACCACCCGACACCTTGGATGATTATCGTTCCGCCTGCTTGTGCCGTTGCCAGGCAGTCTGTGACCGGTGGTAAAAAGACGGCACGCGGCTTTGAGCAGGCAACAAAAAACCCGCAACTCCTCAAGAATTGCGGGCTTACGTACTTCTATTAAAGTGTAACTTGGTGCCGACTGCCGGAATCGAACTGGCGACCTACGCGTTACGAGTGCGTTGCTCTACCAACTGAGCTAAGTCGGCTTTACCACATGGTTAACATGGAAGAATCAGATTATACGGCAAAAAACAGGCGGCAAACAACACAGCGTGTCGTATCACACGATGCACATCGCATGATGCTATCGTAAGCTGTATCCATCCGCCAGCACGCCAAGTCTTGCATTGCCTTACCAGCGTATTCGCCATGACACTGATTGCCCAGATCACCGACTCCCACATTCGCGAAGCAGGCCGTCTGGCCTACGACCGGCTGGACACGGCGCCCTATCTGCGGCAGGCCGTGGCCTCGCTGTTGCGCCTGCCGCAGCAGCCCGATGCCGTGATTCTGACAGGCGATCTGGTCGACTTCGGGCTCGATGCTGAATATGCCTATCTGCTCGAGTTGCTCAAACCGCTGCCCATGCCGGTGTACGTGCTTCCCGGCAACCACGATGACCGCGCCGCCCTGCAGCGGTGCATGCCAGACCAGCCCGACTGGATGCAGGAAGGATTTTGCCAGTACAGTGTGCCCATCGGCGATCTGCAACTGATCGCGCTGGACACCCAGGTGCCAGGCGCCGATGAAGGCGCGCTGTGCGCACACAGGCTGCACTGGCTGGAACGCAGCTTGGCGCAGTTGCCGTCCCACCGCCCGGTGGTCATTGCCATGCATCACCCGCCCTTCCAGACCATGATCGGCTTCATGGACGATATCGGCCTGCGGCAAGGCGCCGCCGAACTGGAAGCCATCGTGCGCCGCCACCCGCAAATACAGCGCATTATCTGCGGCCATTTGCACCGCAACATCCAGACCCTGTTTGGCGGCGCGCTGGCGCTCACCGGCCCCTCCCCTGCCCACCAGATCAGCTTGAGCCTGGCACCCGACGGACCGCCAGCCTGGACGCTCGAGCCTCCCGGTTTCCTGGTGCACGCCTTGAGCCTGGAAGGGCGCGTGGTAACGCATCTGGTCAACAGCAGAGACTTCCCCGGCCCTTATCCCTTCGACTGAGTGCTTCTCAAATCCGGCGGTACCTCTTGAAAACCACGGGCACCGCGCCCATGTAGATCAGGTATCACATGGATGCAGGGTGTTGTGCGCCCTGCGTGTCGACATTTGCCACAGGAAACCCATGAACCATTCCGACCTCCAGACGCCCCCCGACAGCCCCCAGGACGAACAGAACGTGCCGCAGACAGACGCCGCCCCTGAAGTTGCCGCCGATGCACTGCAGGCGCAGATCACCGAACTGAAGGACCAGTTGCTGCGCGCCCAGGCAGAAGTGCAGAACATACGCCGCCGCTCTGAAGAAGAAGTGCACAAGGCGCGCAAGTTCGGCATCGAAAGTTTTGCCGAAAGCATGCTGCCGGTGATTGACAGCCTGGAAGCCGGCCTGGCAACAGGCAATGCCACCGTCGAACAGTTGCGCGAAGGCTCCGAAGCCACGCTGCGTCAGCTGGTCAGCGCGCTCGAGCGCAACAAGGTGGTCGTGGTCGATCCGGCTCAGGGCGCCAAGTTCGATCCCGCCCAGCACCAGGCCATCAGCGTGGTGCCGGCCCCAGAGGGCGTCACACTGCCGCCCAACAGCATCCACAGCGTGCTGCAGAAAGGCTATCTGATCGCCGATCGCGTGCTGCGTCCGGCCCTGGTCACGGTCACTCCGGCCTGAACACAGGCGGCATCCGCAACAAAAACACCAACAATCACTTGAAAACGGTTTCGGCAGCCCTAGCTAGGGAACATTGGCCGGCACCGTGCCGACACAACAAGTTTCAGGAGAATACACATGGGAAGAATCATCGGTATTGACCTTGGCACCACCAACTCGTGCGTGGCCATCATGGAAGGCAACACCACCAAGGTCATCGAAAACAGCGAAGGTGCGCGTACTACCCCCTCCATCGTCGCCTATCAGGAAGAAGGAGAAGTGCTGGTGGGCGCCTCCGCCAAGCGCCAGGCCGTGACCAACCCCAAGAACACGCTGTATGCCATCAAGCGCCTGATCGGCCGCAAATTCACCGAAAAGGAAGTACAGAAAGACATCAACCTGATGCCCTTCACCATCGCAGCTGCCGACAACGGTGACGCCTGGGTGGAAGTGCGTGGCCAGAAACTGGCGCCGCCCCAGGTCAGTGCCGAAGTGCTGCGCAAGATGAAGAAAACCGCCGAGGACTATCTGGGCGAGCCGGTCACCGAGGCCGTGATCACCGTGCCTGCCTACTTCAACGACAGCCAGCGCCAGGCCACCAAGGACGCCGGCCGCATCGCCGGCCTGGAAGTCAAGCGCATCATCAACGAGCCGACCGCTGCCGCACTGGCCTTCGGCCTGGACAAGCAGGACAAGGGCGACCGCAAGATCGCCGTGTATGACCTGGGCGGCGGTACCTTCGACGTTTCCATCATCGAAATCGCCGACGTCGACGGCGAGAAGCAGTTCGAAGTGCTGTCCACCAACGGCGACACCTTCCTGGGCGGCGAAGACTTCGACCAGCGCATCATCGACTACATCATCACCGAGTTCAAGAAGGAACAAGGGGTGGATCTGAGCAAGGATGTGCTGGCCCTGCAACGCCTGAAGGAAGCCGCTGAAAAGGCCAAGATCGAGCTGTCCAACAGCAGCCAGACCGACATCAACCTGCCGTACATCACGGCCGATGCCTCCGGTCCCAAGCACCTGAACATCAAGCTGACCCGCGCCAAGCTGGAAGCCCTGGTGGAAGACCTGATCGAACGCTCCATCGAGCCCTGCAAGATCGCCATCAAGGATGCCGGCATCAGCGTCAACGACATCTCCGACGTGATCCTGGTCGGCGGCCAGACCCGCATGCCCAAGGTGCAGGACAAGGTCAAGGAATTTTTCGGCAAGGACCCGCGCAAGGACGTGAACCCGGACGAAGCCGTGGCCGTGGGCGCTGCCGTGCAGGGTCAGGTGCTGTCCGGTGAGCGCAAGGACGTGCTGCTGCTGGACGTCACGCCGCTGTCCCTGGGCATCGAGACCATGGGCAACGTCATGACCAAGATGATCCAGAAGAACACGACGATCCCGACCAAATTTGCGCAGACCTTCTCCACCGCCGAAGACAGCCAGCCTGCCGTGACCATCAAGGTCTACCAGGGCGAGCGCGAGATCACCGCCGGCAACAAGCTGCTGGGCGAGTTCAACCTGGAAGGCATTGCCCCTGCTCCACGCGGCATTCCGCAGATTGAAGTGACCTTTGACATCGACGCCAACGGCATTCTGCACGTGAGCGCCAAGGACAAGGGCACCGGCAAGGAAAACAAGATCACCATCAAGGCCAACTCCGGCCTGTCCGAGGACGAAATCCAGCAAATGGTGAAGGATGCCGAGCTGAATGCCGCCGAAGACCACAAGAAGGTCGAGCTGGTGCAGGCCCGCAACCACGCCGATGCCATGATCCACAGCGTCAGGAAGTCGCTCTCCGAGCATGGCGATAAACTGGATGCATCCGAGAAGGAAAAGATCGAAGCGGCCCTGAAGGACGCGGAAGAAGCCATCAAGGGTGACGACAAGGACGCCATCGAGGCCAAGACCAATGCCCTGATGGAAGCCAGCCAGAAGCTGGGCGAAAAAGTCTACGCCCAGGAACAGGCAGCCGCCCAGGCAGCTGGCGCAGGTGCAGCTTCTGCCGCTCCGGCAGGCGACGATGTAGTCGACGCCGAGGTCAAGGAAGTGAAGAAAGACTGACCCGGAGCCGGCGCCTGAAGGCGCCGGTTGCCGGAGCGCGCCGCGTGCTGCCCCATGGCCACGCGGCGTTTGTGTTCAAGCGCACAGGAAGTTTCCATGTCCAAACGTGACTTTTACGAAGTGCTCGGCGTTCCCCGCAACGCCAGCGACGACGAAATCAAGAAGGCCTACCGCAAGCTGGCCATGAAGTACCACCCTGACCGCAACCAGGACAGGCTGCAGGAAGCCGAGGCCAAATTCAAGGAGGTCAAGGAAGCCTACGAAATGCTGTCCGACGGAGAAAAACGGGCCGCCTACGACCAGTACGGCCATGCCGGTGTCGATCCGAACATGGGCGGCGGCCGCGGCGGGTTCGGCGGTGGCTTCGAAGGTTTCAGCGACATCTTCGGAGACATTTTCGGTCAGGCGCGTGGTGGCCGCGGAGGCCGCCAGGTACACCGTGGCAACGACCTCAGCTATGCCATGGACATCACGCTGGAAGAAGCGGCCGCCGGCAAGGAAGCACAGATCCGCATTCCCGCCTGGGAGGACTGTGAAGCCTGCCATGGCAGCGGCGCCAAGCCCGGCACCAGCGCCAGTACCTGCCCCACCTGCCACGGCTCGGGCGTGGTGCAAATGGGACAAGGCTTTTTCACGGTGCAGCAAACCTGCCCGCACTGCCACGGCAATGGCAAGGTGATCCAGGATCCCTGCAGCAGCTGCCATGGCGAAGGCAAGATCAAGAAGCAGAAAACGCTGGAAATCAAGATTCCCGCAGGCATCGACGACGGCATGCGCATCCGCAGCGTCGGCAACGGCGAACCCAGCCCGAACGGCGGGCCGCCCGGCGATCTTTATATCGAAATCCGTCTCCGCAAGCACCCGGTGTTCGAGCGCGATGGCGATGATCTGCACTGCATGGTGCCGATCGGCTTTGCCAAGGCCGCCCTCGGCGGCGAGATCGAGGTGCCCACCCTGTCGGGCAAGGCAGCCATCGATATCCCCGAAGGCACGCAGCATGGCAAGCAGTTCCGCTTGCGCGGCAGAGGCATCAAGGGCGTGCGTTCGACCACTGCCGGCGACCTGTATTGCCACATCACGATCGAAACGCCGGTCAAACTGACCGAGCATCAGCGCAAGCTGCTCAAGCAGCTGGAAGAATCCCTCGAAAAAGGCGGCGGCAAGCACAGCCCCAACGAGAAAACCTGGTTCGACAAGGCCAAGGACTTTTTCTCCTGATCGACTTGTGGTTGACGCGTGTACAGGCTCCTTGACAGGAGCCTGTTTTTTTAGGCCTATAGTGTCATTTACGCGACATGACAAGGTCATTTTTCACCTCTACGCTGGCTGGGCTACATCAACGCTGTTTGATACGGATCAAAAAAATTATTGCATCGCGTGACATTCCCTTGAATTTGGTTTAAATTTTCAACTGTTGATTATTTCAACCTTTTAGGAGAGAGAGAAATGGCACTTGTGACAGGAATCCTGAGCGGTCCCCAGCTGGCATCTGCCGCCTGGCATCCGACCGCTAACACAGTATGGGGCGCTGGCTCTGGTCTGGCGTGTTCTGCAATTCACATGCAAGGAGAATTGGCATGAGTGCTATCGCCATTGCTCCCAGCAAGCCGTATGAGGGCAACGACAAGTTGCTGTACGGCATCATCATGGGCGTGGTCGCGTTCTGGCTGTTCGCCCAGACCACCCTCAACATCGCGCCCGATATGGAGCGCGACCTTGGCATCGAAACCAGCATCATGAACATTGCCGTGGCCATCACGGCGCTGTTCTCCGGCATGTTCATCGTGGTCATGGGCGGCCTGGCCGACCGCATCGGCCGCGTCAAGATCGTGCAGCTGGGCTTTGTGTTCAGCATCATCGGCGCGCTGCTGATCGCCATGGCTCCCAAAGGCGGCCTGTCCATTCCGTTCCTGATGACCGGCCGCGCCATCCAGGGTCTGTCCGCCGCCTGCATCATGCCTGCCAGCCTGGCCCTGGTGAAAACCTATTGGGACGGCGCTGCACGCCAGCGTGCCGTGTCCCTGTGGTCCATCGGCTCTTGGGGCGGCTCCGGCCTGTGTGCCCTGTTCGGCGGCCTGATGTCGCAGAACTTTGGCTGGCGCTCGATCTTCTTTGCCTGCGCAGCAGTTTCCGTGCTTGGCATGCTGCTGGTGCGTGGCACCCCTGAAAGTAAGGTCGAAGGCAACGGCAACCGCAAACTGGACTTGGCTGGCATCCTGAGCTTCATGGTCACCATGGTGGCACTGCAGATCGTGGTGACCCAGGGCAACAAGATGGGTTGGGGCAGCCCCGCCATCCTCACGCTGGCCATTGTCACGCTGGTGGCAGGTGCACTGTTCTTCTTCTTCGAAGGACGCGCCAGCAACGCCTTCGTCGACTTCAAGCTGTTCAGCAACCCGATCTTCACCGGCGCCACCATCTCCAACTTCATGCTCAACGGCGTCGCCGGCATGCTGATCGTGTCCCTGCAGCTGGTGCAGCTCGGCGGCAACCTGAGCGCACAGCAGGCCGGCATGCTCACCCTGGGCTACGCCATCGCCATCATCGCCTTCATCCGTGTCGGTGAAAAGCTGCTGCAGAAGTTCGGCTCGCGCAAACCCATGCTCTGGGGCTGCCTGATTACCGGCCTGTCCATCATTCTGCTCATGCCGACCAACCTGATGCTGGGCGACTACAAGATCCTGGCCATCATCAGCTACACCCTGTTCGGTATCGGCCTGGCGTTCTATGCCACCCCGTCCACTGACGCGGCCCTGTCCAACCTGCCCGCCGCCCAAGCCGGTTCCGGCGCCGGCATCTACAAGATGGCTTCCTCCCTGGGTGGCGCCTTCGGCGTGGCCATCTCCGCCACCATCTTCACCGCCCTGCGTGTCGACAACGGCAGCATCCACTGGCTCGAAGGCGTGATCACCTTCGTGGGCCGCCAGGACAACGTGGCCATCCGCGAAGCCGCCATCATCGCCCTGGGCTTCAACCTGCTGATGGTCGTGGCCGCCATGATCTCCATCATGCGCACTATTCCCAAAGGCAAGAAGGCCTGATCCATTGGTGCGCAGCCATGCTGCGCACCCCATATTTCAGTTTCCGTACCTACTTCCAAGGAGTACACCAATGAAAGCCATTTTTGAATCCGTCCGCAAAGGCCAGGCACAAATCGAAGGCTACTTCCAGCACATGCATGCCAACCCCGAGTTGGCATTCGAAGAAAGCCAGACCGCAGCCTATATCGCCCAGCATCTGCGCGAGTGGGGCTACGAAGTCACCGAAGGCGTTGGCAAAACCGGCGTGGTCGGCCGCCTGAAAGTGGGCGATGGCAAGGCATCCATCGGCCTGCGCGCCGACACCGACGCACTGCCGATCCAGGAAGCTGCCGCACTGGCCTACAAGAGCAAGGTGGATGGCAAATCGCACCTGTGCGGCCACGATGCCCACTCTGCCATGCTGCTGGGCGCTGCCGAATACCTGGCCAAGAACCGCAATTTCAATGGCACGCTGAACGTGATTTTCCAGCCGGCAGAAGAAGTCATGGGCGGCGCACCGGCCATGATCGCCGATGGCTTGTTCGAGCGTTTCCCGATGGATCGCATCTTCGGTCTGCACAACATGCCCGGCCTGCCCAACGGCAAGCTGCACCTGACCGAAGGCCCGATCATGGCGGCCGTGGACAACTGGGAAATCGTGCTGACCGGTAAAGGCAGCCACGGCTCCATGCCCGAGAAAAGCATCGACCCGCTGGTAGCTGGCGCAGCCCTGGTGCTGTCGCTGCAGACGATCGTGTCGCGCAACGTCGCTCCGATGGATGCCGCCGTGGTCAGCGTCGGCGCATTCCAGTCTGGCGAAGCAGGCAACGTCATTCCACAAAATGCCGTTCTGCGCATGAGCGTGCGCACGCGTCTGCCCGAAACCCGCATCATGGTGTTGGACAAGATCCGCAGCATCACCAAGGCCACAGCAGAAGCCTACAACGTGCAGGCGGAAATCAAGGAGGGCACCCCTGGTGCCGTGCTGGTCAACAACCCCGAGCAAACCCGGGAGACGGTACAGATGCTGGGCGAAGCATTCGGCGAAGAGCAGGTTGTCTGCCCCGGCCCGACCTTCATGGGCAGTGAAGATTTTGCTTTCTATGCACAGAAGATCCCCGGCACCTATGCATTCATCGGCAATGGCAACACCTCCATGGTGCACCATCCGGAATATGTTTTTGACCACACCAACCTGTCGACCGGCAGTGCCTACTGGGTGGCCATCGCGCAGCACTTCCTGCGTTAAGAGCACTTGATATGGCTGCATAATAGCCATATCTGTGTAGCATCGCCAGCTTGCTCCTCTCTCTGCTCTGCTGCTGGCGATGCTTTTTGAAACTGCCACGCCTTGTACCTGCATGCAGACGATGGCGTTTATTTTTTGCAGGGCCAAGGAAACACTTCGACGTGACTGAAGAGTCTCTGCCATACATCACTTATCTGCTCGAAGTCATCAAGACTTCGGCGATCAAATCCGCTGATCCGTACTATCAGGAAGCCGTAGATCTGCGTGTGCGGGAATTGCGTGTCCTGCGTCTGTTGCACGAAAAACCCGGCGTCACCGCCACCGAATTGCGGCACATGCTGGTGCTGGACAAGACATTGCTGTCCAAGAATCTGGCCTTCCTCGAAAAGCGCGGCCTGATCTGCCGTACCATCCACCCCAACGACAGTCGCCAGCAATGCCTCTCGCTGTCCGAAGAAGGAGAACGCGTCTGGGCTACCAGCGAAGAGATTGGCCGCAATCTCGAAAGCGCCATGTTCAGCCAGCTTTCGCGCGCAGAACACCTGCAGCTGGTGGATCTTCTGCAGCGTGCCTATGCCTCGTTGGCGCACTGGGAAAAAGAGCGCCGCAGCGCTCCATCAGCCTGAGCTGCCTTCAAGCGCCCAGCAATTGCTGGCGCGCCTCCTGATATTCCCTTTTCAACTGCGCCACGAGTTCTGCTGCGGGCTGCACCTTGGTGATCGCGCCAATGCCCTGACCGCTGCCCCAAATGTCCTTCCAGGCCTTGGCTGCGCCCGAACCAAAATTCATCTTGGTGGCATCGGCCTGTGGCAGGTCGGCCGGATCCAGCCCTGCCGCCTTGATCGACGGTGCCAGATAATTGCCGTGGACGCCGGTAAACAGGTTGCTGTACACCACATCATCCGAGGTGCTGTCGACGATGCATTGTTTGTACGCATCGCTGGCGCGCGCCTCGTCGGTCGCGATGAACGGAGAGCCGATATAGGCAAAATCCGCCCCCATCGCCTGGGCCGCCAGTATGGCGCGCCCCGTGGCAATGGCGCCGCTCAACGCCAGAGGGCCATCAAACCAGCTGCGAATTTCCTGCACCAGCGCAAACGGGCTTTTAGTGCCTGCATGCCCACCGGCGCCGGCCGCCACGGCAATCAGGCCATCGGCGCCCTTCTCGATCGCCTTGCGCGCAAAGCGGTTGTTGATCACGTCATGCATGACCACGCCGCCATAGCTGTGGGCTGCAGCATTGACCTCTTCCACTGCGCCCAGGCTGGTAATGATGATCGGCACCTTGTACTTCACGCACAGCGCCATGTCGTCCATCAGGCGCTCATTGCTCTTGTGCACGATCTGGTTGATGGCAAATGGTGCCGCAGGTGACTCGGGGTGCGCCTTATCATGCGCTGCCAGCGTTTCGGTGATTTCAGCCAGCCATTCATCCAGTTGCGACGCGGGACGTGCGTTGAGGGCAGGCATGGCGCCGACCACCCCCGCCTTGCACTGGGCGATTAGCAGCCTCGGGTTGCTGATGATGAACAGCGGCGAGGCGATGACCGGAAACGGCACGCGCGCAAGCGCGCCGGGAAGGGGTTTGCGCATGGATATGTCTCCTCTCGATTAGTCAACCGAGAACATATCACAAAATCGAACGAACGGTCACTTTCGCATCACCCTGACCCAGCTCACCAATCACGGCGGCATCGTCGAACCCCGCCTGATGAAAGGTATCCAGCACTTGCTGTGCGCTGTCTGGTGTGCAGCTCACCAGCAGGCCGCCAGAGGTTTGCGGATCGGTCAGCAGCTTGCACTGCCACTCGGGCATGTCTGCGGGCAGCTGCACATCATGGCCATAACTGGCCCAGTTGCGCGTGGAAGCCCCGGTTGCCAGGCCTTGCTGCGCCAATGCGAGCGCCTCAGCGATGAAAGGCACCCGCGTGGTGTCCACTTCGGCGGCCAGGCCGGCGCCACGGCACAT
This sequence comes from uncultured Allobrachymonas sp., assembly GCA_964413485.1. GTDB lineage: Bacteria > Pseudomonadota > Gammaproteobacteria > Burkholderiales > Burkholderiaceae_C > Brachymonas. The sequence goes on along the minus strand of CAYPRU010000003.1, from coordinate 5,549 downwards.
TTCCAGCAAATGCCCGAGCAGGCCAAAACCGGTGACGTCGGTCATGCCATTCACGCCGACCATCTGGCTCAGGGTGCTGCCTACGCGGTTGAGCTGCGTGGTCAGCTGCAGCATGCGTGCATAGCCTGCGTCGCTCAGCTTGCCCTGCTTGAGGGCCGCCGAAAGAATGCCGATCCCCAATGGCTTGCCAAGAATCAGCACATCACCGGCTTGCGACGCCGCGTTCTTCTTGACCCGGTCCGGATGCACCAGGCCCAGTGCGACCAGGCCGTAAATGGGTTCCACCACGTCAATGGAATGGCCGCCGGCAATCGGAATGCCGGCATCACGGCACACCGAAGCGCCCCCTTCCAGGATCTTGCCGATCACCTCCAGCGGCAGCTTGTCAAGCGGCATGCCGACCAGCGCCAGCGCGAGAATCGGCGTTCCGCCCATGGCATAGATGTCCGAAATGGCGTTGGTAGCGGCAATGCGGCCAAAATCATGCGGATCATTGACGATGGGCGTGAAAAAATCGGTCGTGGCCACCAATGCCTGGCTGTCATTCAGACGGTAAACGGCCGCATCGTCTGCGGATTCCGTGCCAACCAGCAAGTCGGCCGGCACGATGCCTGCCGGCACTGCCGCCATGATTTCCTGCAGCACGGACGGTGCAATCTTGCAGCCACAGCCACCGCCGTGGGCCAGCGAGGTCAATTGGATAGGTTCACTCATTGGGATGTATTTGCATATCTACTGGATGCAACCAATGATACGACGTAAGATCATGGGCTGCATGCAATCCCCTGTTTCCATGAAGAATAACTGGACAATCCCCGTTACCGAGATGGCCGGCCATGACGCCATCATCGACGTCCGTACTCCGGCAGAATTTGCCGAAGACCATATTCCCGGCGCCATCAACCTGCCCGTGCTCAGCAACGAAGAACGCGTGCGCGTCGGCACGATGTACAAGCAGATATCGCCTTTCGAAGCCAAGAAGGTTGGCGGCGCGCTGGTGGCGCAAAACATTGCCCGCCACCTGCTCGAGCAATTAATCGACAAGCCCAAGGACTGGAAGCCGCTCATCTATTGCTGGCGCGGCGGCCAGCGCAGTGGCGCCATGCAGATCATTTTGCGTCAGGTCGGCTGGGCTGCCGACAAACTCGAGGGGGGCTACAAGGCTTTCCGCAACCACGTGATGGCAGACACTGAGCGCTTGGCCGGCATGCAACGCTGGCATGTGGTGTGCGGCGCCACCGGCAGTGCCAAGACCCGCATCCTGCAGCAAATCGAGGCTCAGGGCGGCCAGATCCTCGATCTGGAAACCCTGGCGGCGCACAAGGGGTCCGTGCTGGGGCACCTGCCCGACCAGCCGCAACCCAGCCAGAAGGGCTTTGAAACCCTGGTCTGGCAGCATTTGTCGCAACTTAACCCGCAACGTCCGGTGTTCGTCGAAGCGGAAAGTCGCAAGATCGGCAATCTGCACGTGCCCGAGCCGCTCATCGTGGCGATGCGTGCGGGCCGCTGCCTGGATGTGAATGCGACCCTGCAGGCGCGTGTGCAGTTTCTGCTGCGTGATTACGACTATGCACAGCAGGACAACAGCTGGCTGTTTCCCAAACTGGAACGCCTCAAGGATCGACAGGGCAGCAAGGTGATTGCCGACTGGGAACATCTCGCCATGCAGGGTCAGTGGGCGGAACTGGTCGAGCAGCTGCTGTCCAACCATTACGACCCCCTGTACCGCCAGTCGCAAGGCCAGAATTACACCGGAGAACGCCCCTGGCCGCCCTTCGGCACCGACGATCTGTCCGAAGCCGGCATTGCGACATTGGCAGCCCGCATGCTGCAGGCAGTGGCGACCTGAGACAGCCCAGGCCCGATGCAAGGCCTGGCTATCAATGAACCACCTACAGGGACGCAGCCAGCATCCAGTGACCCGCCAATGGCTGCCTGCGCCCTTCTGCTTCGTGCATGCGCTCACATGCCACGCTGGAAAGATGGTGCATGACCGCTGCGCGGGCCGTGGCAGTCAGCATCGCCAAGGCATTGGAAATGGTGCGCCCGGACAGGTCGCCCAGGGCATTTGCGAATTCGCGTTCGCCGTGTTTTGCGAACAGCTGCTGCAGATCAGCGGAACGCTGTCTTACAACAGCCTCGCGCAAGGCCGGCTGAAGAACACTGTGGGAACGCTTGAAGCGAAACAACATCAGAATTTCCTTGAAGTCAGCAGACCGGAAGAGCCCATGCATCCACATGAACCGCTTGTACGGCCCGCTGCCGGTTGTCAGCATGGCAAGATTGTGGGCGCTGGCTAGAACCAGAAACCCCATTTCCGAATATGCATCTATTTATTTTTAGATGCAATTAAATTAACATATAAAAATATGATGATTACCTTGTTTTTCAATATTACCATCTAAACAGATTAACTTCAAGATTCCAATGGATTCATCATGTAATTTAGGGGTATACCATTAGGAAACCAAGGTATAAATTTTTTTAAAAACAGGATGCATGCAACGGCTAGTCATTGCGACGCGCCCAAACCGATCTTCGATGTTTCAATTCGGGTGCATGCCACGCTCTCGGGTCAGGGAGAAGGCGGACCATTGACTGCTGGTCCCCATCGCTGTTGGAGCGCTTTCTGCTAGCACCGCGTCCGCCTACATGAAAAATCCCCGCAGGGTAACACCATGCGGGGACCGAGGCTGAAGCCAGCCAGAAAGGTCAGAACGCCTCGACTTCGAAGGCATTGACTGCGTTGGCACCGTACAGAGTGGTGTATGCCTGCGACGGCACACGGCTCAGAATGTGATCGGCATAGAAGCGCGCAGTGCACACCTTGTTGCGATAAAACGCCGGCCCGTAGGCGTCTTCGGCCTTGGCCGCCAGCTGGCGCTCGGCCACCAGCAGTGAACGGGCCATTTGCCAACCCGCTACCAAATTACCGCTCAGCAGCAAATAGGGTACGCTGCCGGCAAACACGGCGTTCGGGTCGGACTTGGCGTTGGCCACCACAAAGTCCACTACTTTCAGGAAGGCTTCGCGCGCTGCCGACAAGGTCTGCTGCACCGCTTTGGCATCGGCAGATACGCTCTTGCCCAGTTCCGCCTCGGTCTGTGCGATGGCCGCAGCGATCTGACGGGCCACGGCACCGCCGTCGCGTACCGTCTTGCGGCCGATCAGGTCATTGGCCTGAATGGCCGTGGTGCCCTCATAGATTGGCAGAATCCTGGCATCACGGTAATACTGGGCAGCACCGGTTTCCTCGATAAAGCCCATGCCGCCATGCACTTGCACACCCGTGCTGGTCACTTCCAGGCTGGACTCGGTGCCATAGCCCTTGACCAGCGGGACCAGGAATTCGTACAGTGCCTGCTTTTCGGCACGCACCGCTGCATCGGGATGGTGGTGTGCAGCATCGTATTGCGCTGCGGCAAAAATCGCCATGGCGCGGCAAGCTTCCGACGTGGCACGCATGGTCAGCAGCATGCGCTTGACATCCGGATGGTGGGCAATGGTGACCGCCTGCTTGGCAGATCCATCCACCGGACGGCTTTGCACGCGCTCACGGGCATAAGCCACGGCATGCTGGTAGGCACGGTCCGACACGGCAATGCCTTGCACACCCACGGCATAGCGCGCTGCGTTCATCATGATGAACATATATTCCAGACCGCGGTTTTCCTCACCCACCAGATAGCCGATGGCACCGCCATGGTCACCAAACTGCAGCACTGCAGTCGGACTGGCCTTGATGCCCAGCTTATGCTCGATGCTCACGCAATGCACGTCGTTGCGCGCCCCCAGGCTGCCGTCCGCGTTGACCAGGAACTTGGGCACGACAAACAGGCTGATGCCCTTGACACCCTCCGGGGCACCAGCCACACGTGCCAGCACCAGATGGACGATGTTTTCGGCCATGTCGTGCTCACCCCAGGTGATGAAGATCTTGGTGCCGAACACCTTATAGGTGCCGTCGCCCACCGGCTCGGCGCGGCTGCGCACTGCGGCCAGGTCGGAGCCGGCCTGCGGCTCGGTCAGGTTCATGGTGCCGGTCCATTGGCCGGAGACCAGCTGGGGCAGATAGATCTGCTTGAGCGTATCCGAGCCAGCGGTGAGCAAAGCCTCAATGGCGCCATCCGTCAGCAGCGGGCACAGGGCAAAGCTCAGGTTGGCGGCGTTGACCATTTCCAGCACGGCGGCGCCAATGGTCTTGGGCAGGCCTTGCCCGCCAAATTCTTCCGGGTGCTGCAGGCCTTGCCAGCCGCCTTGCGCGTATTGCTGGAACGCATCGCCAAAGCCAGGGGTTGCCGTGACCACACCATCTTTCCAGCTCGAGGGATTGCGATCGCCCTCCACGTTCAGCGGTGCCACCACATCCTGCACCAGATTGGCGGCTTCGTGCAGCACGGCCTGGGCTGTTTCCAGGCCGGCATCGGCGTAAACGGGTACATCCTGCGCCAACTGATCAAGTTCTGCCAGAAATTGCATGTCAAACAGCATGTCCTGGACGGGGGCGGTATAAGCCATGAGGGTCTCCTAAAAAAACGGGGCGGCGGTATGCCGGCTGCCGTACAAAAAAGCCATTCCGCTGGCGGCAGAATGGCTCGGGGCCGGGCAATTGGCCAATAGTTACAGTGCCTGCACCAATTCCGGCACTGCCGTGAACAGGTCAGCTTCCAGGCCATAGTCAGCCACCGAGAAGATCGGCGCTTCCGGGTCCTTGTTGATCGCCACGATCACCTTGCTGTCCTTCATGCCCGCCAGGTGCTGGATCGCACCGCTGATGCCGCAGGCAATGTACAGCTCGGGCGCCACGATCTTGCCGGTCTGCCCCACCTGCAGGTCGTTGGGGGCATAGCCCGCATCCACCGCCGCACGGCTGGCGCCGATGGCCGCGCCCAGCTTGTCCGCCAACGGCGTGAGCACTTCCTGGAACTTCTCTTCGCTGCCCAGCGCACGGCCACCGGAGACGATGATCTTGGCTGCGGTCAGCTCGGGGCGGTCCGACTTGGTGACCGCACGGCTCACAAAGCTGGACTGGCTGCTGGCCTCCACCGACGCCACGCTCTCCACCGCCGCACTGCCGCCAGTGGCGGCCGCTGCGTCAAAGCCGGTGCTGCGCACCGTGATGACTTTGACCGCATCGCTGCTTTGCACGGTGGCAATCGCGTTGCCGGCATAGATCGGGCGCTCGAAGGTGTCGGCGCTGTCCACCTTGGTGATGTCGCTGATCTGCGCCACATCGAGCTTGGCGGCCACGCGCGGCGCCACGTTCTTGCCACTGGCAGTGGCCGGGAACAGAATGTGGCTGTAGTTGCCAGCCACGGCCAGTACTTGCGCAGCCAGGTTCTCGGCCAGGCCGTCGGCCAGTGCTGCGCCATCGGCGTGCAGCACCTTGGCCACACCGGCAATCTGCGCGGCAGCCTGGGCGGCCGCCGCGGCATTGCTGCCAGCCACCAGCACGTGCACCTCGCCGCCGCACTGGGCGGCAGCGGTCACGGCATTGAGCGTGGCGCCCTTGATGGAAGCGTTGTCGTGTTCTGCAATCACGAGAGCAG
>CAYPRU010000002.1:0-229032 GCA_964413485.1 uncultured Allobrachymonas sp. | reverse complement strand
CAAGGAAATGCACTCATCCGATTATATGCGAATCATATTAATAGATTTCTTTAAGTACGGAACGCTATGTTTTTTTATGATCTCCGGCTACCTCTTAGGATCAAAGCTTGAAGAGTATGGTCGATTTGAGTTTTTTAGGCGACGAATGAAAATCGTAGCCAAACCTTGGATTTTTTGGTCAACCCTTCTTGGATTGGCATTGATAACGGCCGCGCATTTGAATGCTCGTTCTTGGCACCTTTCAGAAATCGCAAAATTGGTTTATTTACAATCCGAGTACTGGTTTGTTTTAAACTACTTCATCGCCCTTGCCATCATGTTGTTCGCCAGAGCAGTTCCGTCGCGCATCAACGGAATTTTATTTCTAACAGCATCAATTTTCTACGCCGCAAACATCTATATTAAAATCATTCCGACCATTCATACAACAGCGACATTCGGTTATGTTTTTTATTTATGGTATGGCAGTGAAGTGCGTCGCGGAAAAAATCACTGGATCAATGGCATAACAAATTTAAAGATAGGAATCCTAGTCAGCATAGCAACGATTGCTTACTGTCTGTCCATACTAGAATCAATTTATATAAAAACACAGTTAGGAACAAATGGCACCGACCAAATCTACTTCAATGACCCAGTTAACACCCTACGCATAACAAACCAGCTCTTCGGAATAATCATGTTTTCATTATTTTTCAAATTCAAGAAAAACATCTTCCCAAAATGGATGAGCCCACGAGATGAGACGTTTGGACTTTATTTGGTCCATTGGCCCATTCTTATGGCAACCGCCAGCATATCGAGTAGACTTCTAGCAAATTATCTCGACATTGACCGGGTTACCCTCATGACAAATATGCACCTTTATCTTGATGCAGGTAGCATGGTGGCAATGAGTGCCGGAATGTTCGTGTTTCTCTATTTTGGCTCTCTATCGTTTGTGAAGCTGATGCGTCACACTCGCTTTTCTTGGGCTGTAGGAAAAATATGATTGCGGGAGAGCAGATGTAAGCTATTCTTACTGGTGAATGAGTCACTGCGCTCGGATCCCCGTCCCGAACACCTGATCCGTCAGCACCTCCAGCAACATGCTGTGCGACACGCGGCCGCCAATGATGTGCACCGCCTTCATGCCGCGTTTGGCGGCATCCAGTGCACCGGCAATCTTGGGGATCATGCCGCCGGAGATGGTGCCTTCGGCGCACAGCGCATTGATGCGAAAGTGCGACAATTGCGGCAGCAACTGGCCTGCTTGCCCAGCCGCTTGAGCGCCGCCTCGATCTCCGGGTCGCAGCCATGCACCACGACCGGGTTGATGCCCACCAGCTTGAGCAGCACGATGTCTTCGGCAAAGGCCTTTTGCAGCGCAGGATCGGTCATGGCATTGCCGCCGTATTTGACCACCATGGTCTTGCCATGGAACTGGCGGATATAGGGCAACGCCTGGGCCAAGATGTCGGCCTTGGCGCGAGGTACGACTGGGTGATGTCTGTCATGGTGGCGGATGAAAATTGGATAGGGCAATGCTCAGGGAGCCATGGCTTATTAAGCAAGAACTTACTATTCATCTACGGCATCCGGATGAAACAAATAATGCACAGGAAGGACGACCATCACCGCCCCACGTGTTGCAACACAAGTGCAGAGAAGGCGCACAATAGCGGTTTGCACTTTTCGCCCCATCTCAATCTCTTACCATGACGAAAAACTTCGCCCTCATCGGCGCAGCCGGCTATATTGCGCCGCGCCACATGCGCGCCATCAAGGATCTGGGCCACCACCTGGCAGTGGCCTATGACATCAACGACTCGGTCGGCATTATTGACAGCATCTCGCCGCAGAGCGAGTTCTTTACCGACTTTGAGCGCTTTTACGACTATGCGCACCGCCTGAAGCGCAACCCGGCCACCGCGCTGGACTATGTGGCCATTTGCTCGCCCAACTACCTGCACCACCCGCACATTACCGCCGCCCTGCGCCTGGGCGCCGATGTGATTTGCGAAAAACCGCTGGTGCCCACCCCCGCGCTGCTGGACGACCTGGCGCTGGTAGAGCAGGAAACCGGCAAGCGCGTGTTCAACATTTTGCAGCTGCGCCACCACGACGCCATTCTGGCGCTGCGCCAGAAGGTGGCCGCCGCCCCGGCCGACACCAAGTTTGATGTGGAGCTGACCTACATCACCAGCCGCGGCAAGTGGTACCTGGAAAGCTGGAAAGGCGACCCGCGCAAGTCCTTTGGCGTGGCCACCAACATTGGTGTGCACTTTTACGACATGCTGCACTTTGTGTTTGGCAAGCTGCAGGACAACGTGGTGCACTACAGTGGCGAAACCAAGGCCGCCGGCTACCTGGAATACGAGCGTGCCCGCGTGCGCTGGTTCCTGTCGGTGGATGCCAATGACCTGCCGGAAGACGTGAAGGGCAAGAAGACCACCTTCCGCAGCGTGGACATCAGCGGCGAGCAGCTGGAGTTTTCCGAAGGCTTTACCGAGCTGCACAAGGTGAGCTATGAAGAGATTCTGGCCGGGCGCGGCTACGGGCTGGACGATGCACGCCACTGCATCGAGACGGTGAACGTGATCCGCACCGCGCGGCCGGTGGCGCCGCGTGACGGCCAGGGCCACCCGGTGCTGGCGCGGCTGCAGGCATGAGCGCCCTGCCCTATACCGTGCACCCTACCGCCATTGTGGACACCGGCGCCAGCATCGGTGCCGGCACCCGCATCTGGCACTGGGTGCATGTATGCGGTGGTGCCGTGCTGGGCCAGGGCTGCTCGCTGGGCCAGAACGTGTTTGTGGGCAACGACGTGCGCATTGGCAACAACGTCAAGATCCAGAACAACGTGAGCGTGTACGATGCCGTTACGCTGGAAGACGACGTGTTTTGCGGCCCCAGCATGGTGTTTACCAACGTGTACAACCCGCGCGCTGCTGTGGCGCGCAAGGACGAGTACCGCCGCACCCTGGTCAGGCAGGGGGCCACCATTGGCGCCAATGCCACCATTGTGTGCGGCAGCACCGTGGGGCGCTACGCCTTTGTCGGCGCCGGTGCCGTGGTGCAGAAGGATGTGCCCGACTTTGCCCTGGTGGTGGGCGTGCCGGCACGGCAGATTGGCTGGATGAGCCGCTTTGGCGAGCGGCTGGACTTGCCGCTGCAGGGCCAGGGCGAAGCCGTGTGCCAGCATACAGGCGACCGTTACCAGCTGGCCGGCAATAGCCTTACCCTGCACCAGTCATGACCCCCGAGCATATGCAATTCATCGACCTCAAAACCCAATACGCCGCACTGAAAGACAGCATCCACACCCGCATGCAGCAGGTGCTGGACCATGGCCAGTACATCATGGGCCCGGAAGTGGCCGAGCTGGAGGCCGCACTGGCGCAGCGCACCGGCGCCCGGCACTGCATTACCGTGGCCAGCGGCACCGAGGCCTTGCTGATCAGCCTGATGGCGCTGAACCTGAAACCGGGAGACGAGGTTATCACCACCCCGTTTACCTTTGCCGCCACGGTCGAAACCATTGTGCTGCTGGGCGGCAAGCCGGTGTTTGTGGATGTGGAAGCCGATACCGGCCTGATCGACGCCACGCAGCTGGAAGCCGCCATGAGCACCCGCACCCGCGCCATCATGCCGGTGAGCCTGTATGGCCAGCTGGCGGACATGGAGGCCATCAACGCGATTGCGGCCCGCTATGGCGACCTGCCGGTGATTGAAGATGCCGCACAAAGCTTTGGCGCGCAGTACCAGGGCCGCGAGAGCTGTGGCCTGAGCACCCTGGGCTGCACCAGTTTTTTCCCCAGCAAGCCGCTGGGCTGCTACGGTGATGGCGGTGCCATTTTTACCAGCGACGATGCACTGGCACAGGCCTGCCGCGAGATTCGCATCCACGGCCAGAGCAAGCGCTACACGCATACGCGCGTGGGCGTGGGCGGCCGCATGGATACGCTGCAATGCGCCGTGGTGCTGGCCAAGCTGGAGCGCTTTGACTGGGAAGTGCAGCAGCGCATGGCACTGGGGGCGCGCTACAACGCGCTGTGCGATGCGGCCGGCATTGCCCGCATGCAGCAGCGCGCGGGGCGCACCAGCGTGTTTGCGCAGTACACCGTGCGCGTGCCGCAGCGCGAACAGGTGCAGGCGCGCCTGAAAGACGCGGGCATACCGACCGCCGTGCATTACCCGGTGCCGATGAACGAGCAGCCGGTGTACCAGACCCTGTGCCAGCGGCCCACGCCGGTGGCCGCCATGCTGGCGCGCGAGGTGATGAGCCTGCCGATGAGTGCGGATTTGCAGCCCGAGCAGCAAGACCGGATTGTGCAGGCGCTGCGTGAGGCGCTGGCTTGAGCCAGCCTGCCAGATCCGGCTTGCTGCGCGCCACCCTGACCCTGCTGGCCGGCGGCGCGCTGGCGCAGCTGGTGCCGCTGCTGCTGGGACCGTTGATCACGCGGTTGTTTACGCCCGAGGCGTTTGGACTGCTGACCAGCTTTACCACCATTGCCGCCACGGTGGCGGTGGTGGCCTGCGGGCGCTACGAATTTGCCCTGCCGCTGGCGCGTGATGGGCGCGAGGCGCAAGCGCTGCTGGCGCTGTGCGCGCGCATTGGCCTGCTGGTGCTGCTGCTGAGCCTGCCGCTGGCCTGGGGCCTGCATGCACTGGGCTACCTGCCCTTGCCACAGCTGCTGCCGCTGGCCGTGCTGGCGGCGGGCGGACTGCAGCTGCTGACAATGTGGAGCAACCGGGCACAGCGCTTTCGGGCGCTGGCAGTGGCACGCGTGCTGCAGTATGGCGGCACCGCGGTGCTGCAGGTGGCGCTGGGCTATGCCCTGTGGCTGCAGGCGCGTGCGCCGGCCGGCTCTGGCCAGGCCTGGGCACTGGTGGCGGCGCCGATTGCCGCTGCGCTGCTGGCTTGCCTGGTGCTGCTGCGGCCGGCCCCCGAAGGCGGCTGGCGCAGCGTGCTGCCGTTTGCCGCCGATGCCAGCCTGCCGGCCGCCCTGCGCCAGGTGGCGCACAAGCACCGGGATTTTCCGATCTTGAACACGCCGCATGCGTTTCTGGGCACGCTGCAGGATGCGGTGGCGGTGGCCATCTTGATCGCCTGGACCGGCGAAGCAGCAGCCGGCTTCTGGGGCCTGTCGCTGCGCTACCTGAAGGCGCCGGCCACACTGGTGGGCAGTGCCGTGTCGCAGGCGCTGTACCCGCGCCTGAGCAACGCCCACCCGGACGCTGCGCGCCGCGCCGTGCGGCAGGTGATGCTGCTATTGGCGGGCATGGCCGTGCTACTGATGCTGGTGCTGATGCTGGCTGGGCCGTGGCTGTTTGTGCGGGTGTTTGGCCCGCAGTGGGCCGAGGCGGGGCAGCTGGCGCGCGCGCTGGCGCCCTATATTGCCGCGCATTTTGTGGCCGCGCCGCTGGCCGTGGTAACCATGGCCTGGCAGGCGCAGCGCTGGGCCTTTCGCTGGGCGCTGGTGGGGCAGCTGGCGTTTGTGGTGGCGCTGGCGCTGGGGCTGCGGCTGGGCGGGCTGATTGCCGGCGGCTGGGCGGTATCGGCGGCCATGGTGCTGTACTTTGGCATTTACTTTTACCGGCTGGCGTTCTGGCCGGATATTCCGGCGCCAGAAGCGCAAGATCCGGCCGAGCCGGACATGCAGCAACTGGTGGAAGAGCAGCCATGATGGCCACAAGCGCCCCGGCATGACGCACAATACGCCCTGCATGACCCCGCCCACCCTGTCCCTGCGCCTGAGGGCCGCCCTGAACCGCCTGCGCCGCCGCCTGTGGCGGCTGGTGTTTTTTCGTGTGCTGTTTGGCGAGGTGCAGCAAGGGCGGGCGCTGGCGCACACGCGCATTTCGCCCAGCACCTGCATCGAGCACGAAGACCGGCTGCTGCTGGAAGACGATGTGTTTATCGGGCATTTCAACTTTATCGAGGCCAGCAGCGGCGTTACCATTGGCCAGGGCACGCAGGTGACCAATTTTGTCAGCCTGGTCAGCCACAGCACGCACCGCAGCGTGCGCGTGGCGGCGGCATTGTCGGGCGGGCCGCAGCCGGCAGCCGATGGCACGCAGCCCAGCGATATCCGCGCGCCGATTGCGATTGGCGCGCACTGCTTTATTGGCCCGCATAGCGTGATCGAGGCCGGCACGGTACTGGGCCTGGGCTGTCTGGTGGCCGCCGGCAGCCGCGTGCGCGGGCAGTATGGCGACTTTGCCGTGCTGGCCGGCAACCCGGCGCAAGTGGTGGGCGATACACGCCGCCAGGATGCCGCCTGGCTGGCCGCGCACCCGCAGTACCGTGCTGCCTATGAACGCTGGGCCGGCCAACTGCCCCACTTGTCCGAATGAGCCCATCCCGCCCCCACGCTATTGCTGCTGCGCCCTTGGCCGGGGCGTCGCGCCCGCTGCGCTATGCGCTGGTAGGCGATGGCGACAGCCCGCATTTGCTGAAATGGGCGCGCGCACTGGCGCCGCTGGTAGAGCTGTGGGTGTGCAGCAGCCGCGGCTTTGCGCCGGAGCTGGCGCAGCTGGTGCCGCAGCAGCGGCGGCTGGCACTGGGCACCGACCCGGCGCATGGCGGCGGCAATGTGGCACTGCTACGCCAGTTGCCCACGGTAGGCCGCTGGCTGCGCCAGGTGGACGCCGACTGGATCAACCCGCATTACCTGACCTCGCATGGCACGCTGGTGTGGCTGGCGCACCTGCTGTGGCGGCTGCGCGGGCGCGTGCTGGCATCGGCCTGGGGCAGCGACATGCTGGTCACGCCACAGCGCCACGCAGCGTACCGCTGGCTGACCCGCGCCATTCTGCGCCAGGCCACGCTGTGCACCAGTGATTCGCAGCACATGACCACAGTGATGCAGCAGCTGGGCGCGCGCCAGGTGATGACTTTCCCGTTCGGGTTAAACAGCCTGCCGCCCGCGCCGGAACAAGCCAAAAAGCCCTGGCTGTTTTATGCCAACCGCGGGCTGGAACCGATTTACCAGCCGCTGCGCGTGCTGGAGCTGTTCCGCACGATGGCCGCCTGGCAGCCGCAGGCGCAGCTGGTGGTGGCCAATGACGGCAGCCAGCGCGCCCTGATGCAGGAATGGGTCACGCGCGAAGGCATGGGCACACGCATCCGCTTTGTGGGACGCCTGTCGGCCGAGGAGCAAGCCCGTTACTATGACCAGGCCCAGTGGTACATCAGCGTGCCGCAAAGCGATTCGGTGGCGGTATCGGTGCTGGAGGCCATGGCGCATGGCTGCATTCCGCTGCTAAGCGACCTGCCGGCCAACCACGAGCTGGTGCAGGACCAGGCCAACGGCTGGATCGTGCCGCGCCTGCCCTGCGCTGACCTGTCGGCGCGCAGTGCGGCAGTGCTGCCCGCGCTGCAGGCCCAGGCCGACGCCATAGCCAGCCACAACCGCGCCTGGGTGCAGGCACATGGGCTGTTTCCGCCGGCCGTGGCGCAACTGGTGCAGACCTTGCAAGCTTCATGAACATTCTTTACCTGAACCACTACGCCGGCGGGCCGCTGCACGGCATGGAATACCGCCCCTACTACCTGGCGCGCGAATGGGTGCAGGCCGGGCACCACGTGCGCATGCTGGCGGCCGACTACAGCCATGTGCGCGCCACGCAGCCGGACCTGGCCCGCCTGCGCGCCGCCGGCGCCGTGCAGGAGGGCCGCGCCACCGTGCAGGATATGGACGGCATTGCCTACCACTGGTACCACAGCCCGCCGTATGTGGGCAATGGCCTGGGCCGGGTGCAGAACATCTGGGCCTTTTTGCGCCAGGTGTGGGCCGATGCCCCGCGCATGGCGCGCGCCTTCCGGCCCGATGTGGTGATTGCCAGCAGCACCTACCCGATGGACATCTGGGTGGCGCAGCACATTGCCCAGCTGGCACGCAAGCACGGCAAGCCCTGCAAACTGGTGTTTGAGGTGCATGATTTGTGGCCACTGTCGCCGATCGAGCTGGGCGGCATGTCGCCACGGCACCCCTTTATCATGCTGTGCCAGGCCGCCGAAAATTACGCCTACCGCCATGCCGATGTGGTGGTGAGCATGCTGCCCAAGGTGGCCGAGCACATGCACAGCCACGGGCTGGATCTGCGCAAGCTGCACATTGTGCCCAATGGCATCACGCTGGAAGAGTGGCAGGGCACGCCGCCCGCGCTGCGCGAGGACATTGCCGCCCATATTGCCGCCGAAAAAGCCGCCGGCCATACCGTGGTGGGCTATGCCGGCTCGCACGGCACGCCCAATGCGCTGGAGGTGCTGCTGCAGGCCGCCACGCTGCTGAAGGACACACCGCTGCGCTGTGTGCTGGTGGGCAGCGGCCACGAAAAAGTGGCGCTGCAGCAACAGGCGCAGGCGCTGGGTCTGCAAGAAATGGTGGCGTTTTTTGACCCCATTCCCAAGGCACAGATTCCGTCGTTTCTGGCGCAGGTGGACATTGCCTACATCGGCTGGCAGCGCGTGCCGATTTACCGCTTTGGCATTGCGCCCAACAAGCTGATGGACTACATGATGGCGCGCTGCGTGGTGCTGCATTCGGTAGAAGCCGGCAATGACCCGGTGGCCGAAGCCGGCTGCGGCCTGACCGTGCCGCCGGCCGACCCACCCGCGATTGCCACCGGTTTGCGCCAGCTCAGCCAGCTGGACGCGGCCACCCGGGCCCGCATGGGCGCTGCGGGACGGCAGTTTGTGCTGGACAATCATACCTATCCGGTGCTGGCGCGGCGTTTTCTGGCCGCCTGCGGCGCCGCCTGACAACTTGACACCATGACCGACACACCTTTTATTCCCTTCGCCCGCCCCGACATTGGCGAGGCAGAAATCGATGCCGTGGCGCATGCCATGCGCAGCGGCTGGGTTACCACCGGCCCGGAAACCCGCGCCTTCGAGCAGGAGTTTGGCGAGTTTCTGGGCGGCGGCCTGCATTGCGTTGCCGTCAACTCGGCCACCGCCGGCCTGCACCTGGCGCTGGAAGCCATGGGCATTGGCCCCGGCGACGAGGTGATTGCCCCCACGCTGACCTTTACCGCCACCACCGAGGTGATCCGCTACCTGGGTGCCAACCCGGTGCTGGTGGACTGCAACCCGGTGACGCTGTGCATCGATACGGCCAAGATCGAAGCCGCCATCACGCCCAGGACGCGCGCCATCATGCCGGTGCACTACGGCGGCCTGGCCTGCAACATGGACGCGATTTTTGCCATTGCCCGCAAACACAACTTGCGCGTGCTGGAAGACGCCGCACACGCGCTGCCCACTACCTGGGGCGGCACGCTGGTGGGCCAGCTGGACAGCGATGCCGCCGTGTTCAGCTTTTATGCCAACAAGACCATGACCACCGGCGAAGGCGGCATGGTGGTGACCAAAAACGCCGAGCTGGCCGCGCGCATGAAGATCATGCGGCTGCACGGCATCAGCCGCGATGCCTTTGACCGCTTTACCAGCAAGACGCCGGCCTGGTACTACGAAATTGTGGCGCCGGGCTTCAAGTACAACATGACCGACATGGCCGGTGCGCTGGGCCGGGTGCAGCTCAAGCGGCTGCCGGCCTTTTTGCAGCGCCGCCAGCAGCTGGCGCAGCGTTATCTGCAGGCTTTGCAGGAGTTGCCGCTGATTCTGCCGGCGGATGCGCCGGCGGGCGATACGCATTCGTGGCACCTGTTTGTGCTGCGCCTGCGCGAGGATGCCAGGGTTACGCGCGACCAGGTGATCCAGCAGCTGAGCGATGCCGGCATTGGCACCAGCGTGCACTATGTGCCGCTGCACCGCCAGCCCTACTGGCGCGATACCTATGGCCTGACGCCGGAGATGTTCCCACAGGCCGAATTGGCCTACCAGCGCATGTTCAGCATTCCGCTGTTTACCGCGATGAGCGATGCCGAGCAGGAGCGCATCATTGCGGCGCTGCGGCAGATTTTGTCTGCATGAAGGCGCTCTGGCTGAAACGGCTGTTTGACCTGCTGGCCGCATCTGCCGGCCTGCTGCTGCTGGCGCCGCTGTTGCTGGCGCTGGCGCTCTGGATCAAGCGCGATTCGCCCGGGCCGGTGTTTTTCCGGCAGGAGCGCATGGGCCGCTATGGCCGGCCGTTTCGCATCTACAAGTTTCGCAGCATGCGGCAGGACAATGCCGGCCTGCAGATTACCGTGGGAGCAGACAGCCGCATCACGCGCAGCGGCCACTTTATCCGGACCTACAAGCTGGACGAGCTGCCGCAGCTGATCAATGTGCTGCTGGGCGACATGAGCCTGGTGGGGCCGCGCCCCGAAGTGCCGCGCTACGTGGCCCTGTACCCGGACGCGGTACGCACCGAAGTGCTGAGCGTGCGCCCTGGCATTACCGATCTCGCGTCGGTGCAATACCGCAGCGAAAGCACCTTGCTGGCCGATAGCACCGATCCCGAACACACCTATATCCACACCATCCTGCCAGCCAAGCTGGCCTTGTGCCAACAGTACGTGCGCCAGCGCAGCCTGCTGCTGGACCTGAAAATCATCGCCATGACCCTGGGCATCCTGCTCAAACCCTGAACTGCTTTTGTATGCTGTCCCGCATTTTCAACAAACGCACCCTGCCGCACCAGCTGATGGCCATGGCGATGGACGTGCTGTGCGCCTGGCTGGCGCTGTGGCTGGCCATCAGCCTGCGGCTGGACCTGTGGATCCTGCCGGATTCCACCCAGGCGCTGACCTATGTGCTGGCGCCGGCGCTGGCAATCCCGATCATGGTGAAGTTCGGGCTGTATCGCGCCATTTTTCGCTATACCGGCTTTTCCGCGATGGTCACCACCATCCAGGCGCTGGCCGTGTATGGCCTGCTGTTTTTTGCCTACGTGGGGTTTGTCGGCAACCCGACGCACGTGCCGCGCAGCGTGGGCATTTTGCAGCCGCTGATGTTTTTGCTGCTGGTGGGGGGCAACCGTGCCTTCATCCGCGGCCTGTTCATGTATGCCAGCCACCACGAGGTGCGCCAGCAAGGCCGCCTGCTGATTTTTGGCGCCGGCGAAACCGGCGTGCAAACGGCGGGCGCCATCCGCCATATCCGCAACTACATGCTGATTGGCTATATCGACCACGACCCGGCCAAGATCGGGCGCAGCATCAACGGCGCCGAAGTGTGGTCGCCGGAGGATCTGGCCCGCGTCGTGCATGACAGCGAAGTCACGGACGTGCTGCTGGCGATCCCCAGCCTGACGCGCGCGCAGCGCAATGCCGTGATCCAGCAGCTGCACGGGCTGCCGGTGCATGTGCGCAGCGTGCCCAGCCTGGCGGCGCTGACCAGCGGCCAGGCCGTGGTGCAGCAGTTTCACGAACTGGATGTGGAAGACCTGCTGGGCCGCGACCCGGTGCCGCCGGTGCCTGCACTGATTGCCCGCAACATCGAGGGCAAGGTGGTGCTGGTCACCGGGGCCGGTGGCAGCATCGGCAGCGAGCTGTGCCGGCAGATCGTGCAACAGGCACCCGCCACGCTGCTGCTGGTGGAGCACAGCGAGTACGGCCTGTACGCGGTGTACCACGAGCTCAAGGCGCTGGTGGCCACGCTGCCCGGCGATCCGCAGGTGGTGCCGCTGCTGGGCGATGTGCGCGATTTGCACCGCATGCGCCAGATCATCCGGACCTGGCAGCCCGACACGGTGTACCACGCCGCCGCCTACAAGCATGTGCCCATGGTCGAGCACAACCCGGTGCAGGGCCTGGCCAACAACGTGTTCGGCACCCTGACCGTGGCACGTGCTGCGCTGGAAGCCGCCGTGCCGCAATTTGTGCTGATTTCCACCGACAAGGCGGTACGCCCCACCAACGTGATGGGTGCCACCAAGCGCATGGCCGAGCTGTGCCTGCAGGCCCTGGCCGCCAGCAGCAGCGTATCGTTTGCGCAGCTAGATGGGACCCAGGCCTGGGGCGGCGAGCCGGCCTGTGCCGACCCGGTACCACGCCAGACCTGCTTTGCCATGGTGCGCTTTGGCAATGTGCTGGGCTCGTCCGGCTCGGTGGTGCCGCTGTTCCGCCAGCAGATTGCCAACGGCGGGCCGATCACGCTCACGCATGCCGAGGTGACGCGCTATTTCATGACGATTCCGGAAGCGGCGCAGCTGGTGCTGCAGGCCGGCGCCATGGGCACCGGCGGCGATGTGTTCGTGCTGGACATGGGCGAGCCGGTGCAGATCATGCAGCTGGCACGCCAGATGGTGGCGCTGTCCGGCCTGACGGTGCGCGACGCCAGCCACCCCGAAGGCGACATCGAGATCAAGATCACCGGCCTGCGCCCCGGCGAAAAGCTGTACGAGGAACTGCTGATCGGCGACAACCCGCAGCCCACCGAGCACCCGCGCATCATGAAGGCGCACGAGGTGATGCTGCCCTGGCCGCAGCTGCAGGAACGGCTGGTGGCGCTGCAGCACATGATGCATGCCAACGACGTGGACGGCATCATCCACGAGCTGCTGCAGCTGGTCAACGGCTTCCGCGCCGGCCCGGTGGTGGACCATCTGTTGCTACAACAGAAAAGCACGGTCGTTCAATAACTACCCGGTGATCGGTACAATGGGCGGATACCAACCAAGGCCATCCAGGAGACCCCCATGACCGATCTGAACACCCGCTTTGAAGCTGCCGTGGCCAGTTCTACCACGCTGAGTGAAAAGCCTGACAACCAGACCCTGCTGAAAATCTACAGCCTGTACAAGCAGGCTACGGCAGGCGACAACACGGCGCCCAAACCGGGTTTCAGCGACATCGTGGCGCGCGCCAAGTGGGACGCCTGGAATGCCCTCAAAGGCACCGGCAGCGATGCAGCCAGGCAGCAGTACATCGATTTGATCGACAGCCTGCGTTAGGCCAGCCGCAGAGGATCAAGCCTTGCGCACCTGCACCACACAATCGTAAAACACCGGCCCGCCCCCCAGATCGGTCAGACCCTGGTGGGTGAGCTGATTGGCATTGGCGCCATCCAACGACAGCTTGCGCCACCACACGCCCATGCCGTGCACCACACCGGCACGGGCACGGCCGTTGAGGCGGGCCACGCAGCGGTAGCTGCCGCGCGCATTGAAGGCCTCGACCAGATCGCCATCGGCAATGCCGCGCGCTGCGGCATCCTCCGCGTGCATCTCCAGCACCGGCTGGCCTTCACTGGCGCGCAGACTGTCCACGTTGACGAAGCTGCTATTGAGAAAATTGCGCGGCGGTGGCGAAATCATCGCCAGCGGGTACTCGGCCGTGGGCAACTCGTAATTGGGCACATGGTCCGGCAAGCCGTCCAGCCCCTGGTCCGCCAGGCGCTGGCTGAACAGCTCGCACTTGCCGGAGGGGGTGGCAAAGCCACCCTGGGCAAATGGCGTTTCGGACAGCTGGCGCGCGACAAAGCCATCGCGCAGCAAGACGTCGAAATCCACCTGATCCCCAAAGGCACTGCGACACAGCGTTTCATCGTCCTCGGCCAGGCAGGCGTCGGTGTAGCCCATGTGTGCAGCCAGATCGCGGAAAATCCGGGCATTGGAACGCGCCTGCCCCAACGGCGCGATGGCCGGACGATTCAGCAGCACATCGGTGTGGCCATAGGCGCTGTGCACATCCCAGTGCTCCAGCTGCGTGGTGGCCGGCAAGATGTAGTCGGCGTAATCGGCCGTGTCGGTGCGGAAATGCTCCAGCACCACGGTAAACAGGTCGTCGCGGGCAAAGCCCTGCACCACGCGCGCGCTGTCGGGCGCCACCGCCACCGGATTGCTGTTGTACACGATCAGCGCCTCGATGCGCGGGCCAAAGTCGGCGCTGGCCGGGCGCAGCAGGTCGTTGCCGATGGTGACCATGTTGATGGTGCGTGGCCGCTGCCCGGGGTGGTGCTGCCTGCGCAGCTCGGCGTGCTCCAGCGCGGCTGCCTGCACCGGATCTTCGCCGGAGCAGCTCAGCAGTGCCCCGCCCGCCGCGTGACGCCAGGCGCCGGTGAGCGCCGGCAGTGACAGCACGGCACGCACCGCATTGCCGCCGCCGTGCACGCGCTGCATGCCGTAGTTCAGGCGGATGGCGGCCGGTTGGGTGGTGCCGTAGTCGCGCGCCAGCTGCCGCACCTCGTCGGCGCTGATGCCGCACACCTGGGCCACGCGCTCGGGCGGCCATTGCAGGGCACGCGCGCGCAGCTGGGGCCAGCCCAGCGTATGGCAGGCGATATAGGCCTGGTCCAGCCAGTTGTGGTGGATCAGCTCGTGCATGATGCCCAGCGCCAGCGCGGCATCGGTGCCCGGCAGCAAGGCGATGTGCTGGTGGCACTTTTCGGCGGTTTCGCTGCGCCGCGGATCGATGCAGATGAGCTTGGCGCCGCGCCGCTTGGCCTCCTGCGCCTGGCGCCAGAAATGCAGATTGCTGCTGATGGAGTTGCTGCCCCAGATCAGGATCAGCCGTGCGTTGGCAAACTGGTGCAGGCGTGTGCCGGTCTTGCGCCCCAGCGTCTGCAGCTGGGCCTCCACACCGGCTCCCGAGCAAATGGTGCGATTCAGCAGCGAAGCGCCCATGCGGTGAAAGAACCGCGCCGCCATGCCTTCACTCTGCACCTTGCCCATGGTGCCGGCATAGCTGTAGGGCACCACCGCCTGCGGATCGCGCGCACAGATGGCCTGCAGGCGTCTGGCGATGTCGCCCAGAGCCTCATCCCAGGACACCGGCTCGAACTGGCCGCTGCCTTTGGGGCCGCAACGGCGCAGTGGCTCGAGCACACGCTCGGGGTGGTAGGTGCGCTCGGGATAGCGCGACACCTTGGTGCACAGCACACCGCCGGTGGGCGCATGGTCCGGGTTGCCTTGTACCTTGATGGCGCGTCCATCCTGCACCGTGGTGACCAAGGCACAGGTGTCCGGACAATCGTGTGGACAAGCGCCACGCACAGTAATGGAAGTCATTGCTCAACTTTCTGATCGTTTGCCCATCGTGCCGCCGCGCAGGCAGGGAACCCCCGGCTTGTCCGCGTCATACTGCCAACAAGGCGTGGTGCCGCTTGTGCGCATCCGCCGCCATGGCCAGCAGGCCGTCAAAAATCAGGCTTTCTACCAGCTCGAACGGCGTTTCCATGTAGGGCGCCATTTTCCAGCCGGCGCCGCCGGTCATCACACACATGGGGGGCTGGCCGCAGTGTTCGGTCACGTGGCGCACCATGCGCTGCACCGCCCCGGCAATGGCAAAGGTGCCGCCACTGGTGAGCGCGTCACTGGTATTGGTGGGAAAGGCCGTGACATTGCCGGTGGGCACATGCAGCCCTGCCGTGCCCGACTCAAGCGCCCGCAGCATGATGCCGTGCCCCGGTAGGATGATGCCGCCCATGAAGCGACCATCGGCATCGACGGCTTCCACCGTGACGGCCGTGCCCACCATCACCACCAGCAGCGGCCGCGGCGCCTGCCCTTCGTAAGCCTGCAGCATGCGGTGGCGGGCGCCGATGATGGCGACCCAGCGATCCGGGCCCAGTCGGTTGGCAACATCGTAACAATTGACCACGCCAGCCTGCTCACTGCGCGACACCACCCAACGCGGCTCGAGTTCGGGCCAGATTTCCATCTGCTCCTCGACACGGCGCTTGAGGGCTTCGCCGGCCACCACGCAGCCCAGCATGCGTTTGGGCGCTTCGCTGAAGGCTTTCCAGGGCCCATCCGACAATTTGTCGATGTTTTCCAGAAACTCTGCACCATGGGCCAGCATGCGCGCCTGCGGAGCAGACTGCTCGTACAGCGCCCATTTCAGGCGGGTGTTGCCAATATCAACTGCAAGAAAACTCATGGGCGCATTATGCGGGTGCATGCGTGAAAATTTTGACGAATTTTTACCTTATTTTGGGTACTCTGTACATGACTGTCATCAATTCCCGATACGCTGGCAGCTCCTTTTCAACTGATCCAAGGAGAACCCATGGGACTGCTCAATTTCATCAAGGAAGCCGGCGAGAAACTGTTTGGCGCAGACCAGGTCCAGGAGGCCGCGGCCAGCGATAGCCCCGATCTGGCCACCCTCAACGCGCAGGCCGCGGATGCGGTCAAGCAATACATCGATGCCCAGAATCTGGGGCTGGACAATCTGGCGGTGTCCTTTGACGGCGCCAGCGGCAAGGTCACCCTGACGGGCGACGCCCCGTCCAAGGAAGCGGCGGAGAAGGCCGGCCTGGCCGCCGGCAACGTGTCCGGCGTGCAGGACGTGGACAACAACCTGAACGTAGCGGACGTTAGCAGTGACGACGCACAGTACCACGATGTCTGCCGCGGCGACACCCTGTCGGCCATCGCCAGGGAGTACTATGGCGACGCTGGCAAGTACATGGTGATCTTCGAGGCCAACAAGCCCATGCTGTCCGACCCGGACAAGATCTACCCCGGCCAGAAGCTGCGCATCCCGGCACAGTAATCCCCCTGGCCTTTCGCATCGGCGCGCACCTGCGGCCAGGTGCCGCCGCTGCGTGGCTGCGACTGGTGCGTTGCCACCGACATGCAGCTGCCATGTGCCCTGCGTACAATGGTTTGACCTGACTGATTGGGCCTGCCATGTCACCTGCTGCAACACCTATCACCCCTGCCTTCGTCGCTCCCGAAGCGTTTACCGACGCGGATGCCGCGTTGTGCCAGGTGCAAGCCATCTACCGGCAAGGTGTGGACCATCTGCGCAGCCAGTTCCGCCGCTTTGTGGCGGACGGCGACCTGCCGCAGCCGGCACGTGCCTTTTACCCCATGGTGCGCATCCAGACGCACGTCCCTGGTATCCCGCCGCGCGGCGAAACCCTGTGCACCTTCGGCTTTGTCTCCCATGCCGGCGTGTTCGAGACCACGCTGACCGATCCCTTCCTGTTTGCAGAGTACTACCGCATCCAGTTTGCGCTGCTGCTGCGCAACCACCAGGTGCCGCTGCGCATCAGCACCAGCACCCAGCCGATCGCCCTGCATTTCGCTCTCGACCCGCATGAGGTGATGGAAGGCTCGCTGGACGTCGATGCGCGCCAGCGCATGCACGCGCTGTTCGACTGGCCCGACCTGTCCAGCATGGACGACGGCATTGCCAATGGCACGTACGAGCGCGATGGCATCCAGCCGCTGTCGCTGTTCACCGGGCCACGCGTGGACTACTCGCTGCAGCGCCTGCGCCATTACAGCGGCACAGCTCCGGAAAATTTCCAGAACTTCGTGCTGTTTACCAACTACCAGTTCTATATCGACGAATTCATCCGGCTGGGCCAGGCGGCCATGCAAGACCCGGAGAGCGGCTACTGCGCCTTTGTCGAGCCTGGCAATGTCGTGACGCACCACGTGGCTTTCGGCACACCGGAGGGCTTCGTGCAGGGTGCCCACCCGCAACGGCTGCCGCAAATGCCGGCCTATCACCTGGTGGGGCCGGGGCACAGCGGCATCACCATGGTCAACATCGGCGTGGGCCCGAGCAACGCCAAGACCATGACCGACCATGTGGCGGTGCTGCGCCCGCACGCCTGGCTGATGCTGGGCCACTGTGCCGGCCTGCGCAACAGCCAGCTGCTGGGCGACTACGTGCTGGCGCACGGCTATGTGCGCGAAGACCATGTGCTGGACGACGACTTGCCGCTATGGGTGCCGGTGCCGGCGCTGGCAGAAATCCAGCAGGCACTGCAGCAGGCCGTGGCCGAAGTCACGCAGCTGCAGCGCGACGAGGTGCGCGCCATCCTGCGCACCGGTACCGTGGCCACCACCGACAATCGCAACTGGGAACTCGACCCGCACAACCAGCCGGCACAACGCTTCAGCCAGAGCCGCGCGATTGCCATCGACATGGAAAGCGCCACGGTGGCGGCCAACGGCTTTCGCTTTCGCGTGCCGTATGGCACCTTGCTGTGCGTAAGCGACAAGCCCATGCATGGCGAGATCAAGCTGCCCGGCATGGCCAACCATTTTTACCGCGAGCGCGTGGACCAGCACCTGCGCATCGGCATCCGCGCGCTGGAGCTGCTGCGCAGCGGCGCCACCGGCCCTCTGCACAGCCGCAAGCTGCGCAGCTTCCAGGAAGTGGCGTTTCAATGACGCGATCGCCGCAGCGCGAGCTGCCGGGCCATCTGGCTGTCATGCAGCCCGGTTAAGATAGTGATCCTGACACCATTTTTTTGGAAAGAGGAGAACAAGCAGATGAGCAACACGATCCAGCAAGTTGGCATCATTGGCGCAGGGACGATGGGTAACGGCATTGCACAGGCCTGTGCCACCAAAGGCATCCGCGTAGTCATGGTCGACATCGCCGACGCCGCCGTGCAAAAAGGCCTGGCAACCATCGCCGGCAGCATGGACCGCCTGATCAAGAAGGAGAAGATGACCGAGGCGGAAAAGAATGAGGCCATGGCGCTGGTCAAGGGCAGCACCAGCTATGACGATCTGAAAGATTGCCATCTGGTGATCGAGGCCGCCACCGAAAACCCCGACATCAAGAACAAGATCCTCAAGCAGATCGATGCGCTGCTGCCTGCCGATGCCATCATCGCCAGCAACACCTCTTCCATCTCCATCACCGAGCTGGCTGCGCAAACCAGCCGCGCCGACCGCTTCATCGGCATGCACTTCTTCAACCCGGTGCCGATGATGGCGCTGGTCGAGCTGATCCGCGGCATCCAGACCAGCGATGCCACGCACGACACGGTCAAGGAACTGGCCGAGCGCCTGGGCAAATCGCCCATTACCGTGAAAAACGCTCCCGGCTTTGTCGTCAACCGCATTCTGGTGCCGATGATCAACGAAGCCTTCTTTGTGCTGGCCGAAGGCCTGGCCACGCCCGAAGACATCGATGCCGGCATGAAGCTGGGCTGCAACCACCCGATCGGTCCGCTGGCGCTGGCCGACATGATCGGTCTGGACGTGTGCCTGGCCGTGATGAACGTGTACGTGGAGCAGTTCAATGACAGCAAGTACCGTCCGTGCTACCTGCTGAAGGAATACGTGGCTGCCGGCCGCCTGGGCCGCAAGACCGGCCGCGGTGTCTACGACTACAGCGCCAAGTAAGCACACAGGCAGGAACGTCCGGCACATGCCGGGCGCCCATCCGCTGCAGACCCCGCATTACCTATGTGTGCGGGGTCTTGTCTTGTGCGCACTGCACGTGCCGTTCAGCGTGCCGGCACCACCTGCACCCCCCAGGGCCAGTCACGGAAGGCCGAGCCGGGTGGCGCCTGATTGACCGCCGCCGCCGGCACTGCGGGCCCTGTACCCTGCACCGGCGACCAGTCTGCCGGTGTGGCCACAGGCGCTCCGGCTGGCTGAGGCAGCTGCGTCGGCGGCTGATTGACCGGCACCGTCCGCGGTTGTGGCGTACCCAACGGCACGCTGCCCCCCAGCCCGACCCCCACGCCCACATCGCCGATATGGCCTCCGGTCCCAACGCCCACCCCTACCGAAGGCGTACCACCACCCAGCGGCACCGTCACGCCACCGCCAATGCCGCCCCAGTTCCAGCCGGTACCCAGGCCTACCGTGAGCGCCGGATTGAAACCACTTCCATTGGCGCAGCCAGCCAGCAGCGCCACCCCAGCAATGGCCAGCGACCAGCGTACATTGCGTGCATTCATGGATTCTCCTTTTCTGTTACCGGTCATGCTACCGTGTGCCGCACCGCTTGTCATGGCAGTCCACGCGAGGAAATTTTTTCCCGTGAAATGATTCACACCGGTCACAGGCCCGAGGGCTGCATCAGGAACTCCGTTTCCGGTACGCTGCGCGCCACTCTGAACCTTGCCTGACGCCGTCAATGGGCCGGCACCCGACTTCCTGGTGTCGGGCCAGTGATGTGCTTGCGCAAAAAATTGACCATTTCGTCCAGGACGTGCTGTTTTTCACGGTCCATGCTGATCATGTGGTAGCTGTCATGCAGCAGGATCAGGCGCTTGTCGGTCGAAGACACACGGCGGGACACCTCGTAGGCACTGCGCGGCGTGGCACATTCGTCTTCCTCGGCATGCAGCAACAACAGCGGCGCAATAATGGCTTCGAGGTGTTTGCGGGTGCGCACGATCAGGCGGCGCGCCTTGATCAACTCGGACACGCGCAATGTGGAAGCACCAGCGTCGGACAAGGCGGACTCCTGCATCTGCCGCTCGATCCAGCGGCGCAGCCGTTCGTCCTTCAGGCCGAAGGGCCAGCGTTCACGCACACGAATGCGCCTGGCCAGCGGCAGAAAGGGAGCCAGCGGCAGCAGGCGGGTGTACCAGGGATTGGCCCAGCCATCGTAATACAGGGCCGTGGACAAACCCAGAACAGAATGCACGCTGCCCGCCCGGCGCTCGGCCACGCGCAAGGCCAGCACGGCGCCTAGACACAGGCCACCCACTGAAACGGTGTCGCACTCTTTCGCCAGTTGGTCAAAAGCCCGCAATGCAGCCTGCACCCACTCACCCGCAGACGCCGCATATGCACCCGCCATGCCCACGGTGTAGCCTTTCAAGGCGGGCACCAGCACAGTATGGCCCGCCCGGTGCAGACCGCGCGCAATGTACTGCAACTCCAGCGGACTGCTGCTGAGACCGTGGAACAGGAGCACGCCATGTCTACCCCCCTCCAGATGGATGGATCGGCCGCCCGCGGCGGTATTGGCAGACTCAGACATGATACTTTTCCAGAACGCAAACTATTTAAGGGAATTCTAATGCTTTGCGCATATTCCTGCACCCATCGTCAGTCAATTGTCAGGTTACCGGAAGAGAAATAATCAGCCAAACTGCAGGCGCAGTCGCACATCCCCGCCGTCCAGCGCGGTGCATTCGGCAAGCTGCCAACGCCGGGCGTCGGCCACACGCTGCAACGGGGCCAGCTGCGCCAGTGGCCGGCCCGGTCCCAGCGCCAGCGGCGCCACATAGGCCAGCCACTCCTGCACCAGCTGCTGCTGCAGCAAGGCGCCGTTGAGCACCGCGCCAGCTTCCACATGCAGCTCGTTGACTTCGCGCCGCCCCAGATCCTGCAACAGCGCCGGCAGCGCCACGCGACCGTCGACCTCGGTCGGCAAGGTGATGATTTCCGCACCGGCCTGCTGCAAGGCCTCGGCGCGCTGCGCGTGTTCGGGCTCCTGGCTGGCCGTGGTGTAAATCCACACCTTGCGCTGCGGCACCGCCAGCAGCCGCGCATGGGGCGGCGTACGCAGCGCACTGTCCAGAATGGCCAGATGCGGCTGGCGCGGCACCTCCGGCAGACGCACATTGAGCAAGGGATCGTCCGCCAGCACCGTGCCCACACCGGTCAGCACTGCACAGGCACGGGCGCGCCAGTGCTGCACATCGGCGCGCGCCACCGCGCCGGTGATCCACTGGCTGTCGCCATTGGACAGCGCCGTCATTCCATCCAGCGAGGAGGCCGTCTTGAGGCGTACCCAGGGCAGGCCCTGCTCCATGCGCCGCAGGAAGCCGACATTGAGCGCACGTGCCTGCTGCGCGATGCTGTCCGGAGCCAGCACCACGGCAATGCCGGCCGCCTGCAGCCGTGCCATGCCCTGCCCGGCCACCAGCGGATTGGGGTCCGGCAGCGCCACCTGCACCTTGCCGACTCCTGCGGCAATCAGGGCATCGCAACAGGGCGGCGTGCGGCCATGATGGGCGCACGGCTCAAGCGTCACGTACACCGTGCTGCCGCGCACGTCTGCGCCGCGGTTGACTGCATCGCGCAGCGCCATCACCTCGGCATGCGGCCCCCCACGCTGCTGGGTAAATCCCTGCCCCAGAATCTGGCCGGTGGCATCCACGATGACGCAACCCACGCGCGGGTTGGGATTGCTGAGCGTCATGGCCTGCGCGGCCAGGTCAAGGGCAAGCTGAAAATGGTCCATCGCGGGATTATGCGTCAGGCGGCCTGAAGACGTGCTGCGTGAGACATGGGATCCAGTCGGAGCCGTCGCAGCGGCCCTGCCATGTCGCCTATACTTTGGCGTACTTGCGAACCCACAGGCACACAGGCACACAGGCACACAGGAATGGCAGAAACCACCATGAACTCCAGCACACCAGGCGTCGAGGGGGAATTCAGGCTGGGATTCCTGATCCACGATGTCTCCCGCTTGCGCCGCAGCGCCTTCGACCGCGGCCTGAAGCCGCTGGGCGTGACGCGTGCGCAGTGGTGGGTGCTGGCCAACCTGGCACGCAAGGATGGCATGACCCAATCCCAGCTGGCGGAAGCGCTCGATCTGGGCAAGGTGGCGGTGGGCGGCCTGCTGGATCGGCTGGAACGCAGCGGTCTGGTGCGCCGAGAAATCGACCCGAACGACCGCCGCATCAACCGCGTATTTCTTGAGCCGTCGAGCCAGCGCGTCATCCAGGATTTGCGCCAGGTGGGCCGTGCACTGAATCAGCAGATTCTGGAGGGCCTTTCACACGAGGAGATCGAGGTGGCCGCAGCAGTGCTCGACAAGATGAAGCACAACCTGCTGCGGTACTTGGCGGCGGAGACATAGGGGTTCCCGGACGCTGCGCTGTGCGTCAGGGGCTTTGCTTGCCCAAAGCCCCCGACACCCCCAAGGGCACCCTGCTGCACAGGTCGCCTGCGGCGACTGCTCTGCGCTGCGCGGTCAAAAGGGTACGCTCGCAAACTCGCGGCTGCGCCGCTCAGACAGTGCTCGCTTTTCTCCCTTTTGCCCTGTGCTGCTCGACTGTGCAGAAGGGTCGGGAAGGCAGCTGACTACTGGCTACAGACGTCGTGCCACCCAGGTCAGGCCGTTTTCCAGGGGTGGCAGGAGCTGCCAGCGTTGGGTGTCGCGCAGGGCAGCTTTGGCGCGGCGTGCGCCCTGTGGGCCGTTCAATTCCAGATTGGCGCAAACCAGCAGGCCGCCCGGTGCCAGCAGCGTGTAAAAGTGCTGCACCAGCACAAAAGCCAGCATGTTTCCGTCAAAAAACACCAGGTCCAGGCTACCCGGCAGCAAGCCCAGTGCTGGCAGACTGGTCGAGAATGAGCCTTCATGCAGGATGGCGCGCTCCGGCAACCCTGCTGCCCCAATATGTTCGCGGGCCAGTGCCGCATGCTCTGCATCCCCTTCCAGCGTATCCACCTGCGCTTGCGGGCTGGCCAGTGCCATCAGGCAAGCGGTATAACCCAGCCCCGTGCCCAGTTCCAGCACGCGCCGTGGCTGTGCACGGGCCACCAGCTGCCACAATCCCTCGCCATCCTCGAAGGTGTGCGCATTGCAGCCATGCTCGCGCTGGTGCACACGCGTAGCGTGCTGGATGTTCCGCAAAACTTGGGGCAAGACGGTCATGTCGCCATTTTCGCAGTTTGTTGCCAATGGCTACTGCCTGCATGGCCCTTCTGCACAGTCGAGCAGCACAGGACCCTTGGGGGTGTCGGGGGGCTTGGGCAAGCAAGCCCCCGGATCCACAGCGGAGCGTCCGCAGCGGCGCGCTTACACCAGCAACGCGCTGACCCGCTTCACATACGCCGCCGGATCGGCTGGCATGCCGCCTTCGGCCAGCAGGGCCTGGTCAAACACGATGTGCGCCAGGTCGGCAAAGCGCGCGGCATCGCCTTGCGCATCGGCCAGCTTGCGGATCAATGCGTGCTCCACGTTCACTTCGAGCACCGGCTTGATATCCGGCACCGGCTGGCCGGCCTGGCGCAACATGCGTGCCAGCTGTACGCTGATGCCTTGCTCTTCCGAGACCAGGCAGGCCGGCGAATCGACCAGGCGGGTGGTGGCACGCACGTCCTGAGCCTTGTCCTGCAGCACATCCTTGAGTTGCGCCAGCAGCGGCTTGGCGCTTTCCTGGGCGGCCTCGGCGGCTTTCTTTTCTTCCTCGTCCTGCAGCTGGCCCAGATCCACAGCGCCCTTGGACACACTACGCAGCGGCGTGCCGTCGAACTCGGGCAGGAAACCCATGGCCCATTCGTCCACGCGGTCGGCCATCAGCAGCACCTCGATGCCCTTCTTGCGGAACAGCTCGAGCTGCGGGCTGTTTTTGGCGGCCTGCAGATTGTCGGCAGTGAGGTAGTAGATGGCTTCCTGGCCGTCCTTCATGCGCGCCTTGTAATCGGCCAGACTGACCGTGGTGCTGTCGGTGGTGGTGCTGGCGTAGCGCAGCAGCTTGGCAATGCGTTCGCGGTTGGACGAATCCTCGCCCAGGCCTTCCTTCAGCACGGCACCGAATTCGGCATAGAAGTGCGCGTACTTGCCGCTGCCATCGGCCTGCGCGGCGTCTGCGGCAGGCTGTGCTTCGATCTTGTCGACCACATCGGTCACGCCCTCGGCAGATTCGGTCGATGCCGGCTGCGTGGCCTGCTGCTTGGCCAGATCTTCCAGCAGCGCCAGCACGCGGCGCGTGTTGCCGTCGCGGATGGTCTTGATGTCACGGCTTTCCTGCAGCAGTTCGCGGCTCACGTTCAGCGGTAGGTCGCTGGCGTCGATCACGCCTTTCACGAAACGCAGGTACTGCGGCAGCAACGCTTCGGCCTCGTCCATGATGAACACGCGGCGCACGTACAGCTTCAGGCCATGCTTGCTGTCGCGCTGGTACAGATCGAACGGCGCGCGCGCCGGAATATACAGCAGCTGCGTGTATTCGATCTTGCCCTCGACCTTGTTGTGGCTCCAGGCCAGCGGGTCTTCGAAATCGTGCGCCAGCGTCTGGTAGAAGTTGTTGTACTGTTCGGGCGTGACGTCCTTCTTGGCGCGCGTCCACAGCGCGCTGGCCTCGTTCACCTGCTCCCACTCGGCAGTGGCCACCATCTGGCCGGGCTGGCCGTTTTCGCCTTCCTTCCACTCTTCCTTGGCCATCAGGATCGGCAGGCCGATGTGGTCGGAATATTGGCTGATGATGCTCTTGAGCTTGTAGCCGTTGAGGTAGTCGAGCTTGTCTTCGCGCAGGTGCAGCGTGATGCTGGTGCCGCGCTCGGCGCGGGTGATGGTTTCGGTGTTGAAGCTGCCGGCACCGCCGCTGATCCAGCGCACCGCCTGCTCGGGCGGCAGGCCGGCGCGACGGCTTTCCACCGTGATCTTGTCGGCCACGATAAAGCCCGAATAAAAGCCCACGCCAAACTGGCCGATCAGCTGCGTGTCGGTCTTCTGTTCGCCGGTAAGCTTGCTGACGAAGTCCTTGGTGCCGCTCTTGGCGATCGTGCCCAGGTGCTCGACGGCCTCCTGCTCGCTCATGCCGATACCGGTATCGGTAATGGTGATGGTGCGCGCTGCCGCATCGAACGCCACGCGCACTTCCAGATTCGGCTGGCCTTCATACAGATCGGGCTGGTTCAGCGCCTCGAAGCGCAGCTTGTCGCAGGCGTCCGAGGCGTTGCTGATCAGCTCGCGGGCAAAGATGTCGGGGTTGGAATACAGGGAGTGGGTCACCAGGTGCAGCAGCTGTGCCACTTCGGCCTGGAAGGCGTGCTTATGTGCGCTCATGCGTACGGATCTCTCGGTAGTTGAACAAGAATTCGGACAAGAATACCGAGGCAGATGGGGGCTGGCATGCCACTTTCAAGCAAAACTGCAACAGTGGCCGCAGTGGCACCTGGTCAAGCCCTTTTCCAGTTTGTTACAGTCACGCACCAACGCGGGGGGGTCATTTGTCCTAGCATTGGGAACTCGCACAGCACACAGGGAGAAGTATTCATGAGCGGCACACTGCCACGCATCCTGCGCCACGGCGCCATCACACTTGCCACTGCCGGCGCATTGGCCGGCTGCGTCAGCAGCACCAACGGCAGTGTGGCCGCTGGCGGCCGCAAGCAGCTGCTGCTGGTGTCCGAAGACGAAGTGATTCAGGGCGCGCAGCAGGCCTTCAACCAGCAAAACAGCCAGGCGCGCGCCAAGGGCGCACTGATCACCAGTGGTGCCGAGTACAACCGCGTCAACACCATCATGCGCCGCTTGGTGCCGCAGGTCGGCGTGTTCCGCCAGGATGCGGTGCGCTGGCCGTGGGAGCTGGTGCTGATCAACAGCAACGAACTCAATGCCCATGTGATGCCAGGCGGCAAGGTCACGGTGTACACCGGCATCATCCGCCGACTCAACCTGAGCGACGATGAGCTGGCCGTGATCATCGGCCACGAAATGGCGCATGCGCTGCGTGAGCACTCGCGCGAACAAATTTCGCAACAGCAGGCCGGCGATACCCTGCTGCAGCTGGGCGGCAGCCTGCTGGGCCTGGGCCAGGGCGGCATGCAAATGGCCGGCATGGCCAAGCAGCTGGCGGTGGATCTGCCCTACTCGCGCAACATGGAAACCGAAGCCGATATCTACGGCCTGGAGCTGACGGCCCGCGCCGGCTACGATCCGCGTGCCTCCATCTCGCTGTGGAACAAGATGGCTGCCGCCGGCGCCGGGCAGGAAGCGTCCTTCTTCTCCACCCACCCCGGCGCAGCCGACCGTACGGCACGCCTGCAGGCCGCCATGCCGAAAGTCATGCCGCTGTACGAACGGGCGCGCCGCCGCTAAATCGGGCTGTCCCTCCCTATACTGGGCGGCATGACCGACTCTGCCGCCCCGCTTGACATTCTCCAGCACGTCTTTGGCTACGCTGCCTTTCGTGGGCAGCAGGCAGAGATCATCGACACCGTGGTGTCCGGCCACGATGCGCTGGTGCTGATGCCCACGGGCGGCGGCAAGTCGCTGTGCTACCAGGTACCGGCCATTGCGCGCCAGCGCATGGGGCTGGGCCACAGCATCGTGGTGTCGCCGCTGGTGGCGCTGATGCATGACCAGGTGGGGGCACTGCATGAAGCCGGCGTGGCGGCGGCCTTTCTCAACTCCACGCTGGCGCCGGCCGAGGCGCAGCAGGTGGAGCAGGATTTGCTGGCCGGACGCCTGACGCTGCTGTACGTGGCGCCCGAGCGCCTGGTCACGCCGCGTTTCCAGCAATTGCTGCAGCGCCTGTACCAGCGCGGGCAGCTGGCGTTGTTTGCCATCGACGAGGCGCATTGCGTGAGCCAGTGGGGGCATGACTTCCGCCCCGAATACTGCCAGCTCGACGTACTGGCGCAGCAGTACCCCGGCGTACCGCGCATCGCGCTCACGGCCACCGCCGACGCCATCACCCGGCAGGACATGATCGAGCGCCTGCAGCTGCAGGCGGCGCGCCAGTTCATCAGCAGCTTCGACCGGCCCAACATCCGCTATGCCATCCACGAAAAACGCGATGCGCTGGCGCAGCTCAAGCGCTTTATCGCCGACGAGCATCCGGACGCGGCCGGGGTGGTGTACTGCCTGTCACGCAAGCGGGTCGAGGAAGTGGCCGAGGCGCTATGCCAGGCCGGCGTCAATGCCTTGCCCTACCATGCCGGACTGGACGCCGCCACGCGCCAGCACAACCAGGACCGCTTTCTGCGCGAGGACGGCATTGTGGTGGTGGCCACGATTGCGTTTGGCATGGGCATCGACAAGCCGGATGTGCGTTTCGTGGCGCATCTGGATCTGCCGCGCAATATCGAAAGCTACTACCAGGAAACCGGCCGCGGCGGGCGCGACGGCCTGCCGTCGGACGCCTGGATGGTGTATGGCCTGCAGGATGTGGTCAATCAGCGGCGCATGATCGACGCCAGCCCGGCCGACGACGCCTTCAAGCGCGTACAAACCGGCAAGCTCGATGCGCTGCTGGCGCTGGCCGAAACCACCAGCTGCCGCCGCGTGCAGCTGCTGGCCTATTTTGGCGAAGCCTCTTCGCCCTGCGGCAACTGCGACAACTGTCTGCATCCGCCCCAGGTGTGGGATGCCAGCGAACTGGCGCGCAAGCTGCTGTCCACCGTGTTCCGGCTGCAGCAGCACAGCGGCATCGGCTTTGGTGCGACGCACGTGATGGACGTGCTGCGCGGCAAGGACACCGACAAGGTGCACCAGTTCGGCCACCAGCAGGTCAGCACCTTTGGCCTGGCCCGCGATGCCAGCGAACCCCAATTGCGCAGCGTGCTGCGGCAGCTGATTGCCCATGGCGCGCTGCAGGTGGATGCGGCGCATTTCAACACCCTGCGGCTGGCGGCAGCAGCACGGCCGATCCTGCGCGGCGAGCAGCCGGTGCGGCTGCGCCAGGCCGAGGCCGGCCGCACACCGCGCAGCCGCCGCACTACCACCGCACGGCCCGCGCTGCCGCTGGATGCCGCCAGCCAGCCCCGTCTCGATGCGCTCAAGGCCTGGCGCGCCGAAGTTGCGCGGGAGCATGCCTTGCCGGCTTATGTCATTTTTCAGGACAAGGTGCTGGCCGACATTGCCAGCCACAACCCGGCCACGCTGACCGCGCTGCGCGGCATCAGCGGTGTGGGCGATGCCAAGCTCGAACGCTATGGCGACGCGCTGCTGCGGGTACTGCAAGGCGCCGCCTGAAGCACTGGCCGCAGTGTCTGATTACCCATTCATTGCCCCAAGTCAAGGCACAGCCCTGCGTGAAAGTTGCACACTTCCACCTTGCATTTTGCCCAAGATGAGGAGATTTTCATGTCCACCATTCCGCTGCAACCCGTAGGCATGCCGCACAACCATACCCGCCCCGACGCCATCTACCACTTTGATGCGCGCGGCATTGCCAAGCGTTTCCGCCATGCGGCCATCTTCGGTGCACTGGACGCCCTGCAAGCCGGCGAGACCATGCGTTTCGTGAACGACCACGACCCGATTCCGCTGCTGCACCAGCTGACCGCCCGTTACGGCGACAGCGTGCAGATCAACTACCTGCAACGCGACATGGACGGCGTGGTCATCGATTTCGTTCGTCAGTAAGGGCGCGCCCGATGACTGATACTTCCCTGGCACAGGCACCCGAAGCCACGCGCCCCCCCATGGAGCTGGTCTGCCCGGCGGGCAGCCTGCCCGCCCTCAAGCAAGCCATCGACCATGGCGCGGACTGCGTTTACCTGGGTTTCCGGGATGCCACCAATGCGCGCAACTTTGCCGGCCTGAACTTTGACAACAAGGCGATTGCCACCGGCGTCGAATACGCGCACTCGCGTGGCCGCAAGGTGCTGCTGGCCATCAACACCTACGCCCGCAGCGCAGCCGTGGATGTGTGGCGCAGCGCCGTGGACCGCGCCGCCGACATAGGCATTGACGCCATCATCATGGCCGATCCGGGCCTGATGCAGTACACCGCACGCCGCCACCCGAACATGCGCCTGCACCTGTCGGTGCAAGGCTCGGCCACGCATGCGGCTGCGATCAATTTCTACCATGAGCAATTCGGCATCTCGCGTGCCGTGCTGCCGCGTGTGCTGTCGCTGACGCAGGTGGAGCAACTGGCCGACAAGACGCCGGTCGAAATCGAGGTATTCGGTTTCGGCAGCCTGTGCGTGATGGTGGAAGGACGCTGCCAGCTGTCCTCCTACGCCACCGGCGAGGCCCCCAACACCCACGGCGTGTGCTCGCCGGCCAAGGCCGTGCGTTGGCAGGAAACGCCCAAGGGCCTGGAAGCACGCCTGAACGGCGTGCTGATCGACCGTTATCGCGATGGCGAAAGCGCCGGCTACCCCACCCTGTGCAAGGGCCGCTTTGACGTGGGCGAGGTGAGCAGCGACGGCTATTACGCCCTGGAAGAGCCGACCAGCCTGAACACCCTGTCCATCTTGCCGCAGCTCTACCGCATTGGCGTGCGTGCCATCAAGGTGGAAGGCCGCCAGCGCAGCCCGGCTTATGTGGGACAAGTGACGCGCGTGCTGCGCGAGGCACTGGACCATTGCCACGAAAACCCGCACCTGTATACCCCCCGCTCCGGCTGGATCAGCGCACTTGCTGATGTCGCCGAAGGGCAGCAGCAAACCCTGGGCGCCTACCATCGTCCCTGGAAATAAGCCCATGCAAGATACCCCGGACATTACTTCCCGCATGCAGCTGACGCTGGGTCCGCTGCTGTACTACTGGCCACGCGCAACGATTTTCGAGTTTTATCAGCAAATGGCCGAAACGCCGCTGGACGTGGTCTACCTGGGCGAGACAGTGTGCTCGCGCCGGCACGAACTGCGCCTGGCCGACTGGATCGACATCGCCCGCATGCTGCGCGATGCCGGCAAACAGCCGGTGCTGTCGACGCAGGTGCTGGTCGAATCCGGCAGCGATGCCTCCACGGTGCGCCGCATCGTCGAGAGCGACGAATTCCTGGTCGAAGCCAACGACATGGGCGCAGTGCAGATGGTGGCGGGCAAGCAGCCGTTTGTGGCCGGCCCGCACCTCAACCTGTACAACCCGCCAGCCCTGCAGTGGATGGCCGATCTGGGCGCCGTGCGCTGGGTACCACCCCTGGAAATGAGCCACACCGAGCTGGAAGCCGTGCTGCAGCAACGCCCCAAGGACCTGCAGACTGAAGTGTTTGCGCTGGGCCGCATGCCGCTGGCGTTTTCGGCGCGCTGCTTTACCGCACGCCACCGCAACCTACCCAAGGACGACTGCCAGTTCAGCTGCATGGACTACCCGGACGGCCTGCTGCTGCAAACGCGCGAAAGCGAAGCCTTCCTCACGATCAACGGCATCCAGACCCAGTCCGCCCGTGTCTGCAACCTGGTGCAGGAACTGCCCGCCCTGCGTGCCATGGGCGTGGAACTGCTGCGCCTGAGCCCGCAATCGCAGCACATGGCGGATCTGGTGCAGCTGTGGCGCGACGCGCTCGACGGACGCCTGACGCCGGAAGCCGCCCATGCCCACATGCAACCCCTGCTGCCCGACCAGGCCTGCAATGGCTACTGGCACGGCCGCTCCGGCATGGAGCAGGTAGCCGCCGCGGCTGACGTCGAGTGATGCAGATCCACACCCCCCATACTGGAGAGTACCCATCATGCAACACCTGATTCCCGACGACTTCGTCCTGCCCGGCAGCGTCAGCGGCGTGCTGCAGCGCTTGCCGCGGTGGCCGGGCGCACTGCTGTTCGTCAGCGCCCTCAACCTGACGCTGGCACGACAGCTACCTGAAGATGTGGCCGAAGCCCTGCAGGGCCGCTCGCTGCGTCTGCACATCCGCGATGCCGGCATCCATTGCGATTTCAGCTGGCAAGGTACGCGTTTCGTGGCCCTGCGCAACCAGCAATCCACCCCGGATCTGGCCATCAGCGCCCATGCCAGCGATTTCGTCGCGCTGGCACGACGCTCGCAAGACCCGGACACCCTGTTCTTCAACCGCCGCCTTATCATGGAAGGCGATACCGAACTTGGACTGATGGTAAAGAATACGCTTGACGCACTGGAAATTCCGGTGTTCGATCCGCGCCAGTTCCGGCTGTCGGACCTGAAGCAGCTGCCGCCGCCACGCGAAGTGCTGCAGCGCATGCGCGATCTGCTGCCCCGCCATTGATCCGATCTCCGTAGTACAAGGAGTCTCCCATGCCCCGCCCCACGCTTCCCCTGGTGTATTCCTGCTCCGGCTGTTCCAGTGCCGCCCAGCTGGCCAACCATGTGGCGCTGCAGCTAGACCGCCGCGGCGTTGCTGAAATGTCCTGCATCGCGGGCGTGGGTGGGGATGTCCCGTCTCTGGTCAAGACGGCCTGCTCCGGCCGCCCGATCATTGCGCTGGACGGCTGCCAGCTGCAATGCGTACGCAATACGCTGGCCCGCCACGCGCTGGAGCCGGACCGGCATTTTCAGTTGCAGGATCAGGGCGTGCGCAAGAAGTTGCACCAGGATTTTGATCCGCAGCAGGCTGAAGAGATCATCCACTCTGTGCTGGCCGACCTGGCCGCCGCCCCGCTGCACGAACATAACCAAACAGCCCACCCGATTCCGGACGCCGCCTGATGCCGCGCCGTATCGTTGTCGGCATTTCCGGCGCCAGCGGTGCAATGCTGGGCGTGCGCCTGCTGCAGGCATTGCGCACGCAGCCGGACGTGGAAACCCATCTCACCGTGAGTGATGCCGGCTGGCTCACCCTGCGCCACGAAC
Organism: uncultured Allobrachymonas sp.; assembly: GCA_964413485.1. Taxonomy (GTDB): domain Bacteria; phylum Pseudomonadota; class Gammaproteobacteria; order Burkholderiales; family Burkholderiaceae_C; genus Brachymonas. The sequence goes on along the minus strand of CAYPRU010000002.1, from coordinate 197,253 downwards.
TGGGCATGGTGCCCGCCGATCTGGCCGCATTGGCCCATGCCGTGCATGACATCCACGCAGTGGGCGCAAGCATTGCCAGCGGCTCATTCCGCTGCAGCGGCATGGTGGTGGCTCCCTGCTCCATGCGCACCCTGGCCGCGATTGCACACGGCCTAGGCGACAACCTGCTGACCCGCGCTGCGGATGTCATGCTCAAGGAGCGACGCCGGCTGATCCTGGTGGCGCGCGAAGCGCCGCTGAACCTGGCCCACTTGCGCAACATGACGGCCGTCACCGAAATGGGTGCCATCGTGTACCCGCCGGTGCCAGCGTTTTACCAGCGCCCGCAGACCGTCGAAGAAGTGGTGCGCCACACCATGGCGCGCCTGCTCGATCTGCTGGATCTGCCACAAACCCTGGCGCCCGGCTGGGCCGGACTGCCCGAAGACCCCCTGACTCAGGCCTGAAAGCTCCCATGTACCGCGATTTGCGAGAATTCATCCAGCAGCTTGAACAATCCGGCCAATTGCGCCGCGTCCCGCAGGCGGTTTCACCGCATCTGGAAATGACGGCGGTGTGCGACCATGTGTTGCGCCGCGGCGGTCCGGCCCTGCTGTTCACCCAGCCAGAGGGCTACCAGATGCCGGTGCTGGGCAATCTGTTCGGCACCCAGCAGCGCGTGATGCAAGCCATGGGCGTGCAGGAGCTGGAGCAGGTACGTGCGCTGGGACGCCTGCTGGCCGATCTGAAGGAGCCTTCCGCGCCGCACGGCCTGAAGGACGTGCTGAGCATGGGCAGCCTGGTCAAATCGGTCTGGAACATGGCACCGCGCCGCATTGCCCATGCGCCCTGCCAGCAGATCGTGCTGGAAGGCGACGAGGTGGATCTGGGCACGCTGCCGGTGCAGTACTGCTGGCCAGGCGATGCGGCGCCTCTGGTCACCTGGGGCCTGACCATCACGCGTGGCCCGCACAAGCCACGCCAGAATCTGGGCATTTACCGGCAGCAGGTGCTGGGACGCAACCAGCTCATCATGCGCTGGCTGGCGCACCGTGGCGGCGCGCTCGACTTCCGCGACCATGCGCTGGCCCACCCCGGAGAACCGTTTCCGGTGGCCGTGGCGCTGGGCGCCGATCCGGCCACGTTGCTCGGCGCCGTGATCCCGGTACCAGACTCGCTCTCCGAATACCAGTTTGCCGGACTGCTGCGCGGCGGTCGCACCGAAGTGACTGCTGCACTGGGCAGCACGCTGCAGGTACCCGCCCATGCCGAAATCGTGCTGGAAGGCCATATCCTGCCTGACAGCAATCACCCCAGCGGCTTCGCCCATGCGGTGGAAGGCCCGTATGGCGACCATACCGGCTACTACAACGAGCAGGCCGAGTTTCCGGTGTTTACCGTGGAGCGCATGACGCAGCGGCAGGATGCGATCTACCACTCCACTTACACCGGCCGGCCACCGGACGAGCCTGCCGTGCTGGCACAGGTGCTGAACGAACTGTTCGTGCCGTTGCTACAGCGCCAATATCCGGAAATCACCGATTTTTACCTGCCCCCCGAGGGCTGCAGCTACCGCATGGCAGTGGTGCAGATCCGCAAGGCCTACGCCGGCCACGCACGGCGCGTGATGATGGGTATCTGGAGCTATCTGCGCCAGTTCATGTACACCAAGTTCATCATCGTGGTGGACGACGACGTCGATCCGCGCAGCTGGAGCGATGTGGTCTGGGCCATGACCACGCGCTGCGATCCGGCGCGTGACACCATGATGGTGGAAAACACCCCGATCGATTACCTCGATTTCGCCTCTCCCGTCAGCGGGCTTGGCAGTAAGATGGGCATCGACGCCACCAACAAGTGGGCGGGAGAGACTGCACGCGAATGGGGCCGTCCCATTGTTCCTTCGCGCGAAGCACTGGAGCGGGTGCAGGGTGTGCTGGACACACTCGCCCTCTGACCCACCCGTGGTTCTATCCCACCGTAGTTTTATCCCATCGAAGAGACTTATCATGAAAATACGTCCCATTCTTGCCACTGCCCTTCTGCTGGGCAGCATGGTCGGCGCATACGCCGCCGTTCCCGCTTCCGTCCAAAGCTCGATTGCCATGCATGGCATCCAGGCGGTGTCGGACACACCCGATGCCGTGCGGGTGGTGCTCAAGTCGGAACAGGTGAGCCTGGCACGCTACAAGAGCGTGGTTGCGCTCAGCATGTGCGATCCTTACTGGCGCAGGCGCGCCGACATGGGGGACTTCAATCCCAAGCGCATCGAAGTGGTTAACACCAGCCAGAAGCAGGGGTATGCGCTGGCCAATTCGTTCCGGGCCACTTGCGAGATCCTGGGCATGCCGGCACCCGGCAAATACCTCGACAAGCACACCGAAGTGTGCGTGGATGGGGCCTGCCGCGCCCGCAAGGAAGGTGAGCACCTGACCAGCGACGAATAAACCGCGGCTGCGCCGATGGCGCCTTGCCTTGACAGTGCACTGAGCGCAAGTGCCTGCATCATGCCCGCCGGGACCACAGCCCGGGCGGGCATTGTTCTCTCTGAGGCCTTGCCAAGCGGTGACATGGGCCCTGCAGCGCTTGGCTGCGTCCAGTAGACGCAGCCATTTTTTCGCCAAAATTGTCTTTTAAATGACAATTCGAAAGCCCTCACACAAGCTGGCTCCGTGACCGGAAAGTGACACGATTATTTATCGATTTCCCTAGGTTTTGGTAACAAAACAGTCTTCCACTGATATAGTTCGACCACTCCCCATGGAGATACTTGATTTAAATCAAACCGGAGACACCATGAGTCACAACAATCCCTCGTCAGGCGGCGTCACCGCCGTCGATATCGGGCACGCGCTGGACCAGGGCCCGTTCAGCGGCCTGCAGAAAACCGTCATTTTCTTCTGTGCCATGGCGATCGTGCTGGACGGCTTTGACGGACAGCTGATCGGCTTTGCCATTCCCATGATCATCAAGGAATGGGGCATCACCCGCGCGGCCTTTGCACCGGCCGTGGCCGCCGGCCTGCTGGGCATGGCCTTCGGCATGGCCATGGCGGGCAACATCGCCGACCGCATCGGTCGCCGCCTGGTACTGACCGTCAGCGTGCTGGTGTTTGGCGCCACCACCGTGGCCATCGGCTTTTCGCCCAACGTGGAAACCATCATCGCCCTGCGCTTCATTGCCGGCCTGGGCATTGGCGGCGCCCTGCCCAGCTGCTCGACCCTGACGGCGGAATACGCACCGGCACGAGCGCGCACCATGGCAGTCACGCTTTCCATCGTCTGCTTCCCGCTGGGCGGCATGCTGGCCGGCCTGTTTGCCGGCTGGGTCCTGCCCCATTACGGCTGGCGCGCCCTGTTCTGGATCGGCGGCGCCATTCCGATGGCGTTCAGCGTGCTGCTCTTCTTCGTGCTGCCCGAGTCGCCCCGCTTCCTGGCCCGCCAGCGCCAGCGCTGGCAAGAGCTGGTAAAGCTGCTGCACCGCCTGCAGCGCCCCACTCCGGCCAATGCCGAGTTCTACGACTCCATCGAAACCGCTGCCCACGGACAACAATCGGAAGGCTTCAAGGCGCTGTTCTCCGGCACCTATGTCCGTGACACCATCGGCCTGTGGCTGGCCTTCTTCATGGTCGTGATTTCGCTGTACAGCGCGTACAGCTGGCTGCCCGCCATGCTCACCAGCGAAGGGGCGCCAGTCGCCGTAGCCAGCCAGGGTCTGACCGCCTACAACTTCGGCGGCGTGTTCGGCTCCCTCATGTGCGCCCTGATCGTGAACCGCTTCGGCACCCGCATTCCGATGATCGCCATCTGCCTGGGCGCCGGCCTTTCCGCCGTGGCCATGATGGGCATCAATGTGAAGGACAACACCGGGCTGCTGATTGCCGGCTTCGGGATCCACGGCATGTTCGTGAACTCCGCCCAGGTGCTGCTGTACGCCATGTGCGCTTTCGTCTACCCCACGGCAGTACGTGCTACCGGCACCGCCATGGCACTGGCCGTCGGCCGCGGCGGCGGCATCCTGAGCGCCTTCATCGGTGCAGCCGTGATCACTGCAGCTGGCGCCACCGGCTTCCTGACCCTGCTGGCCATCGGCATGTTCGGTGCGGCAGCCGCCATGCTGATCGTGAAGCGTCATATCCCGCCGGTGCGCACCACTGTGCACGTCCCGCAACGCGCCGTGTCGCACTGACACCCATGCACCGGAGCGGCTGGCCCGCTCCGGATAACGACCCCACGACTTGTGCCTGTCTGGTTTCAGACAGGCTTTTTTGCGTCCGCACGCGGGGCGACGCAATACATGATGCATTTCCCTGGCTATTGCCAGTGCCGCGGGGTGGAGAGAGCTCTGTATTACGAATGGCAATGCCTCCAAGGCCTGAAAAGGGTTGCATGGACCCGGGCTTGCAGGCTGCATGGGCACAAAAACCACCTCCAGCCGTGGTTGGTATACACGCCCAGGGGCAGGACCTGGTGACACGCACGCCAGCCCCGGCAAGGCCATTTGGGTACATCGTCGTGCCCCTGGAGGGACAACAAAAAAGCCACCAACCTTTGACAGGTCGGTGGCCTTGGCCACATCACCGAAGAGAATGCATTCCGGAGGCAGGAGAGAGCCGCCCGGAAACCCTGCGGAGGGGGATCAGCGCTGGTCGAAGTCCAGCACCACTTTCGGACTGGTGGCGCGCGCCTGGCAACTCAGCACATAGCCCTGGCTGACTTCGTCGGCTTCCAGCGTGAAGTTCTTGTCCATGGTGGTGGTGCCGTCGGTGACCTTGCAGCGGCAGGTGCTGCACACGCCGGCCTTGCACGAGAACGGCAGGTCCAGGCCGGCTTCCAGCGCTGCGTCCAGCAGGTGGTCGTCCGCGCTGACGGGAATTTCGTATTCCTTGCCATCCAGTACCACGGTCATCTGCAGATCCTTGGTCTTGGCTTCATTGCGCTCGGCATTGTCGGAATCGGCCTGGATCTTGGCAGCCTGTGCCGGCGAGGTGGCGAAACGCTCGCTGTAGACGCGGCTTTCCGGCACGCCGGCATCGATCAGCGCCTGCGTGGTTGCCTCGATCATGGCTTCGGGGCCGCACACGAACACCTCGTCCATGCTCTTGACCGGCAGCAGCGCCTTGATCAGCGTGCGCACCTTGTCGCCATCGATGCGGCCTTGCAGCAGATCGACTTCCTGCGCCTGGCGCGACAGGATATGGATCATGGTGAAGCGGCCGGCGTAGCGGTCCTTCAGGTCCTGCAGGGCTTCATTGAACATCACGCTGGCCATGCGGCGGTTGCCGTACACCAGGGTGAACTTGGAGTCGGGCTGTTCTTCCAGCGTGGTGGCAGCAATCGACAGGATCGGCGTAATGCCGGAGCCGGCAGCAAAGCCCACGCGGTGGATGGCGCGCTGCTTCTTGACGGTGAAGCGGCCATCGGGCGGCATCACGGCCAGGGTCTGGCCGGCGTTGATGGCGCTGGCGGCCCAGTTCGAGAACACGCCATCGATCACCGGACGGATACCGATTTCGATTTCGCCGTCGTTGATCAGGCGGCTGCGCGGGCTGCTGATGGAGTAGTTGCGGCGCACGTCCTGGCCGTTGATTTCGGCACGAAGGGTCAGGAACTGACCGGGTTCGAACATGAAGTGCGTGCGTGCCTCGGCCGGCACGTCAAAGGCGATGGCCACCGAGCCAGCCGCTTCGGGGCTGACACGCTTGACCCTCAGGTCATGAAAACGCGGAATAGACATGGAGTCTCCCAATATTCTTAATACGGCTTGAAATAGTCAAAGGGCTCCTGGCAGTCCAGGCACTTGTACAAGGCCTTGCAGGCCGTGGAGCCGAAGTGCGACGACTCGACCGTATGCACGGAGCCGCACTTGGGGCATGGCACCACCTCGGGCTGGGCCGCCTGCCGGACGAAGCGCAACACGCTTTCACCCTGCAGGGGCTGGCTGGCACAGCGATGCTGCGGCGGGGCAATGCCATAGTCGCGCAGCTTGGCATGGGCTTCGTCCGTCATCCAGTCGGTAGTCCAGGCCGGCGCCAGTTGGGTGATGACCTGCGCCTGCAGGCCGACCGCCTGCAGCGTGGCGCGCACGTCATCCTCGATCTGGCCCATGGCCGGGCAACCGCTATAGGTAGGCGTAATGACCACCTCGAGGCCGTCAGCGCCCTGGCGAACTTCGCGCAGGATGCCGAGTTCCCGCAGGGACACCACAGGAATCTCGGGGTCTGTCAGCTGTTCCAGGGCAGCCCAGGCCGCCTGCACGACATCCGTGTGAGGAGCACCTTGCATGGTATTACCAGGTAGCGCCCGGGTGAGCGCGGGCCAGGCCCTGCATTTCGGTCAGCATGAAACCCAGATGCTCCGAGTGGATGCCTTGCTTGCCCTGCGTGATGTAGCCACCATGGAACACCGGACGCTGCAGCGTGGCTTCGGCCAGTGCATCGTCTACCAGCGCATCCCAATGCGGCTTCAGCGCTGCCACGTCGACGCCGACGCCGGCTTCCACCGCGGCGTTTTCCAAGGCGCTGGCGGTCCAGAACTCCTCGGTGTAGGGCATCAGGTGGTCCAGTGCAGCCTGCACGCGGGCGTGCGACTCATCGGTGCCGTCACCCAGGCGCACCAGCCAGTCGCGCGAGTGGCGCAGGTGGTAACGCACTTCCTTGAGCGACTTGGCAGCGATGGCGGCCAGCTGCTCGTCCTTGGAGGACTGCAGCTTGTCCCACACCAGCACCATCAGTGCGCTGTACAGGAAGTTGCGCACGATGGTGGTGCCGTAGTCCATGTCGGACTTGGCGTAGCCCACCAGCGCGGAGTGGTGCGGCAGTTCCAGCAGCGTGTAGTTGCGGAAGTCGGGCTCGTCACGGAAGTAGGCCAGCTGGTCTTCGGTGGCGCCATGGCCCAGTTGCTCGGCGGCTTGCTGGTACAGCAGACGTGCCTGGCCGATCAGGTCCAGGCTCACGTTGGCCAGGGCAATGTCTTCCTCGATCGCCGGGCCATGGCCACACCATTCGGCGTTGCGCTGGCCCAGCACCACGGCGTTGTCCGCCAGATGGAGCAGGTAATTGGTGGTTGCGTTCATCACATGTGCCCCACTTCTTCCGGGATTTCGTAGAAGGTCGGATGACGGTAGATCTTGTCGGCAGCCGGGTCGAACAGCTCGCCCTTCTCGTCCGGGTTGCTGGCGGTGATCTGGCTGGACTGCACCACCCAGATGCTCACGCCTTCCTGGCGGCGCGTGTACACGTCACGGGCGGCTTCCAGCGCATGCTGCGCATCGGCTGCGTGCAGGCTGCCACAGTGCTTGTGCTCCAGACCCTGCTTGCTGCGGACAAATACTTCCCACAGGGGCCAATCTTTCAATTCGATGCTCATGCTGCCTCCTTCATTTGACGTTGCTGTTGCTTGCGGGCGTGGGCATTGGCGGCGTCGCGCACCCATGCACCCTGTTCGTGCGCTTTCACGCGGGTAGACAGACGCTCCTTGTTGCAAGGACCGTTGCCGTTGACGGTTTGCCAGAACTCGTTCCAGTCAATTTCGCCGTGGTCATGGTGGCCACGCGCTTCGTTCCACTTCAGGTCCGGGTCAGGCAGGGTCACACCCAGCACCTTGGCCTGCGGCACGGTGGCGTCAATGAACTTCTGGCGCAGGTCGTCGTTGGAGATGCGCTTGATGCCCCAGCGCATGCCTTGCGCGCTGTGCGGGCTGTCGCTGTCCGGCGGTCCGAACATGGCCAGGCACTTCCACCACCAGCGGTTGACAGCATCCTGCACCATGGCCTTTTGCTCTTCGGTGCCCTGCATCATCACCAGCAGCGCTTCGTAGCCCTGACGCTGGTGGAAGGACTCTTCCTTGCAGACGCGGATCATGGCGCGGGAATAGGGGCCATAGCTGCAACGGCACAGCGGCACCTGGTTCATGATGGCGGCGCCATCCACCAGCCAGCCGATCACGCCGACGTCCGCCCAGTTGAGCGTGGGGTAGTTGAAGATGGAGCTGTACTTGGCCTTGCCGGAATGCAGGGCATCCAGCATTTCGTCACGGCCGGTGCCCAGCGTTTCGGCGGCGCTGTACAGGTACAGGCCGTGACCGCCCTCATCCTGCACCTTGGCGATCAGGATCGCCTTGCGCTTCAGGCTGGGGGCGCGGCTGATCCAGTTGCCTTCCGGCAGCATGCCGACGATTTCGCTGTGGGCGTGCTGGCTGATCTGGCGCACCAGGGTCTTGCGGTACGCCTCGGGCATCCAGTCTTGCGGCTCGATGCGGCCATCGGCGTCGATGCGCGCATCGAACTTGGCCATCAGCTCGGGCGATTCGTTGGTCTGAACCGGCTTTTGCTGCTTGCCTGGCTCGTCCGCAACGCTAAAGGACTGTGTATACATAGGAAAAACTCCTTGATGGATAAAAGTGGATGACGGAGTACCGTCTCACGCTTGCCAGGCTGGCTTGCGTTTCTCGAGGAACGCGCCAATACCCTCGCGGGCTTCGGGCGTTGCGCGCTGGCGCGCAATGCGCCGCGCCGTTTCTTCGCCCACGGCCTCGCCAATCGGCAGGCCCTGGATCGCAGCCACCAGTTCCTTGGCCGCCTGCTGGGCACCGGGACCACCGGCCAGCAGCGGCTGTACCACGGCATCGATGGTGGCATCCAGCTGGTCCGGCGGGCAGACTTCGTGCACCAGACCCAGCTGCATGGCGCGTTGTGCGCTGAAGCGCTCCGCGCTCTGGAAGTAACGCAGCGACTGGCGCGGACCGATGGCACGCAGCACATACGGGCTGATCACCGCCGGGATGATGCCGAACTTGACTTCGGAGGTCGCAAACAGCGCGTCCTCGCTGGCCACGGCGATATCGCAGGCCGCTGCCAGACCGGTACCGCCACCCAGGGCCGCGCCCTGGATGCGGGCCACGGTCGGCTTGGACATGGTGGCCATGCGGCGCAGCATGCCGGCAAAGCGCAGCGCATCCGACTGGTTCTCGGCCTCGGTGAAGGTCGAGGCACGCTTCATCCAGTTCAGATCTGCCCCTGCGGAAAAGTGCTTGCCCTTGCCACCCAGCACCACCACGCGCACGCTAGCGTCCTGGTCGAGTTCGGCAAACGCGGCATCCAGCTCTGCGATCAGGGTTTCATCAAAGGCGTTCAGGACTTCGGGGCGGTTCATCCAGACCGTGGCCACCGATCCCTTGCGCTCAATGCTCAGTGTCGAGTACATATTGGCAGACCCTGTTGTCAGACACGCTCGATGACCATGGCGATGCCCTGGCCCACGCCGATGCACATGGTGCACAGTGCGTAGCGGCCGCCACGGCGCTGCAGTTCGTAGGCTGCGGTGGTCACCAGACGCGCACCGCTGGCACCCAGCGGGTGACCCATGGCAATGGCGCCGCCGTTCGGGTTGACATGCGCGGCATCGTCCGGCAGGCCCAGGTCACGCAGGACGGCCAGTGCCTGTGCGGCAAAGGCTTCGTTCAGCTCGATCACGTCCATCTGGTCCAGGCTCAGGCCGGTCAGGGTCAGCACCTTGCGCACGGCCGGCGCCGGGCCGAAGCCCATGATGCGCGGAGCCAGGCCGGCAGTGGCCATGCCCACCACGCGGGCCAGCGGCTTCAGGCCATGACGGCTGGCGCCCTGCTCGGAAGCCACCAGCAGCGCGCAGGCGCCGTCGTTCACGCCCGAGGCGTTGCCGGCAGTCACGGTCAGATCGGGGCCGTTCACGCCCTTGAGCTTGGCCAGCTGTTCCAGCGTGGTTTCCGGGCGCGGATGCTCGTCCACGCTGAACACCACCGGGTCGCCCTTCTTCTTCGGAATGGTGACGCTGATCAGTTCATCGGCAAAGCGGCCGGCCTGGTGGGCCGCCGCCCAGCGCTGCTGCGAACGCAGCGCAAACGCGTCCTGGTCGGCGCGGCTGATATTGAAGTCCTCGGCCACGTTGTCTGCCGTTTGCGGCATGGAGTGGGTTTCGTACATCTTCTTCATCACCGGGTTGATGAAGCGCCAGCCGATGGTGGTGTCGTACACCGCGTTGCTGCGGCTGAAGGCGGACTCGGCCTTGGGCATGACGAAGGGCGCGCGGCTCATGCTTTCCACGCCGCCGGCGATCATCAACTGGGCTTCACCAGCCTTGATGGAACGGGCCGCCAGGCCGATGGCATCCATGCCGGAACCGCACAAGCGGTTGACGGTGGTGCCGGACACTTCGGTCGGCAGGCCGGCCAGCAGACCGCTCATGCGGGCCACGTTGCGGTTGTCTTCACCAGCCTGGTTGGCACAGCCGTAGATGATGTCGTCGACGATGTCCCATTGCACGCCGGCATTGCGCTCCATCAGCGCCTTGATCGGCAGTGCGCCCAGATCGTCGGCACGCACCGTGGACAAGGCGCCGCCGTAGCGGCCAATGGGGGTGCGGATGGCATCACAGATAAAAGCCTGGTTCATTACGGAGCTCCTTATACTTGCTTGGGACGGTTGTCATAGACGCGACGCGCCTTGCCCGTCACGGTGCGCGGCAGTTCGTCCGCGCCGACGATCACCACCTTGGTGGTAATGCCAATGTTGGTCTTGATGTGGTGCTGCAGTTCCTTGGCAATCTGCGCCACTTCGGCCGGTGCCGTGTGGCCGGAAAGCTCACGTTGCAGTTCGCAATGCACTTCCACATTGTCCATGTGGCCGGTACGGCTCAGGTGGATCTGGTAGACGCCTGCCAGGCGCTTGTCGCGCAGGATCTGCTCTTCTACCTGGCTCGGGAACATGTTCACGCCACGCACGATCAGCATGTCGTCGGAACGGCCGGTGATCTTGCCGATGCGGCGGAAAGCACGCGAGGTCGGCGGCTGCAGGCTGGTCAGGTCACGTGTGCGGTAGCGGATCACCGGGAAGGCTTCCTTGCTCAGCGAGGTGAACACCAGTTCGCCTTCAGAGCCGTCGGGCAGCACTTCGCCGGTTTCCGGATCGATGATTTCGGGGTAGAAGTGGTCTTCCCAGATCACCGGACCATCCTTGGATTCGACGCATTCGCAGGCCACGCCCGGGCCCATCACTTCGGTCAGGCCGTAGATGTCCACCGCGTCGATGCCCAGCTTGCGCTCGATCTCGGCGCGCATGCCTTCGCCCCAGGCCTCGGCGCCGAACACGCCGATACGCAGGGAAATGTCTTTCGGATCAATGCCTTGGCGCTCGAACTCTTCGGCAATCACCAACGAGTAGGACGGCGTGACCATGATCGCGTCGGGCTTGAAGTCGATAATCTGCGACACCTGCTTCTCGGTCTGGCCGCCGGACATGGGCACCACGGTGCAGCCCAGGCGTTCGATGCCGTAGTGCGCACCCAGGCCACCGGTGAACATGCCGTAGCCATAGGAGTTTTGCACCATGTCGCCGGGACGCACGCCGCCGGCATACAGCGAACGTGCCAGCAGGTCGGCCCAGTTGTCCAGGTCCTTCTTGGTGTAGCCCACCACCACCGGCTTGCCGGTGGTGCCGCTGGATGCATGCAGACGGGCCACCTGCTGACGCGGCACGGCAAACAGGCCGAACGGGTAGTTGTCGCGCAGGTCCAGCTTCGTCATGAACGGAAACTTGGACAGGTCGGACAGGGTCTTCAGATCGTCCGGATGCACGCCTTTGGCCTCGCACTTGGCGCGGTACGGCGCCACGTTGTCATAGGTGTGGCGCACGGACCATTTGAGGCGCTCGAGCTGCAGCGCGGAAATTTCATCCCGGCTCGCCATTTCAATCGCATGCAGGCCATTCTTGGATGCGGTGTCTTTCATGGAAGATCCTCGTCTCGTCTTGTATTTTGTGATGGGGTGATGCGCTGTCTCAGGCCGCATCGTGAAAGCTGGCAGTCACCTCGCCCTTGATGCGATAGCTCTTGCCACGGAACAGGGCCACGGTTGCGCCGCCTACCACGCTGACCGTGACGTCATAGACGCCGGTACGGCCGGCAGCGGAGCGTTCCACCGCACGCGCCTCCAGCAGATCGCCTTCTTTGCCAGGCGACAGGAAGTCGATATGGCAGGCCGAGGCTACGGTGTTGAGGTTGTAGCTGTTGCAGGCGTAGGCGAAGGCGGTATCGGCCAGCGTAAAAATCATGCCGCCATGGCAGATATGGTGGCCGTTGGCCATGTCCGGACGCACGCGCATGCGTAGCGTGGCGTGGCCGGGAGTGACTTCGACGCGCTCCATGCCCAGGGCGTGGGCGGTGGCGTCACGCTGCCACATGGCATCGGCGGCGGCTATGGCCAGCGCCTGGGCGTCCTGTTCCTGAACGACTTGCTTATCCATTGCTCTTGTCTCCTGCATAAACGGCCTGCTGAATCCACGGCGACACGCGGTAGCGGTCTTCGCCGTAGAACGCGGCCAGGTTGGCCAGCACATCACGTACGTGGGTCAGGCCGACGGCCTGGGCCCAGGCCAGCGGGCCACGCGGATAGTTCACGCCCAGCTGCATGGCCACGTTAGTGCTCTCGACATCGCACACACCTTGGTTGACGGCGTCGGCGGCTTCGTTGGCCAGCATGGCGACGGTGCGCATCACAGCCAGGCCGGGCACGTCGCGCAGCACGGACACGGCATAGCCGGCGGCCTGCAGCAGACCGGTCACGGCATCAACGGCAGCGGCATCGGCCTGCAGCGCAGCGGCCACGGCCAGGCGCGTGGCCTTGGTGTAGTCGAGCGCCAGGTCCACCAGCACCAGGTTGTTGCAGCCCAGAGCATGGGCGCGCTGGGTGGCGGTGCGGCCATCGGTCAGGTACAGCGCGGTCTCGCCGAGCTGGGCCACGCGGCCATCGGCATGCGCTGGCTGCTGCGTGAAGGACACACCAGCCTGCTGCAGGCGGCTGGCCAGTGCCTGTGTCAGCGGGCAGTCGCCAAACAGCACGATGTGGGCCGGTGCGGCCACGACAGCAGCGCTTTGCGGCTGCGGCTTTTCGGCGCCTCCGGCGTAGTCATAGAAACCGCGACCGTTCTTGCGACCCAGAAAACCGGCATCCACCAGCTCCTGCTGGATCAGCGAGGGCAGAAAACGCTGGTCGTTGTAGAAGGCGTTCCAGACCGACTTGGTCACGGCGAAGTTCACGTCGTGGCCGATCATGTCCATCAGCTCGAACGGGCCCATGCGGAAGCTGCCAGCCTCGCGCAGGATGGCGTCGAGCGTGGCGATATCGGCAGCGCCCTCGCCCAGCAGACGCAGGCTTTCGGCGTAGTACGGACGCGCCACGCGGTTGACGATGAAGCCGGGTGTGGACTTGGCATGCACCGGGGTCTTGCCCCAGGCGGCGGAGGTGGCATAAATCACCTCGGCCACCTTGCGGTCGGTCGCCAGGCCGGAGACCACTTCCACCAGCTTCATCAGCGGAGCCGGGTTGAAGAAGTGCATGCCGACCAGCTGCTGCGGGCGCTTCAGCGCCGCGCCAATGGCAGTCACGGAGATCGACGAGGTGTTGGTGGCCAGGATGGCGTCCTCGGCGACAATGTCTTCCAGCTCGGCAAACAGCTTGCGCTTGACGTCCAGGTTCTCGACGATGGCTTCCACCACCAGGGCGGCATCGGCAAATTCCTGGTTGCTGACAGCCGGCACCAGGTTGTCACCGGCCTGCTGCGCCTGTTCGGCCGTCATGCGGCCCTTCTCGACCAGCTTGGCAAATTGCTTGCGGATGTTGGCAATGGCCTGCTCGGCCGCGCCTGCGCGCGCATCCAGCAGACGCACCAGGTGGCCGGCCTGGGCCGCCACCTGGGCAATGCCGGCGCCCATGGCGCCTGCACCGATCACGGCTACCGTGCGGGTGATTGGCAATGCGTTGCTCATGCATCAGGCTCCGGTAAAGCGCGGTGCGCGTTTTTCCAGGAAGGCAGACACGCCTTCCACATAGTCGGCACTGCGGCCCATTTCGCGCATCAGCATGCCTTCCAGCGTCAGATGCTGTTCCAGCGTGTGGCTGGAGGCCGTCAGCATGGCCTGGCGCGTGCGCACCAGCGCCTTGGTCGGCATGGCGGCCAGCTGTGCGGCCAGCGCATCGATGCGGGCGGCAAAGTCGGCATCCGCCACGGCTTCCCAGATCAGACCCCACTCGGCCGCCTTGGCCGCCGGCAGCTTCTCGCCGGTCATGGCCAGGCCCATGGCGCGGGCAAAGCCCAGGCGCTGCGGCACGATCCAGGAGCAGGCGGTATCGGGAATCAGGCCAATCTTGGCGAACGGCAGCATGAAGGCCGCCGATGCGGTGGCCACCACCATGTCGCACACCAGCGCCAGGCTGGCGCCGGCACCGGCGGCAATGCCGTTGACGGCGGCGATGGTCGGCACGCGCAGGCTGGCCAGCTGCAGCACCAGCGGCTTGTAGCGGCGCTCGACCACATCACCCAGATCGGGCGGGGTGCCTTCGCCGGGCACGAAGCGCACTTCGGCATCGGCCAGGTCCTGGCCGGCGCAGAAGCCACGGCCATTGCCGGTCAGCACCAGCACGCGCACGCTGGCGTCATCCTGCACCTGTTGCAGCGCGGCACGCAGCTCATCGTGCATGGTGCCGTTGAAGCTGTTCATCTTGTCCGGGCGGTTCAGCGCCAGGCGCGCCACGCCCTGCTGGATGTCCAGCGTGATGGTTTCGAACGTCATGCGGGGCTCCTCAAACGTGGTAGCGGCGTTGCACCACGCGGAAGCGGTTGGCCACGAAGGCAGAGTCCGCATAGGAGGCATTGGCGGACGGGTTGCCGCCGGTGCCGTGGTAGTCGGAGAAGGCGGAAGACTGGTTCACGAACACACCACTGGCCAGGTTGATCGACAGGGCGACCTTGCCGCGCCAGGTGGCTTCGGTCATGGCGTCCAGGTAGTCCTGCCTGGTGGAGTACACGCCCACGGTCAGCGAACCATGCGTGCGCACAATGCGCTCGGACAGTGCCAGCGCGGCGGCGGCGCTTTCTGCCTTGACCACAAAGCTGACCGGGCCGAAGCGCTCTTCCATGTAGGCAGCTTCATCAGCAGCATCACAGGCCAGCAGCACCGGGGTACGCACATCGGCGCCGGGGAAGTCGGGGTTTTCCAGCTTCTTGGAAGCCAGCACAACCTTGCCCAGCTGGCCGCTGTTGGCCAGGTCCACGCGCTCGGCTGTGGCCGTGGACTGCATGGCGCCCAGCACGGCGTGCGCCACTTCGGGCTTGGTCAGGAAACGCTCGATGGCCTTGCCCAGATCGGTGCAGACGTCGTCGTAGCTCTTGTGGCCTTCATCGGTGTCAATGCCGTCGGCCGGCACGATCACGGCCTGGGTGGTGGTGCACATCTGACCGGAGTACAGCGACAGCGTGAACGCCAGGTTGCCCAACATGGCCTTGTAGGAGTCGGTGGATTCGATCACCACGTTGTTCACGCCAGCCAGCTCGGCATACACCTGGGCCTGGCGGCAGTTGTCGATCAGCCACTGGCCGAACACGTTGCTGCCGGTGAAATCGACGGACTTGACGGAGGGGTGGGTGGCCAGGGCCTGGGTGACGGTGCGCTTGTCTGCCACGCACAGCGTGACCAGGTTGGGGTCGATGCCGTTTTCGGCCAGAACAGCGCGGATGGTGCGCACGGTGATGGCTGCCGGCAGGATGGCGTTGCTGTGCGGCTTGACGATCACGGCGTTGCCGGTGGACAGCGCGGCAAACAGGCCGGGGTAGGTGTTCCAGGTCGGGAAGGTGCCGCAACCGATCACCAGGCCCACGCCGCGGCCCACGATTTCGAAGTGTTTCTTCATGACCAGCGCCGGGTTCTTGCCCTGCGGCTTCTCCCAGTGCGATTCGGCCGGCACGAAGCCCTGCTCGCGCCAGGCATAGGTGATGGCCTCCAGACCACGGTCCAGCGCGTGCGCAGCGCCCGCCTGGAACGCCATCATCCAGCCCTGGCCGGTGGTCATCATGACCGCATGGCCCATCTCGAAGCTCTGCTGGTACAGACGATCCAGGATTTCCAGGCAGATGCCGGTGCGGCCGGCTGCACCAACGGCCTGCCAGCCCTTCATGGCGGCTTCACCGGCTGCCACCAGCACCTCATGGTCGCACACCGGGTATTGCACATTCATGGCGATACCGTAAGGAGAAGCCTCGCGTCCGCCCCAGCCGGTCTGGCCGGGCTGGTTCAGTTCAAACTGTTTGCCCAGGTGTGCCTCGAACACGGCCTTGCCGTCGGCGGCAGCGGTTTCCCCGTAAATCTTGGGGCTCGGCATTTCGGCAAACGGCGACCAGTAGCCACGGGTGGCGATGGCGTTGAGGGCGCCATCCAGAGTGGCACGGTGCTTTTCGAACAGGGGGTGGGACATGAACTACTCCATGAAAGGTGGGTGCTGTGCGGAGCCGCCGCGATGGTGCGACGGCATATTTCTTGATCTAAAACAACTTTTTCTTTTTATTTTTGTGAAATGTATCAGGTTTGACAAAGATCAAACCTAGGGTTTCCACTTACCCAACTCTTCCGCTTGTGCTGCACCACACTGCAGCATAGAGATTTTCGGTGCCATCCACCGCTGGTGTTTATGCAAATAGTTTCAGTAAATGCATGGACAGCAAGGCTTCGCACCGCATTCAACGTGATTCAAAAGAATCTCTAATTCCGCACCAAATGAGTCAGAAAAGCCTGGTTTCCTGACAAATTCCGGGCCAGACGCTGCCCCCGCGCCTGGCATACGCAGCAGCGCGACGCGTGGTTCAGAAACCCTCACCCGGCGCCAGATAACGCCACTGCCCCACTGGCAGGTTGCCCAGCACCACGCGACCGATGCGGATGCGCTTGAGGCCTGTCACCTTCAGCCCCACCGCCTCGCACATGCGGCGGATCTGGCGCTTCTTGCCCTCCACCAGCACGAAGCGCAATTGCTCGGGGTTTTGCCAATCCACCTGCGCGGGTTGCAGCGCCTTGCCATCCAGGCTCAGGCCATGGCGCAGCAAGGCCAGTTTTTCAGCCGGAAACACCTGCTGCACGTTCTGGCTGACGACGCCGCCGCGCATGGCAAACTCCACCCGCACCAGATATTCCTTGTCCATCGTGCTGTCTTCGCCGATCAGCTGGCGCGCCACGCGGCCATCCTGCGTCAGCACCAGCAGCCCGGTCGAGTCAATATCGAGCCGGCCTGCCGGCGCCAGCCCGCGCAATTGCTGCGGTGCAAATCGCTGTGGGCTGCGATCCTCCCGCCAGCGGCTGTGCGGCCCGATCAGGCTGGCTGCCGCCTGGTACCCATCCTCTGGCTGGCCGCTGACATACCCGACCGGCTTGTGCAGCAGAATCGTCACGCGCTGGGCCTGCTGGCCCTGTGCCGCCTTTTCGACCATGACCCGGTCGTCGGGGCTCACCCGTTGTCCCGTGGTGGCCACGGCGCCGTTCACACGCACCCAACCCCGGGCAATCCAGTCATCGGCCTCACGGCGCGAGCACAGCCCCAGATCGGCTAGGCGCTTGTTCAGACGGATGCCCGTGTCTGCGCTTTCGGCCGTCTGCGGGCAGGTACGCGGTGCGGGTGGCGCATCGCTGCGCCAGGTGTTGCCGCGCTCCGCGCGCTGTGCGGGCGGTTGGGTGCGCTGCGCAGGCGATCGGGTGCGCGCGGCCGCAGCCGGGCGCCCTCTGCCCGCAGCCCCTGCGGCGGAGACCGATGGGCTAGCTGCAGCCGGGCGGGAGCCGGATTCGGACGGCACCGGCTTCTTCAGCGCCAGCGTGCGCCGCGAAGCATCCGGTGCAGTGCGGGAAGAACGTGGCGGCTGGCGGCTGGAGTCGGTGGTCATGGACGGAATTATGCTGCGCAATGCCGTTCCATGGAACAGGCGCGCCGGAACGCGGCGCACCCGGGTGTTTACTGGCGTGCGAACGTCCCCGTGCGCAGCATCGGCAGGTCGTTCACAATCAGGCCACCGTACACCACACGGATGGCGCCATGTGCTTCCAGCACATTGAGCGCCTCATTGACACGCTGGCGCGACAAGCCCACCAGATAGGCCAGTTCCTGCTGCGTGATATGCAGCATCTCTCCCACCGCAGGAAACAGCACCGGATTGAACAGTGCCGCCAGGCTGCGCGCCACCCGCATGTCGGGGCTGCTGAGCCGCTCCACCTCACGCGCGGCAATGAACTGGCCGAGCCGCTCGTTGAGCTGGCGCATCAGGAAACGGTTGAAGCCCAGCGACTGCTCCAGCAGCCAGTGAAAGGTATCGATCGGCAAGATCGCCACAACGCTGTTGCGCAGGGCCTGGATGTTGTAGCGGTAGGGCTCGCGCTTGAGCAGCGTACCCTCGCCGAACCAGCCGCCTGGCACCAGCCCCGAAAAAGTGATGGACGGACCCGTGCTGGAATCGTTGGTCATCTTCAGCAGCCCCTGCAGCAGACCGAACCAGTAGGTGGGCGCATGGCCGGCGCGGCACAGCAGCTCGCCGGCCTGAATCTCTCCAACCAGAACATCCTGCCGCACCCGCTGCTGGCACGCGGCATCGAGCTCGGGCCACCAGGCAATGGCGAGCAATTCCTGCTCGCTGGCACCACGCTGGCGCTCGCGCAGGGGGATGGCAGATCGGATTGATTTCATGAACACACCGTTTCGAAACATAGCGCCGGCAATGGTCACCCATTGGCAACTTTGCCGACAAAGTCACCAGTGACTATGCCACTTTTCAAGCCCTTTGCTCCATCAGGGTTAGTCCCAGACAGGGAATGCCCCAAGATTGTCGGCTTGAAGGTAGGCAAACGTCAAAGTCAACGATAGCATTCTGCAAAGACATTCGATACAGGAAGGCGTGATGTGTCACATCTCCGCCCGCACTGCCCCTTGATGAGACAACGAGGAAAGCGCATGACCATGACCTTCCCCCGCTTGCTGCAGGAACATGCCCGCCAGCGCCCGAACGACCACGCCCTGCGTGAAAAGGAATACGGCATCTGGCAAACCTGGACCTGGCAACGCGCGGCTGACGAAGTACGCTGGATGGCCGGCGGCCTGGCCAGCCTGGGCTTCCAGCCCGGCGACCATCTGGCCATCGTGGGCAGCAACCGCCCGCACCTGTACCTGATGTTCTTGTCGGTGCAAAGCCTGCGCGGCGTGCCGGTGCCCATGTACCAGGACGCGGTTGCCGCCGAAATGGCCTTTGTGCTGCAGGATGCCGACGTGCGCTTCGTCTTTGCCGAAGACCAGGAACAAGTCGACAAGATGCTGGAACTGCGCGAAACCCTGCCCGGCCTCACGCACATCGTCTACGACGATCCGCGCGGCATGCGCAACTACGACGAGCCGGGCCTGATCAGCGTGGAGGCGCTGTTCGAACTGGGCCGCCAGCACGAGCAGCAGCACACTGGCTTCTACCAGCAGTCGGTCGAGCAGATCCAGCCGGACGATGTGTCGGTGATTCTGTACACCTCCGGCACCACCGGCAAACCCAAGGGCGTCTGCCAGACGCATGCCAGCTTCATCGGTGCGGCGCGTGGCGGCGTGGAAGTGGATGGCCTGCACCCGGGCGACAACATGATCTGCTACCTGCCGCCGGCCTGGGTGGGCGACCATCTGTTTTCGGTGGCGCAATGGCTGGTGGCCGGCTATACCATCAACTGTCCCGAGTCGGCCGAAACCGTCGGTATCGACATGCGCGAGATCGGACCCAGCTACTATTTCGCGCCACCGCGCGTGTTCGAGGGCATGCTCACCTCGGTATCGATCCGCATGGAAGATGCCGGCAAGCTCAAGCAACGCATGTACCAGGCGGCCATGCACGTGGCACGCCGTGTCGGCAGCGACATTCTGGACGGCAAACCCGTGGGCCTGTTCGCCCGCATCCAATACCGGCTGGGCGACTGGTTCGTGTATGGCCCGCTGAAAAACGTGCTGGGCCTGAGCCGCATCCGCGTGGCCTACACGGCCGGCGCCGCCATCGGGCCCGATCTGTTCCGTTTCTTCCGCTCCATCGGCGTCAACCTCAAGCAGCTGTACGGCCAGACTGAAACCTGCGCCTACGTCTGCCTGCAGAAAAACGGCCACGTGCAGCTCAACAGTGTGGGCGAGGCCGCCCCCGGCATTGAGCTGAAGATTGCCGACAACGGCGAGGTGCTGGTCAAGGGCGTGTCGGTGCTCAAGGAATACTACAAGCGCCCCGATGCCACCGCCGAAGTGATCGACGAAAACGGCTACTTCAAGACCGGCGATGCCGGCGTGATCGACGAGTACGGCCAGCTGCGCATCATCGACCGCGCCAAGGACGTGGGCAAGCTCGCCGGCGGCGCCATGTTCGCGCCCAACTACATCGAGAACAAGCTCAAGTTCTTCCCGCAGATCAAGGAAGCGGTGTGCTTCGGCCACGACCGCGAGCAGGTCATGGCCTTCATCAACATCGACTACGAGGCGGTCGGCAACTGGGCCGAACGCCATGGCCTGACTTATGGCGGTTACGTGGACCTGGCCGGCAAGCCGCAGGTGCTGGAGATGCTGCGCGAGTGCATCGAAAAGGTGAATGCCGACCTGGCGCTGGAGGCAGGCATGGCCGATACCCAGGTGGCCCGTTTCCTGGTGCTGCACAAAGAACTCGACCCGGATGATGACGAGCTGACCCGCACGCGCAAGGTACGACGCGGCTTCATCGCCGACAAGTACCAGGTGCTGGTCGATGCGCTGTACGCGGGCCGGCCCGAGCAGTTCATCGAAACCCTGGTCAAGTTCGAGGATGGTCGCACCGGCAAGGTCAGCGCCACCGTCAGGCTGGCCGATGCCAAAACCTTTCCCGCTGCCCGGGCAGCGGCCTGAGCCGACCGAGACAAGGAACCACCATGACCAGCAAGGCGATCGGCGACGTCATTCTTGATATCCAGAACATCAGTCTGCGCTTCGGCGGCGTGAAGGCGCTGACCGACATTTCCTTCAATGTGAAGGAACACGAAATCCGCGCCATCATCGGCCCCAACGGCGCCGGCAAGAGCTCGATGCTCAACTGCATCAACGGCGTGTACACGCCCACCGAAGGCAGCATCACCTTCCGCGGCAGGACCTTTGCCCACATGAACAGCCGCCAGGTGGCGGAGATGGGGGTGGCCCGCACCTTCCAGAACCTGGCCCTGTTCAAGGGCATGAGCGTGCTCGACAACATCATGTCCGGGCGCAACCTCAAGATCAAGAGCAACATCCTGCTGCAGGCGCTGCGCCTGGGGCCAGCCGAGCGTGAGGAAATCCGCCACCGCGAGTTCGTCGAACGCATCATCGACTTTCTCGAAATCCAGGCTTATCGCAAGACGCCCGTGGGCACCCTGCCCTACGGCCTGCAAAAGCGCGTCGACCTGGGCCGCGCACTGGCCATGGAACCGCAGGTGCTGCTGCTGGACGAACCCATGGCCGGCATGAACGTCGAGGAGAAGCAGGATATGAGCCGCTTCATCCTGGAAGTGAACAACGAGTTCGGCACCACCATCGTGCTGATCGAGCACGACATGGGCGTGGTGATGGACATTTCCGACCGCGTGGTGGTGCTGGACTACGGCAAGAAGATCGGCGACGGCAGCCCCGACGAAGTGCGCAACAACGAAGACGTGATCCGGGCCTACCTGGGCGCCAGCCACTGAACCGCCTCAAGGAGACTAGACAATGGGATTTTTTCTCGAAACCCTGCTCGGCGGCCTGATGACCGGCATGCTGTATGCACTGGTGGCGCTTGGCTTCGTGCTGATCTTCAAGGCATCCGGCGTGTTCAACTTCGCCCAGGGCGCCATGGTGCTGTTTGCCGCGCTGGCCATGGCGCGCCTGTCCGAATGGATTCCCCACTACCTGGGCATTGGCAGCATGGTGCTGGCCAACCTGCTTGCCTTTGCCGGCGCGGCGCTGGTGATGTTCGTGGTGGCCTGGGCGATCGAGCGCTTCGTGCTACGCCATCTGGTCAACCAGGAGGGCGCCACGTTGCTGATGGCCACGCTGGGCATCACCTACCTGCTCGAAGGAGTCGGCCAGATCGTGTTCGGCAGCGAGAGCTACTCCATCCGCATCGGCATGCCCAAGGAGCCGATGTCCATCCTCGAGGGCACCATTCCCGGCGGTGTACTGATCAACAAGGAAGACCTGATCGCCGGCGTGATCGCGGCCGTGCTGGTAGCCGCCCTGTCGCTGTTCTTCCAGAAAACCACCACCGGCCGCGCCCTGCGCGCCGTGGCGGACGACCACCAGGCGGCGCAATCGATCGGCATTCCACTCAACCGCATCTGGGTGATCGTGTGGTGCGTGGCCGGCGTGGTGGCGCTGGTGGCCGGCATGATCTGGGGCTCCAAGCTGGGGGTGCAGTTTTCGCTGACCACCGTGGCGCTGCGCGCCCTGCCGGTGGTGATCCTGGGCGGGCTGACCAGCGTGCCGGGCGCCATCATCGGCGGCCTGATCATCGGCGTCGGTGAAAAGCTGTCCGAAGTCTATCTCGGCCCGATGGTAGGCGGCGGCATCGAAATCTGGTTTGCCTACGTGCTGGCCCTGGTGTTCCTGCTGTTCCGGCCGCAGGGATTGTTTGGCGAAAAAATCATCGACCGCGTGTAAGCGGACCACCACAAGGAGACTGGCATGCTGTACCGCGAAAACGGCCAATTCAAGACCACCTACCGCGCCGACCAGGCCATGCTGCCGATCCGGCAGGACCGCGTCTTTCTGCTGGCGCTGCTCGCCGTGGTGTTTCTGGTGGTGCCGGCCATTGCCTCACCGTACTGGTTCACAGCCATTCTGATTCCACTGGTCATCATGTGCCTGGCCGCGCTCGGCGTGAACGTGCTGGTCGGCTACTGCGGCCAGATCTCGCTCGGCTCCGGCGCCTTCATGGCGGTGGGTGCCTACGCCGCCTACAACCTGTTCGTCCGCATGCCCGGCATGCCTTTGTTGGCGGCGCTGCTGTTCGGCGGGCTGTGCGCGCTGCTGTTCGGCATCCTGTTCGGCCTGCCCTCGCTGCGTGTGAAGGGCCTGTATCTGGCCGTGGCTACCCTGGCCGCCCAGGCCTTTTCCGACTGGATGTTCCTGCGCATCAAGTGGCTGACCAACAATTCCTCGTCGGGCTCGGTGTCAGTGTCCAACCTGCAGGTGTTCGGCCTGCCGCTGGACACGCCGGTGGCGCGCTACCTGTTCTGCCTGACCGTGCTGGTGCTCACCGCCGTGCTGGTCAAGAACATGGTACGCGGCGCGGTTGGCCGCGAGTGGATGGCCATCCGCGACATGGACGTGGCCGCTGCGGTGATCGGCATCCGCCCGATGTACGCCAAGCTGTCCGCCTTTGCGGTCAGCTCGTTCATCGTCGGCATGGCCGGCGTGCTGTGGGGCTTCGTGCACCTCGGCTCCTGGGAGCCGAGTGCCTTCAACGTGGACATTTCCTTCAAGCTGCTGTTCATGGTCATCATCGGCGGCATGGGCTCGATCATGGGCAGCTTCTTCGGCGCCGCCTTCATCGTGCTGCTTCCCATTTTCCTGGCCCAGTTCCTGCCGTTCCTGGCGGGCCTGTTCGGCATGCACATCACCACTGCCACTGTCACGCACTTCGAATTCATCATCTTCGGTGCACTGATCGTCTGGTTCCTGATCGTCGAACCCCATGGCCTGGCCAAGCTCTGGTCGGTGTCCAAACAAAAACTGCGCGTCTGGCCCTTCCCGCACTGATGCCACGCTGCCCCTGTTCCCTGTCCGCTCCTGCTTCTTTCATCCCATAATTACTCCTGGAGACAACCCATGACCACCACCCTCTTCCGTCCCGGTCTGATTGCAATGGCTACCTGCGCACTGCTGGCACTGGCCGCCTGCCAGCCGCAGGGCTCCAGCTCTGCCGGCGCTTCCGCGGCGAGTGGCAGCGCCGCCCCGAGCGGCACCACGGCCAAGATTGCGGCGGCCGGCGCCAAGGCCGAAGGCCAGCAATTCATCCCGCTGCTGGCCTACCGCACCGGCCAGTTTGCTCCGCTGGGCGTGCCGTGGGCCGATGGCAAGCTCGACTATCTGAAGCTGGTAAATGCCAATGGCGGCATTAACGGCGTGACCATCGGTTACGAAGAATGCGAAACCGGTTACGAAACGGCCAAGGGGGTCGAGTGCTACGAGCGCCTGAAGGGCCAAGGCAGCGGCGCCTCCAGCTTCGACACCCAGTCCACCGGCATCACCTTTGCCGTGACCGACAAGGCACCCGGCGACAAGATTCCAGTGGTAACGCCTGGCTACGGCCTGTCCCAGTCGGCCAACGGCGCCGTCTTCCAGTGGAATTTCCCGCTGCTGGGCACCTACTGGACCGCCGCCGACTCCATCGTGCAGGACATCAAGAAGAAGGAAGGCGGCAACCTCAAGGGCAAGAAGATCGCCCTGGTCTACCACGACTCCCCCTATGGCAAGGAGCCGATCCTGCTGCTGCAGCAGCGCGCGGCCAAGGAAGGCTTCGAGCTGATGCTGCTGCCGGTGACCGCCCCGGGCGTGGAACAGAAATCCACCTGGCTGCAGGTGCGCCAGAACAAGCCGGACTACGTGTTGCTGTGGAGCGCTGGCGTGATGACCCCGGCCGCCATCCGCGAAGCCCAGGCCACCAATTTCCCGCGCGAGAAGATGTACGCGGTGTGGTGGGCCGGCTCCGACCACGATGTGAAGGACCTGGGCGAGAGCGCCAAGGGCTACCACGCCGTCACCATCCACAACACCGCCGAGCATGACCGCGTGCACGACGACGTGAAGACCAAGCTGTACGACCAGGGCAAAGGCTCTGCAGCCGACGCCAAGGAACTGGGGGCGCTGGCCCACACCCGCGGCATGGTCATCGCCATGCTGCAGGTGGAAGGCATCCGCACCGCCCAGGAGAAATTCGGCAAGGGCAAGGTCATGACGCCCGAGCAAGTGCGCTGGGGCCTGGAAAACCTGAACCTGGACCAGAAACGACTCGATGAGCTGGGCTTCGGCAAAATCCTGCGCCCGATCAAGACCAGCTGCGCCAACCACATGGGCGACGACTGGGCGCGCATCGTGCAGTGGGATGGCAGCAAGTGGAAGGTCACTTCCGACTGGTACCAGTCCGACAAGACCCTGATCGACCCGCTGGTGAAGGAATACGGCGACAAGTACGCCAAGGAGAAGAACATCACCCCGGCTACCTGCAGCTGATGGCCTCCAGCCAGCGCACCGGTCCGCCCGGGCCGGTGCGCCCCGCCCGCACAAACCCCTCTTCTTCCGCTGTGCCATGACTGACACCACCTCCATTCACAACCCCGCCGCCGCGCAGCCCCCGCTGCTGTCCGTCAACGGCATCGAGGTCATCTACAACCACATTATCCTGGTGCTGAAGGGTGTTTCGCTGTCGGTGCCCGAGGGCAGCGTGGTCGCCATTCTGGGCGGCAATGGCGCCGGCAAGACCACCACCCTGCGTGCCATCTCCAACCTGCTCGCCGGTGAGCGTGGCGAGGTCACCAAGGGCCACATCGAGTACCGCGGCGAACAGATCCAGAATCTTTCTCCAGCCGAGCTGGTCAAGCGCGGCGTGGTGCAGGTGATGGAAGGCCGGCACTGCTTTGCCCACCTGACGATCGAGGAAAACCTGTTGACCGGCGCCTACACCCGCACCAGCAAGGGCGAAATCGCCGCCAACCTGGACAAGGTCTACACCTACTTCCCGCGCCTGAAAACACGCCGCAGCAGCCAGGCGGCCTACACCTCGGGCGGCGAACAGCAGATGTGCGCCATCGGCCGCGCGCTCATGAGCAACCCGGCCATGGTATTGCTGGACGAGCCCTCCATGGGCTTGGCGCCGCAGATCGTGGAAGAGGTGTTCGAGATCGTGAAAGACCTCAATAGCAAGGAAAAAACCACCTTCCTGCTGGCAGAGCAGAACACCAACATGGCGCTGCGCTATGCCGACTATGGCTACATCATGGAAAGCGGCCGCATCGTGATGGATGGCAGCGCCGCCGACCTCAGCAGCAACGAAGACGTGAAAGAGTTCTACCTGGGCATGGGTGGCGGCGAACGCAAGAGCTTCCGCAACGTCAAGAGCTACAAGCGGCGCAAGCGCTGGCTGGCCTGAGCGCCGGCGGCCACCCCGGCACAACCATCCCCGACTCCCTCGCATCCAGTGCACCTCAGCGTGCCCTGGCGGGATCGCTGCGCCCTGCCGACAGCCGGACGTTTCATGCAGCCCCTCCTGTAACCCCGACACCGAGAACCGCCATGACCCAATTTCTTGATGCCCTCGAAACCCGCGATCCGGCCGAACGGGAAGCCGCCCTGCTGGCAGCCCTGCCGGCCCGCATCGCACATGCCCGGCAGCACGCGCCAGCCTTTGCCGCATCCCTGGCGGATGTGGATGCCGCCAGTATCACCAGCCGCGCCGCCCTGGCGCAACTGCCGGTGATCCGCAAATCCGAGCTGCTGCAGCGGCAACAGGCGCAGCGCGCGCATTCGCCCTTTGGTGGTTTCAGCGCCGTCGGTTTCGGCCCACACATGCGCCGCGTATTTGCCAGCCCAGGTCCAATGTACGAACCCGAAGGCGCTGCCAGCGACTATTGGCGCATGGCGCGCGCGCTGTTTGCCGCGGGGTTCCGCAGCGGTGACCTGGCACACAACAGTTTCAGCTACCACTTCACGCCAGCCGGCTCGATGATGGAAAGCGGCGCCCACGCGCTCGGCTGCACCGTATTTCCGGCAGGCACCGGCCAGACCGAGCAACAGGTGCAGGCCATGGCCGACCTGCGCCCGGCCGGCTATATCGGCACGCCCAGCTTCCTGAAAATCATCGTGGAAAAGGCTCAGGAAATGGGAACGCCGCTGCCATTTCTGCGCAAGGCGCTGCTCAGCGGCGAAGCGTTCCCCCCCAGCCTGCGCGACTGGCTGGCCGAGCGCGGCGTACAGGGCTACCAGTGTTACGGCACCGCCGACCTGGGCCTGATTGCCTACGAGACCAGCGCACGCGAGGGCCTGGTGCTGGATGAGCACGTGATCGTCGAAATCGTGCGCCCAGGCACTGGCGATCCGGTCGACGCAGGCGAGGTAGGCGAATTGGTGGTGACCACGCTCAATCCGGTCTATCCGCTGATCCGCTTCGGCACCGGCGACCTGTCGGCCGTGCTGTCCGGGCAGTGCCCGAGCGGCCGCACCAACGGCCGTATCAAGGGCTGGATGGGCCGCGCCGACCAGACCACCAAGGTACGCGGCATGTTCGTGCACCCGGGCCAGGTGGCCATTGTGGCCAAACGCTTTCCGGCCGTGCACAGGGCGCGGCTGGTGGTCAGTGGCGAGATGGCCAACGACCAGATGGCCCTGCAGGTGGAAAGCACCGAGCACAGCGCCGCGCTGCGGCAGGCGATCGCCGACGCCATGCGCGAGGTGACCAAGCTGCGTGCGGAGGTGCAATTCTGCGCCCCCGGCAGCCTGCCCAATGACGGCAAGGTGATCGAAGATGCGCGCAATTACCGGTAAGCTACCTGGCCATTTCACGTTCACCACATCACCAACATGACAGACCTGTGGCAAGTCGCCGAAAAACGTTGTACAGAAGAAACAAATTTCGAGATCGAGAGGTTTTTTACGCGTTTTCCCTAGGTTTTTCGGGCTGAACAGGTGTTCAAAAAGACGAGATAGGATAGAATTTCAACTGTTGCATATTCAGTTTCATGCAATAGTTGTCTCCTCCACCCTCCGAAAAGGTGGATTCAGCCCCAAGACCCAAGGTCTTGGGGCTTTTTTTTGCATCAGCGCAGGAAGCGCTCTGTCAGGTGCACCCAGAACGCCGAACCCACGCTGATGTTGTCGTCGTTGAAGTCGTAGTTCGGGTTATGCACCATGCAGGCGCCGTGGCCACCACTGTCCTTGTCGCCGTTGCCGATCAGCACATAGCTGCCCGGCACCTTTTCCAGCATCCAGGCAAAGTCTTCGCTGCCGGTCAGCGGTTCGGCCTGCGGCTCCACATTGTCGGCCCCAACCAGCTCGATCGCCACCTGGCGTGCAAACTCGGTTTCTGCGGGCGTATTGACCAGCACCGGATAGCTCAACAAGGTGCGGATGTCCGCCTGCACCCCATAGCTGGCTGCCTGCTGCTGCACCAGATCGGCAATGCGCCGCTTGAGCAGCGTATGCACCTCGCGGTCCAGGCAACGCACGCTGATGCGCAGCGTGGCGAATTCAGGAATCACGTTGGGGGCATCGCCAGCCAGAAACGCCCCCACCGTGATCACGGCCATCTGCAACGGCGGTACATTGCGCGCGACGATGGTCTGCAGGCCCAGCACGATGGTCGACGCAGCCACGACCGGATCAGCCGCCAAATGCGGCGACGCACCATGGCCGCCCAAACCGCGCACCGTGATTTCCAGGTTGTCCACCGAGGCCATGGAAGCGCCGGCGCGCAGCAGCAGCTTGCCTGGCGGGTGGCCTGGCATGTTGTGCATGCCGTACACGGCATCGCAGGGGAAAGACTCGAACAGTCCATCCTCGATCATCTTTTCGGCACCGCCCGGACCTTCCTCGGCCGGCTGGAAAATCAGGTTGAGCGTGCCGCTGAAATCGCCCTTTTCCGCCAGATGGCGGGCGGCAGCCAGCAGCATGGCCGTGTGGCCGTCATGGCCGCAGGCGTGCATCAGCCCAGCCTGGTGGCTGGCCCAGGGCGAACCGGTGGTTTCGTGAATCGGCAGCGCATCCATGTCGGCACGCAGGCCCAGCCGGCGCTGGCCATCGCCACGCGTGAGCTGCCCCACCACGCCGGTATGGCCCAGCCCGCGTGTCACGGTGTAGCCCCATTCGCTCAGCAGGGTCGCCACCAGATCACTGGTGCGTTGTTCCTTGAAGCCCAATTCGGGATGCTGGTGAATATCGCGGCGAATGCGGATGAATTCATCCGCCTGCTTGTTCATGGTCTGCAGCAGAGCTGTCCGGAGGGGTTGGTTCATGGTTCAGTGTTTCAGTTGCTTGCTACGCGTTTGCGTCAGTGCACCTAGCGCCGGCGCAGGAAATGCACCAGCTTGCCGTTTTCGGTTTGCTGCCCCAGCAACTCGTTGCCGGTCTGGCGCGCAAAGGCCTGAAAATCGCGCTCGGCGCCGGGATCGGTGGTGGTCACGCGCAGCACCTGGCCGCTGTCCATGCCGGCCAGCGCCTTCTTGGCCTTGAGAATGGGCAGCGGGCATTGCATGCCGCTGGTATCGATGTCGGTATCAAATTCCATGATTTATGCCGGGAAAACGCCGGTAGACAGATAGCGATCGCCACGATCGCACACGACAAAGGCGATGGTGGCGTTGCGCTCGCGCGCTGCCACCTGCTGGGCCACCCAGCACGCCCCGCCCGAAGAAATGCCGCAGAAGATGCCTTCTTCACGCGCCAACTTGCGCGCCATGTCCTCGGCATCGGCCTGCGTCACGCTGACCAGCTCGTCGACCAAGTCTTCGCGGTAGATGCCGGGCATGTACTCGGCCGGCCACTTGCGGATGCCCGGTATGCGCGAACCTTCAGCCGGCTGCGCGCCGATGATCCGGATCGCCGGATTCTGCTCCTTCAGATAGCGCGCCACGCCGCTGATGGTGCCGGTGGTGCCCATCGCGCTGACGAAATGCGTGATGCGTCCCTGCGTGTCCTGCCACAGCTCGGGGCCGGTGGTCTGGTAGTGCACCAGCGCGTTGTCGGGGTTGCCGAACTGGTCCAGCACCAGACCCTTGCCCTCGCGCTCCATTTGCAGGGCCAGGTCGCGGGCGTATTCCATGCCGCCGCTGCGCGGTGTCAGGATCAGCTCGGCGCCGTAGGCGCGCATGCACTGGGCACGCTCGATGCTCAGGTCTTCCGGCATGATCAGGATCATGCGGTAACCACGGATGGCGGCCACCATGGCCAGGGCGATGCCGGTGTTGCCGCTGGTGGCTTCGATCAGGGCGTCCCCGGGCTTGATCTGGCCGCGCTCTTCAGCGCAACGGATCATGGACAGTGCCGCGCGGTCCTTGACCGAACCGGCAGGGTTCCCCCCCTCCAGCTTGGCCAGCACGACGTTGCCCGCGGCCGTGTTGGCCTCGATCCGGATGCGCTGCAGGGCAGCCAGCGGCGTACGCCCGATGGATTGTTCGATGGTGGGATAGCTGGACATGGCAAACCTGCTTGCAAAAATAGTAAAAGCGCCGTCACGCGACAGCGCTGTGTCATAATAGCCGTCTTGATTTTACTTCTCCTGCCGGAGTGGCGAAATTGGTAGACGCAGCAGATTCAAAATCTGCCGGTGGCGACACCGTGCCGGTTCGATTCCGGCCTCCGGCACCAGATATGCCTTTTGATGCTTCGCACCACGAAGCATCCCCTCTGAAAACCGCCCATAAGGCGGTTTTTTTGTGCCCGTTGCACCGCATAATCAGCACACAACGACGCACGGAATACACACGATGACAAGCGTCAGACCGAACCCCTGTGGCTGGAGGGTTTTCCTGCGCCACCCGGCATGCTCCGCAACCAGAATCCTGTCCCGAAGCGCAGCGGCCCTCGCACCGGTGACACGTACATTTCAGCTTTATGACCCGGTATTTTGTCCGGCGCGTAAACCCCCTACAATCAATTACGAAACTGCTGCATAGGGGTTTTCTCTAGCCATCCAGTACGTCACTTCTGTGGCAATGTGCAGCAACTGCCGCCCCGTCGATCCGGGCACAAAACAACTCCGACGAACGAAAGATTTCACATGCGGGCCATCAAAGAAGCGCGAAAATTCATCGAGAACAACCCGGGCCATGATGCTGCGATCACGCTGTCGCGGCTGGTGCTGGCACTCGAAAAGGAAGTGGATTTTCCGATTACCGACATCTACCTGCTGGACTACAGCAACTTCAAGCTGGCGCTGGAAATCCTGCACGATTGGCGGCTGGACAGGCATTACGCCAGCAAATCGCGTCTGTACGACGCCTCCCTGTACCTGGCCACCGTGACCCCCGCCGAAGCCGTGCGCACCACGACAGACAGCAGCGCACCTGCGGCCAAGGCAGACGCCAAACCCAGCAAAGAAGCCTCTGCCGGCAAGGACAAGTCTGCAGAGAAAAAGAAGGCCTGATGGCATCCTGAACCCCCATGTAAAACGCGCCTCGGGGGCGCGTTTTACATGGGGGCGGGGTTCCGGTCACGCTTGCGCGGCTTGCGGCCATAGCAGTTGATCCACCCCATACAGATGTGCCAGCTCATTCAGACGCTGCGGCACCTGAACCACCTGCAGGCCGGCACCCCGTGCCGACAGGGCGCGCTGCAACTCCAGCAGGGCAGCCAGTGCCGCCGAATCAAACTGCTGCAGGGCGGAGGCGTCCAGCACAACCGGGCTCCGGGCAGCCGACACCTGCGCCAGCAGCGCACGGCTAACGGCCGCCGCATTGGCCACCGTCAGCTGGGCAGGCAATTGCATGGCAGCGGCTGGCATCAGACGCCGCCAGCGTTTTTCTTGTTCTGCGCCGCCAGATCCGTGATCAGGCCATCAATGCCCTTGGTATTGAGGATGGGCGCGAACTGGTTGCGGTAGCTCTCGATCTGCCAGACACCGGCAATGCTGATGTTGTAGACCTTCCAGCCCAGGCCGTTGCCTGGCGTGCGCTGCAGGCGGTAGTCCAGGTTGGTCGGCTCACTGCCCCCCACCAGCTGCGAACGCACCAGCACGTCATTGCTGCTGGCAGCGCCGGCGCGCATGGGCAGCACCTTGATGTCGCGGTCCTTGGCCATCTTGAAGGCGCCCGCGTAGGTACGTACCAGCATGGTCTTGAATTCGGCCTGCAGCTTCTGGCGCTGTGCCAGGCTGGCTTCACGCCACTTGGGGCCCACAGCCGACGCGGTGGCACGCTCGAAGTTGACGTGCGGCATCAGCTTGACATCCACCATGCCCATGATGCGGTTCACGTCGCCATTTTGCATGGCCTTGTCGGCCTTGATGGCGCCCAGCACATCGCTGGACACCTGCTTGACCATGCCATCGGGAGCCATGTCGGCCGCCATGGCGGGCAGGGAAACGGCGCCAGCCAGCATGGCTGCGCCAGCGATACGGGTCAGGTTCAGTGCGAGGGAACGGCGATTCATCATTGTTGTTTCTCCTTGGGAATCAGGCGGCATGCCGCATCCAAGGCAGCATGGAAAGGTATCGGACAGATCTTCGCAGGAATTGCAGCGCCCCGCCAGCGCAACTGCAACAGCCTGCAACCGGGACCATGTCCTGGTCATGCGCAGTTGCAGGATCGGGCAGCCCGGTTACAAAACCGCATCACTTGCGCCACAGGTTGGGCGACATATTGGAATCGATTTTCTGGATGATTTCGGTCGGCACCGCCGGCACGGTGTAGGGGGTGGCACCCCGGTGCAGGCTGCTTTCGTTGCGTGAGCCAGAGCCCGCCTGCGACGCTGCCTCTTGCGGCGCCGTGGCAGCGCCGGATGCGGCAGACTGCGGCGCTGCAGCGGCGCCGTCCATGCCTTCCGGCGGCGGCTCGTAGCCCTCGCTGTCTGCGCCGGCTGCCGCAGCGCTACCGCGGCTGTCACGCACTTTCAGATAGCTATCACGCATCAGAGTGTATGGATCCAGCGCGGACTGCTCCAGCAAGTCGCCTGCCTCGAGCAGCTCGGCACGGCGGCTGACCAGATTCAGGCCCACTACCTGGTTGCGCGTGCGGGTATGGTTGACGGCGCCGATCGGGTCGCCATACATGTCCACCGGCAGCGCCACCGTGTCACGCACCGTGGACGGGCCCAGCACCGGCCACACCACGTAGGGGCCGGTACCCACCCCCCAACTGCCCAGCGTCAGGCCGAAATCCTGCTTGACGCGCGGGATCTGCGCCTCGGTGGCGACATCCAGCATGCCGCCCAGACCGAACAGCGTATTGACCATCACGCGCGAGAAGTTGTTCATGGCCTCCTGGCCCTTGCCCTGCAGCGCGCTGTTGATGGCCGACCAGGCGTCGCTCAGGTTGTTGAACACGTTGCGCACGCCGCGCTGCACCGGGTTGGGCGTGACAGTGTCATACACGGTGGCCACCGGCTTGATCAAGCCCTTGTCCAGCACGTCGTTGAACTTGTACATGCCCCGGTTCCAG
Source organism: uncultured Allobrachymonas sp. (assembly GCA_964413485.1). Classification (GTDB taxonomy): domain Bacteria; phylum Pseudomonadota; class Gammaproteobacteria; order Burkholderiales; family Burkholderiaceae_C; genus Brachymonas. Next base: position 164,303 of record CAYPRU010000002.1, on the reverse strand, counting down.
GGCTCGAGCGGATCGCGCGGATTGGCGTTGGGGCCGGTGGCGCAACCGCTGACCAGCAGCGTGGCGCCCAGGGAGGCCCCCAGCACAACGCGGGACATGCGATGGGATGGCTGTTTCATTTGCTGGCTCCTGCGGAAGCGGGCTGCGCGGGGGCACTTTCCGTGCCGGCCTCCAGCGCCTTGCTGTTCATGAACTGGCCGATCAGGTTTTCGAGCACCACGGCCGACTGGGTCTGGTTGATGACATCGCCCGGCTTCCAGTTAACATCACTGTAACCTGCTTCGATGCCGATGTATTGGTCGCCAAGCAGGCCACTTGTCATGATCTTGAGCGTGCTGTCATTGGGGAAATGGTACTTTTCCTGCATGTCGAGCCGGACCGTGGCCTGGAAGTGCTTGTCGTCAAAATCGATGCTCTTGACACGGCCGACCACCACCCCGGCGCTCTTGACGGCCGCCTTGGGCTTGAGGCCGCCCACATCCTGAAACTGCGCCTGCAGCTCGTAGCCCTTGCCGGTATTGAAGGTCAGCAGGTTGCCGGCTTGCAGTGCCAGGAACAGCAGCGCGATGCCGCCGGCCAGCACGAACAGGCCCACCCAGATATCGATTTTGGAACGTTGCATGGTATGAAATATCCTTGTGTGCAATCAGACGCTGAACATGGTGGCGGTCAGCAGGAAGTCGAGCGCCAGCACGGTCAGCGAGGCCACCACCACGGTACGGGTAGTGGCACGCGACACGCCTTCCGGCGTGGGCCGCGCACTGTAGCCTTCGAGCAGGGCGATGAAAGTGACGGCCACGCCAAACACGATGCTCTTGATGACGCCGTTGGCCACGTCGTCCCAGACATCCACGCCGTGCTGCATCTGGCCCCAGAAGGCGCCGGCATCCAGGCCGATTAGCTTGACTGCCACCAGCCAGCCGCCGATGACGCCCACCGCACTGAAAATGGCGGCCAGTACCGGCATGGCGATCACTCCGCCCCAGAAACGCGGCGCCAGGATGCGCTCGACCGGATTGACCGCCATCAGCTCCATGGCGTCCAGCTGCTCGCCCGCCTTCATCAGGCCGATCTCGGCCGTGAGCGAGGTGCCGGCACGCCCCGCAAACAGCAGGCCGGTGACCACCGGCCCCAGCTCGCGCAGCAGACTGAGCGCCACCAGCAGGCCCACCGATTCGGCCGAGCCGAAGCTCTTGAGCGTATAGTAGCCCTGCAGGCTCAGCACGAAGCCGACAAACAGCCCCGAAATGGCGATGATGCTGAGCGAGTAGTTGCCCAGAAAATGCACCTGGTCGATGATCAGGCCGGGGCGGCGCCACACGCCCAGCGACAGCAGCATGCGCACGAACAGGCGCGCACCGACACCCAGCTGCACGATTTGATGCCGCACCGCACGACCGATATTTGCCAGCCAGTTCATGCCGCGCCTTTCCGGCCTGCCAGGCCAAAGTCCTCGGCCAGCGCCGGACCAGGGTAATGAAAGCGCACCGGCCCTTCGGGCTGCGCATTGACGAACTGGCGCACCAGCGGATCTTCGCTGTGGCGCACTTCATCGGGCGTGCCCTGCGCGGCAATGCCGCCATTGGCCAGCACCACCACGTGGTCGGCAATGCGGAAGGTTTCGTCCAGATCGTGTGACACGATGATGCTGGTCAGGCCCATGGCGTCGTTGAGCCGGCGGATCAGGCGGGCAATCGTGCCCAGCGAGATCGGGTCCAGCCCGGCAAAGGGCTCGTCGTACATAACCAGGTCGGGGTCGAGTGCGATGGCGCGTGCCAGCGCCACGCGGCGCGCCATGCCGCCCGACACCTCGCTGGGCATCAGGTCGCGCGCGCCACGCAGACCCACCGCCTGCAGCTTCATCAGCACGATGTCGCGCACCATGGACTCGGGCAGCGCAGTGTGCTCGCGCAGCGGAAAGGCCACATTCTCGAACACGCTCATGTCGGTAAACAGCGCCCCGAACTGGAACAGCATGCCCATGCGGCGGCGTGCCGCATACAGGCCTTTCTGGCCCAGCCGGCCCACATCCTGGCCACCCAGCAGCACCTCGCCCTGCTGGGCGCGCTGCTGGCCGCCGATGAGGCGCAACACCGTGGTCTTGCCGCCGCCGGAAGCCCCCATGATGGCCGTGACGCGGCCCTGTGGCACCATCAGCGACACATCATCGAGGATCTTGCGGCCCCCGCTGTAGCCAAAGTGCACATGCCGCAGCTCGACCAAGGCGGGCGCCGCCACGGCCGGCTCCACACCCGGAGAGAGAGGCGAAGTAAGTTGCATCAGGTGATTCTAGAGGTTTCGTAACAAATGCGGCAGCGCAAGGCCTTGATACATACATGCATGGATGTCGCAGGACGTGGACGGTTTACAACAGTTGGACGCCGAACTGCCGTGGCGCCGCGTCTGCCGGCAAGGACAGCGCGCAGCGCAGGACACCTCAGGCCACCAGCACCTCGCCACGCAGCGAATGCGGCAACGCGCTGGTAATGCGCACATCGATCATCTGGCCAACCAGGCGGTCGCGGCCGGCGCCAGTGGCAAAGTTGACGATGCGGTTGCAGGCGGTGCGCCCCATCAGCTCCTCGGGATTCTTGCGCGAAGGCCCTTCCACCAGGATGCGCTGCACGGTACCGACGCGGCTGGCGCTGATGGCGCGCACGTTGTCTTCGATGCGTGCCTGCAGCTGCTGCAGGCGCTTGAGCTTGAGCTCGTGCGGGGTCTCATCCTGCAGGTTGGCCGCCGGCGTGCCGGGACGCGGGCTGTAGATGAAACTGAACGAGGTGTCATAGCCCACATCGTCGATCAGCTTCATCATCTTCTGGAAGTCTTCTTCGGTCTCGCCGGGGAAGCCGACGATGAAGTCACTGCTCATGGATATGTCCGGGCGCACCGTGCGCAGCTTGCGGATGATGCTCTTGTATTCCATCGCGGTGTAGCCGCGCTTCATCGCCATCAGGATGCGGTCGCTGCCGTGCTGCACCGGCAGGTGCAGATGGCTGACCAGCTGCGGCACCTTGGCGTACACATCGATCAGGCGCTGCGTGAATTCGTTGGGGTGGCTGGTGGTGTAGCGGATGCGCTCGATACCGGGAATCTCGGCCACATACTCGATCAGCAGGGCAAAGTCGGCAATTTCTCCGCTATCGCCCATGGTGCCGCGGTAAGCATTCACGTTCTGCCCCAGCAAGGTGATTTCCTTCACACCCTGCTCGGCCAGGCCGGCCACTTCCACCAGCACTTCCTCGAACGGACGGCTGAACTCCTCGCCGCGCGTATAGGGCACCACGCAGTAGCTGCAGTACTTGCTGCAGCCTTCCATGATGGACACGAAGGCCGAGGCGCCTTCCACGCGCGCCGGCGGCAGGTGGTCGAATTTTTCGATTTCGGGAAAGCTGATATCCACCTGCGCCTTGTGCTGCGCCACGCTTTGGTCCAGCAGGTCGGGCAGGCGGTGCAGGGTTTGCGGACCGAACACCACGTCCACGAACGGCGCGCGCTTGATGATCTCGGCGCCTTCCTGGCTGGCCACGCAGCCGCCCACGCCAATCTTCACGCCCTTGTCCTTCAGGTGGCGGACGCGGCCCAGGTCACTGAACACCTTTTCCTGCGCCTTTTCGCGCACCGAGCAGGTGTTGAACAGGATCAGGTCGGCGTCGTCGGGGTTGTCGGTCTTCTCGTAGCCCTGGGCGGCGCCCAGCACGTCGGCCATCTTGTCCGAGTCGTACTCGTTCATCTGGCAGCCGAAGGTTTTGATAAAGACTTTTTTGGGGGACGTTTTGGGAGAAGTGGTGTCGCTCATGCTGTGCAGCGTGACTGGTGTAGAGCCAGGGGCCGGAAAAAATGGCGCCATGGGCGCCGGGGAAACATGTAATTTTAGCGGCTGGCGCACATTTGCACCAGCCAGTGGCAAGGCCCGAACGATTGCCAGTGCGCACGCGGCAATTCGCCGCGAAACCCGTGCTGCTCACTCGTCCCAGGGGGCAGTGCCAGCGGCCTCGGTGGCCGGCGTCTCGTCGGACACCGGCTGCGCGGCGGGCAACGCTGCCGGCTTCAGCGGCGCCGACAGGCCATCCTGCTCGCCGCCCAGCGCCTCCAGCAGATCGGGCAGCAGCTGCACCAGTTCGCCGGTGGCAATGGCCACATCCGCATCGAAGCCCTTTTCCATGCCGTCATTGGCAGCCTCGTCCAGCACCACGTCCAGGAAGGCCAGCTTCTTCAGCTGCAGCGCATCGGTCAGCATGAAGGACACGCGGTCCTGCCAGGTCATGGCCAGGCGCGTGGGCACCTTGCCGTTGGCGATGTGCTGCTTGACCTCGTCGGTATCCAGCGCATGGCGTGCATAGCGCACCACGGATTTCATTTCGTCGGTGGTCTTGAGTTCGCACTCGCGGTCGATGCTGAACTGGGCGGGCGCCTCGCCGCTGCCCAGCCAGTGCGTCATGGCCACGGCCGGCGACATGGCCGTTTGCAGCAGCGTCAGCGACAGGCCATCCAGCGCCTTGACCAGCAGCGTGGTGACCTCGTCCGCCTTGGCCATGCTGCCGGCATCCAGCACCAGGAAACGCTCCTGCGGCGCAATCCACACGCGCGTGGCCGACTGGCGCGTGAAGGCCATCGGCAGCAGCTCCATCAACGCCTGCTCCTTCAGTTCCTTCATCTCGCGCTTGCCGGGCTTGCGGCCGGTGGTGTTTTCGATATGGGCGGCAATGTCCTCGGCACGCTTGCGCACCACCGGGGACGGCACCACGCGCTGCTCGCCCATCAGCTTGAGCATCCAGTGCCCGCCCACCGACTCCACCAGCGGCGCATGCGCCTCGCCGCGCGGCTCGACCCAGCCGGAAGACTTTTGCTGCGTGGGGCCACAAGGAACAAAGCGGTTCTTGTCGAGGGCCGCTTCGAGGGCGCCAAGGTCGGGCTGCCATTCGGGGGCAATGCGGTAGATGGTGAGGTTCTTGAACATGGTGTGGTTTTTGTCTGGGTGCCCGCCGCACAGCAGGCCGCCCGGTCAAGCCGGGGCCGGAACGCAGCATGGCGAAAGGAATCTGGCGCTATTTTGCTACACCCGGGCGCACGCGCACCGACCTGTAAACCACTGTCGGAAATGTGTACGCAGGCAAGCAGGCCCTGCCGGATTGCAGGGGGTCAACGTTGCCATTTACCCTACCATGACCAGGGTGCAGAAATATTTGGCATATGCCAAGGCATTACCTGCCGCCGGTTTTATCCCCGTCTTGCAAGGAGGTATTCCCATGTCCCAGGACAACACTGCTCCCGCAGTGCTCGACCTGAAGCAGATGCTGCAGTACCGGGACCAGGCAGTGGTCAGCCGCATGCTGGTCAAGAACTCTGCGGGCAATGTCACCCTGTTTGCCTTCGATGCTGGGCGGGTTCAAGATGCTGCTGGTAATGATTCGGGGCGAGAAGCAGTAAGGGCGGCCTGGACGTAAGATAAGCATTTTGCCTGGACTGCATCGTGTTTTACGGCATCACCGATCTTGCCACCTTCGTGCTGGGAACCATCGTCATCGTTCTCCTGCCCGGCCCCAATTCCCTGTACGTGATGACCGCTGCGACGCGTTTTGGCGTGGCGGCAGGGTTCCGGGGAGCTGCCGGCGTGTTCATGGGCGACCTGATCCTGATGGTGCTGGCGGCCACTGGCGTGGCTTCGCTGATCCAGGCCCACCCGGCCATCTTCATCGTGCTCAAGTATGCCGGTGGCGCCTATCTGGTGTACCTGGGCCTGCATTTGTTGCGCACCGCCATTGCGCGCTGGCGCGGCACGGAGGCAGCGGCCACACAACCGGTGGACACGCAGCCGGGCCGGCCCTTCCGGGCAGCCCTGATGATCAGCCTGATGAACCCGAAGGCCATCCTGTTCTACGTGTCCTTCTTCATCCAGTTCGTCGCGCCGGACTACGCCCACCCGGCGCTGTCCTTCCTGATCCTGGGCACCGTGGTGCAGATCCTGAGCATGCTGTACCTGTCTGCACTGATTTTCGGCGGCACCTTCCTGGCGGATGTCTTCCGGCGCCGGCAAAAGCTGACGGCCACGGCCACCGGCAGCGTGGGCAGCCTGTTCATCGGATTCGGCGCCAAACTGGCCAGCGCTGGCCTGGGCTAAGCCCCCCCCGCGCTCAGCCGCCGTCCTTGCCGGACAGGAAGTGAAAGCGCATCAGCGTGCGCTGGCGCGCGCTGGCATGGCCCACCACCGGATATGGATAGTCCTGGCCCAGCCGCAGCCCGCAGGCCTGCAGCTCCAGCGGTTTCATCGCCGCCGGAAAATGGAGGTGCTGCTGCGGCACCCGCGCCAGTTCGGGCAGGTAGCGCCGGATGAAGCGCCCGTCCGGGTCAAACTTCTGCGACTGGGTGACCGGGTTGAAAATGCGGAACCACGGCTGAGCGTCACAGCCGGTAGAAGCCGCCCACTGCCAGCCGCCATTGTTGGAGGCCAGGTCGTAATCGTTGAGGTGCCGGGCAAAAAAGCCTTCGCCGCGGCGCCAGTCAATGCCCAGATCCTTGGTCAGGAAGCTGGCCACCACCATGCGCAGGCGATTGTGCATGTAACCGGTCTGCAGCAGCTGGCGCATGGCGGCATCGACCAGCGGATAACCGGTGCGCGCCTCGCACCAGGCCTGCCAGAGTGCGGGCGCATCGTCCCACTGCACGCGCTCGTATTCGGGGCGGAACGCCTGAGTGACCACCTGCGGGTGATGCCACAGGATCATGCTGTAAAAATCGCGCCAGGCCAGCTCGGACAGCCAGGTCTGCGCCCCCTCGCACCCCTGCACGGCACGCTGCTGCGCCAGCGCCGCCAGCTGCCGGATGGACACGGTGCCAAAGCGCAGGTGCACCGACAGATAGGACACGCCCTTGCGTCCGGGATAGTCGCGCGCCTCCTTGTAGCCCGCCATGCGCGGCAGAAAATCCTGCAGCAGCCGCTGGGCGCCGTGCATGCCGGTGGGCAACGGCAGCGCCTGCAGATTGGTGGGCGCAAAACCCAGCTCCTGCAGCGTGGGCAGGCGCTCGCTCGCAGGCGGCGGCGCCAGGTGGCGGGCATGGCGCTCCACAGGATAGGCCTTGAGCTGAAAGGCATCGAGCTTTTGCAGCCAGGCGCGCCGGTAAGGGGTGAACACGCTGTACGGCTGGCCTTTGCCGCTCAGCACCTCCCCACGATCCAGCAGCACCTGGTCCTTGTATTCGCTGAACGCGATGCCCAGACCCTGCAGCGCCTGCGCCACGCGCTGGTCGCGGGCCACGGCTGCCGGCTCGTAATCGCGGTTGACCAGCACTTCCTGCACCCCGAGGCTGCGCGCCAGTTGCACGATGCACTCCAGCGCCGCCCCGTGGCGCACGATCAGCCCGCCGCCTGCCGCACCGCTGCGCCGGGCCAGCTCCTGCAGCGCCGCATGCAGTTCCAGCAGGCTGGCATGGATGAATTCCACGCGCCGGTCCTGCCGCTCGGGCAGGCCATCCAATATGTCCGTGTCAAACACAAAGGCACAGTACACTTGATCATGGCGGCGTAGTGCGTGATAGAGCGCAGCGTGATCCTGGCAGCGCAAGTCACGCCGCAGCCACACCAAGGCAGAAGATGTCATGAGCAACCCCTTTCTGTAGCAGGATAGCATTGGCCGCTTTGGCCAGCCTGCACCCCAACTCCAGGAGCTCCCCATGCGCATATTGCTCACTGGCGGCACCGGCCTCATCGGCCAGGCGCTGTGCCGCACCTGGAAGGCCCAGGGCCACGAACTCATGGTCTGGAGCCGCCGGCCGCACGAGGTCCCCACCCTGTGCAGTGGCGCACGCGGCATCGCCCAGCTGCACGAACTGAACGCCGCACCCCCACTGGATGCCGTCATCAATCTGGCCGGCGCCCCCATCGCCGACCGGCCCTGGACCGCTGCCCGGCGCAAGCTGCTCTGGACCAGCCGGGTGGACCTGACCCGGCAGCTGGTGGACTGGCTGGGCCAATTGCCCCAGGCACCGCGCGTGCTGGTGTCCGGCTCGGCCATCGGCTGGTATGGCGATGGCGGCGACACCCCGCTGGACGAAACCAGCCCCTCGGAGCATGCCGATTTTGGCAGCCAGCTGTGCGCCGCCTGGGAGCAGGAAGCCAGTCGCGCCCGACAGCTTGGCATGCGCGTGGTGCTGGTACGCACCGCGCCGGTGCTGGCCCCGACAGGCGGTTTTCTGGCACGGCTGCGGCCGGCCTTCCGCCTGGGCCTGGGTGGGCGGCTGGGCAGCGGCCGGCAATGGATGCCCTGGATTCACCTGGATGACGAGATCGGGCTGATCGACTTCCTGATGCATTGCGCAGACTGCGAAGGAGCATTCAATGCCTGCGCTCCCGGCGTGGTGCGCAATGCCGACTTCACCCAGGCTCTGGCGCGCGCCCTGCACCGCCCGGCTGTGTTTCCGGTACCCGCCTTCGCACTCAGACTGGCGCTGGGAGAAATGTCCGTGCTGCTGCTGGGCGGCCAGTATCTGTCGCCGCACCGCACGCTGGAAGCCGGCTACCGGTTCCGGTTTCCGGAGCTGGACGCTGCCCTGGCGGATCTGGCGCCGCAGTGGCCATAAGGCCGCACCGCAAGCTGCTGAATTCACATCCCTTTTTCAGCGCTGAGCAAAACCGCGCAAGGCCTTGATCCCATCGGTGTGCCCGGGTAGACTGGATACAGTTTGGAACAAATTCAGGTGCCCATTGGGGGCGGCCCACCGTTTGTCGAAACCCTAGCCGGACCAGCACCATGGCAGCGTACAGGATCCTTGACAAGGCCGAACTTCCGCTGGAGGTGGTGATTCTGCTGGTGGCGGGCATCGCCATCCTGGTGGCCGGCGTTTTGCTGTTTCCGGTAGCAGCCGGGGCACTGCCCTATTACGAAAATGGTCTGTACGGCTTGCTGCTGGTCATGTATGCGCTGCAAACCATCACGCTGGGCAAAACGCCATTCGGCGACATGCGCAGGTCGCGCGCCTTGCTGCTTGCCGGATCGGCGATTGCGGCAACCGGCATTGCCACCTGCTTTGTGCCAGATCTTTTCAGCCGGACGCCGCGCCTGCTGCTGGCCATCTGCTTTGGCGTGGGCGGCCTGCTGTGGCTGCTGCAAATGCTGTTGGCCAAAGACAAATACCGTACTTGGGCCAGTTACGGGGGCATCTTCTGGCAGTTGATCGCGGCCTGCAGCGCCGTCTATGCGTTGTCCATACTGATCGGGCTGCTGGTGTGGCAACCGCAGTTGCTACCCCTCCCTGCCACGGCGCTTGTGGTGCTGCTCTTCGGGACAGCCATCGTCTATCTGGCCCTGGTGCTGCGCATGCTCTACCAGCGCTATCCGCAGGCCGCCGCACCACGCCACAGCGACGTCGCCATGTCCACCGAGCAGTCCCTGCTGCTGCTCCTGGCCATGTTCAAGCTGCTGCTCGGTGTGCTGATGATTCCGGTCAATCTGGGCACGCTGCCGTTTGCGGGCAGCGCACAACTGGGACTGCTGATGGTGCTGTTTGCGGTGCAGATGCTGGCCAGCGGCAACACGCCGATTGGCCCGTTTCCCCGTTCCCGGCTGATGATTGTGCTGGGGGTGGTGTTTGCAGCCTTGGGCACCATGTCCTGCATGATCCCCAACCTCCTGGCCCCCGCGCTGAAGATGCTGGTCGGGGCCCTGAACATTCTGGGGGGCGTGCTGGCACTGGGCCCACTCTTCGCCTCCCTTCCTCCAACGGATGAGCCGCACAACCCGCATCCTGGCATCGTGCACAAGCTGTTTGCCACCCAACTGGTGATGCAGCTGCTGTCCATCCTGTTCGGCGCGTCCGTGATTTTCAACCAGCCCATTCCAGGCTTCACCCTGGGGGCGCTGCTGGCTGGCGACGGGCTCGTCATGCTGTATTTGCTGCACTTGCTGAGGAGCCTGGACCGCATGCAACGAAACACTGCGGCGCTGGCCTGAAGCCATCTGGCAAGGGCCGCTTACTGAAAAAGGTGCCACCACCATGTACGAGAAACTGCGCAGCCCGATGGCCATTGGCCAACTCACCATCCCCAACCGGGTGGTGATGACTGCCGTGGGGGTCTCCATTGCGGCGCCGGACGGCGGCGTCAACGATGACATCATCGCCTTTTACGAGGCGCGGGCAAAAGGCGGCGTCGGGCTGATCATTACCGAAGTCACCCGGGTCACGGATGGCGCGGGCGGCGGCGAACCGTGCCAGCTAGCCGCCAGAAAGCCGTCCGACATTCTGGAGCTACAACGGCTGGTGGATGCCATCCACAAGTACGACACCCGGATCTTTGTCCAGCTGCAGCACCCGGGACGCGAAGCCTCGCCACTGATCACCGGGGAACAGCCGGTGGCCCCTTCCGCCATCGCCAGCCCCATGAGCGGCACCCTGCCGCGCGCATTGACAACGGCCGAATGCGAGGAACTGGTGCAGAAGTTCGTGCAGGCCGCATGGATTGTCCAGATAGCGGGGGCGGATGGTGTGGAGCTGCACGGCGCGCACGGCTACCTGATCAACGAGTTCCTGTCGCCCGCCATGAACCAGAGGTCGGACAAATATGGCGGCAGCTTCGACAACCGCATGCGCTTCCTGACCGAGATCATCACCGGTATTCGCCACCAGTGTGGCCGCCATTTTCCGCTGGTCGTGCGCATCAATGCCGAGGAAATGTTCGAAGGCGGCATCGACCTGCCCGAGGCGGTGAAGATCGCGGTCGCCCTCGAGCAAGCCGGAGCGGACGCGATCGACGTGAGCTGCTACACGGCGGGCTGCATCGAGCCGGGCAGCTACCCCCAGGGCTGGAAGAAGTACATGGCAGCGGCCATCAAGCAGGCCGTCAGCATTCCGGTCATTGCCGTCAGCAACATCAAGGAGCCGGCCATCGCCGAACAGCTGCTGGCAGAAGAGTGCTGCGACTTCGTCGGAGTGGCGCGCGCCCATCTGGCCGATCCTGCCTGGTGCCACAAGGCGTTTTCCGGCCGCGAAGAGGAAATCCGCAAGTGCATCGGCTGCCTGGCCTGCTTTGGCGAAATCGTCCAGCTCAGGCGCGTCAAGTGCGCGGTCAACCCGGTCACCGGGCGTGAACGCGAGTACGCCCATCCGGCGCACGATGGCGCCGGCAGAACCGTGGTGGTGGTCGGCGCCGGGCCGGCCGGCATCGAGGCCGCGCTGACACTGAAAGAGCGCGGATTTGCGCCGGTGCTGCTGGACGACAGCGCGCGCATGGGCGGCACACTGAACATCGCGGACCAGGGCTACGGCAAGGAAAAGATCACGCGCTACGTCGACTCGCTCATCGCGCAGGTGCAGCACGCGGGCATTGAGGTGCGGCTGCACGAGCAGGCCACACCGGCGCTGGTGCAGTCGCTCAACCCCTGCGGCGTGTTTCTGGCCTGCGGCGCGGAACCCGTGGTGCCGCCCATTCCGGGCATCCACGGCGACAAGGTCTACATCGCCGAGGACGTGCTGCTCGGCCGCGTGCAGCCGCAGGGCAAGGTCGTCGTGATCGGCTCGGGCATGACCGGCATCGAAACCGCCGAAGTGCTGGCCGGGCACGGCTGCCAGCTGACGCTGGTCGAGCTGCAGCCGGCGGTCGGCCCCGGCATATACCCGGCCATCGTGCAGGACGTGATGAGCCGCATCCTGCCGCATGCGCCCACGGTGCTGACCGGCCACCGGCTGGAACGGGTGCGCCCGGATGGCGTGGAACTGACCCGGCTGGGCGACGGCGCAACCGTTCTGGTGGATGCGGACGCGGTGGTGCTGGCCATGGGAGTGCGGCCGCGCAAGGCGCTTGTGGAAGCATTCCGTGCGGTCTTCCCGAACCTGCGGGTAGTGGGCGACGCCGCCCACTGCGGGCGCATTCTCGAAGCCACCCAGGATGCCCACGCTCAGGCGTTCGTTTTCGAGGTGTGATTTTGCAATCAGATGGAGGATATGAGCATGACAACCGGAAGCTATTTCATCCCCAGGGAGAAGCTCGCGCATTTCATGAAAGACGGCGCGATGAACAGCCAGGAAGGCATCTTTCTGTTTGGCATCACGAACCCCTGTGTCAAAAACCTGCTGCCCCCGCCGCTGGAACTGGCCGACCCGGCCAATCCGGTGTTCTACGTCTACATCGTCAACATCCGCGAGCCCAGCTTTGCCCCGTGGTATATGGAAGGCGGCATTGGCCTGATGGCGAAGTACCAGAACCAGGTGGGCCTGTACTTCCTCAACCTGCAGCTGAGCGGCCCCGGCGCGCTGATGGGCGCCTACTCGGGCCGCGAGGGCTCGGGCCTGCCCAAGAAGCTGTGCGAGCGCATCGTGGTGGAGCGCACCGACGACATCGCCCATTGCTTCATCGAGCGCCACGGGGTGCGCCTGATCGATGTGCGGCTGGAGATCGGCCACTACAACGACCCGCAGTTTCACCACGAGGCCGAAGCCTGCATGGCGCAGTCAACGCCAGTGGTGAGCCAGGGCGGCTGCCTGCTGCACACCTACCGCATGCGGCCGGACGGCTTCAAGGACATGCACCTGATTTACTACAACAGCCCCACCCGCTTCCACACCTGGGAGCCCGCGGCAGCCAGCATCACGCTGCAATCATCCATCGACGATCCCTGGGCCGAAGTACCGGTGGTGCGGGTGCTGGGTGCCGCCTGGGCCAAAAGCGACAACTGGGTCACCGGCCTGACGCCGCTGTACCAGTATTCGGACGAACAGGCCGCCGACGCCATGCAGTACCTGTTCACCGGCCGCTATGACCGCTGCACGCTGTGCCAGGGTCACCAGCACTACGAATGAGTTTTAGAGCAATGACGGAAAAGAGGCAAACCAAATGGAAGTGAACCAGGAATACTTTGCAGGCAAGACTGCCATCGTAACCGGTGCCGCCTCCGGCATCGGGCTGGCGCTGATCGAGGAACTGCTGGCCTATGGCGCCGACAAGGTGGTGCTGGCCGATTTCAACCGCGAGCACCTGGAGCAGCACACCGCCCGGCTGGCAGCGCAGTACCCCGACCGGGTCAAGGGCATCCTGTGCGACGTCAGCCGCGAGGACAACGTGCAGGTGATGATTGCCGACGCAATGGCGTTTTTTGGCGGCAGGCTCGACCTGCTGATCAACAACGCCGGCACCGGCTTTTCCGGGTATTTCGTGGAACCCACCGACCGGGGCGCAATGGACAAGTTCGGCTTCCGGGTGCAGAGCAACGCAGACTGGGACAAGGCCTTTGCGCTCAACTTTTACGGCGCACTGTACGGCTGCCGCGCAGCCATCCCGCTGATGCAGCGGCAAGGCGGGGGCCAGATCGTCAACATCATTTCGGGCATTGCGTTTTACAACATGCCCTACCAGACGATGTACGCCGCCACCAAGGCCGCCCTCAACGCCCTGACGCTGTCGCTGCGCGCCGAATTCTGGGACGACAACATCAGGATCTCGTCCGCCACGCCCGGCACCACCGCTACCGCCATCTGGCAAGGCACAGATGTACCCGAACGGGCACAAACACCGCAGCAATCGGCCCAGCGCATTCTGGCCGGTGTCGCTAGCAGCCGGCGGCTGATCTTTGGCGACGACGGCGATGTCTCTGCCGGAAAAACCTGCTTCAGCGACGACTGCCAGGACATTCCCGACCAGTACCTGCTGGACATCGCGCATCAGCGCAGAAGGGGGATCATGGCGGTGTAAAGGATAGGGCCTTGCCCGATGCAGGCCCAATCTCCGCAATTTCTGCCCCCGGATGCAACCGCGTTCGCAGTCGCCATGGATCACGCCGGCAGCGCCAAAATCAGCGCCCCGTCTCCTGAAAACGCGGAACCAGCGTCAATGCCGGCAAGGGCGGCACCAGCTGCTGTCAATGCTGTCGGCGTATTGCTGTGCCTGCCGGACACGGTTTCAGTGAACCGCTGGAAACCAGGCCCGATAAGATTTCCGGAAGCATCGTGCAGCAACCGTTCAGGGCAAAGCCCGTGTCAGCGGCACGAAGCTGACCGGCAACACGTTGCGGCTGTCGACGCTGCCATCCATCCGCTTCTCGACGAGGCACAGCCACTGGAAGCCGCCCGCAGGCCCGACCGGAATGACCAGCCGTGCGCCGGGCTTGAGCTGGTCGATCAGGGGCGGCGGCACGACGGGCGCCGCCGCCGTGACGATAATGCCGTCGAAGGGAGCCTGCTCAGGCCACCCAGCGAACCCATCAGACGACCGCACCGTGACATTGGCATAGCCCAGCGCTGCCAGCCGTTGGCGCGCCGACTCGGCCAGTGGCGCAAGCACCTCGATGCTGTAGACATGCTGCACGATCTCGGCCAGCACCGCCGCCTGATAGCCCGATCCGGTGCCCACCTCAAGGATGACGCTATCCGCGTGCGTCTGCAGCAGATCCGTCATCAGAGCCACCATGAAGGGCTGGGAAATGGTCTGACCATGGCCGATGGGGAGCGGCCCGTCTCTGAAGGCAAGCATGCGTCCGCTTTCCGGCACAAACTGCTCGCGCGGCACTTTCGCGATCGCCGCCATCACGCGCTGGTCAAGCGCCTCCCTGCCAGTCTCCCTCCGTGTGAAAGCCGCCTTTTCACGGATCTCGCGCAGAAGGGTGCCGATACCTTCCTTGTCGCGGGATACCATGCTGACCTCCTTGCAGGTGCGCTGTTGACCGTTGTTGTCACGATACGCTGCCCTCGCCGCTTGTCAAGGGATGCGATTTTTTCGGGCTCCAGGGTTGAAGTGTTGGCGGCAGGCTGCCAAGGCGACGTCTGGCGTGTTATGGCATGCCACGCCCTGCAAGCCATTGCCCGTCGCCTGTAATGGCTTGCTCGAATCAGACGTTAAAGTGAAAGATGGCCTTGGAAGTGCCATTTTTACTGGGTCTCAGCGCGTTTTGGCTCATTCCATAGTCACTTCCGTATACATTTTTTGCGGACATCCCCATTCGGGTGGCCTCACCCGTGTTCACTTGGTCTGCTCCGCCAAGAGATCGAGCACGTCGGTCTCCAGGATCGCGCCCAGCTTGCGCAGGACCAGCAGGGACGGGTTGCCCACAGCGCGCTCGATCTGACTCACGTAGGTGCGATCCACATCCGCGCTCAGGGCGAGTGCCTCCTGCGACAAGCCACGCTTGCCCCGGAAGTCTTTCATGTTGCGCGCCAAGTCCTGACGCACTTGCTCGTAGTCTCGTCCCATCAACGCCGAGCATGGGTGTCATGAGACCTTTAATCCACGGACTATATTCGACAACGTCGAATATAGTCTTCATAATCAGCTCAACTTGGGATCAAAGGGAGCTGATGGATGTGTGGACTCTGCTTTCGGATGCTGGCCGGGCTGGCCGTTGTGATGACCGTGACCGGTTGTGTCACGACACAGCCGCAGGCTGACGGCTCGACCAAGGTTCACCTCTCCTTGGGTGGCGTGTCGAAGGCCAGCCAAGGTAACGTGGCACCGCCTCCTACTACCGAGACTCGCCCAGCCGTCGTTGCCAATCAAGCAAAGCCAGACCAAAGCGCGCCGCCCGGCGCTCCTGGCATCCGTGCAACAGCCCTGGCGGGCGTCTTCAGCAAACATCCCTACGACGGAACACCCAAGACCTACTTCCCTCGCGTGGCCGTCACGGTCACGGACTGGTCCCGCAGTGACTGCTGGATCGGAACGGCCACCATCTGGTGGAGCAAGAGCAAGTTCGAAGCTGTGCCCGCCTTTTCGGTGTGCTGGGGACAGTCGGTGGGGTACGCGGTCAACAACGCCGCCAACCTGCACCTCTTCATGCAGCAGATGGCGGTCGAGCACAGCGGCAATGTCCGTACCGTTGGCCCCAAGCCGCCCATGCTGGCCATCCCCGACCGGCAGCCGATCAGCGAGCGGCAGCAGCTCGCCTTCCAAGGGTTCGTTCAGCAACTGTTGCTCGACACCGGCTGGCAGCCGGGCGCACCGACCAATCTTTGGTTGGTAGGGTACGACGCCAATGCGGCCGTCAAGCCAGCCATTCCTTCTGTATCCAGCAACGGAGCGTCGCAGCCCGTGGACGCCAAGACCAAGGCGCAGCTCGAACAGGCGCTGAGCTGCGCGCCCATCGGTCCACGATTTGAGTTGGCTGAGTCCATGCTCAAGCAGTCTGGGTGGAATCCACACCAAGGCGTCACACCGGTCACGCTCGCCGAGCCGGTCAGGGTCTATGGGATCAGCGTCCGCAAGGTGGCGGTGTCACGTGACGGTGGTGAGCAAACCTACCGCAGCTACTTGCCCGGCCTCACGGTCCAGCAGCTTGCGAAATCAGCCTCGCTGAAGCTGGGCAAAGACGGCAAGACCTATGGCCGTTTGACCAAAGTCGGCGTGTTGTCGGCAGGTATGGAGGGCAGCGAAGCTACGCTGACCTGCACAGTCAATACCGAAGGCTCGGAGGGCTGACCATGGCGATGCAATGCCCGAGCTGCGGCAGCACGCACATCCAGCCTATGGCCGTTGTGCATGCGGGCGGCACGCAGCACTTCCACGCAACGCACACGGCGGTCACTTCAGATGGGCAGTTCGTTCAAGGCAGCAGCCAGGGTTCCCAGTCCACGGCGTTGGCCCAGCACTGCGCCCCACCTGCGCCGCCATCACCGCTACCGTTCATTGGAGCCTATGGAATTGGCGGCATCATCATCTACATGTCGATGACGGTGTGCCCGTTGTTGGCACGTGAGTGCGTGTACGTCGGACTGGCGGGCCTGCGCTACAACTGGAAGCAAGCGGCAGTCGGCCTGGGACTCATCGCGCTGGGCTGGCTGTTGATGAAGGGCTGGCGTACCCAGGCGAGGGTCTACAGTGCCGCGAAACGCCAGTGGCAGAGCACGTGGTTTTGTCACGGATGCGGTCAATCCCATGTGCAAGGATGAGTGCGCCGATTTTGGGATTACCGTAATTATCGTAATTACGGTAATCGCTCCGGTTCAAGGCCCTGCTGAACAAAGGAAAAGACATGGTTCCGATTCGTCAGAATTCGAAGTGCAGCTCATCCCCTTCGTGATGCAATGAGGTGTTGCCGGTACGAATTGCAACGACAAGTGACGCAGCCGAACGGATACCGTTCACCGCAGCCCCGTGCATGCGGGCCAGCACGGCCTCCGGCGATAAGGGACACTGAATGCTGAAGGATTTTCCACCCTCATCGAAGCCTCGTAAATGAACGCGCCCGTCGGTAAGTGAGACAACCAGACGCTCTTGATTTGCTCCTTCGCGCGGGGATGCGTAGCTACGGGTGATTAGCAAACTGTGCTCATTGACCTCGGCATGTCCGACGTGGCCATGCCAGCGCGGCGGCTTTCGGTCGTCATAGGTCAGCGCGGTGACAATCTCTGCTGCCAACGCAATCTTGGAGAAGTCCCTGGACACCCCTTCTGTGACTGGATGAGATTCCTGTGCTCGTTCAGCTGGATTCCCGATGCTTGCCGTCGGGCAAGGTAAGGGTGCCGCGGTTGCTTGGTTAAGGTGTTGCTTCGAGGTGTGCATCATCTTCCTTTGGTGGTGGGTGAAAAATGGTTTGGCTGTCATTGCCGTGCTGGTGCCGTGCAAGTGAACCCGATGCTTCGGGGCGGTAGCTCGCCGCTGACCTGAATGTCGCTTGCTTCAATGTGATTGCGCTCTTGCCGCGCAGCTCGTCCGAGCGCCCGTCGCAGTGCAAGGCCCAGACTTCGAGGCGGCAGATACTTCAACTTCGCCAAAACGGCCTCGTCGAGACGGGGTACGAAGGCAGAGCCCCAAGTAGCTTCTGCCCGCATCCGTCCGTAGATGTTCTGGGCGATGCGTGCAACCTGATCGGGTGTAGGCGCATGGACATGCAGCACCGTGAGCCGCGACAGCAATGGGCTCGGGATGCCATTCACGCTGTTTGCCGTCGCGATCCAGTTGATGTGGCTGGCATCGATGGCGAAATCACGGATAGAGAGGTCCGTGAAGGACCGTGCGCTGCGGCGCTCAAGAAGGGTGTACAGCGCCGCCAATGGGTCGTATTGGCGCACCTGCTCGGTCTTGTCCAGCTCATCTAAGACCACGACGGGGTTGGCCTTTGGCTGGTAGGCAAGCAGCTCGAACAGGAGGCCCGGCTCGGAATTGCTCCAGAAGGCTTCTGACCCAGCCAGTGGCGAACCGGATTGGGCGCTCGCCATGTCGAACACACGGAAGGGCAAGGCCAGCCTTTCGGCCAGCCAGCGAGCCGCTTCTGTTTTGCCGATGCCCGCAGGCCCGACCAGCAGCAGCGGCGACCAGGCAACGCGGCCATCGCCCATCGCATTGAGGGCAAAGTGATCGTGCAGCATCTCGCCCAGCTCGCTGAAGTTCGGGAAGGCCTGGGTGAACTCTTCGATCAGAAGGTCCCACTCGTCGGGCAGCATGCCGAGCGTGCGCCGCTCATGGCCGGCCGCCCGGATGCGCTCCGCGATCTGCTGGGCACGCTTGAACTTTTCGTCTGCCTTCGCGCGATGGCGGTCAACAAATTGCTTGAGACCGGCAGCGTCCAGAAAGGTGATCAACGGCGCGTGCTTGTCGTCAATCGTAGTGCCGCTGCTATCGCGTGCGGGGACCGGGCTGTCGGGCAGTTCTCTCTTGGCGGCTTCGGTGCGAGTGGGGGCATCGCGATCAGTAGTGCTGCTCGCACGCTCAGCATCCGCCAACTCCAAGGCCTTCGCAGCCCTCTTGAAACGCTGGATGTCCTCTGCGAACAGTCCAACCACGTGCTCGTGTGCGGCGCACCGAGCGCCTTGCGGAGCATTGGCATCGCCACCGAAAACCGGAGCACCGCACACAGGGCAGCACTGCTGGGCGGCGTGCCGAGCCTGTTCCACCACGTCTAGCAAGGCGCGCTCGCGCTGGATGCTGGCATCGGAGACCTCGACTCGAACAGCCAGCTTTTCCCTGGTGGCAGTGACACAGAACAGCGGACGGCGTTGGTAGTCACTGCGATGCATCAACCGCTCGCATTGATCGATCAACTCGGTGACCACGGCGAGATGGCCTGGGGCGGGCTGAAACACCTGCTTCGCCAGCCATGGGTGTAGTCGCTTCAGCTCTTCGATGGCCTCTTGGTACTCTCGGCGTCGCATGGGCCGGTACTTTCGTTGCAGGTCGGACATGGCACACTCCAGCTAACTATAAATTACTATAACGTAGCAAACGGAGCATGCCAAGCCTTGGCTGGGCAAGGGTCGCCTTGTTATAGTGATTTACTGTTAGAACAATGTAGGTGCCGTATGCCGACCCTTCAGGCCGAACAACTGCGTGCTATAGCAGCCGCACTCATGCACCTGCGCGGCGATACGCTGAACTCGGTAGGTGCGGCCACTGGTATTCGTTCAGCAAATCTCTCCGTTTGGCTACGGGGTAAGGAGCAAGTCATATCGGCTCCGAGAGTGGCTGCGTTGCTCTACCACCTGGGCATCGAAGGGCAACAGCTACGTGCAGACATGCTTCACAGGTGGCGTGACTTTGGCGCGTTGGATGATCTAAAGCAGGTGCTGAAGGCTCTCGTCAGAGCCGAAGCAGCCGTCCTCTACCAGGATTGCCAGCCGGGCCTCACCAAGACGCGGTTTTTGCAGATCGGCGAAACGCTCGTTCGTGTCGAGTTGACACCAGGCATTGCTGAAGCAAGTGACTTGGTCGATCTAATCCAACCGCGTCGGGTGATCACGCTGCCAGAACCGCTTTCCTCTCTTCCCATAGATCAACTGCCAGCAACGCGTGAGGCCTTGTTGACCTTGGCGGAGCAAGCAGCATGTGAAATTGGGGATGACGAGTTACTGGATGGCTTGCTGTTTCGACTGAGCAATACCGATGCAATGACGGTTGCAATAAACAGCAGCGGAAGAGGTGGATGGCAAAAATTGGAACAGGCACTTCGCTCTGCAATTCGTCTTGGAGTTGATCCGACAACCATTGCGGCATGGATTGAAAACGGGAAAGTCGCAGCACGGCGAGACTAAATGTAGCGCATTTGCAACACGCGAATAATTTTTTCCATCAGATCCGACTTTGCGCCCCGCCATCCGCGCGGGTGGCGCAACCCATTGTCAAATAAAGAACTTTTACAGCTCTAAAAATGACGATGCATTTTTCTAATGTTTGAGTCAGTTTCGCGGGTTTGGCATCTCATTCCCGATGGGGTTGATGGGCAATCCGAGCTTCGCTCTTTTCTTCTATCGCCCAGCCACTTCGGTTCGTTGCTCAGAAGAAGTGCAGTCATTCGTTGGGTCTGCTGAACTCCATCATTCAAGGCTGCGTCGCTGTTAGAAATATCGCATCTCGATTTTCTGACAAAGCATGCAAATTCTTGTTATTGGTATCCATTTGCTGCCAATTGCCGGCAAATTGCCCCTGTCGACATTCCCGCCTGCATGGATCAAGAATTCGCTCATTGCATGTAACAACGAGAGCGAACCCATGACTGCACGCATCCTTCGATACTCCGATCTCGAAACCCAACTGGGCATGAACCGCGTCACCATCTGGCGCAGGACGAGAACAGACCCAACTTTTCCACGCCCGATTCGATTGGGTAACTCTGGCTCCCGCAACGCGGCCATTGGTTTTTTGGCCGAGGAGGTCGAGGCTTGGATCGCCCTGCAAGCTGCTACCGCACGGGTGGAGCGCTGATCATGAAGATCAGTGGAGACGCCCATGAACGCCTCTCAGTTGCTGATCGTTCGGCGTCGCCATGCGGGGAATTTCACCCAGATTCCGAACTCGCTGATCCGCAACGAACACCTCAGTCTGAAAGCACTGGGGGTGATCGTGCACTTGTTGTCTCTGCCGCCGGGGTATCGCATCAGCCTCGAAGGCCTGTGCGCTGCACGCAAGGAGGGAGAGACGGCCATGCGAACAGCCATCCAGCAGCTTGAGAGCCTGAACTACATGCGAATCGTCCGCGACCGTTCGGCATCGGGGCGGTTCATTCAATCCAGATGGATTGTCAGTGATGAGCCGATTGTGGACTGGGCTCCACACCTTGAAAACCCTCGTGTGGAAGAGCCAGTTCTGGATCAGCCAGTTCAGGGCGATCAAGGGGCTACAAACACTGGGTTTAAAGAAACATTGGATTCATCAAAAACAACCACTACCGGGCCAGAGGGCACGCCACCTGACCCGGACGAGTCGCCGGCCTTGATCGTTGACGAGGGGGGCGAAGAGTGCTGGTTGTGGTTGTGCCAAAAGCTATCACTCGAACCCCAAAGAACGAGGGATCAATGCACGGGTCTCTCCACCTCCGTAGCACTGGATGTCTTGGCAGAAGTCCTTGAATGCAAGCGCCAAAACAGCATCCGAAAGACTGTCCCCCAATTCCTTGCATCCTTGCTGCGCCGGGCGCGCGAGGGCAATTTCAGCTTGTCGGCTGGGTCAGAGCTGCGACGGGACCTTCACCAAATCATTAGGCGGCAACGCGCCGTGGAAGCCGCAGCTGAGCCCGCTCAAACAATCGAGACGGAACGGCCATCGGTCGACAGGACTCAAGTCAGAGAAAGGCTCCAGCAGATGCGCGATGAACTCGCAAAGAAGGCGCGGACACCGGTAATGCCACGAGGCACAGCATGAACAACAAAAACTTGGAAAGCCGATTCGCTTGGCGAGATGTCGTGGCGGATGACAAATGGGCTGGCTGGGGATGGATGCAAACCTGCACCGTGGCGACGGGCAGGGTCAATATTGAATGTGTACAGCAACCTGTGCTCGGCAACGACCGATGCATGCGGCTTTGTCTCATTGCGCTCGATCAGACCACGTTGATCGAATATACGGACACCGGCTTCGTGCTCCGCGAGTATGTGGCCCGACTTTCATTCGATGCTGTCATCGACAGGCTGCGGCAAGTCCCATCAACCCCAGTCCATTTGGCCGCGCCGGAATTGCTGAATGCCCTGGCGGATGAAGGTCTGCTCGTACAAATTTTTGGTAATCAGCGGAGGCGTCGTGGGCAGCTCACACATTGATTACACAATATGCGCCACAGTCCCCCCACATGGTTGCCACACTGTTAACACAAGGGTGGGCATCAAGTCGGCCAGTTGTTCACACAGTTTCGCCCATTGGTTCGCACAGTTTCAACACACTGTTCGCACATTGGGCGGCGGGGTCCAGGGGATTTTCCCCTGGCCGACATTTATTGCTGCGACAGCGGCGATAAATATAGTCGGTCACTATGTTTTCAGCGACGGTGCCCCATGATCACAGGCGGCATTCAGTTTGTTCACATATCGGTCTATTCGCTGCACCCACCGAAGAAAACCTCGCGGGGAGCAGATCGAAAATGGGCTGTGCGCGACGTGCTTGCTGAAGCCAGCCGCGAGCCGCAAGCCTGCTTGCATGTGCCGAGACCGAGGCCACCCATCCTGTTGCATGGCCCCAGCTTGGCCGAGCTGGAAGCCGAGATTGGCACCATTCATGCGCGCAGCACTGACGCGGCTGGTCGCCGTTTGCGAAAAGACGCGTCCGTCTTGCTGGCTGGCGTGGCGTCCTACCCGCGCGGTGGCATTGAGTACGGCTACTGGAAGCAATGCACGCTGGAATGGCTGCAGATCGAATTCGGTGAGCACTTGCGTACTGTGGTCGAGCACACCGATGAGACGCACCCGCACGTGCATTTTTATGTTGTCAACCCTGACGGGGGCAACGTCAAGGACTTGCACCCCGGCTTCCGCGCGGCAAAGGGCGCTCAAACACCCAAGGAGCAACGCCTTGCCTACAACACTGCGATGCGCGCATTTCAGGACCGCTTCTGGGAGCACGTTGCCGGGCCGTCTGGACTCGCTCGTTTGGGGCCGGGCCGGCAGCGCATGAGTCGTGCTCAGTGGACGCGAGTGAAGTTTGGGTTGCCCGCGCAGGCCGCGTTGCTTCAGCGGGCGCGTGAGATCACACGTGGGACAGGCGAACGTGATCGCCAGCTTCGCTCATTCGCGCACAAGACGATGCTCGAAGCGCAGGCACTGATCGAGGAGCTGGAGGTGCGGGAGGCTCGCGTTCTGGCCATGGAATCCAGGCTGGGGTTGAACCCGCAGGCCCCCTGCTCAAACGACCTTGACAAGGACTAACCCGATCAAAACAGGTTCAAACCCTATTGAACTGGCTGAAAGTGGCGTAGACTGTGTTCAGTTGCCGCCACTCTGGCGGCGCATTTCTGTTTGGATGCAGACATGGACGACCGCTGGCTCTCTGTCGATGAAATCGCCGACTACCTCGGCGTAGCCAAAGACACCATCTATACCTGGGTGACCTCTAAAGACATGCCGGGGCACAAGGTTGGGCGCTTCTGGAAGTTCAAGAAGGAAGACGTGGACGCCTGGGTGCGCGAGGGCGGTGCGGCAGAAGGATTACAGGCAGGGAAGCAGGTGAACGGATGAGGCCACTCGAAGGAGCGCCGCGTGCATTACCCCTGAGCTTGCGATGAGGAGAAGTATGTGAAGAAGATTGCATGTGTCGATCTGTTTTGTGGCGCGGGCGGCCTCACGCACGGTTTCGTGAAAGAGGGCATTCCAGTGGTGGCCGGGATTGATCTCGATCCGGCATGCGCGTTTCCCTACGAGGCTAACAATCCTGGGAAATTTATCCAGACGGACATCAAGCAGCTAACCGTTGATCAGCTAACCCAGCTATTCGACGACGCCGATTTGCGAGTTTTGGCTGGCTGCGCACCTTGCCAGCCTTTTTCTACCTACGCACAACGCTACGAGCTCGATGGCAAGGACGGGAAGTGGGGACTCTTGTATGAGTTCGCTCGTCTGGCCAAGGGCACCCGGCCAGATGTCATCACGATGGAGAACGTCCCGACTGTTGCCAAGCACGAAGTGTTTCACGACTTCGTCGATACGCTGAAGCGACTTGGTTACAACGTGTGGTTCGATGTCGTCGATAGTTCGCAATACGGCGTGCCACAGACCCGCCGCCGCATGGTGCTGCTGGCATCCCGGCACGGTGAGATCACGATGATCAAACCTACGCTCGAGAAGCCCAAAACCGTGAGGCAGGCCATTGGCCGCCTACGTGCATTGAGCGCTGGCGAGGCAGCCCCCAGGGACAAGCTGCACGTCTCATCCACGCTGTCGGAGAAGAATCTCAAGCGCATCAAGGTGTCGAAGCCAGGCGGTACGTGGCGCGACTGGCCGGAGCATCTCGTCGCCGATTGCCATCGCGCAGAAAGCGGCAGGACTTACCCGGGCGTCTATGGGCGCATGGAGTGGGACAAGCCTGCCCCCACCATGACGACGCAGTGCTATGGATTCGGGAATGGCCGATTTGGGCACCCAGAACAGGATCGCGCGATCACACTGCGAGAAGCGGCAATCATCCAGAGCTTCCCGCGTGACTATGCGTTCATTCCCGATGACGGAGAGGTGAGCTTCAAGGTTCTTGGACGCCTCATCGGCAATGCCGTTCCGGTCGACTTGGGTCGGGCGATCGCACGCAGCATCAACGAGCATCTGGCATCGACCAAGCCCCGATGATCTGACGAGACTCGACCGATGCCACGCGTTCAGCCCTCATCTCCAGAAGCCAGTCGCCGAATGGCGAAAGTCCGGCAAAAGGGAACCGGTGCCGAGATCGCATTGCGTCGAGAGCTGTACCGGAGGGGTCTGCGCTACCGAGTCGATTTCGAGGTACTGAAGAAGCCTCGTCGGGTCGCAGACATCGCTTTTCCGGGGCGGATGATTGCCATCTTCGTCGATGGATGCTTTTGGCATGGATGTCCCGAACACGCCACATGGCCGAAGCAGAACTCGGATTTCTGGCGGCAAAAGATCGAAACGAACCGCGCCAGAGACGCCGACACGAACGAACGGCTTCGGAATATCGGGTGGACGGTACTGCGATTCTGGGAACACGAGCCGCCGACCGATGCAGCCGACATCGTCGTCCAGACGGTCGCCATGGGCAGGTCGAAGCGTAACGCTTCGTCACCTGGCCCACACAAAAAGAACTGAACGGGAAGATCGCAGACCTCATGGAAATCGTAACCGAGCAACAGAACCAGACCTATCGCACTCGCCCAGAGCCAGGGCAACTGGTCGAGGTCAGGCGACGCCAGTGGGTCGTTGCCGAAGTCGTCTCATCAAAACTGACATCGCTGTCTGCACAGCAGAATGCCGTCACTCTCTCCTCTATTGATGAGGACGGGCTGGGTGAAGAGCTCGAAGTCATCTGGGAGATCGAGCCCGGTGCGCAAGTCATCGAACGCGCGGGCCTGCCTTCGATTACCGGCCAGGATGACTCCGACACCCTTGAGGCGTTTCTCGATGCAGTGCGCTGGGGTGCCGCCACCAACGCGGACAGGGGATTTTTGCAAGCGCCGTTTCGCAGTGGCGTCAGCATTGAGGACTTCCAGCTCGACCCACTGGTGCGTGCCATCGACATGGCCCGCGTCAATCTGCTCATCGCCGACGATGTCGGCTTGGGCAAGACCATCGAGGCCGGTCTCGTCATCCAGGAAATGTTGCTGCGGCACCGTGCCCGTACCGTCCTGATCGTCTGTCCCGCATCGCTGCAAGAGAAGTGGCGCGTCGAGATGCTGGAGAAATTCGGCCTCGAATTCCGAGTCGTCGATACGGCCTACATCAAGCAGTTGCGTCGAGAGCGTGGCATCCACGCTAATCCGTGGACTTCGCATCCGCGCCTGATCGCCTCCATGGACTGGGTCAAGAGCGGCGAAGGACTACGCGCCATGCGCGATGTTCTGCCAGCGCACACCAGCTATCCACGCAAATTCGACATGCTCGTCGTCGACGAGGCACACAACATCGCCCCCGCTGCCGGTGCAAACTACGCGCTGGAAAGTCAGCGGACGCGTTTCATTCGATCCATCAGCCCGCATTTCCAACATCGTCTGTTCCTCACCGCAACCCCGCACAACGGCTACACGGAATCCTTCACCTCTCTGTTGGAGTTGCTGGACGACCAACGCTTCGCCAGAAACATCCTGCCCGATGAAAAGCAGTTGAGTCAGGTGATGATCCGTCGCCTCAAGAGCGATCTGGTCGATGCGGAAGGCAAGCCGCTCTATGCACAGCGCAAGCTGCAAGCGCTACTGGCCTCGTACTCCGCGCAAGAGCGCGCCATTCACCAGAAGCTGAATGACTACTGCGCGAGCCGCGAGCAGGATGCCGAAAAGGTCGGCAATGCCTTCGGCACATCGTTCGTCAACCAGCTACTCAAGAAACGGCTCTTTTCCTCTCCAGCCGCCTTCGCGTCCACCCTCGAGAAGCACATTGCCAGTCTGGCCAATGGCCACCAGCGCAAGGACAAGGACGCGATGGCCGACCGCATTTTGCGCAAGGCCATCCAGCGGGTCGATGAAGACTATGCCAACGACCAAGAGGTCGAAAACGCCCAGTCCGAGGCCGTCGAAGAGGCTTCACGTCGTGCGCAACCGCTGACGGCAGACCAGCAACAAATGCTGAACGAGCTGAGATCGTGGGCGCAGACGGCCAAGAATCAGGTCGATGCCAAAGCCAAGGCCATCCTCGACTGGCTCAAGGCCAACCTCAAGACCGACGGTCAGTGGAATGATCGTCGGGTCATCTTGTTCACCGAATACCGCACTACGCACCAGTGGATGCACGAGATCTTGGCCAGCCATGATTTCGGTGGCGATCGACTGGCCATCCTTCACGGTGGCATGGCGCAGGATGAGCGCGAGAAAGTCAAAGCGGCCTTCCAGACCTCCCCCAAGGACTCAGCAGTTCGCATCCTGCTGGCCACCGATGCGGCGTCCGAAGGTATCGATTTGCAGAACCACTGTAACTGCCTCATCCATCTGGAGATCCCTTACAACCCCAACGTGATGGAGCAGCGTAACGGTCGTATCGACCGGCATGGTCAGCGCCAGAAGGAAGTGTTGATATGGCACCCCGTCGATGGCGGAGGACAGGGCAAAGCGACCATTGGCGGCCACGGCGACGACATCATCCGGGCACTGCGCAAGCTCGAATCCATGCGGGCGGACATGGGCAGCGTCAACCCGGTCATTGCGCCGCAGATGTCGGGGCTGATCGAAGGCTCGCTCAAAGACCTCGACACCCGCCTTGCTGAAGCCAAGATCGCCAAGGCCAGACGCTTCGTGCGCGCTGAGCGCGAACTCAAAGACCGCGTGGCCAAGCTGCACGAGCGACTCCTGACCACGCAGCAGGATTTCCACCTCACGCCAGAGCACATCCTCATGGCGGTCAAGACGGGCCTCGCCTTGGCAGGCCGACCGCCGCTCGAACCCTTTGCCCTGGCAGACGCCCCGGCGGGTACCGTATTCAAGATGCCTGCGCTCTCGGGCTCATGGGCGCGCTGCCTCGAAGGCTTGCGTCACCCCCATACCCTGCAAATCCGGCCCATCACATTCGATCACGCCGTCGCCACCGGGCGTGACGACGTGGTGCTGGTTCACCTCAACCACCGTCTGGTGCAGATGTGCCTGCGTTTGCTGCGCGCCGAAGTCTGGGCACAAGACGATGTAAAGAAGTTGCATCGCGTCACGGTGCGTTCGGTGCCGGACGCACTGATCGATGGCCCCGCCGTGGTCGTCATTTCGCGGCTGGTCGTCACTGGCGGCAACCATCATCGCCTTCACGAAGAACTGACCGTGGCCGGGGGCTATCTGGGGGACAAATCGTTCCGGCGAGAGGACGGCGTCACCAAAGTCCAGCAATGGCTGGATCAGGCCAAGCCACTGACGGCTTCAGACTCTCTGTTCGATGCCATCCGTGTGCGCTTTGATCGCGCACAGAGCGCCATCCTGCAATCGGTCGATGCCCGTTCGAAAGACCGACTCAAGTTCCTGACCAACACCCTTCAGTCCCGCAAGCAACAGGAAATGGCCGACATCGGCACAGTGCTTGATGAACTGGAAAAAGCCATCCAGCTCGAATTGAAAAAAGATCAGCAACCGGCGCAGTTATCGCTCTTCACTGAAGACGAACGAACACAGCTCAGGCGCGACACCGCCGCACTGGAGGCGCGTCTTGCCCGCATTCCCGCCGAACGCCAGCAGGAGGCCGATGCCATTGAAACCCGTTATGCAAAGCTCAATGACCGTACCTTCCCGGTCGCCGTCATCTTTCTGGTGCCTGCATCTGCCGTTCAGGGAGGTGCCGTATGAGTGCTCCCAGCGTGCATGATGATTGGCTGTCGTTGATCGAAATCTCCGGCCCTTTCCTCGCCGTTCCCGTTCTGAAAGAAACCTTTCCACAAGGGCTGGAAGAACTTGATGGCACCAAGCGAAAACGTCTACGCCAAGCCTACGAGGAATGGCGCGAAGCGCTGGAGCTGGAAGACGCCCAATTCGCCGAGTTGCACGCGGCATGGATCGACGAAGTGCTGTCGCGCGGTCTCGAACTCGATGAAGACGGCAAAGGCGACGTGCTCAAGCGCGCCGACTGGTGCGCCACCAACCTTCAGGCCAGCTTGCCCGAACACGGCGTGACGCTGTCGCCTGCTCTTGCCGTGATCGATGAGCAACGCGCCAACAAGCCGCTGCTGCTGATCCAGACCTATGCGCAGGATGTCGACCTTGATGCCACCCTGAAGCAAGACGGCTGGGCCGCCACACCCGCCGATCGCATGGTTCAATTGTGCCGCTCACTGGGTTGCCGCCTTGGGCTGGTGACCAACGGCGAGCGCTGGATGCTGGTAGATGCCCCGGTCGGTGCCGTCAGTACCTTTGCCAGTTGGTATGCCCGCATCTGGAGCCAGGAGCCCATCACCCTGCAGGCCTTTGTGCACCTGCTCGGCATTCGTCGTTTCTTTGTCGACGAAACCGAACAACTGCCCGCGCTGTTTGATCGCTCCCTGAAGTTCCAGGACGAAGTCACCGACGCCCTTGGCGAGCAAGTACGCCGCGCCGTCGAGGTGTTGATTCAGACGCTCGACAAAGCCGACCAAGATCGCAATCGAGAACTCCTGCACGACGTCAAGGAGCCGGAGCTGTATGAAGCCGCGCTCACGGTGATGATGCGCTTGGTGTTCCTGCTCTCCGCGGAGGAGCGTGGCCTGCTCCTGATGGGCGACGAACGCTACGAGGCCAACTACGCGCTCTCCACCTTGCGCATGCAATTGCGCAAGGAATCCGAAGAAATCCTTGAGCGCCGCTGGGACGCGTGGTCGCGCTTGCTGGCGATCTTCCGCGCGGTGTTCGGCGGCATTGAGCACGAGAATCTGCGCCTCCCCGCATTGGGCGGCTCACTGTTCGATCCCGACCGATTCCCTTTCCTCGAAGGTCGGGCCAAAGGCTCCAATTGGCGCAGTGATGCCGCCACGCCCCTACCCATCGACAACCGCACCGTGCTGCTGTTGCTGGAAGCCATCCAGCAATTCCAAGGGCGCACGCTTTCATACCGTGCACTGGATGTCGAACAGATCGGCTACGTGTATGAAGGTCTGCTTGAACGCACCGTCAAGCGCACCGATGAAGTCACGCTGGAACTGGATGCCACCAAGAGCGCCAAGATGCCATGGGTCAAGCTGGCAGAACTGGATTCGGCACGCTTGGATGGTGCAGCACGATTGGCCGAGTTGCTGCAAGAACGCTCTGGCAGTTCTGCCAGCCGGGTACGCAATGATCTGGCCAAGCCCGTCGACGACACCTTGGCCGATCGACTGCTGACCGCTTGCCAAGGCGATACCAAGCTCCGCGATCGCGTCAAACCCTATGCCCATCTGCTGCGCACCGATCCATGGGGCTATCCGCTGGTATATCCCGCTGGGGCCTTCATCGTTACCACCGGTTCCGACCGGCGCGAAACCGGCACCCACTACACCCCGAAGTCCCTGACCGAAGCCATCGTCGCCGAGACCCTCACACCGGTGGCCTATGTCGGCCCGGCAGAGGGAACACCGCGCGATCAGTGGGTACTGAAATCCCCCGCCGAACTGCTCGACCTCAAAATCTGCGACCCCGCCATGGGCTCGGGGGCCTTCCTGGTGCAAGCCTGCCGCTGGCTATCGGATCGCCTCGTCGAGGCTTGGTCACAGGTCGAGGCAACGGGCAAAACCGTGAGCGTGGATGGTGAAGTTCTCGAAGCAGGAGTAGCAAAGGAACCGCTGCCCCGCGACAGCGAAGCGCGAACTGTGATCGCGCGCCGTCTCATCGCCGAGCGTTGCCTGTATGGCGTCGATTTGAACCCGCTGGCAGTCGAACTCGCCAAGCTGTCCATCTGGCTGGTGACGCTGGCCAAGGGGCGTCCCTTTGGCTTTCTTGACCATAACCTGCGCTGTGGCGACAGCCTGTTGGGCATCCATAGATTGGATCAGCTCACCGAACTAAGCATGTCGCCCGGAGGTAAAGGACAGCAGCGTTTGTTCGGGCAGAACATTGAACGTGCAGTGCTTGAGGCGATCGAACTGCGCCAGCAACTGCGCGTGATGCCAATCCGCGACATCCGCGACGTGGAGGCCATGGCAAATTTGGATGCCGATGCCCGTCAGAAACTTGAAGTGCCGGAACGGATTGCCGATGCGCTTATCGGTGAAGTGTTCGCATCGGACGGTCACACCACTGAAGTCGAAAACGCAACTGCGACCCTAGCCATTCAGGCAGGCCGAGCCTTAGATGGTGATAGAGATGCATTCGATACCATCACAAAACGTGCGAGCTCAACGTTGTCAGTAGAGTTGCCTGCTGGAAAACACGGTCGCAGAGCATTTCATTGGCCTCTTGAGTTTCCTGAGGTATTTAACGGAAGGCATGGATTTGACTCCTTTGTGGGAAACCCCCCTTTTATGGGAGGGGCAAAAATTGCTGCCGCTCTCGGCGTCAAGTACCGAGAATATTTGATTGAAGAAGTAACTGCAGGCCGGCGGGGGGAAAGAGGTCAGATTGATCTTTGCGCGTATTTTTTGTGCAGAGCAGAAACGCTTATTTCTGGAAATGGCTCTATTGGGGCTATAGCTACAAGTTCAATAGCCCAAGGCGATACCAGGACAGCCAGCCTGAGCTTTTTATTAGAAAATGGCCTAACAATCATATATGCGACAAGCAATCAAGTTTGGCCAGGCAAAGCCAGTGTAGTTGTTTCAATCATCTGCCTCTATAAAGGCGAATACCGAAATTTGGTATATCTAAATGGCGAACGCCTGGACAAGATTTCTGCCTATTTATCGAAAGAAGATGGTTTTTCAGGCACCCCATACAAACTAAATGAAAATAAAAACAAATCTTTTACTGGTGCGCAGATTGAAGGGCAAGGATTTGTTTTGACGCCTGAAGAGGCTAATCAACTTATCTCGCTTGATAAAAAGAATAGTTCAGTGATATCTGGCTACCTAAGAGGCGAGGACTTTTTGTCGAACCCAGAAAGATCGCCGGCCTGCCTGGTTATAAATTTCAGGGATTGGCCATTGCGCCGGGAAGAGCTTAAACATGAATCAGGATTTGCGGCAGAAGACTTCCCCGATTGTTTAAGAATTGTTGAAGACAAGGTGAGGCCGCAGAGAATAAAGCTTCCCCAAACACTTCCTATTAATAGGGCTGCCACCAAAAACTGGTGGCGATATAGAAATATATCTCCTGCACTTCTGCATGCAATTAGAGAATCAAGCCCAGCCCGAGTGCTGTTTCATCCATTTACAAGCAAATATGTTGCATTTGGATTTGCAAATCCAGGATGGGTTTTTGCTGCACCTCACAACATATTTTCTTTTGAAACTTATGGTGAATTTGCGGTTTTGCAGTCGAACTTGCACGTTGAGTGGGCGAATTATTATTGCTCAAGACTCGGAAATACCATGCGCTATATTAGAAGTAGTATTTTCGAAACCTACCCATTCCCAGTAGAAATAGATGAGGGCGTGGAGAAGTCTGGTCGTGATTTCTATGAAACCCAATCTAGGATTATGGGCAGCGTTGGAATTGGGATTACGGATTTATTTAATAAAGTTCACAGCAGAGTAGATAAATCCGATGAGGCTGTGGCGCTTAGATCGCTGCAGGCGGAGATGGATTTCCAAGTTCTCAGATCATACGGCTGGATTGATATTGAACTAAAACATGATTTTTATGAGGTAAATTACCTTCCCGAAGGTAGCAGAGTCCGCTTTTGCATTTGCGAGTCTGCGCGTCAAAAGTTGCTACTCCGACTTTTGAAACTGAATCATGAGCGTTACAAGGAGGAAGTCACCCGAGAATTTGATCGGAGTAAAGTAGAGAGATCCACTGCCCGAAGGCGCCGTGCTGCCAGCGCCGATTCCGCGCAGTCAGAGTTAGCTTTCGAAGCTTCTCCTTCACCGACTCCTGGGACCGGCGGCTCTGTCGCTGAAGTGTTGGCATTCCTGAAATCGAACGACGACTGGCACGCCAAGGCCGGCATCCTCGCCGCTACCGGCATCACTGACGGCCAGTGGAATGCTGCAATTGCAAGCCTTATCGAGGCTGGCAAAGTTGAGCGCCAAGGCGAGAAGCGTGGGGCGCGATACCGAGCGGCAAATGCCGGGGGAACTGGTCAATGATGTCCCAAGCCTGGTTTGAGATGGTTGAAATCCGCCGTCGAAAATTTGCTTCATCAGCTTGGATACCGCTGAGAGCAGTTCAGGCCATCTGCGAAGAGGGGAAACGTGGCCATCTCGGGTTCAAGGAGGAATTCTTTGGCGCTGGCTCACTTGCCGTTCCTGTTGCGCTCAAAGACAAGGCAACCAAACTTGGTTGGTCGGATGTTGGCATCAGTCACGAACACCGTGCCTGTGTCGATGATGGGCGCTACATACCGGCCGACGTGTATGAGTACAGCCGAGGCGAGCAGATTGGCTTTTCACTGGTGCTTGAGCAGCGTTTGAACGGCGACGAGCAACGCGTCTGGCACCTGCATCAGGACTTCGTGATTGCCCTCGAACTCATGAGGGATGGTGATCGTTGGATATGCCCGAATGAGGGATACACGGAAGTGGCCCGCCTCCATCGGCACCCAGACGGTCGACCATTCCTGATGGAGGCAAAGGCGGAATTTCTGCTTGACTACCTTTGTGCACGAGGCATGGGATTACTCGTGACCGCTTACTGGAACCGCGAGGAGGTTGTCGAGGACATTTCGCATATCGATTGGGCAGAGAACCCGAAGCATGAAGGCACTGAGGGGGCACGCTGGGAGGGGCGCACTTATGAGATCCACGAAGGCGGCATGCCATTTGGTGCGGAAACAGCGGTGTTTCGCGTGTCTCGAACCGACGTTGATCCAAGTGAAGATGTGCCTGTGTTCGGCTTCCCTACGGACGACGTAACCGAAGGACGGTCCTGGTCGTTCAAACGTGAAGAGCGAAAGCTACTCGTCGTCGAAGGCGAATATTGGCGAGATGAGTGGATCAACCCAGGCAAATACAGCGCCCGCATTCGTGGAGATGATGTTCCAGGCTCTGTGTTCTTCATTACCGATGCGGCAGGCACTCGCGAGTCAAAAGATACCCTCACGAAAGAAAGCCGTTGGCTGTGGTTCCGGGCCGAAGTTATTAACGCGCTCCTTGAGTATCGCGGCGGGCATTTGGGGTGGTACACCCGGGACACGGGCTCCGTCACCTGCTCCCCCGACTATGGCGTGCACTTTGGCGTCAATTCGATTGGCCTCGTCAATGTGTACGCTAAGGACATCGGCCTATTGCCAGATTGGCAGCAGAGAATCTGGGCAGGCTTCAACGTCACACCCGAAGGTGGCGTTTCAGAGGAACTGCTTGCTTCGCAGATGCGGGCACAACCAGCAGATACCACCTCGCCCGAAACCGCGCTTGTTCAAGCAATGGTGCGCATGGACGAGGTCTTTTCGGCCGCACGGGGCAAACCGCTCTTTCGTGAGCACCCATACCGCAATGAAGTTTTGAGTCGCATCCATCGTTTTCGGTCGACCAACGAAAAAGGGCTGTTCGCACTGGCGAAGGACATAGCACGGCTGACGGCTGACAGCATTGACATTGCCGCGCTGCAAGAGATCGCTGCGCCACCAAAGAGCGAGAAGTGGGGCTCACTCAAATCGCTTGAGAAGGTTCTGGCGACGGTTTGCGCACCAGAGGAGGCACGCCGTGCGCTTACGCCACTGGTTGGGACATACCAGCTTCGCCTTGCCGACGCACACTTGCCAGGGAGCGAGTTGGCGGAAGCGATGAAGCTGGCTGGCATTGATGACTCAATCCCTACGCTACATCAGGGACAAACATTGATTACGAATTGTGCAGCTGCTGGGGCTGTCATTGGTTCGTTGCTTGAGCGCCTGGCCAATTCAACTTGCGAGGAATCACATGGAACAAAATGAACAAATGAACCTCATCGATGCATTTTCTGCGGAGCAGAAAGATGAGGCAGAGGCGCAGATTTCTCTTCGCCAGAAAGAGACCGACTTTGACATTCGAGAGTATCCCGTAGAAGTTATCGTCAAAAAATTCACCGACAAGATCGAGGGCGACAAGGCTGAGATATTCGTCCCTGATTACCAGCGTGAACTGGTGTGGAGTGAAGCGCAACAGTCTCGATTCATCGAGTCGATTTTGTTGAATCTGCCGATCCCTTATTTGTACGTGGCGGATATAACCTCGGGAGAGGATGCTGGCCGACTCGAGATCGTCGACGGATCGCAAAGAATCAGAACCCTGGTTAGATTCATGGGCAACGAGCTGAAGCTCGATCGGCTTGAAATTCTGGACAAGCTGATCGGTTTTCGCTTCAAAGATCTTCCTCTGCCTAGACAGCTTCGCTTCGGGCGCAAAACCCTTCGCATGATCGAACTCATCGAAGTTGACGAGGAAGCAAGGCGGCAACTGTTTGATCGACTGAACAGTGGCGGATCAAAACTGGAAGACATGGAAAAACGCATGGGGTCTCGCGATGGAGAGTTCCTGACGTTCATCCGTGGCCTGTCCGACGTTCAAGAATTCAAAGACCTGTGCCCGATTAGCGACGCCCGCGTGAAGCGCAGGGAATATCCGGAACTCGTGCTGCGTTTCTTCGCCTACCGGGATCAATATGCGAACTTTGATCGCCGCGTAGACGAGTTCCTGAACAACTACCTCGACGACAAGAATCAAAATGGCTTTGACAGCGCTGCTTTCGAGAGCAGCTTTATGGGGATGCTTGCCTTTGTTCGTCAGCATTTCCCATATCATTTCCGCAAGAATGCAAATAATTCATCGGTGCCTCGCATAAGGTTTGAGGCAATCGCCATTGGCGTTGCACTCGCCCTCGCAGAAAACCCGAACATTCAGCCCGGAAACATGGATTGGCTCGAAAGCGAAATGTTCCGCTATCTGACCCGATCCGACGCAAGCAACTCTCGCCCTCGGGTAATCAATCGGATTCATTTCGTCAGAGATAGCTTGCTTGGACGCAATATCGAATGGGCCAATGGGGTCGAGCCAACGGTATGACCACATCAATTCCAACGATGGTTGGCGCAGAGGAGACATACAACTCTCGCTGCCGTGAGATCGAGCGCTTCTTTGAAATGCTGCAGTTCATGAGAGACAATCGAGACTCTAAGTTGTGCGGCGGCGAGCCATCGGATGCAGCAAACCCGAATACTTATGTTGTCGGCCGAGATCTCGAGAAGACGCTGAGAGCTTCCGCCTATTTGATGCTGTACAACTTGGTGGAAGCGACGATGACAAATGCGATAGATGCCATACATCAACACATCGCGGATGAGCAGGTCGGCTTTGATGAACTCAAAGAGGATGTAAGAAGAATTGCCATCAAGGGTCTCCGCAAAGCGGTGTCATCAGAAACGCCATCGGAATTGCTTGATGCGGCCATCCCGATATCCAGCGCGCTGATCTGGCTTGGCTTTGATAAAAAAGATCTGTTTTCCGGCAATCTGGATGGTCGTTTGATCAAAGACAAGGCGAAAGAGTACGGATTTCAGCTCGCCGATCATGACAAGGCAGCTTCGCGCGATGGCGTCAGGCTTCTCAACGTCAAAACGAAACGAAATGAATTGGCTCACGGCGGCATTTCGTTCGAGGATTGCGGTCAAGACACTTCCGTAGATGAGCTTGTTGCGATTTTCGATGAAATCAAAATATTCATCAAAGCCGTATTGGATGGCGTCTCAGACTACTTGGCGACCAGAAGTTATTTGCATACCGTAAATGCGAATACTGCCACGGCATAAAAAACAGACTTTTGGGTGGAGTGATGATGGACTTGATACAGAACAGAAATCCGAACGCATGGATCGCCATCGATCATGGCCTTGCTGCCGATCTCACGCTTGCACCCTATACCTTGCAGCTGAAAGGCGAGCGTTCGCTGTATCAAGCCATCGCCGATGACGATTGGGTGTTGATCCTGAACACCGCAGGCCACATCACGTGCGTCGGGCGGGTGCTACGGGTTCGTTCTGATCTGGAGACCACCACGATCTACTTCGACCGCATGCTGTTGGTCGATTCGCCGGTTTCGATCGGCCTCACGTCGCTCACCCCGCCATCCTCCGGCAGCATCGGCCGTATTCAATGGACTGACTTTCTGGAGTCGCTCCCCAAGGCATTGCACAAGACCATCGCCGAAGTGCCGACCATCGAGGATCAGGCCTATATCCGTGAACTGCTGCAACTGGCCGTGATGGACGACTTGCTCGGCCCCGCTGGCGGCCCTCGTGAGCGCATCGTCGACATGGGCGTGCGGGAT
The DNA here is from genome assembly GCA_964413485.1 of uncultured Allobrachymonas sp. Lineage (GTDB taxonomy): Bacteria > Pseudomonadota > Gammaproteobacteria > Burkholderiales > Burkholderiaceae_C > Brachymonas. Next base: position 127,719 of record CAYPRU010000002.1, on the reverse strand, counting down.
CGCTATCTGGTTGGCAAACTGGCCCCGCGTGAGGCCGCACAGGGCGGCATCGAGGGGTTGGACGGGCCACTGGCCAATGACGACTTTGAGGCGCCCACGGAGGCCAAGGCGCCCGGACGGCACGAGCCGGGTGCAGAGTTTGGAACGGCCACCGGGCGTGTGGAGCCGGAGTCGGATTCGTCTGACGAGATCGATGCCGCCAGCAACCAGTCGCTGGTGCCCAGCAGCCTGGGCATGACCTTCTGCGTGGATGGTGATGCCGATCGGATTGAGATCGAAGCACGCTGGGGTCGGTACGAACGCAGTGACGAACACGAGATATTCCGCACCCGCAAGAATAAGGAAACCGGTGCCGAAGTGCAGACCAAGGCCAAGGTCTGGCAACGCATTCCTTGTGGCGGCAAGATCGTGCTGCCGCTGACAGAAGGCGTGATCCCGCATCAGGCACCTGACAACGAATTCCCGGAAGTTCGCGTGCAGGGTTCCATTCGTGCCAAGAATGCCAATGGCGATCGGCTGGTTACCTTGTTCCTGGTGAATGCACAGGAAGAGCCGGACACCAACCGCGATACAGCTTGGGTGTTCCAGCCCGAGCTGATCGTTCGTTCGGAGAAGGACGCTGCCAAGCGCGCCATCTTCCGGCGCAGGCCCGTGCTGGACGCAGACGGTATGGACCCCGAACGCGAAGCGCTGGAGATGATCTACCGCAACCGCGTCGAATTCGCTGTGGGCCATGGGGTCGCCGTCCACGCCGAAACCGCAGACGACGTGACGCTGGCCACCGAGGTGCGCACCACGGTGATGCCGCAGTACGAGGTGCAGGTGACGGAGACACCCGGCCTTGATCCATCCGACCGCCTGGCGATGCGCGAGATGGTCAGCAGTGGCCTGCTGGATATGCAGCGGCTGGCGACCTTGGACATCGACCCGCTGGTCGATGCCTTGGGCATGTTGACCAAGGACTATGCCGCGTGGATCGATGAACAGCGCACCCGTGTCGGTGCCGAAGTCACCGGCTATGACACGCAGTCACAACAAGCAATGGATCGTTGCCAGGAGATCCACACACGCCTGCAGCAGGGTATCGACACACTGAAAGCCGATGAAAAAGCGCTGGCGGCCTTTCGCTTTGCCAACCGGGCGATGGCCACGCAACGCGTGCGCAGCCAATACGCGCTGGCCATGCGCCGGGGCGAGGATGTCACCCTCGACAAGTTCGATGTGCTGAAGAATCGCAGCTGGCGTCCATTCCAGTTGGCGTTTCTGCTGCTCTCTATTCCGTCGCTGGCCGACCCGAGCCATCCGGATCGCGTCCAGCCCGTCGAAGCCTATGCCGATCTGCTGTGGTTCCCCACCGGCGGCGGCAAGACCGAGGCCTATTTGGGCGTGGCGGCCTTCACCATGGCCATTCGTCGCATGCAGGGCAATCTTGGCGGCTACGACAGCTCACGCGGCTTGGCCGTGATCATGCGTTACACGCTGCGCCTGCTGACGCTGCAGCAGTTCCAGCGCGCCACGGCATTGATTTGCGCCATGGAAGTGTTGCGGCGCGAGGCACTGGACAAGGGGGATAAATCCCTCGGCACGGAACCCTTCACCATCGGCCTCTGGGTTGGCAACAAGGTGACACCGGGTACGACCGAGGACAGCCACCGCGCCATCGAGGATGTGCGCAACCCCGGCAAATACAACGCCGGAGCGGCATCGCCCGCGCAGCTCACCAGTTGCCCGTGGTGCGGCTCGGAAGTGGCACCAGGGCGCGACGTGGAGGTCGACAAGGGCTCTGGCCGTACTTTCGTCTACTGCGGCGACAAGAAAGGTCGCTGCGACTTCTCCAAGGGCAAGTCCAGCAAGCAGCCGCACCCGGGGATTCCGGTGCTGGTCGTGGACGAAGAGATCTACCACCGCCCACCGACGATGATGATCGCCACCGTGGACAAGTTCGCCATGATGGCGTGGCGTGGACAGGTGCGCACACTGTTTGGTCGCGTGGGGCAGGAATGCGAGCGCCACGGCCTGCTTTGGCAAGGTGCCGATTGCAATGGCAATCACCAAGCGGGCAAGGGCTTTCCTTCCTCCAAGGTGAAGGCCATCAACCCGATTCGTCCACCCGACTTGATCATTCAGGATGAGTTCCACTTGATCAGTGGCCCGCTGGGCACCATGGTGGGTTTGTATGAGACTGCCGTGGATGAACTGTGCGGCTGGACGCTCGATGGCAAGACGGTCAAGCCGAAGATCATCGCCTCTACGGCAACGGTGCGCAAAGCCAAGGAGCAAGTGAACAACGTCTTCATGCGTCGCGTTTCGGTGTTTCCACCGCACGGTCTGGACGTGGAAGACAACTTCTTCTCAGTGCAACGCCCGATCGAAGAAAGGCCGGGACGGCGTTACCTCGGGGTGTGCTCGCCCGGCAGTTCACGCCCCGCGATGTTGATCCGCGTCTACACCGCATTCCTGACGGCAGCACAGGAGCTGTTCGATCACTTTGGCGAGCCTGCCGACCCGTACATGACCATGGTCGGTTACTTCAACTCCCTGCGTGAGTTGGGCGGGATGAAGCGACTGGCAGAGGACGATGTGCAGACACGTTCCTACCGCGTGCAGATGAGCATGGTGGAGCGACCCGCACTGGCACAACGCAGCATCAGCAACATTCGCGAGCTGACGTCTCGGGTATCGAGTCAGGATATTCCCAAGTACCTCGACAACCTGGAGGTCAAGTTCAAGTCCGAGTTCGACACGGCAACCGGCAAGTACGTGACCCGCTGGCAGGAAGGCGACACGCGCGCCATCGATGTGGTGCTGGCGACCAACATGCTGTCGGTGGGTGTCGACGTGAATCGACTCGGCCTGATGGCAGTGAACGGGCAACCCAAGGGAACCGCCGAATACATTCAGGCCACCAGTCGTGTCGGGCGTTCCTTCCCGGGCTTGGTCTGCACGGTGCTGACGTGGGCCAGACCGCGCGACCTGTCGCATTACGAAACCTTCGAGCACTACCACGCCACGTTCTACAAACACGTCGAGGCGCAATCGGTGACGCCATTCTCGCCACGCGCGATGGATCGTGGTCTGACGGGCTCGTTGTTGAGTTTGATGCGTCTGGAGAACGACGAATTCAGCCCGAACGAAGGTGCTGGCCAATTGAGCATGTCCAATCAGGCCGAAATCGTCGATGCCATCAAGGTGTTGGCGACTCGCGCGGGCAACGTCGCTGAAGACAACTCGCGTAAGCAGTTGGCTGAGACTGAGCTGAAAGAGCGCGCCGACGAATGGGCGAAAGAAGTCAGCAAGGGCGGACGGATCTTGGCCTATGAGAAGCGCGGCCCCGAAAAAGACAAGACCGTGGCATTGATCAAGTCGCCAGGACTTCAAGCCTGGGACAACTGGACCGTACCGATGTCGATGCGAGAGGTCGAGCCCGGCGTTCGCCTGATCATGAACACAAGTCATATCACGGACGATCACGATTGGAAGCCTCGTCCCGCAACGAAGGATGAGGATTGAACATGATCATCAACAACAAAACGCCAGTCGGCGAAGTACGCCCCAGCCAATTGCTGTGGACTTATGGCCCCGGCGCGCTGATCGACCTGCCCAGCCTTTCCGTAGTGACGCTCGGCATCGACCGCTGGGAAAAGGATCGCTGTCAGCCGATTCAAGAGGCACGACTGCTTGCTGCCGTTCGGAAGGTTCTGGGAACGCAGGTCGAGAATCTGCGGATGCCGCCATTCCAGAAAAGCGAACTCGTCGATGTCTGGTCTGCCGAGGCCAATATCGGCGTTCCCGTCCGGCCATTCCCGCGCTGGATGCGCTGTGTGAAGTGCGGCCTGCTGTCGCCCTTTGATGCTGGTCTTTTCGAGATCAAGGAGAACCGCTTCAGGCCGGAGCGAACCCGCTTCGTTCACAAAGGCTGCCGTGGTTCCAAAGGCGACCAACCTGCCAAGGATGCGGATGCCGTTCCCGCGCGTTTCCTGCTGGCCTGTCGCGATGGTCACCTCGACGACTTCCCTTGGCACTACTTCGTCCATGGTGGCAACAGCTCGTGCAAAGGCACACTGCGCTTCTTCGAAAGCGGTGCATCGCTGCAAACCGAAAATCTGTGGGTGAAGTGTGATGCCTGTGGTGCGTCCAGAAGCATGGCGCACGCCTTTGGAAAGGCCGGAAAAGAGAATCTACCCGGTTGCCGAGGGCGTCACCCGCATCTCGATCACTTCGATAACGAATGTGATGAAGAGGCTCGCGCCGTTCTGCTGGGTGCCACGAACAGCTGGTTCCCCATAACACTCTCGGCGCTCGCGATTCCTCAGACCAACGACCCGCTCAGTCAGCTGATCCAGGATGGCTGGGAATTTTTCGAAGATCTCGACTCCGAAGCTGAAGTGTCGGTGACGGTGAAGACCTTGAAGAAGACCGGGGCGCTGCCAGGAATCGACAAGTACACGGCGGCCTTGATCTGGTCAGCCATCGAGGCACATCGCTCCGGCGGCGGGCAGGATGTCGTGGGTGAGGCCGACATCAAAGGGCCCGAGTGGGATGTGCTGACAGAGGCCAACCCGCCCACGGACTACCCGCACTTCATGAGCAAGAAGGTCGGCACGCCACCGGGTCTCGGTGGCCATATCAGTCGAGTCTTGCTCCTCGAGCGTTTGCGCGAGGTGAATGCGCTGCTGGGCTTCACCCGGGTCGAGGCCCCCGAAGAGTCTGGCGACCCCAATGAGCGTCCGCAGATGGCCAGCCTGTCACGCAGCAAGCCGGATTGGGTGCCAGCCAACCAGGTTCATGGTGAAGGAATCTTCATCCAGTTCGACGAAGCCGCGCTCGTCACGTGGGAGGCTCTGGATGGTGTGAAGAAGGTCGACCAGATGCTCCGGGGTGGCCATAGGGGGTGGCGCAATTCGCGTCATCTCGACCCGAACGAAGGTTACCCCGGCATTCGTTATGCGATGCTGCACACGCTGTCTCATCTACTGATTCGGGAGTTGGCGCTGGAATGTGGATACAACGCCGCGAGCATTCGTGAGCGCATCTATGCCGACACATCGGGCGACAGCCCGCAAGCAGGCATCCTCATCTACACGGCAGCAGCCGATTCGGACGGCACGCTGGGCGGTCTCGTCGATCTTGGCAAGCCTGAAAACCTTGGCCGTTTGCTGGAGCAGGCGCTGAATCGCTCAAAGGTCTGCTCCTCTGACCCACTCTGTTCGGAACATGATCCGGAGAAGGATCGCTCCCTGCATGGTGCTGCCTGCCATGCGTGCAGTTTGGTCGCGGAGACCTCGTGCGAACGTGGCAACCGCTATCTCGATCGATCGCTGCTCGTACCGACACTCGAACGCGCCGACGCTGCTTTCTTCAAGGGTTTCTGACATGGATGAACTCTTGGATGCCATTGCAGCCTTGGTCTCTCTTGTTTCGCCGGAAAAAGTGCAGGCCGTTGCCACACGCGTTCGCCGAACCGAAGCCACCAAGGCTGCGGCGGTGTTGTCGAGCGTGGTTGGAACCCCGGTGGCCAGTACCGTGGTCGAGCAACTTGCGGCCGCGTGGCAAAACACAAAGGTCGGCTCAGACGAACTGGCATCGATGCTTCTTGCTGCCAGCCACGTCTATACCAAAGCCGCTTCGGAGCAATCCACCGAGCTCGTGTGGACTGGCCCGACGACGCCTTTCGTATCAGCGCGTCGAACAGAGCAGGCGCTTCTGCAGGTCATCAATTCCGCTGAACAGACGTTGTTCATCACCAGCTTCGTGGCCTACGACGTGTCGACCATCGTCAAGGCATTGAACGCAGCCTATGAGCGCGGCGTGAGCATCACCATGTTGCTGGAGTCCTCGCAAGACCATGGCGGCAGCATCAACATCGACGTCATTGGCAAGATGCGAGGCTTGGTGCCCGGCGCGCAGCTCTATGCATGGCGCGACAAGACCGGTGATTTTTCGGATGGCCGAGTGCACGCCAAAGTCGCTGTCGCCGACAAGGCCTCTTGCTTCATCACCAGCGCCAATCTCACTGGCTACGCGATGGAGAAGAACATGGAGGCTGGCGTGCTGATTTCTGGGGGTGCAGTGCCGCACACTCTGGCTGATCATTTGATCTCCTTGCTACAAGCCAAGATCATCCAGCCGGTGTGATGTTGGCCTGCTTCCACTCATCAAGTTTGTTAGCCCAGTCTTGCATCATGCCTCGCCGCTCGTTCAGATAGGTGGCATGGTTGTATGTACGCCGAACACTGTTCGGCTCAGCATGTGCCAGCTGCGCCTCAATTGCGTCAGGCCGGTAGCCCATTTCATTGAGCCGAGTGCTACCCGTGGTGCGCGTGCCATGCGGGCTGTACTTGGATGCCCAGCCTAGCTTCTTGAGTGCCTGCCGCAGAGCTGCGTCGGCCATGGGGCGCTGGCGGTCATCGCGGTTTGGGAAAACGAACTTCGTGTGCCCCGTGATCGGATGCATGGCCTTGAGAAGTTCGACCGCTTGAGTCGGTAGCGTAACGACGTGCTCTCGCCGAGCCTTCATCCGGCGTGCAGGAATGGTCCAGAGCGCCTTGTCCAGGTCGAACTCGACCCACTCTGCTTGGACGGATTCATTCGGGCGACTGAGCGTCAGCCACATCAGCTGGAACGCCTTGATGGTCTGGAAGTTGCCGCCATGTCCATCAAAGTCGTTGAGCAGCTGGCCGACCTCCTCCGCGCTGAGGGCGCGCTTGTGTTGCGTCTTGTTGGGCGGCAGTGCTTTGCGAACCGGCCAAACGGGGTCAGTGTCCGCCCGCAGGGTGGCTACCGCATGCTCGAAGACGCCAGACATGGTGCGCTTGGCTTCAGCTGCTACCGTGGGTGCGCCGCGCTTGACCGTCTTGTTGAGGATGTCGAGAACGTGGGCTGGGGTGATCTGACGTACTGGCAGCTTGCCAATCGACGGGAAGACCACGCGCTCCAGCATGTCGAGTCTCCGCTTCTTGGTCACTTCCTCCCAGTCTTTCAGAGCCAGCCACTCTTTGGCGATGGCCTCGAAAGTGTTCGCCGAGTCTTGCTCGCGCTTGATGCGTTCGATCTGGCGATTCTGGACGGGATTGATGCCTTCCTTGACTAACTTCCGCGCCGCCTCGCACTTCTCTCTTGCCTCGCCGAGCGTCACGCTGGGGTAGTCGCCAAGTGCGAACCACGAGGCCTTGTCATTGAGCTTGAAGCGATAGCGCCAAGCCTTGATGCCGTTGGGTTTGATCTCTAGGTACAGCCCCTTGTAGTCATTGAGGCGGTAGATGCCTTCTCTAGGCTTGGCGGCTCGGCACTGGGCGTCTGTCAGCATCGTGAAGGTCTCCTGTTCGTCCTCAGGGCTTCATCGTATACACCTTCATCGGTCTGATGCAAGATCCATATACATACCCGTATTCACTTGCGCAGCGCTATAAAATGTCGTTGCATGCAACGAGCTGAAATGAAAAAGCCCCGTATCCACAGGGCTTTGCGTCGATTTCGGTGATAAGCCTGCAAGCAGATGCAATCGCCTGAAATGGCTTGCTCGAATCAGACGTTGAACAAAAAGTTCATCACATCCCCATCCTTGACGATGTACTCCTTGCCTTCCGCGCGCATTTTGCCGGCTTCCTTGGCGCCCTGCTCGCCCTTGCAGGCAATGAAGTCGTCGAAGCCGATGGTTTGCGCGCGGATGAAGCCGCGCTCGAAGTCGCCGTGGATCACGCCGGCGGCCTGCGGTGCGGTGTCGCCGACATGGATGGTCCAGGCACGCACTTCCTTCACGCCGGCGGTAAAGTAGGTCTGCAGGCCCAGTAGCTTGAAGCCGGCGCGGATCAGGCGGTTCAGGCCGGGTTCGTCCTGACCCAGTTCCTGCAGGAACATGGCGCGGTCTTCGTCGTCCATCTCGGCCAGTTCGGATTCGATCTTGGCGCAAATGGCCACCACCGGCGCATCGCCGTGCGCCTTGGCAAATTCCTTCAGACGGTCCAGCAGCGGGTTGTTGTCAAAGCCGTCCTCGGCCACGTTGCCCACGAACATGGCCGGCTTGGCCGTGATCAGGCACAGCGGCTTGAGCAGCGCATGCTGCTCGTCGCTCAAGTCGAGCACGCGCACCGGCTTGCCTTCCAGCAGACCTTTTTCGACCACCTCCAGCACCTTGACCAACGCGGCGGCTTCCTTGTCGTTGCCCGATTTGGAGGCCTTGATGGCGCGCTGCTGGGCCTTTTCCACGGTGCCCAGGTCGGCCAGACACAGCTCGGTCTGAATCACTTCAATGTCGGCAATTGGGTCGACCTTGCCGGACACGTGGATCACGTTCGGGTCTTCAAAGCAGCGCACCACGTTGACGATGGCATCGGTTTCGCGGATGTGCGCCAGGAACTGGTTGCCCAGGCCCTCCCCCTTGCTGGCGCCTGCCACCAGGCCGGCAATGTCCACAAACTCGACAATCGCCGGCACGATGCGCTCGGGCTGGATGATTTCGGCCAGCTGCTGCAGGCGCGGATCGGGCACTTCCACCACGCCGGTGTTGGGCTCGATGGTGCAGAAGGGATAGTTCTCGGCAGCGATGCCGGCCTTGGTCAGGGCATTGAACAGGGTGGATTTGCCCACGTTGGGCAGGCCTACGATGCCGCATTTGAGGCTCATGGAAATTCCTTGAAATTCTGGAGGGGCGCGGCAAAGGGCAACGCCAATAAAAACAGGCACTTATTCTACCCGCCCTGCCCCGCATCAAGCCAAGGGGCGCTGGCGCACGCCTACAATGGCATTTTTGTTCGCATCTCCATAACCATGGCTTTCAGCAATTTCGATGTGTGCGTCCGCGGCAGCGGCATTGTCGGGCGCACCCTGGCGCTGCTGCTGGCACGACACCGCCTGCGCGTGGCGCTGGTCGAATCACCAGCCCCGGCCCAGCCGCAGGCCGATATCCGCGCCTATGCAATCAATCACCACTCACGCGAACTGCTCGCCAGCCTCAAGTGCTGGCCCGGCCCGGACCAGGCCACGCCGGTGTTGCAGATGCGTGTGCTGGGCGACGGCCAGGCGCAGACCGTGTTTGACGCCGCCGAAATGCAGCAGGAAGCCATGACCTGGATCGCCGACGTGCCCACACTGGAACACATGCTGCAGCAAGCCTGCCAGTACCAGGGCGGGCTCGAAGTCGTCAGCGACGCACAGGCCGCTGCCGACCCCACGCCGCTGACCGTGGTGTGCGAAGGCAAGCACAGCAGCACGCGCGAGCAGCTCGGCGTGGAATACGACGTCACCCCCTACCACCAGACCGCCATTGCCACCCGCGTCACGCTGGATGCACCGCACCGCCAGATTGCCTGGGAATGGTTCAGCCACACCGGCCAGGTCGGCGAGATCCTGGCGCTGCTGCCGCTGGGCGGCCCGGAAGGCAGCGAAATGGCCGTGGTCTGGTCGGTCGACCAACACCGCGTACCCGAACTGCTGGCGCTGGATGACGCGGCCTTTGCCGCGGCACTGCAAACCGCCGCCCATCTGCGCGACAGCGCAGCGCCCAACATCACCGGTGTGCAGCGCCGCGTGGCCTGGCCGCTGCAGCAGGGCCTGGCACAGCGCTGGATCGGCAGCCGCCTCGCCGCCGATGGCGAAACCCGCGTGCAGTGGGCCTTGGCCGGAGATGCCGCGCACAGCGTGCACCCGCTGGCCGGCCAGGGGCTGAACCTGGGCTTGGCCGATGTGGCTCTGCTGGGGCAGATCATCGGCCAGCGCCCCTACTGGCGCAGCCCCGGCGACATGCGCCTGCTGCGCCAGTACGAGCGCACGCGCAAGGCCGAAATCGCTCCGCTGGTGGCCGGCATGGACGGCATCCAGCGCCTGTTTGCCCACAATGCCGCCGGCATCCGCCAATTGCGCGATCTCGGCCTGTCCCTGTTTGACCAAAGCGGCCCGCTCAAGCATCTGGTAGCGCGCCGCGCCATGCACTGAGCCCCACATGACTCCATTTCGCATCCTGATTCCCGCCCTGGCCGTGCTGTCGCTGGCCGCCTGCAAACCCGCTGACAACGCACCGCGCACATTGGCCGGCGCCTCGGCGCCCGCCGCAGCCACGGCTCCGGCCAACGCCGCCAGCGCCTCACTCGAAACCATCCGCCGCAACCTGGCCGAGCGCCTACCGCAGCTGGCCCAGCTCGACGAGATCCGCACCACGCCCATGCCCGGCCTGTACGAGGTCCGCTTCAACGGCAGCGAGCTGATGTACACCGATGCCCAAGGCGATTTTCTGGTCAACGGCCCGCTGCTGGACACCAAGGCCCGCCGCAACCTGACCGAAGCGCGCCAGGACCAGCTCAGCGCCATCACCTTCGATGCGCTGCCGCTCAAGGATGCCTTTGTCACCAAGCGCGGCGACGGCAGCCGCAAGCTGGCGGTGTTTGCCGACCCGAACTGCCCGTATTGCAAGCGCTTCGAGGGCGATCTGGCCAAGGTGGACAACATCACCGTGTACACCTTCCTGCTGCCCATCCTGGGCGAAGATTCGGTGCAGAAATCGCAGCATATCTGGTGCGCCGCCGACCGCTCGGCGAGCTGGGACCACTGGATGCAGAAACGCCAGGTGCCCGCCGCCGCCAGCTGCGACACCAGCGCACTGCAGCGCAATGTGGACTTTGCCCACAAGCACCGCATCACCGGCACGCCGGCGCTGGTGTTTGCCAACGGCCACCGGGTCAATGGCGCAGTCGACGGGCCCACGCTGGAAAAACTGTTGGCAGAAAACAAATAAGGCAGGGGTTTTGCCACTTATCTGTGTAGGGAATGTCACTGCCTCAGTGGATTTGTTTCACAATGTAGGGATTCCTTGCGCAATTCAGCAAACTGTCATGCTCGGTTGACATTGTTGACAACTGCGCCTTGCTGACAGGCCCCGCATGCTTCCCGACCATAGCCGCACCTTCATTCGCACCATTGTCTATCTGGGCACCGCCCCGATGGCGCTGCTGGCTGTGCTGATGTGGCTTGTGCATAACGAGTTGTACGGCTTCGTGGCCGCCGCGCTGGCCAGCTATGGCGGCGTGGTGGTGGCCTTTCTGGGCGGCATCCACTGGGGCATCGGGCTGCATGGCGGCATCAACGCGCCCAAGTTCCACTTTATCTGGGGTAGCGTTGCCGCCTTCAGCGGCTGGTTTGCGGTGCTGATGCACCCCGGCGCCGGCATGCCGTTCCTGGCGCTGCTGTTCGTCATCTGTTACATCGTGGACGACCGCACCTGGGGCAAGGCCGGTCTGAGCGAGTGGCTGACCGTGCGCTTCCACGCCACGGTGGTGGCGGTGGTGAGCTGCCTGGCCGGCGCAGCCGGCTCCTTCTGACACCTTCACCGATACTGCCACGCCGGGCAGGCTTGCGCTATGCTTGCACGCATGGCCAAACGACCCTCTTCCCCTGCAGCCGCGCCGGTGCAATACCGCATCAGCGCGCCTGATCCGCACACCCATCTGTTTCACGTCACGCTGCACATTGCCGAGCCCGTGATCCGGCAGGAAGTGCAGTTGCCGGTATGGATTCCCGGCAGTTACCTGGTGCGCGAGTTTGCCAAGCACCTGCAATGCCTGCAGGCCACGCAGGGGGGCAAACCCTGCGCCGTGCGCCAGCTCGACAAGCACAGCTGGCAGCTGGCCTCGATTCCCGGCGAACCGCTGGAAGTGCAGTACCAGGTGTACGCGCACGACAACTCGGTGCGCACCGCCTGGCTGGATGCCGAACGTGGCTTCTTCAACCCGGTCTGCCTGTGCCTGCAGGTCAATGGCCAGCGCGCGGTGCCGCATCTGCTGCAGGTCGAATCACCCTACAGGAACTGGCGCCTGGCCACCGGCCTGGAACCGCTGAAAACCGGCAAGCGCGGCTTTGGCAGCTATCTGGCGCCCGACTACGACACGCTGGCCGACGCGCCGGTGGAAATGGGCAGCTTCTGGAACGGCAGCTGCAAGGTGCACGGCGTCGAGCACCAGCTCGTGATCGCCAGCCCGCCGCCGGCCTTTGATGGCGAGCGGCTGCTGGCCGACACGCACCGCATCTGCGAATCGGTGATGCAGTTCTGGCATGGCAGCAAGCCCGCCAAGAACGTACCGTTCCAGCGCTATGTGTTCATGCTCAATGCCGTACACGAAGGCTACGGCGGGCTGGAGCACCTGAACAGCACAGCACTGCTGGCCAGCCGCAAGGACCTGCCGCGCGTGGGCGAAACGCCGGGCGAGGGCTACACCACCCTGCTCGGCCTGATCAGCCACGAGTACTTCCACGCCTGGAACGTCAAGCGTCTGCGGCCGGCACAGCTCACGCCCTACCACTACGGCAGCGAAAACTACACCAAGCTGCTGTGGTTCTTCGAGGGCTTCACCAGCTACTACGACGACTTGCTGCTGCTGCGCGCCGGCTGCCTCGACGCGCTCGCCTATCTCAAATTGCTGACCAAGACCATCGACCAGGTACAGGGCATGCCGGGCCGCGCCCTGCACAGCGTGGCGCAGGCCAGCTTCGAGGCCTGGACCAAATACTACCGGCCCGATGCCAACACCCCCAATGCCACCGTCAGCTACTACACCAAGGGTGCGCTGGTGGCGCTGTGCCTGGACCTGACGCTGCGCAAGGAAGGCAAGACCACGCTGGACGCGGTGATGCGCACCCTGTACCAGCGCTGCCACGCCCAGGCCAGCGCGCCCCGTGGCATGACCGAAGCCGATGTGATGGCCGTGTTGGAAGAACTGGGCGGACGCAGCTTTGCCCCCGAACTGCGCGCCTGGGTGCATGGCACCGCGGAGCTGCCGCTGGACAAGTTGCTGCCCAAACATGGCGTGCAGATCGAACACAGTGCAGCGCCGCTGGCGCGCCAGTGGGGACTGCGCTGCCAGGAAGGTCAAAGCATCACGGTGCAAGGGGTGCTGCGCGGTGGTGCCGCCGAGCAGGCTGGCCTGGCGGCCGGCGACGACTGGTACGGCGTGGAACTGGAGCACGCCGGCGCCAGCCAGCACGCCGGCGCCAGCCAGCACACCGGCTGGCGCGTGGGCAGCCTGGCCGAAGTAGTGCAACTGTTGCCGCCGGCCCGCAAGCAGGGGCAGCCGGCGCGCTTTACCGCGCTGGTAGCGCGCGACCGCCGCCTGCTGCGCCTGCCCTTCACGCTGCCGGCGCATGCAGCGCAGCAATGGACGCTGCAGCCCGGCAAACGCATGCGCAACAAGGGCTGGCCATGGGCTTGAGTGGTTTTCCTGGCCACGTGCTGTATCTGCACGGGTTCCGCTCCTCGCCGCGCTCGGCCAAGGCGCAGCATGTGGCGCAGTGGGTGCAGACCCACCAGCCCGCCACGCTCTGGTGCTGCCCGCAGCTGCCGCCCTCGCCGGCCGCAGCCATGGCCTTGATTGCCCAACTCGTGGCCGCCTGGCCGCAGGATGACAGCGCCGTGATCGGCTCCTCGTTGGGCGGCTTTTACGCGGCGGCGGTGGCAGCGCAGCGCGGCTGGCGCAGCGTGCTGCTGAATCCGGCCGTGGATCCCGCCCGCGATCTGGAGCGCTATATCGGCGAACAGACCACCTGGCACGACCCGCAGGAGCATTTCTATTTCCGCCCCGAATACATCGGCGCGCTGCGCCAGATTGCCGCCAGCACGCAGGCCCACGAAGCCCAGCGCCAGCAGGACGGCCGCCTGGCGTCCGCCTACGCGCTGATCTGCGAAGGCGACGAAGTGCTGGACTGGCACGAGATGCAGCAACGTTACGCGCGGGCGCAACAGCACATCCTGGCAGGCAACGACCACGCCATCAGCGACTTTCCCGTGCACTGGCCGGCCATCGCGCAATGGCTGACCAGCGCTGACAGCTGCAGAAAAAATGCTGATTAAGATGGCAAACATGGGAGAATATGCCCCCATGTTTGCCATGTTTGAAGATGCCGGAAAATACCTCGCCGGCCGTATCCTGTCCCAGGCCGAAAGTTCCGCCCAGATCGAGCTCGATTCAGGCAAGCGCGTCAAGGTCAAGAGTGCCCACATCGTGCTGCAGTTCGACAAGCCTGCCCCGGCCGAACTATTGGCACAAGCCGGCGCGCTCAGCCACGACATCGATGTGCAGCTGCTGTGGGAATTTGCCCCGGACGATGAATTTTCCTTTGGGGACGTCGCCCGCGAATACTTCCAGGACCCGGCCACGCTGACGGAGCAGGCCGCCGCGCTGCTGGCGCTGTTCAACGCGCCGCATTACTTCCGCCGCGCTGGCGGCCCCAAGGGCCGCTTCAAGAAAGCCCCGGCCGAGATTGTGCAACAGGCCCTGCTGGCCCTTGAAAAAAAGGCCCGCACCCAGGCCCAGATCGATACCTGGGCCGCAGAGCTGGTCAACGGCCAATGCCCTGAGGCGGTACGCGAGCACCTGTACAAGATCCTGTTCAAGCCGGACAAAAACGCTCCCGAATACAAGGCCGTGGTGCACGCCTCCAAGACGGCCCAGATGCCGCCGCTCGAGCTGCTGCAACGCGCCGGCGCCATCGATTCGCCCTACCAGTTTCACTGGCAGCGTTTCCTGTTCGAGTTCTTCCCCAAGGGCACCGGTTTCCCGGCGCTGCAGCCGCCCCGGATCGACGAATCCGGCCTGTCGCTGGCCGAGGTGCAGGCTTTTTCGATCGACGACTCCAGCACCACCGAAATCGACGATGCGCTGTCTGTCAGCGGCCTGGGCAGCGGCAGCGTGACGCTGGGCGTGCACATTGCCGCCCCCGGCCTGGCCGTGCAGCCCGGTGACGACATCGATTCCGTGGCGCGCCAGCGCCTGAGCACGGTGTACATGCCGGGCTACAAGATCACCATGCTACCCGATGACGTGGTGCAGCACTACACGCTGGGCGCCGGCCAGGCCCGCCCCGCCGTGTCGTTCTACGCCACTTTCAACGAAGCCACGCTGGAACTGCAGGGCACGCGCAGCCAGGTCGAGCTAGTGCCGATCGCCGACAACCTGCGCCTGGACCAGCTGGAACGCATCGTGTCAGCCGCCTGGCTGGAACACGGCGACGGCAATTCCGCCCCGGCCGATATCCAGCCCTACCATCCGCGGCTGGCCTTTCTGTGGCGCCTGGCACAGCACCTGAAGTCCCAGCGTGAAGTGGTGCGCGGCAAGCCGGAAACCTTCTCCCGACCCGATTTCAACTTCCGCCTGCAGCGTGATCCGGCGCTGGAAGATCTGCCGCCGAACGGCAGCGAAACCGTGCTCATCGAAATCCGCCAGCGCGGCGCCCCGCTCGACCTGATCGTGTCCGAAGCCATGATCCTGGTCAACCACCACTGGGGCCGGCTGCTGGCAGACAACGGCGTACCCGGCATTTACCGCAGCCAGGCGGCACTGGCGCCCGGTGTCAAGGTGCGCATGGGTACCAAGGCGCTGCCGCATGCTGGTCTGGGCGTGTCCTGCTACGCTTGGAGCACCTCACCACTGCGCCGCTATACCGACCTGCTCAACCAGTGGCAGCTGATTGCCGCCATCCGCCATGGCTCCACAGCCGCGCTGGTAGCACCGTTCAGGCCCAAGGATGCGGCCCTGTTCGGCGTGATTTCCGCCTTTGACGCGGCCTACCACGGTTACAACGGCTACCAGGCCAGCATGGAGCGCTTCTGGACGCTGCAGCACGTGCAGCGCCTGGGCCTGACCGAGTTGGTCTGCAGTGTGGTCAAGGAAGGGCTGGTGCGCGCCAACGACCTGCCGCTGGTGCTCAACGTGATCGGCACCGACGGGCTACCGCGCAATGCGCAGGTGCGCGTGCGCCTGGGCAGCATCAACCTGATGGCCCTGGACGTGACTGGCGCCGTGGTGGCACGCCTGGAAGACACCATCATCACCAATGTCACTGCCGAAGAAAGCGAAGAAGGCGAGGACGAGGTCACCGAACTGGATGCCGGCCCGCTGCACATTGCGGTCGACGTGAACGAGCCCGAGGCGGACGGCGAAGCCGGCAAAACCGCCTGACGGCCCAGGGCGTCTGTCCTACAATCTGGGCTGTCTCCCTGATTGCACCATGACGCACGCCCCTACCGCCATTGCCTACTACGGCGTGGTCGGCCATCCGGTCGCCCACAGCCGTTCACCCTGGATCCACGCCCGCTTTGCCGAGCAGACCGGGCAGCGCCTGCAATACCTGGCCATCGACAGCCCGCCCGACGCCTTTGCCGCCACCCTGCTGGGGCTGCGCGGCCAGGGCTATCAGGGCGCCAACGTCACGGTGCCCTTCAAGCTCGAAGCCTATGCCCTGGCCCGCGTGCGCAGCGCCCGCGCCGAGCTGGCGCAGGCCGCCAACACCCTGTACTGGCAGGACGATGTGCTGCATGCCGACAACACCGATGGTGCCGGCCTGATGCGCGACCTGGTGCACAACGCAGGCCAGCCCCTGGCCGGCCGGAAGGTGCTGCTGCTGGGCGCCGGTGGCGCCTCGGCCGGCGTGCTGGGCGCGCTGCTGGCAGAACGCCCGGCCGGCGTCACCGTGGCCAACCGCAGCCTGGACAAGGCGCAGGCGCTGGTGCAACGCCATGCCGACTGGGCCCAGCAACACGGCGTCACCCTGAGCCGCGCCACGCTGGAACAGGTGCTCGATGCCACGGCCGCACTGCCGGCGTACGACGTGGTACTCAACGGCACCGCCAGCAGCCTGTCCGGCCAGCCCCTGCTGCTGCCGGCCACACGCTTCGCCCCCCATGCCCTGGCCTGCGACATGATGTATGGCGCCGCCGCACGGCCTTTTCTGGCGCACGCGGCCGCCTGTGGTGCCCGTACCCGCGACGGCCTGGGCATGCTGGTCGAGCAGGCCGCACTGGCCTTTTCCCTCTGGCGCGGCGTCACACCCGACACGGCTCCGGTACTGGCCACACTGCGCCAGCTGGTGGATGCCCCGGAGCAGCAGACATGAAACAGCTGTGGCGCATGCTGGGCTGGGTCCTGCTGGCCGGCCTGCTGCTGCAGGTGTTCTTTCTGGCCCGCATTGCCATGATGCGGGTGGTCGATCCGACCTCCACCACCTTTCAGCGTTCGGAGTTTACGCGTCTGGCGCTGCAGGGCCAGTTGGGCTGGAGCCAGCAATGGGTGCCCTATGCGCAAATTTCCGACAATCTGAAACGCGCCGTGATCGCCTCGGAAGATAGCGCCTTCATCCACCACGACGGGGTGGAATGGAATGCCATCGAACAGGCACGCGCTCGCAATGCCGCCGCCGAGGCCCGCGTGCACGCGCAGCGCCAGAAATGGGAGCAGCAGCTGCAGCGCCTGCAGGAACGCGCCCAGAAGCGTGTCGCGCAGCTCGAAAAGCGCGGCCGTGAGGTCGACCCGCAGTTGCGTGCCGTGGCCGATGGCAGCGCCCCGCCCCCCGGTACACCGGGCATGCCACAGGCCAAGATTTACGGTGGTTCCACCATCAGTCAGCAGCTGGCCAAGAACCTGCTGCTCTCGGGCGAACGCAGTCTGCTGCGCAAGGGGCAGGAGCTGCTGCTGACGCAATACCTGGAACTGCTGCTGGGCAAGCGGCGCATTCTCGAAATCTACCTGAACAACGTGGAGTGGGGCGCCGGCGTATTTGGCGCCGAAGCAGCGGCGCGCCACTACTTTGGCAAGCCGGCGGCGCAGCTATCCGCACGTGAGGCGGCCAGGCTGGCGGTGATGCTGCCGCGCCCGCGCTACTTCGAGTCGCGCCTGAACTCGGGCTACCTCAACCGCCGCAGCAGCACCATTGCGGCACGCATGGGCGCCGTGGCGCTGCCCTGACGCCATGCGCATCCTCGGCATCGACCCCGGCCTGCGCACCACCGGCTTCGGCGTAATCGAAGCCGATGGCGGCCGCTTGCGCTATGTGGCCAGCGGCACCATCCGCACCGTGAGCCGCAGCCGCCAGCCGGACGACACGCTGCCGCAGCGCGGCGACCTGCCGGGGCGCATCAAGCTGCTGTTCGACGGCGTCACCGAAGTGGTGCAGACCTACCAGCCCGATATGGCCTCGCTCGAGATCGTCTTCGTCAACGTGGACCCGCAGGCCACCTTGCTGCTGGGCCAGGCCCGGGGCGCCTGTCTGGCAGCGCTGGTGAGCGGCAATCTGCCGGTGGCCGAGTACACCGCCCTGCAAATGAAAAAAGCCGTGGCCGGCCATGGCCGTGCAGCCAAATCGCAAATCCAGGAAATGGTACGACGCCTGCTCAACCTGACTGGCCTGCCCGGCACCGACGCGGCCGATGCGCTGGGCCTGGCCATCACGCACGCGCATGCCGGAGCGGCCATGTCGCGGCTGGCGGCCGCCACCTCGCTGAGCCGGCGCGCCCACGCGCTGTACAAGAATGGGCGCAGCTACTAAGGCCGCCCAGGCGCTACAGGCGTTCCAGCACCAGCACGGCAAAGAATACGCACAGCACGATGATGGTCCACTTGAACATGCGCGCGGCTTGCTGCCGGTAGCGCACATTACCGGTCAGCAGATACAGCCCCATGGTGCCAGCGCTGGCCAGCAGCATCAGCACGAACAGGACACGCACAATCGCCATATGCCGTTACCACTGCAAGGCGACTTCGCCAAAGCCCTTGGGCGCGGCGCGCTCGCTGTCGAAGCTGACGATCTCGTAGGCGTCGGGCTGCGCCAGCAAGGCGCGCAGCAGCTGGTTGTTCATGGCATGCCCGGAACGGTAGGCGCTGTAGGCCGCCAGCAGCGGGTGGCCGATCAGGTACAGGTCGCCCATGGCGTCCAGGATCTTGTGCTTGGCAAACTCGTCGTCGTAACGCAGGCCGTCGGCGTTCAGCACGCGGTAGTCGTCCATGACGATGGCGTTTTCAAGGCTGCCGCCCATGGCCAGGCCATGCGAGCGCATCATTTCCACGTCACGGGTAAAGCCGAAGGTACGGGCGCGTGCAATGTCGCGCGTGTACACGCCGGTGGACATGTCAAATTCCACCTTCTGCCCGGTCGCATCCACCGCCGGATGCGCAAAATCGATCTGGAAGCGCAGCTTGTAGCCATGGAAGGGCTCGAGCCGGGCCCACTTGCCGTGTGCGCCTTCGCCCTCGCGCACTTCCACCGGCTTGAGCACGCGCACGAATTTCTTGGGAGCGCGCTGCTTGACCACGCCGGCGCTTTGCAGCAGATACACAAAGGACGATGCCGAACCGTCCAGGATCGGAACTTCCTCTGCGGTGATGTCGATATACAGGTTGTCGATGCCCAGGCCGGCGCAGGCCGACATCAGGTGCTCGACGGTGCTGACCTTTACGCCATCGCGTGAAATGGTCGAGGCCATGCGGGTATCGGTCACGGATTCTGCCGTGATCGGAATGTCGACGGGATGGGGCAAATCCACGCGACGAAACACGATGCCCGTATCAGCCGGTGCGGGACGCAGCGTCAATTCGACGCGCTGGCCACCATGCAGGCCCACGCCTACCGCCTTGGTCAGGGTCTTGATGGTTCTCTGTTCTAGCATGCTGGCATTGTAGGAGCTGGCGCACCCTGCAGGTGTTCGGAATTGTCTATGGCCGCCATAGCAGGCCGTCATTGCAAAGCAGTGCTGCGCACGCACGGACAGGCAACCGTGCGTGCGCAAGCCAAGCAAGAAGTCATGCGCTTTGGCATTCCCGCAAGCGGAATACACGCGGCGCTCCAGCCGCACTAACGGCTGGCCGCAGTTCCATCAGTCCGCCTGCTTGCGCAGGAAGGCCGGGATCTCGTAGTCGTCCATGCCGCTGGAAGACAGCTGGCTGACGCGTTCGGTGGCGTGCGTGCGGTCGCGGCCGGTGGCCCAGACGCTGGCGCCCACGTTGCCGGCCGGGGACACGCCACTCATGGTGGGTGCGGCGGCCTGGGTCTGCGGCATGGCAGCCACGTACGGCATGTCGTCTGTGCCGGTGCGGCTGATGACCTGCATCGGTGCGGCGGCACGGCGGGCGTTCTGGCGGCTCAGGCCGGTGGCGACCACGGTCACGCGCATCTCATCCTTCATGTTGCTGTCGTAGGCAGCACCATAGATCACCTGCGCATCGGGCGAGGCATAGGCGCGGATGGTGTTCATGGCCAGCTGGGACTCCTTCAGCTTCAGGCTGCCCTTGGCGGCGGTGATCAGCACCAGCACGCCCTTGGCGCCGGACAGGTCGATGCCTTCCAGCAGCGGGCAGGCCACGGCCTGCTCGGCGGCGATGCGGGCACGGTCCGGACCGGAAGCGGTGGCGGTACCCATCATGGCCTTGCCGGGTTCACCCATCACGGTTTTCACGTCTTCGAAGTCGACGTTCACCTGGCCAGGTACATTGATGATTTCGGCGATACCGCCCACGGCGTTCTTCAGCACGTCATTGGCGTGCGCGAAGGCTTCGTCCTGGGTCACGTCGTCGCCCAGCACTTCCTGCAGCTTCTCGTTCAGCACCACGATCAGCGAATCCACGTTGGCCTCGAGCTCGACCACGCCGGCATCGGCATTGGTCATGCGGCGACCGCCTTCCCAGTCAAACGGCTTGGTTACCACGCCCACGGTCAAGATGCCCATGTCGCGGGCCACGCGTGCAATCACCGGTGCTGCGCCGGTACCGGTGCCGCCGCCCATGCCGGCGGTCAGGAACAGCATGTGCGCGCCTTCGATGGCAGTGCGGATTTCGTGCTCGGCCACTTCTGCGCACTCACGGCCCTTTTCGGGCTTGCTGCCGGCGCCCAGGCCGGTCGTGCCCAGCTGGATCACGCGGCCGGCGGTGCTGCGGCTCAATGCCTGCGCATCGGTATTGGCACAAATGAATTCCACGCCCTGCACGCCGCTGTCGATCATGTGTTGCACGGCATTGTTGCCGCCGCCGCCAACGCCCATGACCTTGATCTGGGTGCCTTGGTGGAAGGTTTCGGTGTCGATCATTTCGATGGGCATTTTCGCTCTCCTTGCTTGAAGTTAACCTTGCACTATCACTTGTCACTATCACTTGCCTGTGTTGGCGTTTTCAGCCTGCCGGGGCCTGGCCTGTGGCAGTTGCCTGCCAGCGTCGTACTGGAAAACTCCTGTCTTGCTCAGAAGTTCCCCACGATGAATTCCTTGATGCGGCCGAATACGCTGCGGCCGCTGCTCTCGCTTTTCTTGCTGCGGGCGCTCACGTAGCTGCGCTGTTGCGCCAGCCGCGCGTCTTCCAGCATGCCCATGACGACGGAGGCACGCGCCTGCGCCACCATGTCGCCCAAGGCGCCGCTGTAATTGGGCACGCCTACGCGTACCGGTTTCAGGAAGATGTCCTCGCCCAATTCCACCATGCCCTGCATCACGGCGCTGCCGCCGGTCAGCACCACGCCGGAAGACACCAGGTGCTCGAAGCCCGAGGCCTGCACTTCCTTTTGCACCAGCGTGAAGATCTCCTCGACGCGCGGCTCGATCACGCCGGCCAGCACCTGCTTGCTGAGCAGGCGCGGCGGACGGCCGCTCAGGCCGGCCACCTCGATATGGGTTTCCGGATCGGCCAGCAGCTGCTTGGCGCAGCCGTTCTGCAGCTTGATGTCTTCGGCGTCTTCGGTGGGGGTGCGCAGCGCCATCGCGATATCGCTGGTGATCAGTTCGCCGGCTACCGGCAGCACGGCGGTGTGGCGGATCGCGCCACCGGCAAACACGGCGATGTCGGTGGTGCCGGCGCCGATGTCCACCAGCACCACGCCCAGTTCGCGCTCGTCGGCCGTCAGGCAGGACATGCTGCTGGCCAGCGGATTCAGCATCAGGTGTTCAACCTCGAGGCCGCAACGGCGCACGCACTTGAGGATGTTCTCGGCTGCGCTTTGCGCGCAGGTGACAATGTGCACCTTGGCTTCCAGGCGGATGCCGCTCATGCCGATCGGCTCCTTCACTTCCTGGCCGTCGATCACGAATTCCTGCGGCTCGATCAGCAACGGACGCTGGTCGGTGCTGATGTTGATGGCGCGCGCCGTCTCCAGGACCTTGGCCACGTCGGTGGGCGACACGTCGCGGTCGCGCACCGCCACCATGCCCACCGAGTTGCGGCCACGGATGTGGCTGCCGGTGATGCCGGTGATCACGCGCGTGATCTTGCAGGCGGCCATCATCTCGGCCTCACGCACCGCCTGCTGGATGCTTTGCACGCAGGCTTCGATATTGACCACGACGCCACGCTTCATGCCGTTGCTGGGCGACACGCCCAGCCCCAGTACCTTGAGCGTACCGTCGGCCTGCACCTCCGCCACCACCACCATGATCTTGCTGGTGCCGATGTCGAGGCCTACTACCAGATCCTTGTACTCTTTTGCCATGGCTGTTACGTCTTTGGTTTTGGTGGCCGGCTCTTGCCAGCCTCGTTGTTGTCTACGGTTCCCACCCCCCTGAGGCGGATTGCATAGCCGGTCTTGTAGCGCAGATCGGCATACTGCAGGTCGGCGAAGCTGCGCTCATAGCGCGCTGTCACCGGTCCAATGGTTTCCACGAACTGGCGGATGCGTGCCGCCAGTTCCTGCTCGCCGCCACTGCCCAGGTTGAGCTGGATGCTGTCGTTGAGCGTGAGCAGCCAATTGCCGCGCGGCTCCAGATCCAGCGCGGTGACGCGCGCGTCCAGCGGCTTGAACAGCGGGCCCAGGCGGCGATAGGTACGCAATACCAGCGCAGACTGGTCATCCGGGCCGGACAGGCGCGGAATGTCGATCTGGGCGATGTCTTCCGGATCGCCCTCGAAGACTTCGCCCTGCCGGTTGAGCAGGCGCATACCGCCATCCGGGCGGCCCCAGAGCGCGACTTCCTCGTGCTCTTCGATGTACACCGCCAGCTGGTTCGGGAACACGCGCTGCACCACGGCACGGCGCACCCAGGGCTGCCGCTGGAACACATCGCGCGCCTTGTCGAGCTCGAGCGTGAAGAAGTTGCCCTGCAGCTGCGGCAATACCTGCGCGCGCAGCATGTAGGGCGTGGTATGGGCGGTATGGCCGCTGACCTGGATGCCGGCCAGCGAGAACGCCGGCAGACGCATTAGCTTCCAGGCGCCGCCCGCCAGCAGGCCCAGCAGCACCAGGCTGATGAGCAGCGTGGCCGCTGCGTTCATCAGCCGGATGTCGGCGGTGGAACTGGTGGGGGCGGGTTGCGGCATGTGCATGGTGCTTCCTCAGGCCACCACTTTGGCCGGTTGGCCGTCCAGGCTGGCGCTCGCCAGCAGGCGCAGGCACAGTTCGGGATAGCTGATGCCGGCCACCTTGGCCGACATCGGCACCAGTGAATGGCCGGTCATGCCCGGCGAGGTGTTGATTTCGAGCAGGAACGGCTGGCTGTCACTGCCGCGTACCATCACGTCGATGCGGCTCCAGCCACGGCAGCCCAGCACGCGGTAGGCTTCCACCGCCATCTGCTGGATGGCCTGCTCGCGCTCGGGCGGCAGGTCGCTCGGGCACAGGTAGCGCACCTCGTCGGTAAAGTATTTCTGCTCGTAGTTGTAATCGCCATCGGGTGCCACGATGCGCACCAGCGGCAGTGCATGCGCGTCCTCACCGGTACCGATCACAGGGCAGGTCAGCTCTTCGCCGACGATCAGGTTTTCGCACAGCACATGGTTGTCGATACGGGCCACCTGCTGCGCCGCTTCGCGCACTTCAGCGACGGAATGGGCCTTGAACACGCCGATCGACGAACCCTCATGCGGCGCCTTGACGATCATCGGCAGGCCGAGCTGCTCCACGGCCTTGGCCGTAAATGCATCCAGCGTGGCCTCGTCCTGCAGCTGGTTCGACGCGATCTGCAGATAGCGCGGTGTGGAAAGGCCTTCGGCCAGCCAGATGCGCTTGGTCATGATCTTGTCCATGCCCACGCTGGAAGCCATCACGCCGGGGCCGGTGTACGGAATGCCCAGCAGTTCGAGCGCGCCCTGCACCGTGCCGTCTTCGCCATAGCGGCCATGCAACGCGATGAAGCAGCGGCTGAAGCCTTCGCGGCGCAGCGCGCCCAGCTCACGCTCGGCCGGGTCGAACGCGTGTGCGTCCACGCCCAGACTGCGCAACGCCTCCAGCACGCCCTGTCCCGACATCAGCGAAATGTCGCGCTCGGCGGAGCGGCCTCCCATGAGCACGGCCACCTTGCCCATGTCCTTTACATCGATGTGACTGGTCGTCGTCATGGCCTCAGTTCCCTTCCTGGTTCAGGGCCGCCACCTTGCCCGGCACGGCGCCGATGGAGCCGGCGCCCATGTTGAGCACCACGTCGCCATCGCGCGCGGCATGCAGGATGGCTTCCGGCATGTCGGCGATGTTTTCGACAAACACCGGTTCCACCTTGCCCGCCACGCGCAGGGCGCGCATCAGCGCACGGCCATCGGCGGCCACCAGCGGGTCTTCTCCGGCGGCATAGACTTCACCCAGCAGCACCAGATCGGCCTTGCCCAGCACCTTGACAAAATCCTCGAAACAATCGCGCGTACGGGTGTAGCGGTGCGGCTGGAACGCCAGCACCAGGCGCTGGCCAGGGAACGCGCCGCGTGCCGCCGCGATGGTGGCGGCCATCTCGACCGGATGGTGGCCATAGTCGTCGATCAGCTGGAAGCTGCCACCGTCGCGGCTGCGGATCGTGCCGTAGCTCTGGAAGCGGCGGCCCACGCCTCGGAATTCGGCCAGCGCCTTGCACAGCGCGGCATCGGGAATGCCCAGCGCCTGCGCCACGCCAATCACCGACAGGGCATTGAGCACGTTGTGCATGCCCGGCAGGTTCAGCTGCACCTGCAGATCCGGGCCATGCTGCATGCCGTGGTCATCCTTGCGCTGCACCGTGAAGTGCATCTGGGAGCCCACCGCGCGCACGTCGAGCGCACGGATCTGTGCGTCTTCGGACAGGCCGTAGGTGGTCACCGGGCAGGTCACTTCCGGCAGGATGTCGCGCGCCGCCGGGCTGTCGATGCACAGCATGGCACGGCCATAGAACGGCATGCGGTGCAGGAAATCGACAAAGGCCTTTTTCAGGTTGGCAAAGCTGTGGCCATAGGTCTCCATGTGGTCAGCGTCGATGTTGGTGACCACCGCCATGATGGGAGACAGGTTCAGGAAAGAGGCGTCGGACTCGTCCGCCTCGGCCACGATGTATTCGCCGGTACCCAGGCGCGCATTGGCGCCGGCGCTGTTGAGGCGGCCGCCGATCACGAAGGTCGGATCCAGGCCGGCTTCGGCCAGCACGCTGGCCACCAGGCTGGTGGTGGTGGTCTTGCCATGCGTACCGGCAATGGCGATGCCCTTGCGCAGGCGCATCAGTTCGGCCAGCATCAACGCGCGCGGCACCACCGGAATGCGTTTTTCGCGCGCGGCGACCACCTCGGGGTTCTCGGCCTTGACGGCGGTGGAAGTCACCACGGCATCGGCACCCTCGATGTTGCCGGCCGCATGGCCGACAAAGGTCTTGATGCCCAGACTGGCCAGGCGGCGAGTGGTGGCATTGTCGGCCAGGTCGGAACCCGACACGGTGTAGCCCAGGTTCAGCAGCACTTCGGCAATGCCGCTCATGCCCGAGCCGCCGACCCCCACAAAGTGAACGTGTTTGACGGCGTGCTTCATGCCACCATCTCCTCACAGGCAGCCACAATGGCTCCGGTAGCCTGCAGTTTTTCCATCTTTTTGGCTTTCTGCGCCCGGTCCA
The DNA here is from genome assembly GCA_964413485.1 of uncultured Allobrachymonas sp. Taxonomy (GTDB): domain Bacteria; phylum Pseudomonadota; class Gammaproteobacteria; order Burkholderiales; family Burkholderiaceae_C; genus Brachymonas. Next base: position 102,158 of record CAYPRU010000002.1, on the reverse strand, counting down.
GCAACTCGGCGCGCGTAATGTTTTTCAGAAAATCCGCCAATCCTTCTGGCGTCAACTCTTTTTGCGGCACCAGCCAGCCGCCGCCCGCATCCACCAGGAAGCGAGCGTTGGTGGTCTGGTGATCGTCCACCGCAAACGGGAACGGCACGAACATGGCCGGCGCCCCGACAGCGGCAATTTCGGTGACCGTGCTGGCACCAGCACGGCAAACCACCAGGTCGGCCTCGGCGAACGCCTGGGCCGTATCCTCGATGAAGGGCAGCAGGGAGGCATCCTGGATGCCGGCCTGCTCGTAGGCGGCGCGCAACGCATCGATCTGCTTGGCGCCACTCTGGTGCGCCACCCACGGGCGGTGTGTGGCATCTAGCAGCGCCAGCGCCTTCGGCACGGTGTCGTTGAGGGCCTTGGCGCCCAGGCTGCCGCCCACCACCAGCAACTTGAGCGGCCCGGTGCGTTCGGCAAAACGCTCGGCCGGCGCTGTCTGGTTCAGGAAGGCTTCACGCAGTGGATTGCCCACCCATTGCACCTTGCCATCGCTGTAGGGCGCCGTGGCCGTATTGCCCAGCACGCCGGGAAAGGCCGTGAACACGCGCCGTGCCACGCGGGCCAGCAGCTTGTTGGCCATGCCGGCCACCGAATTTTGTTCGTGCAACACCACCGGCACGCCACGCAGTGCCGCCGCCAGACCGGCCGGCGCGGTGATGTAGCCGCCCATGCCGATCACCACACCGGGCTGCACGCGGCGCAACACCTCGCTGCTTTGCGACACGGCACGCTGCAGGCGCAGCGGCAGCTTCAGCAAGGTGCCCAGGCCCTTGCCGCGCACCCCGCCAAAAGCCACCGGCTCGAAAGCAAAGCCGCGCTGCGGCACCAGCTGGCTTTCCATGCTGTCCGGAGCGCCCAGCCAGTGCACGTTCCAGCCGCGCGCACGCAGCGCCTCGGCCACCGCCAGGCCCGGGAAGATGTGGCCGCCGGTACCGCCGGCCATCACCAGTGCAGTCTTGGTATCCGTGCCGTTCACAGGCTGCCCCCTTTCATCAGGGTACGGTTTTCGTGATCGATGCGCAGCACGATGGCCAGCGCCACCATGTTCATCAGGACGGCCGAGCCGCCATAGCTCATCAGCGGCAGCGTCAGACCCTTGGTAGGCAGCGCGCCCAGGTTCACGCCCATGTTGATCAGGGCCTGGAAGCCGATCCACAGGCCGATGCCCTGCGCCAACAGGCCGGCAAAGATGCGGTCCATGGCGATGGCCTGGCGCCCGATTTCAACGATGCGGCGCACCAGCCAGAAGAACAGGCCGATCAGCACCAGGATGCCGACAAAGCCGAATTCCTCGCCGATCACGGACAGCAGAAAGTCGGTATGCGCCTCGGGCAGCCAGTGCAGCTTCTCGATGCTGCCCCCCAGGCCGACGCCCCACAGCTCGCCACGGCCGATGGCAATCAGCGCGTGCGACAGCTGGTAGCCCTTGCCCAGCGCGTGCTCCATGCTCCACGGATCGAGGTAGGCAAACACGCGCTCGCGGCGCCACGGCGAAGTGGCGATCATCAGCGCGAACACCCCCACCAGAATGACGCCGATCAGGGTGAACATGCGGGCATTGACGCCGCCCAGGAACAGGATGCCCATGGCCACCACGGCGATCACCAGGAAGGCGCCCATGTCGGGTTCGGCCAGCAACAACACGCCAACCAGGCCGACGGCGAACGCCATCGGCGCCACCGCATGCATGAAGCGCGCCCAGTCGCCCATGTTGCGTTCGCGCTCCTGGATCTTCATCTTGCGGCGGATGTAGTCGGAGGCATACAGCACCACCGCCAGCTTGGCCAGCTCGGACGGCTGGAAGTTCATCACGCCCAGCGCGATCCAGCGGCGGGCGCCATTCACGCCCTTGCCGATGCCCGGCACCAGCACCAGCACCAGCAGGCACACCGCCCCGATGAACAGCCACGGCGCCCACTTTTCCCAGACGCTGGTCTTGATCTGGAACGCCAGCAATCCCGCCACCGCGCCCATCAACAGGGCGAACAGATGGCGCACCAGAAAGTGCGATTGCCCGTAGTTGGCAAAACGCGGGTTATCGGGCATGGCGATGGAGGCCGAGTACACCATCACCAGGCCCCACAGCAACAGGGCAGCGATCACGCACACCAGCGACTGGTCCACGCCAGTCATGCGCATGTTGAGCTGCATGGTGCGGCTGCGTTCGTAGCTGGGCACGCGCAGGGGGATGGCTTCTGCTTCCTGCTTGCCGCGCTGCCACGGCGCCCTGCCGGAGGCGCTGGCAAAGCGGTCACGCAGGCGCTGCCACCAAGGGGATCCACTCGATCCGGGTAGTACTGCGCTCATGAGGTCCCCTCCAATGTGACGCCCCGGTCATCGGCGATGCGCGCCACGGCGGCACGGAACGCCTCTGCCCGGTGGGCGTAGTCCTTGAACATGTCCATGCTGGCGCAGGCTGGCGACAGCAGCACCGCATCGCCCGGCTGCGCCTGGGCGCTGGCCAGATCGACGGCAGCGTCCATGCTCGCGGCCGGCAACAGCGGCACGCCGCAGTCCTGCAGGGCCTGCTGGATCCGGGGTGCATCGCGCCCGATCAGCACCACGGCACGCACATGGCGCTGCACGGCGCCGGCCAGCGGACTGAAATCCTGCTCCTTGCCCAGGCCACCCAGGATCAGCACCAGGCGGCGCTCTGCGCCCAGGCCCTGCACGGCCGCCAGCGTGGCGCCCACATTGGTGCCCTTGCTGTCGTCAAAGTATTCGACCTGGCCGATCACCCCCACCGGCTCGACACGGTGCGGCTCGCCGCGGTATTCGCGCAGGCCAAACAGCATGGGCGCCAGCTGGGCGCCGGCCTGCAGCGCCAGGGCCAGTGCGGCCAGGGCATTGCTGGCGTTGTGGCGCCCTCGGATGCGCAGCGCATCGGCCGGCATCAGGCGCTGGATATGCAGTTCGGGGGTTTCGCCGCGGCGCGGCTTGTCACCCGGATCCTGCTCGGCGGCGCGCACCAGCCAGGTCATGCCGTTGACCGATTCCAGGCCAAAATCGCCCGGCCGCTGCGGCAGGTCGGTGCCAAAGGTGATCCATTGGCGCAGCACCTGCCCCTTGACCGGCTTGAAGCCCGCCACGCTGTGCGGCGCCAGTTGCGGCAACAGGCCCATCACCAGCGGATCGTCGCGGTTGAGCACGGCCACGCCCTGCTGACCAAAAATGTGCGCCTTGGCCTGTATATAGGCCTCCATGCCGCCGTGCCAGTCGAGGTGGTCCTGCGTCAGGTTCAGGATAGTGGCAGCGCTGGGCTCGAAACTGGTGCAATCGTTGAGCTGGAAGCTGGACAGTTCCAGCACCCAGGCCTGCGGCAGGGTCTGCGCATCCAGCGCCTGTGCCAGCGTATCGAGCAGGGTCGGGCCAATATTGCCGGCCATGCCCACGCTCAGGCCGGCGCGCTGCAGCAGCTGGCTGGTCAGCGACGTGACGGTGGTCTTGCCGTTGGTGCCGGTAATGCCGATCACCTTGGGCGCATAGCCCTGCTCCTGCTGCAGCGTGCGCAGCGCCTGGGCAAACAGGTCGAGCTCGCCGCCCACCCACAGGCCCTGTGCGCGTGCCGGCTGCAGCAGCGCGTCGGTATCAACCGGTGCCAGACCGGGGCTGACGAACGCCGCCCGCACCGTGTTGCCCTGCAGCAGTTCCGGCCCGAACACGCCAGACACGAATGCCACCTGGGGCAGTTCCGCCTGCAGGCGGGCCAGATTGGGCGGCGCCTGGCGGCTGTCCGCCACCGTGACCTGCGCACCCTGCCGTGCGCACCAACGCGCCATGGCCAGGCCGGAAATACCCAGCCCCAGAATCAGTACGCGTTGTTGATGCAATGTAGGAACCATGGCTTACCTCAGCTTCAGGGTGGACAGGCCGGCCAGGCACAGCAGCATGGTGATGATCCAGAAGCGCACCACCACCTGGGTTTCACGCCAGCCGTTCTTTTCGAAGTGATGGTGCAGCGGCGCCATCTTGAACAGGCGCCGGCCGGTGCCGGTGCGCCGCTTGGTGTACTTGAAGTAGCTCACCTGCAGCATCACCGACAGCGCCTCGACCACGAAAATGCCGCCCATGATGGCCAGCACGATTTCCTGGCGCACGATCACGGCGACGGTGCCCAGTGCACCGCCCAGCGCCAGTGCACCCACATCGCCCATGAATACCTGGGCCGGGTGCGTGTTGAACCACAGGAAGGCCAGTCCGGCGCCCATCATGGCGCTGCAGAACACCAGCAGTTCGCCAGCGCCCGGAATATGCGGCAGCAGCAGGTATTCGGAATAGACGCGGCTGCCGGTCACGTACGCAAAAATGCCCAGCGCCGAGCCCACCATCACCACCGGCATGATGGCCAGGCCATCCAGGCCGTCAGTCAGGTTGACCGCATTGCTGCTGCCCACGATCACGACAAAGGTCAGGAACACGAAGCCGATCACGCCCAGCGGATAGCTGACCTGCTTGAAGAAAGGCACCATCAGGCCGGCCTTGGGCGGCAGGTTGATGTCAAAGCCCGAGGTGATCCACTCGTACACCAGCTGCAGCACCCGGTAGTTGCTGCTTTCGGAGATGCTGAACATCAGGTACAGCGCCGCGCACAGGCCGATCAGGGTCTGCCACATGAATTTTTCGCGCGAGGGCATGCCTTCCGGGTCCTTGCGCACTACCTTGCGCCAGTCATCGGCCCAGCCGATGGCGCCGAAGCCCAGCGTGACGATCAGCACGATCCAGACGAAGCGGTTGGTCAGGTCGGCCCACAGCAGCGTGGAAATGGCGATCGCCAGCAGGATCAGCACGCCGCCCATGGTGGGGGTGCCGCTCTTGCTCAGGTGGGTTTCCATGGCATAGCCGCGTACCGGCTGGCCGATCTTGAGCTCGCGCAGCTTGCGGATCACCCCCGGGCCGGCCAGCAGTCCGATGATCAGGGCCGTCATGGCACCCATCACGGCACGGAAGGTCAGATACTGGAACACGCGCAGAAAACCGTACTGCGTATAGTGTTCGAGTAGCCATTGGGTCAGTGCGGGCAGCATGTGCGCTCCTTGTTTTCTTCTTGTTGTTGCGCCAGCCAATCCAGCACGCGTTCCATGCGCATGAAACGCGATCCCTTCACCAGCACGCTGCCGGCCTGTGCCAGCAGCGGCGGCAAGGCCTGCAGCAGCTGCGGCATGGCCGCCGGGCCGTCCCCGCAGTGGGTGGCGCCCACGTGGCGGGCCAGGCTGCCCAGCGTCAGCACCTGCTCGATGCCCTGCGCGCGCGCATAGTCGCCCACCTCGCGGTGGAAGGCCTCACCTTCGTCGCCCACCTCGCCCATGTCGCCCAGCACCAGCAGGCGCGGGCCAGGCAGTTCGCGCAGCACGTCGATGGCGGCGCGCACCGAATCCGGATTGGCGTTGTAGCTGTCATCCACTACCGTGAAGGCACGGCCCTGCCAGTGGGCCTGGAAAGCGCGCGAGCGGCCCTTGACCGGCACGAAGCCGGCCAGGCCACGGGCGATGTCGCTTGGCGCCACGCTGGCAGCCAGCGCGCAGGCGATTGCTGCCAGCGCGTTCTTGACGTTGTGGCGGCCCGCAATCTGCAAATGAAAGTCCAGCGCGCCCTGCGGCGTCATGGCCTGCACCTGCCAGCCGGCGCCCTCCCAGGAGATGGCAGTGGCATGCACGTCGGCGCCGCTGGCGGCATCGAGTGCAAAGGTCAGGCTGCGGCGCGCACCGGCCAGCTCGTGCCAGATACCGGTATAGGTATCGTCTGCCGGGTACACGGCCACGCCATCGGCCGGCAGCGCACGGAGCACATTGCCGTTTTCCCGCGCAACAGCTTCGACCGTGCCCATGAATTCCTGGTGCTCGCGCTGCGCGTTGTTGACCAGCGCCACCGTGGGCGCGGCCATCTGCGCCAAACCGGCGATTTCGCCCGGATGGTTCATGCCCAGCTCCACCACGGCCAGACGGTGCATGGCGCGCAGGCGCAGCAGCGTCAGCGGTACGCCGATGTCGTTGTTCAGGTTGCCCTGTGTGGCAAACGCGGCATCTCCGGCAGCCGCCTGCAGGATGGACGCGATCATCTGCGTGACTGTGGTCTTGCCATTGCTGCCGGTGACGGCAATCAGCGGCAGCTGGAACTGGCTGCGCCAGCCGGCGGCCAGCTGGCCCAGCGCCTGGCGGCTATCGGCCACTTCCAGGCCGCTCCAGCCTATGCCGGCCAGTCGGCCGGGGTGGCACAGGGCGGCCACGGCACCGGCCGCGCGTGCCTGCTCCAGAAAATCATTGGCATCGAAACGCTCGCCCTGCAGCGCCACGAACAGGTCGCCGGACTGCAGCGTGCGGCTATCGGTATGCACGCGCTGCACGACGGTGCTGCCGTCGCCCACCAGCAAGGCCTGCGGCAGCCAGCCGGCAGCCTGTTGCAATGTCATCATCGGCGCGCTCATGCGGCGCCTTTCTGCGGCGCCTGTTGCGCGCGCTGTTGAAGTGCCTTGTGCACGTGTTCCTGGTCCTTGAACGGGGTCCGTTTCCCCTGTACTTCCTGATAATCCTCATGGCCCTTGCCAGCCACCAGCACCACGTCGGTAGCGGCGGCCTGGGCAATGGCCTGTGCGATGGCCTGGGCGCGATCGGCCTGCACCAGCACGGCGCCAGGCTGATTCAGACCGCCCAGCACCTGCGCAATAATGGCCTGCGGGTCTTCGCTGCGCGGGTTGTCGCTGGTGACCAGCACCTGGTCGGCCTGCGCTTCGGCGGCCTGCCCCATCAAGGGCCGCTTGACCGGATCGCGATCGCCACCGCACCCAAACACACACCAGAGACGACCGCCACGCTGCTGCGCCAACGGGCGCAGCGCCTGCAGCGCCTTCTCGATGGCGTCGGGCGTATGGGCATAGTCCACCACTGCCAGCGGCTGGCCCTCGGCCGTGATGCATTCCATGCGCCCCGGCACCGGCAGCAGACCGGTGCAGCTGGCCACGGCCTGCTCCAGCGGCAATCCCAGTGCACGCAGCGAGGCCAGCACGCCCAGCATGTTGGACACGTTGTATTGCCCGATCAGGCCGGTGCGCAGCACATGGCTGGTCGCAGCACCCTGCTCGACCACCTCGAACACCAGACCATCGCCCTCGTAGCGCACCTGCTGTGCGCACAGCCGCGCCGCGCCTTCGCAAGACACCGTCCACACATCCAGCGCGCCACCCTGCAGCTCACGCGCCAGCGCAGCGCCCTTGGCATCGTCCACATTGATGACCGCAGCCTGCAGGCCTTCCCAATCGAACAGGGCGCGCTTGGCCCGCCAGTAGGCGTCCATGCTGCCGTGGTAGTCGAGATGGTCTTGCGTGAAATTGGTGAACAGCGCCACGCGGATGCGGGTGCCGTCCAGACGGTGCTCGGCAATGCCGATGGAGGATGCCTCCATCACGCAGGCGCGCACGCCCTGCTGCACAAAGCGGTGCAACTGGCGCTGCAGCAGCACCGGATCGGGGGTGGTCAGGCCGGTATAGTCGAGTTCGGCGCGGCCCTGCACGAAGCGGCCCACCCCCAACGTGCCGACCAGGCCGCAACCATGCTCGCGCCCATCGCTGGCCGCGATGTACGACAAGGCTTGCGCCAGCCACCATGCGGTACTGGTCTTGCCATTGGTGCCAGTGGCGGCGATAACCTGCAGCTGCTGCGAAGGATGGCCATAGAACTCGGCCCCCACCAGCGCGGTGGCAGCACGCAACCCCGGATAGAGCGCCACCTTGCCCTGCGTATCGGCATGGGCAAAGTCGAAGGCCGCAACGCCCTCGGCCTCGGCCAGACAGGCAGCTGCGCCCTGTTGCAATGCGCCCGCCACATGCTGGCGTGCGTCGTGGGCTGCGCCCGGCCAGGCAATGAAGGCCTCGCCCGCCCGCAACTTGCGGCTGTCGGTTTGCAGTTCGCTGGCGCGGCTGCGCAGCCAGGCGGCTGCGTCGCGCGGAGTCTGCAGGAGGGCCAGATCGTGTTTCATAGCGACTCCTGCGGGGCATCCCGGGTAATCACGGCAGGCTGCACCGACATGTCGGGCGGCACCCCCAGAATGCGCAGCGTCTGCTGCACCACCTGACTGAACACGGGCGCTGCCACCACGCCGCCATAGATGCTGCTGCGCGGCTCGTCGACCATCACGCCCACCACAATGCGCGGTGCCTCGATCGGAGACACGCCAACGAAAGAGGCGCGGTATTTGCCCGAGGAGTAGCCCCGGCCTTCCTGCTTGCGCGCGGTGCCGGTCTTGCCGCCCACCGAATACCCGACGGTCTGGGCCTGCTGCGCGGTACCTCCCGGCAGCGTCACCATGTGCAGCATCTGCATCACATCCTTGGCCACTTTGGACGAAAACACGCGCGTGCCGTCGGATTTGGGCACGGGCTTGAAGCTCCCATTGGCGTCCGCAACGCCATCCCGCACCAGCGTGACTGGCATCAGCACGCCATCCCGCGCGAACACGGAGTAGGCGCGCGCAATCTGGAACAGGCTGACCGACAGGCCATAGCCGTAGCCCATGGTGGCCTTCTCGATCGGGCGCCAGGATTTGTAGGGGCGCACGCGGCCGGCGGCAATGCCCGGGAACGGCAGATCGGGTTTCTGGCCCAGTCCGACGCCGCTGAAACCGGCCCACATTTCCTCGGCGCTCAGGCGCTCCTGAATCTTGACCGTCCCCACGTTGCTGGACTTCTGCACCACGCCCGCCACCGTGAGCGTGCCATAGCCGTGCGTGTCGCTGATGGTGTGGCCGGCCATGGTCAGGTGGCCATTGCCGGTGGCAACCAGAGTGTTCGGCGTCACGCGGCCAGCCTGCAAGGCCGTGGCTATCGTCACCGGCTTGATGGTGGAGCCGGGTTCGTAGGTGTCGGTCAAGGCACGGTTGCGCAGCTGCTCTCCGGTCAGGTTGCGGCGATTGCCCGGATCGTAGCTGGGGTAGTTGGCCAGCGCCAGCACCTCCCCCGTCTGCACATCGAGCACAACCACGCTGCCGCCCTTGGCATTGCTGGCCTGCACCACGTCGCGCAATTTTTGCCAGGCAAAGTACTGAATCTTGCTGTCGATGGTGAGATGGATGTCGTGCCCGTCAGTGGGAGGGACCTGATCGCCCACCCCCTCGATCACGCGGCCAAGGCGGTCCTTGATCACACGGCGCGAACCGGGCTTGCCAGCCAACTGCTGGTTGAAGGTGCGCTCGATGCCTTCCTGCCCCTTGTCTTCGACATCGGTAAAGCCGACGATGTGCGCGACGGCCTCGCCCTCCGGATACTGGCGGCGGTATTCACGCTGCTGGTAGATGCCGTCAATCTCGAGCGCTGCGATCTGCTTGGCAACGGAGGCATCGATCTGCCGCTTGAGATAGACGAAGTTCTTGTTTTCTACGGACAGGCGCTTTTGCAGCTCGGCCATGGGCATGCCCAGCAGCTTGGCCATCTGACGCAGCTTGTCGGCATCGGCCTTCAGGTCGACTTCGTCAGGGTAGGCCCAGATGCTCTCGGCCGGCACGCTGGAGGCGAGGATCAGTCCATTGCGGTCGAGAATGCGGCCACGGTTGGCCGGCATTTCGATGGTGCGCGCAAAACGCACCTCGCCCTGGCGCTGGAAGAAGGAGTTGCCAAAGATCTGGACGTAGGCAGCCCGGCCCACCAGCCCCACAAACCCGACCGCAATCAAGGCCACCATCAGGCGGCTGCGCCAGACCGGCGTGTGGCTGGTCAGCAGCGGGTTGACACCAATCGATCGTTGCTTGACGTCACGCACGCTGCTGGCGCCGCGCAGGGACTTCTCCAGCGCTTTGTCATGCCGATCCTGGCGGCCGCGACCGATCATCGCGCCCTCCCTGCCGCCACGGCGGTTTCAGTGACGACTGGCGTGGTCACCGTGACCTTGCCATTGGCTACCGTTACATACTGGGTGATGGCCGGCGTGGCCTCACGCATGCCAAGCTGGCCTTGCGCCAGCGTTTGCACGCGCAGGGCTGCGGTCTGGGCACGCTTCATCACTTCGAGCGTATCGCGCTCGGTTTCCAGCTTGCGCGCCGTGGACTGCGCCTTGTCCATGGCCGTATACACAGTGCGCGACTCGTACTTGAGCGGTACCAGGTAAAAGGCGCTTCCCAACACCAAGGCCAGCAGCAACAGATTGATGCGCGTCATGCCGGCACCTCCGTGCGGGTGGCGGTGCGCAGCATGGCGCTACGCGCCCGCGGATTGCCGGCCACCTCCTGCGCGGACGGGCGCAAACGCTGCACCTCGCACAGGCGCATGGCCGGCGCCTTGGCCAGTGCCAGCGGTTGACGGCGGTCGACCACCTCGCGCGAATGCTGCACCATGAACTGCTTGACGATGCGGTCTTCCAACGAATGGAAGCTGATCACGGCCAGCCGGCCGCCAGGCTTGAGGATGCGCAACGCCGCACTCAGCGTCTGTTGCAGCTCCTCAAGCTCGGCATTGATGAAAATCCGGAAAGCCTGAAATGTGCGCGTTGCGGGGTCCTGCCCCGGCTCGCGGGTCTTGACCGCACCAGCCACGAGCTGGGCCAGCTCTGCAGTCCCTGCGAGGGGGCCCCGCTCCTGTCGGCGAGCCACAATCGCCTTTGCAATCGATTGAGCAAACCGCTCTTCACCGTATTCACGAATCACCTCCGCAATCTGCTCTACTTCTGCATGGGCCAGCCATTCGGCCACGCTTTCGCCGCGCGTGGGGTCCATGCGCATGTCGAGCGGGCCGTCGTAACGGAACGAAAAACCGCGTTCCGGGTTGTCAATCTGGGGGGAACTCACGCCCAGGTCCAGCAGCACGCCGTCGACGCTGGCCGCGGGCAGATCGCCCATGGCCGTGTAGCTGTCATGGCGGATCGAGAAGCGGGGGTCGCCCAGAGCCAGGGCGGTAGCAACCGCCTCGGGATCCTTGTCAAAGGCGATCAGATGTCCCTGCGCGCTCAGGCGCTGCAGGATGGCTCGGCTGTGGCCGCCGCGCCCGAAAGTGCCGTCCACATAGGTGCCGACGGGGTCGCGCACCAATGCGTCGACCGCTTCACCCAGCAGCACTGTGGTGTGTTGAAAACCGGAGTCCATGGCTGCCTCAAAAGGTGAAATCCTGCAGCATGGCTGGCAGGGGTTGCTGGCGCGCCTGGGCTTCCTTGGCCAGATACAGGGCCTTGTCCCAAACTTCAAAATGGCTGCCATTCCCCAGCAACAGGGCCTCCTTGCCCATCATGGCTGCCTCGCGCAATTCGGGCGACAGTAGCACCCGGCCAGTCGCCTCGTCCATGTCAAGCGGCAGGGCATTGCCCAGCACAATGCGCTTTTGCCAGGCGGCCTGCATCGGCCATCCAGCTACGCGCTCGCGGAATTGCTCCCACTCGTTTTCGGGAAACAGCAGCAGGCAGTCTTCCTGGAAATGGCGCGTGATGTGCAGCTTGCCCTGGGCAGCATCCATCAGGGCGGCGCGATACTTGGTAGGAATCGCGATCCGTCCTTTGGCATCCACCGAGAGGGAAGACACACCTTCAAACACGTCAGACTTTCCAGAAACAGCCTTTGAAACCGGAGAAAGTGGCACCAATCACCACTTATCTCCACTTTCTGACACTGTATCAGGAAAAAATGCCCGGCACAATCTGAAAAGCGTGAACTTTTTAAATGAAATCAAACACTTATGCCGACCCCCTCAAACCACCCTGAAGAAAAATGGCTTGAAAAATAATGACTTGGGGACAGCACTCAAAGTGTTGCGTGAGGCAGCAACAGTGATTACAGGATGTATCGACTCAGATCCTCGTTGCGGGACAGCTCGCCCAGTCGCTGATCCACGTAGGCGGCATCGATGGTCAGAGTCTGGCCAGCCAGCTTGACGGCGTCAAAACTGGCTTCGTCCAGCAGGCGTTCCATGACCGTGGACAGGCGGCGCGCGCCGATGTTTTCGGTGCGTTCGTTGACGTCGGCAGCAATGTGCGCCAGCCGCGTGATGCCTTCCGGCATGAACGCGAGCGTCACGCCCTCGGTCGCCAGCAGCGCCTGGTACTGCTTGATCAGCGAAGCCTGGGTCTGCGTCAGGATCGCTTCGAAATCCTGCACCGACAGGCTTTGCAGCTCAACCCGGATCGGGAAGCGGCCCTGCAGCTCGGGGATCAGGTCGCTGGGCTTGCTCAGGTGAAAGGCGCCCGAGGCCACGAACAGGATGTGGTCGGTCTTGATCATGCCGTACTTGGTGCTGACCGTGGTGCCCTCCACCAGCGGCAGCAGGTCGCGCTGCACGCCCTGGCGCGACACGTCGGCACCGCTGCGCTCGGCGCTGCCGGCCACCTTGTCGATTTCGTCGATGAAAACGATGCCGTTCTGCTCGGCGTTTTCCATCGCCTGGCTGCGGATTTCCTCTTCGTTGACCAGCTTGCCGGCCTCCTCATCCACCAGCTGGCGCATGGCATCCGCCACCTTGACGCGGCGCTTGCTGCGTTTTTCCTGCTGCAGCGAGCTGAACATGCCACGCAGCTGCTCGGCCATTTCCTCCATGCCGGCGGGACCCATGATCTGCATGGACGGCGCCGCATCGGCCAGATCGATCTCGATTTCCTTGTCGTCGAGCTGGCCCTCGCGCAGCTTCTTGCGGAAGGACTGGCGCGCAGCGCTGTCGGTGCGCTGCGGCGCGGTGTCGAATTCGTTGACCGGACGCGGCGGCGGCAGCAGCGCATCCAGAATACGCTCCTCGGCGGCATCCTGGGCCTGGCTGCGCATGCGACGCACGGCGCGCTCACGCGTCTGCTTGACCGACATTTCGACCAGATCGCGGATGATGGAGTCGACATCCTTGCCCACGTAGCCCACTTCGGTGAACTTGGTGGCCTCGACCTTGATGAAGGGCGCATCGGCCAGGCGCGCCAGGCGGCGCGCGATTTCGGTCTTGCCAACCCCGGTGGGGCCGATCATCAGGATGTTCTTGGGCGTGATTTCGTGGCGCAGTTTTTCATCCACCTGCTGGCGGCGCCAGCGGTTGCGCATGGCGATGGCCACGGCACGCTTGGCCTGGTTCTGGCCGACAATGAAGCGGTCCAGTTCGGACACGATTTCCTGGGGAGTCATGGAGGACATGGCAATGCTTTCCGGCAAAAAAGGGAAAAAGGGCCGGACCCGGCACCCGGAAAGAGGTTCCCGGCATGCTAGCGGACCCGTGTGACACTCCGCAGCCGCTCAGGCGGGAAAGTCCAGCGTTTCGAGGGTGTGGTTCAGATTGGTGTAGATGCAGATGTCGCCCGCGATCTTGAGCGATTCACGCACCACCTGCTCGGCCGACAAATCGGTATGTTCGACCAGCGCCCGCGCCGCAGACTGGGCATAGGCACCACCGGAACCAATGGCCACGATGCCAAGCTCGGGTTCGAGCACATCGCCATTGCCGGTAATGATGAGGGAGGCTTCGCGGTTGGCCACGGCCAGCATGGCTTCCAGCCGGCGCAGCACCCGGTCGGTGCGCCAGTCCTTGGTCAGCTCGACTGCTGCGCGCGTAAGATTGCCCTGGTGTTTTTCGAGCTTGGCCTCAAAGCGCTCGAACAGGGTGAAGGCATCGGCAGTGGCACCGGCAAAGCCGGCCAGCACCTGGCCGCCATACAGCTTGCGCACCTTGCGCGCCGTACCCTTGACGACGATATTGCCCAAGGTGACCTGCCCGTCGCCGCCAATGGCAACCTGCAGGCCTTGCGGCGTCTGACGCCGCACGCTCAAAATGGTGGTTCCGTGAAATTGTTCCATGCCACCTCACATAAGGCCGGCACCCGCAGATTGCAAGCACCGGCCAGCAGATGAATATCAGTCGCCGAACAGCTTCTGCTTCATCTCGCGGCGCTGTTGCGCCTCGAGCGACAGATTGGCCGTAGGACGTGCCAGCAGCCGGCCGATACCGATGGGCTCGCCGGTTTCTTCGCAGTAGCCATAATCTTCGGAGTCGATCAGCGCGATGGACTGCTCGATCTTCTTGAGCAGCTTGCGCTCACGGTCGCGCGTGCGCAACTCCAGGGCATGTTCTTCCTCGATCGTGGCGCGATCGGCCGGATCGGGCACCACTGAGGCCCCCTCGCGCAGATTCTCTGCGGTCTGGCCGGCATTATTCAGCATGCTGTTGCGCAACTCTGTGAGCTTGTGGCGAAAAAAGGCCAGCTGCACCTCTTTCATGTACTCGGAATCAGGCATGGCCAGCACTTCGGCATCAGTCAGCTCTTCGGGCGACTTCTTCTTCCAGTTGTTGGCCAGTTTGGCGTCTTTTTTCAATTGCGAAGTGTCAATCATGTCGTCTCTGGAAAGCGGGAAACAATCTGCCACTGTATGCGGCAACTTTATGGCAAGTCAATGATTCTCGCCGATTTCTACCTCTAAAGAAGCAGGGATTGTATGGAGTTTATATGACAACAACCTTGCAAATGTGCAATTTTCCGCCCCCGGAGTGCGACATCAGGCCAGACTTTGACCCAACCCCTGTTCCAGGATTTCGCGTGGCAGGTCGACACCGATGAACACCATCTTGCTCACGCGTGCTTCATCGGCGCCCCACTCCGGCCCCAGATCGCTGCCCATGAGTTGGTGCACGCCCTGGAAAATCACCTTGCGGTTGGTACCTTTCATGTCGAGCACGCCCTTGTAGCGGTACATCTTGGGGCCGTAGATCTGCACGATGGCACCCAGGAAGTCCTCCAGCTTGGCCGGATCGAACGGGCGATTGGCACGGTAGACGAAGCTCTTGACGTCATCGTCATGGTGGTGATGGTGCGCATGGCCGTGGTGGTTACAGGCTTCGCCTTCGGCATGGTGGTGGTCGCAATCGTGCGCATGGTCATGGTGGTCATGATCGTGGGCATGGTGGTTGCAGGCCTCGCCCTCGGCATGGTGGTGGTCGCAGTCATGCGCATGACCATGGTGGTCATGGTCATGCTCTTCGACCTTGAGGAAGTCGGGATCGAGTTCCAGCTTGCTGTTGAGGTTGAAGCCACGCAGGTCCAGCACCTCGCCCACCGGCACCTCTCCGAAGTGCACCACTTTCTGCGCGGCACGCGGGTTCATCGCATACAGGCGTTGCTGCAGGTCGTGCAGTTCTTCCTTGCTGATCAGGTCGGCCTTGCTGATGAAGATCTGGTCGGCAAAGCCCACCTGGCGCTGCGCTTCCAGGCGCTCGTCCAGCTGGGTGTGACCATGCTTGGCATCCACCAGCGTGATGATGGAGTCGAGCAGGAAGCTTTCAGCGATTTCGTCATCCATGAAAAAGGTTTGCGCCACCGGACCGGGATCGGCCACACCGGTGGTTTCAATCACCACGCGCTCGAAATCCAGCATGCCCTTGCGCTTCTTGGCCGCCAACAGCTGCAGCGTGTTGCGCAGGTCGTCACGGATGGTGCAGCAGACACAGCCGTTGCTCATTTGGATGATCTGCTCCTGGGTGTCGGACACCAGGATTTCGTTGTCGATATTCTCTTCACCGAATTCGTTTTCGATGACGGCGATTTTCTGGCCGTGCGTTTCGGTGAGCACGCGCTTGAGCAGGGTGGTTTTGCCGGAACCGAGAAAACCTGTGACGATGGTGGCGGGAATCAGGGCCATGAATGAATCCTTTGTAGGCTGACGCGGCACGCGCCAATGCGCCGGTAGATGGGGACAAGCGCGCCATTTTAAAGCCGGCACAATTTTCTTATTGTGCTACAGGGCGTCAAGAGTCATCGTGTTCAGGGTTATGTGCGCGCGGGTGCGCCGCGTCATACACCTTGGCCAGATGCTGGAAGTCCAGCCGCGTGTAGATCTGCGTGGTGCTGATGTTGGCATGGCCGAGCAGCTCCTGCACGGCGCGCAGGTCGCCACTGGACTGCAGCACATGGCTGGCGTAGGAGTGGCGCAGCATGTGCGGATGCACCGGGGTATCCAGCCCGGCCTGCCAGCTGCGCGCGCGCAACTTCTGCCAGATGGATTGCGCCGTCAGCCGGGTGCCATTGCGCCCCACCAGCAGCGCAGGCGTGTGCGCGGCGGCCGGCAGAGTGGCACGCAGTGCCAGCCAGCGCTGCGCCGCTGCCACGGCCTGGTGCCCCAGCGGCACACTGCGGCGCTTGCTGCCCTTGCCCAACACATGGGCAAGGGCATCGTCCAGATCGAGCCAGCCACGCGCCGCCGGACCAGCCCGGGCATCCAGCGCCACCAGCTCGCCCACGCGCAAACCGGCGCCATACAACAATTCGACCATCAGCTGGTCACGCACCTCCTGCCAGGCGGCATCGGTATGGTCGGCCGCCGGGCGCTGGAAATCGGCCAGCTGCATGGCGGCATCCACGGGCAGCGCCTTGGGCAGGGGCTTGCCGGCGCGCGGCACGCGCACGCCCTGCACCGGGTTGTGCAGGATGATTTGCTGCTGTGCCAACCAGTGGTAAAAGCCGCGCCAGCCCGACAGCACCAGCGCCAGACCGCGCGGGGAGCGCCCCTGTCCGTGCAAGGCACCCACCCAGCGGCGCACGTGCGCCGGCTGCACCCACAACAGTTCCACGCCCGCCTGGGCGGCCAGCTGCTGCAGCAGATGCAGGCTGTCGGCATACAGCGCCACCGTGCGTGCGGCCAGGCGCTTTTCCGCCTGCACATGGTCCAGGTAACGCAGCACCAGCGCATCCTCCTGCCCGGCAGCCGGACAGGAGGATGACGCTGCGTGCATGCTCATTCTGCAGCAGCCTCCACGGCGGCCGTGACCGTCAGCCGCGACAGCGCGGCACTGGCGATTTCGGCCATGCGTTCCAGAAAATCGGTGGCCATGTCTTCCTGATAGCGCTGCGCGTCGGGCGAGGCCAGCACCAGCATGCCGAAGGCCGGCGCGCGCGGCTGGCCCAGCGGCCGCAGCGGCAGCAAGGCCAGGGACGCAGCCTGGGTCGGCTCTTCCAGCCACTTGACGGCTTCCACGCCCACATGCATGCCGCAATACGGCGCGCTCAGCGACGAGGCAAAACGGCGCGCGTCTTCGCTCACGCCGATGGCAAAGCCCTCTGCAGCGAATTCGGGAGCCACGCCCCACACCCGCAACGCCGCCTGCGGCACCATGAAGATCTCACGCATGTCGTTGACGATGCGCCCGGGCAGTGCGCGCGCGTCATGCTCCAGATACATGCCGGTGGTCCATTGCAGCAGGCGGTTGGTGGTCAGGCTGTTGCTGCTGCCGTGGCGGATCATTTCAATCAGGCGATGCTCCAGCACCTTGATCTTGTCGCGCAGCATTTCGGCCTGGCGCTCGTGCAGGTTGACCACACGCTGGCCGTGGGCGCTGCCCAGCTGAACCGCCGTCAGCAGTTCGGCGTTGCGCTCGAAAAAGCCTGGATTCTGGATCAGGAACTCGGCAATGTCGCGTTCGGTAATGGGGGCAAACTCGTTCGCATTCATGCGGGGTCCTCGGGAAGCTGGGGCAGGTGCAGGGTCTCAGGCAATTCGATTTCGCCACGAAACACGGTAGTGGCCGGTCCGCTCATCAGCACCGGATGGCCTTCGCCCAGCCATCCGATCTGCAGCGTGCCGCCCAACGCGTCCACCTGAACCCTGCTATCCAGCAGGCCCTGCCGGATACCGGCCACCACGGCGGCGCAGGCGCCGGTGCCGCAGGCCAGGGTTTCGCCAGCGCCGCGCTCGTACACGCGCAGCTTGATATGGTCACGCGCCAGCACCTGCATGAAGCCCACGTTCACGCTGCGCGGAAACTGCGGCAAGGCCTGCACAGCACGGCCCACAGCCCGTACCGGGGCACTGGCCACATCATCCACCAGCAGCACCGCGTGCGGATTGCCCATGGACACCAGCGCCACCTCGACCGTCTGCGCGAGCAAGGGCAGTTGCCATAGCGTGGCAGCGCCCTGCTGGCGCGAAGCAGCAGCGCCCGGCACGAAAGGCAAGGACGCCGGCTCGAACTGCGGCGCGCCCATGTCGACCGTGACACTGCCATCCGCCAGGGCATGCAGCACGATGGTGCCGCGCTGCACCTGCACGGTGATGCTGGTCTTGTCGGTCAGCTTCTGTTCACGCACATAGCGCACGAAACAGCGCGCGCCATTGCCGCAATGTTCCACCTCGCTACCGTCGGCATTGTGGATCACGTAGGAAAAATCGGCACCGGGCTGGGTGGCCGGGCGCACGGTCAGGATCTGATCGGCACCCACGCCAAAGCGGCGGTCCGCCAGAAAGCGGTAGTGTTCGGGCAGCAAGCCGTACTGGGCGCGGGTTTCGTCCAGCACGACGAAATCATTGCCGGCCCCCTGCATCTTGGTAAAGGGAATTCGCATGCGCCCATTATCCGACAAGGACACATTTCCCGTACCGTGACGGCTCCGGGCCACCACGGCACAGCGGGGCGCGCCAGTTTGTGGCATATTGTGATCTTCCCCTTACGTTAATCGCGTGCCATGCCCCGTCCCAGCCAGCTGCTTTATCCTGCCGTCCCCGTACCTGCACCCCGCTTGGCCGCCACCGTGCTGCTGGTGCGCGACGGCCCACAGGGCTTCGAAGTCCTGATGACGCGGCGTTCGGCCCAGGCCAACTTCGCCGCCAATCTGTATGTGTTTCCTGGTGGCGCGGTCGATGCCGAAGACAGCCGGGCCCATGCACAGGCCACCCTGGTGCAACGACGCGCCAGCCAGAGCGGCGAGCAGCTCACCTGGGCGCTGGCCGCATTGCGCGAAAGCTTCGAGGAAGTGGGCGTGCTGCTAGCACACCGCCCCGACGGCCAGCCCGCCACCCAGGCCGAGGTGGATGCGCTGCACGACGCCATCGGCCGCCACAGCGCGGCGCAAACCTTTTACGACGCCTGCCGCGCCGCCGGATTGCAGCTGCTGGCCAACGAGGTGCACGTGCTGGCGCGCTGGATTGCCCCGCTGGACGTTCCCAAGCGGTTTGACACGCCGTTCCTGATCGCGCGCATGCCCCAAGGACAAGAAGCACGCACTGATGACCACGAACAGTTCGAGGCGCGCTGGGTCCGTCCTGCCGAGGCGCTGGAACTGTACGCGCAAGGCCAGTTTTCCATTATGTTTCCGACCGAGCGCACGCTGCGCCGCATCGCCGGCCACACCACCGTGCAGGACCTGTTCGATGCCTGCCCGGGCGAACAGCCGCTGTGGACCTATGCCCCACGCGGCGCCATCCGCCAAGGCGGGGAAGCGCGCCTGGTGAATGACGATCTGGCCTATGGCGAAGCCGGCCTGGTCACCCCCTATGGCCAGCCGCTGCACACGATCGACTGGCAGCACGAGCACCCAGTGGCATTGCTGCGCAACGTGCAGCGCCTGACCGCTCCCAATGCCGGCCGCATGACCGGCCCCGGCACCAACAGCTACCTGGTGGGCACTGCGGCCAGCGGCTTCTGCGTGATCGATCCCGGCCCGGAACTGCCAGAGCACCTGCAGCGCCTGCATGACTGCGCCGGCGGCGATATCCGCATGATTGTCTGCACCCACTCGCATCCCGACCACAGTCCGGGCGCTGCGCTGCTGCAACAGCTGTGCGTCGAGAGCGGCCACCCGCGCCCGCCGATCCACGGCGTGCCGCACGGCCCGCACGCCCGCCGCGACAGCCTGTTTACGCCCGATGTGGAGCTGCACGATGGCGACACGCTGACCCTGACCGAGCCGGACGGCAACACCCACACGCTGCTGGCGCTGCGCACCCCCGGCCATACTGCCAACCATGTATGCCTGGCACTGCTGGAAGACGAATTGCTGTTCAGCGGCGACCACATCCTCAATGGCAGCACCACCATCATTGATCCGCCGGATGGCGACATGAGCGATTATCTGGCCTCGCTGGACAAGCTGGAGCGTGCCTGCGAAGAGCACGAACTGACCTACATCCTGCCGGCGCATGGCCATGCCATGGAACATGCCACGCTAGTGATCGAGCAGCTGCACAACCACCGCCTGCGACGTGAAACCAGGGTGCGCGCCGCCATGCAGCAGCTGCCCGACGGCAGCCCGCAAGACTGGGTGCGCCTGGCCTATACCGATACGCCCGAGCCGCTGTGGCCGCTGGCTCTGCGTTCCCTGCTGGCGCATGTGGCGCATATCCGCGCCAGCGATGCACCTCAGGATTGAGCGGATGCTGTCTGCAAGCAGCGCGACATCGGCCCCAGGCTGACAGGCAGCCGCTCCAGCAGGCTGCCCAGCCATTCGGACGCCAGCACCTGGAACTCGATGCAACGCGCGGTGGCGATGGCATCCCCCGGCACCGCGCCACTGGCCGGATGGCACATGATCAGATCACCATCACGCGCGCTCTGCAGCCAGGCCGTCAACAGCTGCTGGTAATGGTGGGCATCTCCTGAAAAACCATATACGCCCAGCAGGCGCCGGTTGCCGGCAAAGCCCAGCGCGCGTGCCTGTTGCTGCAACGAAGCACGGCCCAGCCCCGCGATCACGGCCGCCTTGAACGCATTGCCGAGCCCAGCCGACAGGCCGCCCCCCGGGCGCGTGTCGCGCAGCCAGGGCCTACAGTGCACATTGGCAAAGCGCTCCGCCAGCACCTGCAACAGCGCTTCGCGCACCTGCGGCAGCTGGTGCACATGCTGGTGGCCATCCACATAGGCGGGAGCGCGGCCCAGGGCACTCTCGAAGGCATCCAGCTGGCGGGTGATTTCAGCGCGCAAGGCCTGCGCGTCGAGCCGGCCCAGGTAGCTGTCCTGCCACAGACTGCGCAACGGCCGCCGGGGCACATAAGCTGCATCGGTGGTCAGCTCGGTCAGGTCCAGATGCAGGCCCACGTCCAGTTGCTGTGGCGGGATGGCCTGCAAGGCCCGCGCACCCTCGACCCAGGCCGACCCGTCGACCATGGCGCTGGTGGCGCCGACTCGGCCCTGCTGCTGCAGGGCCAGTACAGCGTCGTTGATGGCGGCGTGCAGGCCGAAATCGTCCACACACAAACAGACGCAGGCCAACGGGCGGGCCATGTCCGCCCGCACCGTGCCCTCTGTACTGACATTTGCATCCAAGCTTCGCATGCGGCCATTGTGACATGGGACGTAGAATGCCGGCTGCATCCCCTTCTCCTGCTCCCATGCCTGCTCTGCCTCCCGCCCTGCGCTTCATCGTCATTGGCTGTGCCGCCGCCGCCGTGCATTTTCTGGTCGTGTACGGCCTGGTCGAAACCGGCCTGCTGCGCGCCCCGCTGGTGG
The DNA here is from genome assembly GCA_964413485.1 of uncultured Allobrachymonas sp. Lineage (GTDB taxonomy): Bacteria > Pseudomonadota > Gammaproteobacteria > Burkholderiales > Burkholderiaceae_C > Brachymonas. The sequence continues at coordinate 80,974 of CAYPRU010000002.1, read as the reverse complement.
CCAACGTGGCCGGCTGGCTGGTGGCCTTCACGGTGTCGTTCGGCGGACATTACCACTGGACGTTTGCCCATCACAATGTTGCCTGGCACCACGCGCTGCCGCGCTTTTTCCTGCTGTCGGCGGCCGGCTTTGCCATCAACGAAGCGGCCTACGCGCTGGCCCTGCACTATCTGCCCTGGCGCTACGACGTGCTGCTGGCCGGTGTACTGGTGGCCGTGGCCGTCGGCACCTACGTGTTCAGCAAGCTCTGGGCCTTCCGCGAGCGCGGCGCGACACTGCATTGACGCGGCCTCGGCCGCACCATTGGCTGTTATTGGATGGTCACGTCGTCCGGCAGCTGATCGGGCAGCACCACCGTCATCTGTGTGTTGGCGCTGATCGAACCAGACGGTTGGCGATCAGGCGGAAGCCCGCTGCCATACTCTTCGGCGACGATGTAGACCGGACGACGCTTGACCTCTTCGAAGATGCGCGCCACGTATTCGCCCATCAGGCCCAGCGACACCATCTGCAGGCCGGAAAACAGCAGGATGCAGACAATCAGCGTGCTCCAGCCCGAAACCCGGTTGCCCCACATCAGGTATTGCAACACGACCCAGGCGCCATACAGAAACGCCAGCATGGCCGCGCCCATGCCCAGCACCGTGACCACGCGCAAGGGCCATGAGGTGAATGCCGTCATGCCATCGATGGCAAAGTGCATCAGCTTGAGCGAGCTGAAGCGCGACACCCCGCTTTCGCGCGACAGCGGCTGGTACGGCAGGGCCACCGCACGGAAACCGGCCCAGGCGTACAACCCCTTCATGAAGCGGTTGCGCTCGGGCAGGCGGCGCAGTGCCTGCACCACCTTGCGATCCATCAGGCGGAAGTCCCCGGCATCTGGCGGAATGGTAAAGCGCACCCCCTTGTTGACGGCCCGGTAAAACAACCGGGTGCCCCACTGCTTGAAAGTGCTTTCGTCATCGCGGTTTTCGCGTACCGCATACACCACTTCGGCGCCGTCACGCCAGTGCTGCACCATTTGCGGCAGCAGCTCGGGAGAGTGCTGCAAGTCGGCGTCCATCAGCACCACGGCGTCGCCTTGCGCCACATCCAGCCCGGCCGTGAGCGCAGCTTCCTTGCCGAAGTTGCGCGACAGACGCAGGGCGCGCAACCCCGGAATGGTCTCGCTCAGGGTTTGCAGCACCAGCGAGGTGTCGTCGCGACTGCCGTCGTCGATGGCGATGATTTCGTACGGCATGCCCAGCTGTTGCAACTGCGCTTGCAGCCAGGGCAACATCTTGGGCAGGTTGGCGGCCTCGTTGAAGGCGGGCACGATACACGACAGGGTATAGGAAGCGTCCGCCCCACCTGCGGGCCGGGATACCGGTGATGAGGTCATAAGAGATGTTCGCTGGTCACGATTGCTGGCAATCATAGCGCAGGGCAGGCTCCGCGTCCGGCCTGCGGCGGGATCACGGTCCAGCGCATGGCAGGGATGGTGCCGCCCAGACCCTCAATGCGGCCACCGGCCGGCTCGGTGCCCTGTCCGGGCGAATAGGTCACCTTCTTCTCGGGCACCGGGGCAGAAGATGCTCCGCCTCCCCTGCCGATAAATTCGAAATCCAGCTTCACTGCGCCGCAGCGCGCCACCAGATCCGTCGGGACCCAAGGGCTCCAGCGGTAGTTGTTATCGATCAGGACCAGCGGGCGCTCTGCCATCTGCAGGGAGACCGCGCCGGCGGCGTTGCCATTGCCGATCAGCACGCGCACCGGCCCGCCCAGTGCCTGGCGCGCCGGTGGCGCCATCGCCGCGGCCATGCTCGGCGCATCGATGTTGCGCCAAGAGTGGCTGCGCCAGCGCGGCACCCCATAGGGCGAAGTCAATACCACTTGCAGCATGGTGATGCCCTGCAGCAGTATGAACAGCCAAAGCACCCGGCGTCCCAGCACCGGTGCCCAGTCCGCCCTGCGCCAGGCCAGCATCACACCTGTCACCACAAAGGGTAGATAGGCCACACCCCAATGGCGCTGCAGCTCGGCGCCATCCAGCATTGCAATCGCCACCAGGATGGCGAGCGGCACCAGGCCCCAGCACAGCAGGAACACCTGCGGTGTGATGCAGCCTGCCGCCGCAGGGATCGGCTTCTCGGGCGCTCCTGGCACAGAACCGCGCCGACGCCATCCATACCACCCCAGGCCAAGCAGCAGCCATGACAGCAAAGGACGCGTCAGCAGCTGCTCCAGCGCCCACATCATGGTGTCATAGACGCCGAGCACACCGGCTTCCCCCGCATCCGTCGAGCTGTGCAGGGCATACTGGATCGATTCGCCGCCGTGCTGCCACAGCCACCACGCATGCGGCGCAAACACCAGCATGGACACCAGTGCCGCCAGCAGCAGGCCACCTCGGTGCACCGGGTCGCGCCAGCCCCGCGCCAGCAGCCACACCACCAGCAAGGCAAATACGGTGAGTCCGATCTGGTATTTGGCCAACGCTCCCAGGCCCAGCGCCAGCCCGAGCAGCCCCCACCAACGCCACTGGCGGCGTTCCAACGCCAGCCAGGCGCAATTGGCCGATGCCACCGTGGTCGCCAGCAAGGTGGTGTTGTGGTTGTAAAAATGCAGGCGCCCGGAAAAATAGGTCACGCACAGTACCGCCAGCAGGGCCAGCGTCGCAGTACGGCTGCCTGTCATGTGGCGCAGCAGACCCCACAAGGCCCCCAGCGATGCCAGCGTGACCGTCACCCCCAATGCCATAGGCACCCTGCCCTGCACACCGAACAGTTGCACAAACGGCCACAACAGGGCCGTGGTCAGTGGAGGATGCTTGTAATAGCCCCATGCGAGCTGGCGCACCCAGTTCAGCTGTTCCACGTCATCCATGGGCGGCGTCAGGCTGAATTGCATCAGCAGCGCCAGCCAGGCCAGACCGAACACGACGAGCAATCCGGCCACCCAGCGGCCGCTGACCGGGGCGTGCGCATCATTCAGCATACTGAAAAAAGCCCGCCCCATCCCGATCCCCACGTGTAGATATATAAAAGTGTGAAGCCTGCCGATAAGCCGGATTCTGTGCACACGGGTTGCCCCGTGCGTGACCGCCATTCATCTTGGCCAGGGGTTGCCCGCCTGGCTCGGTGCCACCTACCCGCCAGCTCCGCGGAGCCACGTCAACGCTGGCCTACTTGGTGTTGCTGCGCGCAGAGATTGCCCGTTTCACCCCGGATGGCAAGCCATCCGGACTCGTCTCTGTTGCTCTGATCCTCACCTTGCGGTGGAGAGGTGTTACCTCCTGCGCTGTCCTGTGCAGTCCGGACGTTCCTCCAGTGCCGTGTTTCCACGCTTGCACCAGCGGCGGTCTGGCAGGCTTCACAGGCAGGATTATCACGGAACCGTGACAAATACGCCAGCCTGTGCGAAGATTGCCGCTTTGCTTGATTGACCACAAGCCATGATCCGAATCTCCGAACTCCGCCTGCCGCTGGATGCAGGCGATGAAGCGCTGCGGCAGGCTGCAGCGACCGCACTGGGCATCGCCGCCAGTGCACTGCAATCCGTGCATGTGCACAAGCGCAGTTTCGATGCGCGCAAGAAGCACCTGCAGCAGGTGTTCATCGTCGATGTCACGCTGGCCGATGCAGCGCGTGCCCAGGCCCTGCTGCAGCAACACGCCGGCAACCCGCATATCCAATCCACCCCCGACATGATCTGGCGTGCGCCGGTGCAGGCTCCGGCGCACCTGCAGGAACGTCCGGTGGTGGTCGGCTTCGGCCCGTGCGGCATGCTGGCCGCGCTGTGCCTGGCGCAGATGGGCTTTCGGCCGATCGTGCTGGAACGCGGCAAGACCGTGCGCGAACGCACCAAGGACACCTGGGGCCTGTGGCGCCGGCAGACGCTCACGCCCGACAGCAACGTGCAGTTCGGCGAAGGCGGCGCCGGCACTTTCAGCGACGGCAAGCTCTACAGCCAGATCAAGGACCCGCGCCATCTGGGCCGCAAGGTGATGGAAGAGTTCGTCAAGGCCGGTGCGCCGGAAGACATCCTGTACGTGGCACGCCCGCACATCGGCACCTTCCGCCTGGTCAAGGTGGTCGAGAACATCCGCGCGCAAATCGAGCAGCTGGGCGGCGAGATCCGCTTCCAGCAGCGCGTGACCGATCTGGTGCGCGACGCGGCCGGCCAACTGCTGGCGCTGCGCGTGCACGACAGTGCGCAGGAAAGCGACTACGAGCTGCCCGCCCGGCACGCCGTGCTGGCGCTGGGCCACAGTGCACGCGACACCTTTGCCATGCTTTACGAGCGCGGTGTATCCATGCAGGCGAAGCCATTTTCGGTGGGCTTTCGCATCGAACATCCGCAAAGCCTGATCGACAAGGCGCGCTGGGGCGTGCATGCCGGCCATCCGGTGCTGGGTGCGGCCGACTACAAACTGACGCACCACGCCAGCAATGGGCGCACGGTGTACAGCTTCTGCATGTGCCCCGGCGGCACCGTGGTGGCCGCCACCAGCGAACCGGGGCGCGTGGTCACCAACGGCATGAGCCAGTATTCGCGCGCCGAACGCAATGCCAATGCCGGCATGGTGGTCGGCATTTCGCCGGCTGATTTTCCCGCACTGGACGCAGAACTGCCGGCCCATGAGGCGCTGGCGCAAGCCGAGCAGCTGCCCGCCAGCACGCTGGAGCGCGACGGCGTCGGCAATGCCGCGCAGACGGCCCATCCACTGGCCGGCATCGCGCTGCAGCGCATCCTGGAAAGCCAGGCGTTCCGCATGGGCGGCGAAAACTACCATGCACCGGCGCAAACCGTGGGCGACTTCCTGGCGCAGCAGCCATCGCGTACGCTGGCCAGCGTGGTTCCTTCCTACAAACCCGGCGTGCGCCCGACCGACTTGTCACGCGCACTGCCGCACTATGCCATCTACGCCATGCGTGAAGCATTGCCCGCGTTCGGCCGCAAGATCCGCGGCTACGACTGGGCCGATGCCGTGCTGACCGGCGTGGAAACACGTACCTCGTCGCCACTGCAAATGGCCCGTGACGCCGACAAGCTACAAAGCCCTTCCCTTCCTGGCCTGTACCCGGCCGGCGAAGGCGCAGGCTATGCCGGCGGCATCCTGTCGGCGGCAGTGGACGGCATCAAGGTGGCCGAAGCCGTGGCCCAGGCCATGGTTGCCGCTTAAGACGCAACCGATACAATCGCGCTTTTTCATCCATTCACAGACAGTCAGACAACCATGCCCCGCCATACCCTGCTCAACGGAAAAATCCATCGTGCCACCGTGACTCACTCCGAGCTGCACTATGAAGGTTCCTGCGCCATCGACGAAAACCTGCTGGAGGCCTCCGGCATCCGTGAGTTCGAGCAAATCGATATCTGGAACGTCACCAACGGCGAACGCCTCACCACCTACGCCATCAAGGGCGAGCGCGGCAGCGGCATGATTTCGGTGAACGGTTCGGCGGCACGCCGCGCTGCCGTGGGCGACCTGGTCATCATCGCCGCCTACGTGCAGCTCGAAGCCGAAGAAATCGCCGGACACAAGCCCAAACTGGTGTTCGTGGACGAAGCCAACCGCCAGGTTGAGCTGCGCCAGTTCATTCCGACACAGGCGCTGTAATCAGGGCTGCGGCAGGCAGGCTACGTGCCACCTGCACGCCATACAGCTTGAGCAGGCGCTTGCGCAGCCGCAGCACCTGGTCGTCCTTGCTCAGCAACAGCGCCTGCTGCTGCACGGCCAGGTCGATGAAACACTGGTCGTCGGTGTCCTTGCACACCACCGTGCAGCGCGGCGCCGGCTCCACATAACGGACCAGCACATCCATGCGCTGCAGGATGTCGATGTCGGTGCGTTGGTAAAAGGCACAGCGACCGGCGATCTGCGGATAGCGCAGGACGCGTGCCAGTTCTTCGCGCATGCGCGGCGTGGCCACCCAGTGCAGGGCGCGCAGCTGCATGGCAGCGCGCAAGGGAGCCGCTGCGGCATCATCGAACAGCAGCAGATCCAGCACGATATTGGTATCCAGCACAATGGCCTGGTGGTCTTGTTGCATCATCCGCCTTCTGGCACGGGGCTGGGCCCGCCCTCCAGGAGCTCATACATGCCGTCACGCAGACGGTAAATCTGGCTTTGCTGCACCTTCTGGCGCGGACCATTGGCCGGCGTCAGCCAGCCCCGATAACGCACCATCAGATCGGCGTCGCCGACCTCGCGCGAAATCGGATGCACTTCGCCGGTGATGGCGTAGCAGACCGGCAAGGGCTCTCGGGAAGCGGCACTGTGTGGCGCAGCGGCCTGGCGCCCGTCCAGACGCGCGCTGCAGTCACGGAATTGCTGCCGGTTGTTGCCGGCCAGATGCAGTTGCAGTGCCAGCGCCATACCGCGCGGCTGCAGCAGATAGCCGCTCAGCCAGGTGCCGCACACGCCACCGGCGCACTGTGATGGAGAAAAAGTGAGCAGAAAATGGTCTGGCGCCAGCTTGAACACCTCGCTGCTGCCCGCCTTGCCATTGAAACCGATGCCGTCCACATAGGGCTGGAACTGGCTGACCTTCCAGTGCTCGGTGGTGGGCCGCTCCAGCTGATCGCTTTTGCGTGGCAGCACCTGGCGGTCGAAGAATACGGCGCCCAGCCAGACGCGGCGGTCGGGCTGCATCATGGGTTGGCCCTTGGCATCGGCCAGGGCCGATTCGAACACCAGCACCGCACGGTCTTCATTGAGGCGCACCACTTCGCGCGGCGTGACCAGCACCTCCGTGCGCTGCGGGACGGCAGCCGCCAGAGAGGGAGCGCTGGCAGTGTCCTCCGGCGCACTGGCCGTGTCCTCCGCACTGGCGGCACTGGCTGTCGCAGCAGCGCCAGGCAGCTGCGCGGGCTGCAGCGGCGGCAACATCAGGTTGGCGCGCCAGCGTACATTCTGCGCCTCCACTTTCTGCTGGCTGCTGCCGAAGGTGGCGTCCATCAGGGCATTGAGGTGCAGCGAGGTGGCCATTCCGCCTTCATTGGGCGCCTGGACGCCACCGATCTCCTGCTTCGATTTACAGGACGCCAACGCCAGCGCCACGGCCAGTCCCCCGGCCAGCAGCAGCCTGCGCATGCGACGTCCTGCGTCGGCTTTCACGGCGCCGCCCCGCTCTGATCGGGCTTGGCAGCTCGCGGCTGCAACGCACCGGCAACCAGGTCGAAACGGAACAGGCGGCATTCGATCGGGCCGTTCCACATCGGAATCTTGCGCGACTCCTTCAGGCGCATGCGCCCGGGCAGGGCGCGATCCGGCGTCAGCATCCAGGCTGTCCAGCCGGCGTAGTGGTGTTTCCAGTGCGTGGCCAGGCGCGCGAAGAAATCGTCGTGTTCGCTACCTGGTGCCATCACAGCCTGTTCGCGCGCGCCCCGTACCGGCACCGACTCGCTGACGGTGCGCACGCCCAGCGTACCGCCGACACGGTGCACACGCGGCGGCGCCTGGCGGGCACGCTCTTCGGCACGCTGGCCGGCCACACCAGCGGCTGCAATGCGCTCGCCATAGGGCGGGTTGATCAGCAGGATGCCTGGGGCTACCGTGGGCGGCATGCGCTGCAGGGCATCGCCACCGCGCAGCTGCACGGCATGCGCGACACCGGCACGCTGTGCATTGCGCTGCGCAAAGTCGACCATGCGGTGTGCCACATCACTGCCAAACACCGTGATCTGCGCCGGACGGATCTCTGCGGCACGCGCCTCTTCGCGCAATTGCTGCCAGACATGGGCCTGGAACGGCAACAGCCGCTCGAAGGCAAAACGGCGCTGCATGCCGGGCGCCATGTGGCAGGCCATTTGCGCGGCTTCCACGACGATGGTGCCGCTGCCGCAACAAGGGTCGTACAAGGGCTGTCCGCTATCGGGCTGCCAGCCGCTGGCTGCGATCATGGCAGCTGCCAGGGTTTCCTTGAGCGGCGCATCGCCCTTGTCTTCGCGCCAGCCGCGTTTGAACAGCGGCTCGCCCGAAGTATCGATATACAGCGCCATGCGATCCTGTGTCAGGTGCACGAAAATGCGCGCGTCCGGCCGCTGCGTATCTACGCTGGGGCGTTCGCCGCTGCGCTGGCGGAAGCGGTCTGCCACGGCATCCTTGACGCGCAGCGCGGCAAAATTCAGGCTCTTGAGCGGACTGCGCTGCGCGGTGATGTCGATGCGGAAGGTCTGGCGTGGCGTGAACCACAGCTCCCAGGCCACTGCACCGGCGGCCTGGTACAGGTCTTCCTCCTTGGCATAAGGGGTGCGCGACAATTGCACCAGCACGCGCTGGGCCAGGCGGCTGTGCAGATTGAGCAGCAGGGCATCGCGCCAGCTGCCCTGCACCAGCACCCCCGCATGCAAAGCCTGCACTTCGTCGGCGGGCCGGCCGGTAATGGCCCTTACTTCGTCTGCCAGCCAGCTTTCTACGCCAGCGGCACACGGCAAAAACAGTTGCAGTGCATTCATGGGCGATACCTTAGCACAGTGTCTGACGCTTTTCTTGCAACATCGCCGTGCGCATTGACAGCAATTTCAGCGCTGTTGCAGCATGTTGCACGGCAAATGACCCGGTCGTGCGCCAATAGGTGCCACGCTGCCGCACCGCCCTGGCCAGCACATTGACTTGCCGGCGGACGCCAGCAGTGGCACGATCATGCACTGCCCCGCCACTTTGCTATATTGTCCTCATGTCCGAGTTGCCCGCCTCCCCGCCAGATCCTGCCCTGTGCCCGCTGTGTGGCCAGCCCAATCGTTGCGCCTTCAATGCCGGCCTGCCAGCGCAGGATTGCTGGTGCATGCAGCTGCCGCCACTGAATCCAGAGGCACGCGCCCGCCTGTCACAGGACGTTCCGCTGCAATGCCTGTGCCCGGATTGCCACGCGCAATATGCCAGCGATTCCCATAAAACCTGAGTTGCCGCCCTGCCATGTGCCAATTGCTTGGAATGAACTGCAACACGCCCACGGACATCACGTTCAGCTTCAGCGGCTTCGCGCAGCGCGGCGGCAAGACCGATCAGCATGCCGACGGCTGGGGCATTGCGTTTTTTGAAGGACGGCCCGATGCGCTGCCGGGCGCTCAGGACAAGGGCGTGCGGGTCTACGTGGACAACCAGCCGGCTTGGTGCTCGCCGATTGCGCAGCTGATCCGCCACTACCCGATCAAGAGCCGCAACGTGATCGCGCATATCCGCAAGGCCACACAAGGCGTGGTCGCGATTGAAAACTGCCACCCTTTCATGCGTGAGCTGTGGGGCCACTACTGGGTCTTCGCGCACAACGGCAACCTGGAAAACTTCAGACCGCATCTGCACCGGCACTTCCAGCCGGTGGGCGACACCGACAGCGAAAGCGCCTTCTGCTGGCTCATGCAGGAACTGGCCAAGGCGCATGCCACCATGCCGCCGGTGCCGGAACTCACGCGCACGCTGCGCGAGCTGATGCCGTGGCTGGCCAGCCACGGCACCTACAACATGCTGCTGTCCAATGGCGCAGCCTTGTGGGCACACAGCAGCACCAATCTGCACTATGTGGTGCGCCAGTATCCATTCAGCACGGCGCACCTGCAGGACGAGGATCTGGAAGTGGACTTCTCACGCCACACGACACCAGACGACCGTGTCGCCATCATCGCCACCCTGCCGCTGACGTACAACGAGCAGTGGACACCGATTCCCAGTGGCCAGCTGCTGGCGTTCGTGAACGGCGCTCCGATCGCGGCCTGAAGCCCGCTTAGGCCGCGGGCTTGCGGCGCGGCGCAGCCGGTTTGCGGGGCGCTGCCTTGGCGCCTGCCGCAGCCTTGGGAGCCGCAGCCTTGGCCGTGCCGGATGCCGCCGACTTGCGCGTGCGAGGCGCCGGTGCAGGTGCTGCAGGCTCGGCGGCTGGGGTATCGGCAGCTGCCGCGTCTTCCGTGCGGGTATTTTCTGCCGCGGCAGCCTGCTGCGCCAGCGCATCCTCCTGCGCCTTCACGAAGTCGGCCTGCTGCTTCAGCACCTCTTCCTGGGCCTGCTGTGCAATCTGCTGGAAGGTTTGCAGCATGCCGCCCCACCACTGGCCAGCCTGCGCGAAAGCGGTATTGAAGGCGGATTCGGCATCGGGCGTGGCAGCAGGTTCGGCGCTGGCCGCCGGCTGCGTTCCGGTGTGCGCTTCGGTGGCCGACGCAGCGGACTGCATGGCTTCGGTAACACCCGTCATGGTGTCGGCCACGCCCTGCTGCAGCGTCTGCGCCATGTCGTTCAGGCCGACATTCATGCTGCGCAGTGTGGTCAGTGTCATTTTTTGCACTTCCAGCGCCTGGATGGTGGCCTTGAGCGCGGTAGTGTTCTGCTCGAGCCAGAACTGCACCGTGCGCAGTTCCTGGATGCGGCGGTCTACCTCTTCGGGGTCGACCGTGGGCGCCACCCATTGCGCCGGCGACGGCGCCAGGCCGCGCGGCTGCGTCATCTGCTTGAGGAACTCAAAGCCTGGAACAAACTTGCTGAAATCGAACCCTGCAGCGTTGATGGTCATTGTGCGTCTCCCGGAATTGTGTGACACAGCATACCGCAGGCGCAGCCCAGATGCCAATGGCATGCATTCGCCATTGCAGCCAGTCAGCTTGCGCCCACGGTACCAGCGCGAATATAGCTGTGTTCTATGACACCAAACAGGCTCTGCCCGTCGCGGCCCTTCATCTCGACGCGCACGCTATCGCCCACGGCCAGCCAGGGGGTCTGCGGCTGGCCGAATACCTCGGATTCCTGCGCGCGGCGCGCAACGATGCTGCCATAACCCAGGCTGCCATCGGCACTCGCCAGCGGGCCGCAGCCGATGATGCTGCCAGCGCGCACCGGCCGCGTGCGGCAGATGGCAGCCAGCAATTCGTGCAGGCCACGCTGCATGGCGCTGCCGGCATCGCACAGCGCCATGCGCTTGCCATTGCAGTGCACCTGCAACGCCTGCCAGATGCGGCCGTCGTGCCAGGCCGTACCCAGTTCATCGGGCGTCACCGCCACCGGACTGAAGGCCGTGGCCGGCCGTGCCAGCACCGGACTGAGCGTTTCCAGCGCCGGCAGGCGCACTGTATTGGCCAACAGCAGCAACCGGATGCCCTCCAGCGCCCGTTCAGGCGTGGCTTCCAGCGGCAGATCGCCGCAGATGGCGGCCACGCCGGCACCCATGTCGATGTCAGCCGTTGCGGGCGGCAGTTCCACCGCCTCGTGCGGTCCCAGCAGGCGGTCGCAGGCCAGCTGGCGCAGCAGCGGCGCCGCCTGTGCCGGCATGGGCCGAAAGGCATCCGCTTCGATCCACTGGAAGGCGCGCGGCAGCGGCGCCATGCAGCGCTGCGGGTCGAACACAAAGCTGTGCGCGACCCGGCCCGCATTGAGATGCAGGTACAGCTCCTCCAGTTGCGGGCTGATGAAGTTCCAGTCGTCCAGCAGTTGCTGCAGACGCGTGGCAGCGTGGGTGGCGTAGCAGGCATGGCGCAGGTCGCGCGACACCACGACCAGTTGGCCGTCGCGCGAACCGTCTTGATAGGTGGCAAGTTTCATGGATAACCCGGGTCAATGGCGCACGGCGCGCCCCTTGCCTGACGGGCAGCGGCGCACGGACAGGCATTCTAGAATAGGCCGCATAGTGGCTTTCCGGATTGCCCGCCGACGATGTCTGACACACGCACTGTTCCCACCGCGCCAGCCGTTCCCCTGGTGCGCCGCTGGCCGATGCTGCTGGCCGCCTTGGTGGCACTGCTGGCGCATGCGCTGCTGCTGACCGGCCTGCCGGATTGGACGCCACGCAAGCCACCGGTCGCCACCGCCAGCAGTCCCGCGGTGGTGGCCCTGGAAACGCGCACCATTGCGCCCCCTGAACCGGCCCCTGTGCCCGAGCCCACACCAGAGCCCGTTTCGCCCCCGCCTCGCAAAATGGCCGCAGCCCCCACACCTGTCCGGAAACCGACCCCACTCCGTTCTGCGCCACGTCCACCGGCTCACGTCCAAGCTGCCAGGCCAGTCCCTCCCCCAGATCTCATTCCGGCCACGACCGCAGAAACCGCCAGCCATCCGGTGGTTGATGCAGCGACCAGTCCTGCATCAGCAGCCTCCGGCCTCCCTGCCGACACGACGGCGGCCGTGGACGCTGCCGCGGCCAGTGCGGCGTCTGCTTCGGCCCCGGTCCAGGTGCCTGCCGCCGTGATCGCCACAGCCAGGCTGGCGGCCCAGGTACCCCCCTCAATGACGCTGCGTTACGCCATGACCGGCCAGGCCAAACAGCTGCAATACCAGGCCAACGGCACCCTGGTCTGGGCCAACCAGGGGGAGCATTACAGCGCATCGTTCACCATCAGTGCCTTCCTGGTGGGCAAGCGCACGCAAACCAGCAGCGGCAGCATCGGCCCGCACGGTTTGCAGCCGGAGCACTTTGCCGACACCTGGCGCGGCGAAAAAAGCGCCGATTTCCACCGCCAGGACCATGCCGACCCCGCTGCGGTACAAGGCAGCGTGCAGTACAGCAACGGCAATACCGAGCAGCCCCTGATGCCGGGGGCCCAGGACCAGGTCAGTGTCTTCGTGCAATTGCTGTCGCTGTTCAACGCGCAGCCACACCCGCCGGGCAGCACCATCCAGCTGCAGGTATCCGATCACCGGCGCGCCAGCATCTGGACGTTCCGCGTTGATCCAGAAGAAACCGTGTACGCCGTGGGCAATCCGCACCAGGCCATCAAGCTCACGCAGGTACGCACCGCAGGGCAGCAAAAGCTGATCGAGATGTGGCTGGCGCCCTGGAAGTCGCCATCGGGGCAGTCCGTTTATCTGCCCTTGCGCATGCGCATCAGCGAGGACAACGGCAATTTTGTGGAGCAGGTGCTCAAGGACTGGCCGGAGTAATACCCCGTGTCTCCCTTGATTTGCTGCATACCGCTACCATGTAGGCAACATGATCAACAAGGAACTGTTTGCCCTTTCTGCTGCTGGCATGCACACGCTGTACGATTCGGACAGCTACACCGTGGTGCATCTGGAAAGCAATCCCCAACTGGATGCCGACGAGCAGCTCCGGATGCAGGGACGTGACCATCTCGCGCTAGCCCGGCATGGCTTTGAAATCGTGGACAAGCGCTTTGGCCGCCATGTGTACCTGGATGGCAGCTGGGCCGAGCTGTTCCAGCAACAGATCAGCGCCTGGCAGGACAACACCCCCACCCAGGAAGAAGTCGAAGACACGCTGGAACACTATGCCGGCCTGACTCACCAGACGATGAATCTGCACTGAAGCAGGCAGACGCACCATGGTGCGCGCAGCAATGCCTGCAACTGCATGTACTCGGGCAGTCAGGAAGCACTACAATAACCCATTGCGCCAGACGATCCCGCCTACCCAGGGAGTTGTCCGGGCCTGCTGCCACCCGCTGCAAGCCACCTGCCCGCGCGGCTACCCGACGAGTTACCTGTTCGCATGAGCCATCCTTATATTCTTACGCTTTCCTGCCCCGACCGTGTGGGCCTGGTTCACGCCGTATCCGGCTTCCTGGTGGAGCTTGGCGGCAACATCGAGGAAGCGGCCCAATACAACGACAACGACACCGGTCTGTTTTTCATGCGCGTGGGCTTCAACTGCCCCGGCTCCGACCCGATCGCAATGCGCCAGCGCCTGGCCGAATTTGCAGCGCCGTACCAGATGCAGGCGCGCCTGTACGCCAGGCAGCAGCCCATGCCCACGGTGATCCTGGTCAGCCGTGAAGGCCATTGCCTGAACGATCTGCTGTTCCGCTGGAAAAGCGGCCTGCTGGCCATCGACGTACGCGCCATCATCAGCAACCACCGCGACTTCTACCAGCTTGCGGCCAGCTACAACGTGCCATTCCACCACATTCCGGTCACGCGCGACAACAAGGCGCTGGCCGAGGCCCGCCAGCTCGAAATCATCAACGCCGAAGGGGCCGAACTGGTGGTGCTGGCGCGCTACATGCAGGTTTTGTCCAACGACATGTGCAGCCAGTTGGCCGGCCGCGCCATCAACATCCATCACAGCTTCCTGCCCAGCTTCAAGGGCGCACGCCCCTACTACCAGGCACACGATCGCGGGGTCAAGCTGATTGGCGCCACCGCCCACTACGTCACGCCCGATCTGGACGAAGGCCCGATCATCGAGCAGGATGTGGCCCGCGCCGACCACAGCATGGAGGTGGAAGACCTGACCGCCACCGGCCGCGACACCGAAAGCCAGGTACTGGCACGCGCCGTCAAGTGGCACAGTGAGCACCGCGTGCTGCTCAACGGCCACCGCACCGTCATTTTCCGTTGATAGTCAGCGGCCATGGCAGCTCGCATCCCCCCCATCCAGTGCCTCCTGACCTTCGAGGCATTGTCCCGCCTGCGCAGCGTGACGCAGACCGCCGCCGAGCTGTTTGTCACGCCCAGCGCCGTCAGCCACCGCATCAAGCAGCTCGAAAGCCTGCTGGGGCTGCGCCTGTTTGCACGCTCCGACTATTCCCTGACGCTGGAAGGCGGCGAATACCTGGCCCATGTGCGCGAAGCGCTCAGCATGCTGGAGCGCGTACCGGGCGCGCGTGATCCGCAAGCGCGCCGCCGCCTGCGCGTGGCAGTCACACCCACGTTCGCCCGCAGCATCCTGATGCCGCGCCTGCGCGAGTTCATCAGCGCCCACCCCGAAATCGACCTGTCGCTGCATGTCAACATCCCGCTGCTGGACGTCATGGTCGAGGAAACCGACCTGACCATCCGCTACGGTTCCGGCCGCTATGCCGACATGGAATCGCTATGCCTGCTCAAGGACGTGATCACACCGGTGGCTTCTCCCGACTTCCTGCGCGAGCATGGCCCGTTTGCCAGCGTGCAGGATCTGGGCCGGGTCTACCTGCTGCACAGTGCGCTCGAGCCCTGGCGCACCTGGTTCGCCGCCCACGACCTCGACTGGGCCGAACCGATGGATGGCTCCTCATTCAACGACATGGGGCTGGCCTGTGACGCTGCGGCGCAGGGCCTGGGCGTGGCGCTGGTGCGGCTGCAACTGGCCCGTCCCTGGCTGCAAGGCGGCCAACTGGTGCGCCTGTTCGATCGCACCCTGCCCAGTCCGCATGCACACTACCTGTGCAGCCGCAACGGCACCATGGAGCGCTGGGAATGCACGGTGTTCGTGCAATGGCTGCAGGATATTCTGCGCAAATTCTGCGCAGACGATGCTGCCCCGCCCGGCATAAGCGGTGCCTGACGCAGCCGCGGCCCTGTGAGGGCCGCAGCATGCCTTCAATGCTCAGCCCTGCATGCGATCGAGCGCCTGCGCCAGCAGATCCACCGTGCGGTCAACGTGGCGCCATTTTTCCAGCCCAAACAAACCCAGACGGAAGGTGCTGAAACCTTCGGGCTCGTCGCACATCAGCGGCACCCCGGAGGCAGCCTGCACACCCGCTGCCACGAACTTGCTGCCGTTCTGGATACCAGGGTCGCTGGTATAGCTCACCACCACACCAGGCGCCTTGAAGCCCTCTGCCGCGACACTGGCAAAGCCGCGTGCCTCCAGCAGCGCGCGCATCTTGCTGCCCAGCTCCTGTTGGCGCAGGCGCAAGGTCACGAAACCTTCCGCGCGTGCGTCCAGCATGCGGTCGCGCAGGCGCATCAGGCCGTCGGTGGGCATGGTGGTGTGGTAGGCATGCTTGCCCTGCACATAGCCTTCGGCAATCGATAGCCATTTCTTCAGGTCGCAGGCAAAGCTGTTGCTGCTGGTGGCATCGATCGCGGCACGGGCACGCTCGCTCAGACAGACCATGGCGCAGCACGGCGTGCTGCTCCAGCCCTTTTGCGGTGCGCTGATCAGGATATCGACGCCGGTTTGCTGCATGTTGACCCAGATAGCGCCGGAAGCAATGCAATCCAGCACCAGCAAGGCTCCCACGGCATGCGCCGCATCGGCCAGCTGGCGGATGTAGTCTTCCGGCAGGATGATGCCGCTGGCAGTTTCGACGTGCGGCGCAAACACCAGCGCCGGTTTTTCGGCCTGGATGGTGGCCACCACCTCCTCGATGGGCGCGGGCACCCATGGTGCCAAGGCCTCGTCGCTGGTACGGCGTGCCTTGCACAGCACGACCTGGTCACTCAAGCCGCAGGTGTCGAAAATCTGGCTCCAGCGGTAGCTGAAAAAGCCATTGCGCAGCACCAGCACCTTCTTGCCCTGCGCAAACTGGCGTGCCACCGCTTCCATGCCATAGGAGCCGCTGCCCGGTACCAACGCCGAGGTATGAGCCCCATACACTTCCTGCAACACGCCCAGAATGTCCTGCATGACGCCGACAAATTTTTTCGACATGTGGTTGAGGGAATGATCGGTATAGACGACGGAATATTCCAGCAGTCCATCGGGATCAACGTCGGGCAGCAATCCAGGCATGTTTGTCTCTCTTAGTTGTAAATGGCAGCCCCCATGTTACGACGAAATCGCGGCTCTGCCGCGTCAGGGCACATACCGCAGGCCATCAGCAGGTCTGCGACGCGCTATGCGCCTGTACCATGCATTCGTGGAACAGCCGGGCGGCACGGGGCAGCTGGGGCGAGCGCCGCACAATGCCGAAATAGTCACAGTGGTAAAAAAACCGCGCGGGCTGGATGGCGCACAGCAAGCCCTGCTGCACGAAAGGCGCGGCGTAATGGTCGGGCAGGAAACCGATGAAGCGGCCGGAAAGCAGCAGCGTGGCCACGCCCTCCTGGTCAAACGCCGTGGCACTGCGCACCAGGTGCGCATGGTGGCTGAGCTGCATGTTGGGCGAATGGTAGCCCAGGCCTGCCAGCGGCCATGCGCACAGGTCCGGCCAGTCCAGTGAGGGCTGGCGTGCCGCCGCGGCCAGCGGATGGCCGATCGCGCAGTACAGCTGCATGTGTTCGCCGAACAGTGGGGTCTGGCGCAGGCTCGGACTGCTGCGGCGCGACGGCGCCACGCTGGATGGTCCCGCGCGCAAGGCCGGCACCACGCCGATCTGGTAGGTGCCGTCCAGCACCCCGCGTTCAATCTCGATAATGCCGCGCACATGCACCGTGAGCGCCACATTGGGCGCCTGTGCCACAAAACGGTCGATGGCGGCGCTGATGTGCGCCTGCGGATTGCTGACGCTTTTTTCGAACAGGGCCACATGCAACTGGCCGCCCATGTTGGCGTGCAGGTCGTTGACCCGCTGGCGGAAACCCTCGACCGCCGCCAGCAGCTGCACGGTTTCCTGGTAGACGCGCTGTCCCTCGGATGTGACGGAAAAACCGGCGCGGCCGCGCCGGCACAACACCATGCCGAGACGGGTTTCCAGATCCTTCACATGACGGCTGACGGTGGAGGTGCCGATGTTGAGTTCCAGCTCTGCCGCAGCCATGCCGCCACAATCCACCACGGCCTTGAACACCTGCAGCAGGCGCATGTCCATATCGCTGAGCTGGCCCAGCCTGGCGGGTGGTATTGATTGCATAAATCCGCAAGTAAACAGTGATAGATGTGCATTTTACGGTGCAAGCGCCACCGGCATGATGTCACTCGGCCCTCTGGTTCAAGCTGCAAGGAGACAATGCCATGAATGCCCCGCAACCCCACCTGCCCGACGCGGAAGTGCGCACCACCGCCAACACTACCGCCCACGGCAGTGCGCTGGATGCGCAC
Organism: uncultured Allobrachymonas sp.; assembly: GCA_964413485.1. Classification (GTDB taxonomy): domain Bacteria; phylum Pseudomonadota; class Gammaproteobacteria; order Burkholderiales; family Burkholderiaceae_C; genus Brachymonas. The sequence continues at coordinate 63,368 of CAYPRU010000002.1, read as the reverse complement.
TGGATGCCATTTACCGCCAACCGCGAATTCAAGGCAGACCCGCGCATGCTGGTTTCTGCCTCGGGCTGCTACTTCACGGATGCCGACGGCCGTCAGATCTACGACGGCCTGTCCGGCTTGTGGTGCACCGGCCTGGGCCATTGCCGCACCGAGATCACGCAGGCGGTGCAGCAGCAGATTGCCACGCTGGACTACTCGCCGGCGTTCCAGTTTGGCCACCCGCTCTCGTTCGAACTGGCCAACCGCATCGTGGCGCTGATGCCGCCTGGACTGAACCGCGTGTTCTTCACCGGCTCCGGCTCCGAATCCGCCGACACTGCATTGAAGATGGCGCGCGCCTACTGGCGTGCGCGCGGACAGGGCAGCAAGACGCGTCTGATCGGCCGCGAAAAAGGTTACCACGGCGTCAACTTTGGCGGCATTTCGGTGGGAGGCATCGGCGGCAACCGCAAATTGTTCGGCCAGGGTGTGGAGGCGGATCACCTGCCGCACACCCAGCCCCCGGCCGGCACCTTTGCCAAGGGCCAGCCCGCCAAAGGGGGCCAGGAGCTGGCCGACCGCCTGCTCGACCTGATCGCGCTGCACGATGCCAGCAATATCGCCGCTGTGATCGTCGAGCCGCTGAGCGGCTCCGCCGGGGTGGTGGTGCCGCCTGCGGGTTATCTGCAGCGGCTGCGCGAAATCTGCAGCGCCCACGACATCCTGCTGATCTTTGACGAGGTAATTACCGCCTTTGGCCGCACCGGCAGCCACACAGGCGCCGAGCAGTTTGGCGTGACGCCCGACATCCTGACCTTTGCCAAGCAGGTCACCAATGGTGCCCAGCCGCTGGGCGGCGTGGTGGTCCGACAGGACATCCACGATGCCTTCATGGCGGCTGCCGGCCACGACTACCTGCTGGAGTTTCCACACGGTTACACCTACTCTGCACATCCGGTGGCCTGTGCGGCAGGGGTGGCGACGCTCGATCTGCTGGACCGCGAAAACGCCCCGCAGCGCGTGCGCGAACTGGCGCCGCATTTCGAACGCCGCGTGCACAGCCTGCGCAGCGCCCAGCATGTGCTGGACATCCGCAACTACGGCCTGGCCGCCGGCCTGAGCATTGCCCCACTGCCGGGAGAGCCTGCCAAGCGTCCCTGGCAGGTGGCCATGGACATGTGGCGCAAGGGCTTCTATGTGCGCTACGGCGGCGACACCATCCAGCTCGCACCGCCGTTCGTGACCACGACCGACGAGATCGACCGCCTGGTGAACGCGCTGGGAGAATCGCTGCACGCGCTAGCCTGAAGCGGGCGCCGGGCAGCCGCGGCTGCCTGGGCTGTACACACGCTTACACTGTGACCATGTTGTCCGGAATTACCCTGTCAGTGGCTGCTTCGGTGCTGTTCGGAGCGCTGTATTACTACGCAGTGCTGCTGCATCCGCTGGAAGGCGTGCCGATTTTTGCCTGGCGCGTCGTGCTCGGCCTGCCGTTGCTGACTGTGCTGCTTCTGCTGTCCGGCGCCGGCAGCGCCTTGCAGGCACTGCTGCAACGCATACACCGGACCCCCTCGGTCGGTCTCGGTCTGCTGCTGAGCGGGCACATGATGGCGCTGCAAATGGCCTTGTTCATGTGGGCGCCGCTGAATGGACGGGCGCTGGACACCACCCTCGGGTACTTCCTGCTACCGCTGGCCATGGTGCTGGCCGGTCGCCTGTCCTACCAGGAAAAGCTGAGCGCCATGCAAGGCCTGGCCGTGGCGCTGGCCGCATGGGGCGTTGGCCACGCACTTGCCGCCGGCGGCAGCCTGGCCTGGCCGACGGCGGTGGTGGCGATCGGCTATCCGCTGTACTTCATGCTGCGGCGCAAGCTGGAAGTCCCATCCCTGCCCGGCCTGTGGGCCGAGACCCTGGCCATGCTGCCGCTGGCGCTGTGGATCCTGGCTGACCAGCCGGTATCGGTGCAATTGATGCAGCGTCCGGTCCTGATGGGGCTGTTGCCGCTGCTGGGACTGATGAGTGTGGTGGCGCTGGGCTGCTATCTGTCGGCCAGCCGACGCCTGCCGCTGGGCCTGTTCGGCCTGCTCGGCTATCTGGAGCCGGCCTTGCTGTTTGCGGTATCGCTGCTGTTGGGCGAACGCATGGCGCCCGGCGCCGGCTGGACCTACGGCCCGATCTGGCTGGCATTGCTGGTGCTGATGGCCGAGGGCGCCTGGCACCTGCAGCAGCGCCGCGCGTAATGGTTCAGAAAATGGCTCAGGGCCGCGCAGGCCGACCACCGAAAATCGCCGTGCCGACACGCACCATGGTGCTCCCGGCGGCAATCGCCAGTTCCAGATCGGCGCTCATACCCATGGACAGCGTGTCCCACTGCGGCAACTCCAGCTGCGCGCCCAGCGCATCGAACAGCACGCGCGTGCGCTGGTGCACGGCCAAGGTTTGCGCCGGATCGTCATAGGGCTCCGGGATGCTCATCAGTCCGCGCAGCTGCAAGCGCGGCAATGCGCGCACGGCCCGCGCCAACTCGAGGGCCTGCTCCGGCGTCAGCCCGGATTTGTTGGCACCCGCATCCATGTTGACTTGCAGGCAGACCTGCAGCGGCGGCAGTTCCGGTGGTCGCTGCCGGCTCAGGCGCTCGGCAATGTCCAGCCGGTCCAGGCTGTGCAGCCACTGGAAATGCTGCGCCACCAAGGCGGTCTTGCGGCTTTGCAAGGGGCCGATGCAGTGCCATTCGAGTTCCGGCAGCTGCTGCAGCGCCGTGATTTTGGCCACCGCCTCCTGCACGTAGTTCTCGCCAAAGGCATGCTGGCCGACCGAGGCTGCCACAGCCACGGCTTCTGCCGGGAAGGTCTTGGAAACAGCCAGCAGGCGGACGCTGTCGCGGGATCGCCCCGCAGCCTCGCAGGCCTGTGCGATGCGTGCCTGCACCTGCGCCAGATGCGCGGGAATATGCGAAAAGGAAGAATCGGACAAAGACATTTCGTCCTATAATTTAAACGTTTATTATTAACTTGAGGCGCTGCCACGGGCTGCATCACCGTTTGTGAATATTACCGAACTTCTGGCCCGCTGCGTCACCTTGCAGGCCTCGGATCTGCATCTGTCGGCGGGCGAGGCGCCCATGGCGCGCTGCCACGGCCAATTGCAGCGGCTGTCCGATACCGTACTGCATGCCGACGCCGTAGTGGCCTTGCTGCAGCCGCTGTGCCAGGCCGCCCGGCTGGATGCCGCCGACGCACCGGGTGAGCGCGATTTTGCCGTCACGCTGCCGCCGGCGGGGCGCCTGCGCGTCAACCAGTACTGGCAACAGCGTGGCCCGGCCGCCGCCATCCGCCTGATCCCGTCCGACGTGCCGGCGCTGGCTGCACTCGGCCTTCCCGCAGCCCTGCCGGATCTGGTGCTGCGGCCGCACGGCCTGCTGCTGGTGGTGGGCGCCACCGGCAGTGGCAAATCCACCACGCTGGCCGCCCTCCTCGACCACATCAACCGCCAGCGTGCTGGCCACATCCTGACCATCGAAGATCCGGTGGAATACCTGCACACCTCGCAACAGTGCCTGATCAGCCAGCGTGAACTGGGCCGCGACACCGGCAGCTTCAGTGCCGCCTTGCGTGCGGCCTTGCGTGAAGACCCGGACGTGCTGCTGATTGGCGAATTGCGCGATCTCGAGTCGATCCGACTGGCGCTGACCGCCGCCGAAACCGGCCACCTGGTGCTGGCCACGCTGCATGCCGCCAGCGCCCCGCGCGCCGTGGAACGCATCGTCGATGTGTTTCCGTCCGGCGACAAGGAGCTGGTGCGCCAGCAGCTGGCCGACTCGCTGCTGGCGGTCCTGACGCAGACCCTGCACCCGCGCGCCGACGGTGCCGGCCGCGTGGCCGCCTTCGAACTGCTCACCGGCACCCCAGCAGTACGCAACCTGATCCGCGAAGGCCGCAGTGCCCAGCTGCTGTCGGCCATGCAGACGGGGGCCGCCCACGGCATGCTCACCATGGCGCAACACCTGGAGCAGCTGCGCCGCGCCGGCCTGATCCGTCCGGCCGCACCTCTACGGAAACCTGCGGATACCGCACCAGTGCCACTCTGGGGTACCATTTCCGGTACACAATGAACCGGGAGACTCTCATGGCATCCATCACCCACAAGACCTATGCCCCCTGCCCGCCCCTGCGCGTGGCCTTTCTTGGAATGGGGGTCATGGGGTATCCCATGGCCGGCCATCTGTCGCGCGCCGGCCACGCCGTGACGGTCTACAACCGCACTCCCGCGAAGGCCGAGCAATGGGCGTCCGAATTCGGCGCCAGCTGCGCCCCCACACCCGCTGAAGCTGCCGCAGAGGCCGAAATCGTATTCTGCTGCGTGGGCAATGACGACGACCTGCGCAGCGTCACGCTGGGCAAGGAAGGCACCCTGTCCACCATGCAGCCCGGCTCGTTGTTCGTCGACCACACCACGGCCTCGGCCACGGTGGCGCGCGAACTGTACGACGCTGCCTTGCGCCAGCAGCTGCAGTTTCTCGACGCCCCGGTGTCCGGCGGCCAGGCCGGCGCCCAGAATGGCCAGCTCACCGTCATGTGCGGCGGCGATCTCGCGGCCTTTGCCCGCGCCGAACCCGTCATGGCCGCCTATGCCAAGGCCTGCACCCGCATGGGCGAAGTCGGCGCCGGCCAGCTGGCCAAAATGGTCAACCAGATCTGCATCGCCGGCCTGGTCCAGGGCCTGAGCGAAGCCATCGCCTTCGGTCTGAAAGCTGGCCTGGACATGGATCTGGTGCTGGGCGCCATCAGCAAGGGAGCAGCGCAAAGCTGGCAAATGGAAAACCGTGGCAAGACCATGGTCGAAGGCAAGTTCGACTTCGGCTTTGCGGTGGACTGGATGCGCAAGGACCTGGGCCTGGTGCTGGAGCAGGCACGCCGCATCGGCGCGCAGCTGCCGGTGACCGAGCTCGTAGACCAATACTATGCGGAAGTGCAGCAGGCTGGCGGTGGCCGTTGGGACACCTCCAGCCTGATCACGCGCCTGAAGAAGTAAGCGGATGCTGGCCTATACCGTACGCATGCTGCTGTGGGCAGTGGGAGCGCTGTCGCTGCTGCTGGGCCTGGCCGGCATCTTTCTGCCGATTCTGCCGACGGCGCCGTTTGTGCTGCTGACAGCAGGCTGTTGGGCCAAGGCTTCGCCGCGCTTTCACCAAGCGCTGCTCGACCACCGCCACACCGGCCCCATCATCCGTGCCTGGGAAGAGCGCCGCGCCATTCCGCGCCTGGGCAAATGGCTGGGCACCCTGGGCATGGCAGGCTCCACCGTCGGCGTAGCGCTGGCACTGGCGTCCACGCCCTGGTGGTGGCTGGCCGCCCTCATGGCCATCACCTGCACCGGCATCACCGTCTGGATGTGGGGACGCCCCGACGCCTGAGCCGCCCACGCCATTCATCCCCGATAATGTCGGCATGAACGCACCAGCCATTACCCGTTATCTGACCGGCATCAACACCACCGGCACCCCGCATCTTGGCAACTACGTGGGCGCAGTTCGTCCGGCGGTGCTCGCCAGTCGCCGTGAAGACGTGCGCAGCTACTACTTCCTGGCCGACTACCACTCGCTGATCAAGTGCCAGGATCCGGCGCGCGTGCAGCGCTCCACCCTCGAAATCGCCGCCACCTGGCTGGCCGCCGGGCTGGATCCGGAGCGCGTCACTCTCTACCGCCAGAGCGACATCCACGAAATTCCCGAGCTGACCTGGCTGCTCACGTGCGTGACCGGCAAGGGCCTGCTCAACCGCGCACATGCCTACAAAGCGGCGGTGGACAAGAATACCGACGCCGGCAGCGACCCGGACGACGGCGTCAGCGCCGGCCTGTTCATGTACCCGGTGCTGATGGCCGCCGACATCCTGATGTTCAAGGCCAACAAGGTGCCGGTCGGCCGCGACCAGATCCAGCACATCGAAATGGCGCGGGACATGGCCAGCAGCTACAACCACCTGTACGGCAAGGATCTGCTGGTGCTGCCCGAAGCCGCGATCGACGAACAGGTGTCGGTACTGCCCGGCCTGGACGGCCGCAAGATGAGCAAGAGCTACGACAACACCATCCCGCTGTTCGTGCCGCGCGAAGAGCTGCGCAAGCGCATCCTGTCCATCGTGACCGATTCGCGCCTGCCCGGCGAACCCAAGGACGCGGAAGGTTCGGCCCTGTTCCAGATCTACCGTGCCTTTGCCAGCCCGGAAGAAACCGCCGCGTTTGCCCAGGCCTTTGCCGACGGCATTGCCTGGGGCGAGGCCAAGCAGCAGTTGTTCGAGCGCATCGACCGCGAAATCGCGCCCATGCGCGCGCATTACGCCGAGCTGATGGCCACCCCGGAGCAGGTCGAACGCACGCTGCTGGCAGGCGCCGAAAAGGCCCGTGCCGAAGCCACGCCCTATCTGCGCCAGCTGCGTGAAGCGGTCGGCCTGCGTGCGCTTTCCAGCGCGCTGGCACCTGCGGCCAAGCCGGCAGCTGCCGCTCCCGCGGTGCCGCAGTTCAAGCAATACCGCGAAAAGGACGGCCTGTTCTACTTCAAGATGCTGGCCCCCGGCGGCGAGCTGCTGCTGCAAAGCAAGGGCTACGACAATCCACGCGATGCCGCTGCGGCCATTGCCGAGCTCAAGAACGGGGGCGAGACCGCCCTGGAGCGCATCGCGCACACGCTGGAAGCACCGCATCCGTCGATGAAGGACGCCATCCGCAATGCGCTGGATGCGCTGCTGACACTGCAGCAATAAGCCCATAAGCCGCCTGCGCAACTACAGGCGGCCTGCACCTTACCGTCCACAGCGCCCCAGCCAGCCGGGGACCAGACACCCCGTGCATTCTGCCGCTGCAGCGCGGCTGGCTATTTGCGCTTGCGCCCCAGCCGGCGGGCATTGGCCACCGCACGACGGCGCACCGGATCGATGCCCTTGCCCATGATATCGAGCACGGATTTTTGCCACAGCGACCCCATGCGCTGACCTCCCGTCCAGGGCTGCAGCCAGTCCGCCGGATGTGTGCCCTGCTGCCACAGGCCCAGCCACAGATTTTGCTGCGCCTGCACGGACTGCCAGTAGATGGCCAGCCACGACTCGCCAAAAGCCGCTATCTTTTCGGCGCCCATCAGCGTGAACTCCTTCTGATCGGCTGACGACGGTGCAAGGCCGGCCGCGGCCATGCGCGCCACACGGTGCGCAATCACCTGTGGCGCGGCCAGGGAAAGTTCGACGGTCTGCCGCGCCAGATGGTTGGCACGCCGGTGGTTGGAGCTGCTCATGGAAAGTTCGGAAACGGAGGAGGCTCGTATTGTGGGCTCTTTTGCCAAAGTCCGCAGCGACGGAGGGTAAAAGCTGCAATACTCCCTCAATTACATCCATAAAAGTCATCAATATTCCAAAATTTAGCCTATGAATCAGTAGCCCAGGATGTAATACAGTATCTCCATGCCCTATTCATGCGTAGCCACACGCACACAACGAGGAGATTCCATGACCAGCCCCCGCATCCAGGAGCACCAGCTGCAGGTCGACAGTGCCCTGCACCAGTTCATCAACACCCAGGTTCTGCCGCCCATCGGCGTCAATCAAGCCGTTTTCTGGAAGGGTTTTGACCAGCTGGTGGCCGATCTGGCGCCGCGCAATGCGGCCCTGCTGGCCGAACGCAACCGCCTGCAAACCGAACTCGATACCTGGCACAGCGCCAATCCGGGCCCGATCCGCAACATGGCGGCCTACCGCCAGTTCCTGGAGCAGATCGGCTATCTGGTGCCGGTACCTGCCGACGTGAAGATCACCACCACCAACGTGGATGCCGAACTGGCGCTGCAGGCCGGCCCGCAGCTGGTGGTGCCGATCAGCAACGGCCGTTACGCGCTGAACGCCGCCAACGCGCGCTGGGGCAGCCTCTACGATGCCCTGTATGGCACCGATGCCATTCCCGAAACCGACGGTGCCGAGAAGGGCCCGGGCTACAACCCGAAACGCGGCGAAAAGGTGGTGGCCTTTGCACGCAACTTCCTGGACCAGGCCGTGCCGCTGGACGGCGCCTCGCACCAGGACGCCACCGCATACTCCGTGAAGGACGGCCAGCTCGAAGTCACCCTCACCGACGGCCGCGTGGTGCGCCTGAAGAACCCGGCCCAGTTCGCGGGCTACCAGGGTGCTGCGCCCAACGTGAGCAGCGTGCTGCTGGTCAATAATGGCCTGTACATCGACATCCGCATCGACCGCAGCAAGCCGATCGGCCAGGCCGATCTCGCTGGCGTCGCCGACGTGGTGATCGAAGCAGCCGTGTCCACCATCATGGACCTGGAAGACTCGGTGGCTGCTGTGGACGCCGAAGACAAGCTGCTGGGCTACCGCAACTGGCTGGGCATTCTGCGCGGCACGCTGACCGAATCCTTTGACAAGGGCGGCAAGACCGTGACGCGTGGCCTGAACCCCGACCGCGTCTATACCGCGCCCGCGGGCCAAGGCGAAGTGCGCCTGCATGGCCGCTCGCTGATGTTCGTGCGCAACGTCGGCCACCTGATGACCAACCCGGCCATCCTGTGGGGCGCCGAGGGCAAGGAAATTCCCGAAGGCATCATGGATGCGGTGATCACCACCGCCATCGGCATGCACGACCTGCAGGGCCATGGTGCCAACGGCATCCGCAACTCGCGCACCGGCAGCATCTACATCGTCAAGCCGAAAATGCATGGCCCGCGCGAAGCCGCGTTCGCCAACGAACTGTTCGGCCGCGTCGAACAGCTGCTGGGCCTGCCCGACAGCACCGTCAAGCTGGGCATCATGGACGAGGAGCGCCGCACCACCGTCAACCTGCAGGCCTGCATCGGCGCAGCACGCAGCCGCATCGCCTTCATCAATACCGGCTTCCTGGACCGCACCGGCGATGAAATGCACACCGCCATGCGCGCCGGCCCGATGATCCGCAAAGGCGACATGAAGGGCAGCGCCTGGATCCAGGCCTACGAGCGCAACAACGTGCTGGTCGGCCTGGCCTGCGGCCTGCGCGGCAAGGCCCAGATCGGCAAGGGCATGTGGGCCATGCCCGACCTGATGGCCGGCATGCTCGAGCAGAAGATCGCCCACCCCAGGGCCGGCGCCAATACCGCCTGGGTGCCCAGCCCCACCGGAGCCACGCTGCACGCCCTGCACTACCACCAGGTCAACGTGGCCCAGGTGCAGCAAGAGCTGGAAAAGACCGATGTGGCCGCCGAGCGCGACGACCTGCTCGCCGGTCTGCTGGCGGTGCCGGTCACCTCCACCCCGGACTGGAGCGACGAAGAGAAGCAGCAGGAACTGGACAACAACGCCCAGGGCATCCTGGGCTATGTGGTGCGCTGGGTTGACCAGGGCGTGGGCTGCTCCAAGGTGCCGGACATCCATGACATCGGCCTGATGGAAGACCGCGCCACGCTGCGTATCTCCAGCCAGCACATGGCCAACTGGCTGCTGCATGGTGTGGTGGACGCAGCCCGTGTGCATGCCACCTTCGAGCGCATGGCCGCGCTGGTGGACCAGCAGAACGCCGGTGATCCGGCTTACCGCCCGATGGCCGGCCACGCCGATACCAGCTATGGCTACCGTGCCGCGCTGGATCTGGTGTTCAAGGGCGTGGAGCAGCCCAGCGGCTACACCGAGCCGTTGCTGCACGCCTGGCGCCAGCGCTGCAAGGCCGGCACCTGAGCACCTGCAGCCTCACAACGAAGGCCGGCCTGGTGCCGGCCTTTTGCATCGCAGGCACGACGCGGCGGCCATGGGCACTTCATGCAGCCTTAAGGATCCACAAATATAAAGTGAACTGTGCACACTCCGTGCGCATAGCACCACCAGGAGACCATCATGAAGACCCGCATCCCCCTCCTCTCCGCCATCGGCGCCGCCATCCTGCTCGCCAGCGTTGGCACCTCCGCCGTGGCGCAAGCGCGCGGCGATTTCAACGCCTACGACAAGGACGGCAATGGCGCCATCAGCCAGCAGGAATTTGACGCCATGCGCGCCCAGCGGCCAGGCACCGGCCGCAATGCCCCGAGCTTCGCGGACCTGGACCGCGACGGCAATGGCAGCATCAGCCGCGCCGAGTTCCGCAAGGCCCATGAGTACCGCATGCGCGGTGACGACGACAAGGGCCGCGACCAGAAACGCCCCGGCTTTGCAGACATCGACAGCAACCACGACGGTTTCATCACCCAGGCGGAACTGGACCAGTACAAGCAGCAGCAGCGTAGCGCGAAGATAGGCCGTTACTTCGAAAAATTGGACGCCAATGGCGACGGCAAGATCGACAAGAGCGAATTTGCCAAGTACCGCGAGCACGATCAACAGCGGCGCGCTGCCTTTGCCGACATCGACAGCAATCGCGACAACTCCATCAGCCAGGCAGAGCTGGAACAGTTCAGCCAGAAGCAGCGTGAACAGCGCGTCGCCGATAGCGGCCAGTCGCGCAAGGATGCCCAGACCCGCCATTTCGAGAAAATGGACCTCAACGGCGACGGCAAGATCGACAAGAACGAATTTGCCAAGTACAGCAATCGCAAGCAACGGGATAGCGACGACCGCTGACACGTCCATTCGTCGGCCATGAACCTCTGCGGCAAACCAGGCGCCCTGCAAGGGGCGCCTTGCCGCATCTGGCCATGGCCGCTGGCATTGCTCCTTGCCTTGGTGTGTGCGCGTCTGGCCCACGCCGGACTGTGCTGTGGCAGCAACAATGGCGGTGCTGCCGCACCCCGCCCCGCGCAATCAGGCCTATAAAGTCAATGTGCACAGTATTGCGCGCACATTCTTTTCAGGAGCCCACCATGAAAAACAGCACACATATTTTGTCTGTCCTCGGCACTGCCGCCGTATTCGCCTGCATGAGCATCCCTGCCATGGCACAGGTGCGCGGCAACTTCAACGCCTACGACCGCGACAACAACGGCGCTATCACCCAGCAGGAATTCGAGCAGATGCGCTCCCAGCGTCCAGGGGCAGGCCGTAATGCCTTGAGCTTTGAACAGATGGACAGCGACCGCAGCGGCACCATCACCCGCTCCGAGTTCGATAAGGCCCATGAAAACCGGCTGCGCCCGGGCGAGCGCAGGGGTGCCATCTTGGGCCAAGGTCAGGACCAGGGACGCGGGCGTGGCGCTGCTGCCGATGCGCCGCGTCCGCAGCCGGGCGTGGGGCAGGGCCGACGCATGGGTCCCGGCATGGCCGGTGGCCAGGGGCGCGGTGGCCAACGTCCCGGCTTTGCCGACATGGACACAAACCGTGATGGCAGCATCAGCCGATCGGAAATGGACAAATTCCACAAGGAGCGGCGGCAACAACGCGCTGCCGAGGGCCGCCGACTGCGCAATGACGACCGCCGTGCCTTCGACAACATGGACACCAATCGCGATGGCAAGGTCGACCAGGGCGAGTTTTCCGAACACCAGAATCAGAGTGGGCGCGGTCGCAATCGCTGATCGCACGCGTACCCGCTGAGGGTACGCCGCCCCGACAAGAAGCAGGCGCCCTGCAGGGGCGCCTGCGGATAGCACTGCCTACAGGCGCAGTAGTAAGCCCTGCAGTGCATGGCGCACCGTGGCGGCACGGATAGCGGCACGATTCCCTTCGAAATGCCGGGTTTCTGCGCTGGTGCCCTGCCCGAGATGCCAGCCAAAGCAGACCGTACCCACCGGCTTGGCCGGCGAACCGCCGGTGGGGCCGGCCACGCCGGTCACGGACAGCGCCACCTGTGCGGCGGAATGGCGACAGGCGCCGGCCGCCATGGCCAGAGCCACCGGCTCGCTGACCGCCCCATGCGTCTCGATCAGCGCAGCCGACACCCCCAGCATCTCGCTTTTGGCCTGATTGGAATAACTGACGAATCCACGCTCAAACCAGATGCTCGAGCCCGCCAGTGCGGTGCATGCTGCCGCAATCAATCCGCCCGTGCAGCTCTCGGCGGTAGCCAGCATCCAGCCACGCTGCTGCAGCTGTTGCGCCAGCTGCCGGCACAGATCCAGCACATCGGCATCGTCGTGCGCACGCACGGAACTGGAAGCCTCCATCGCGCTTACATATTGGACTTGGGCGTGGCGCCGGTCTCGTGCTCCCAGCGCGCCTTGCACGCCACGCAGTGCTGCGTCGGCGGCTCGAGCTTGAGGCGTTCGTACGGAATGTGGCAACCACACTCCTCGCAAATGCCGTAGGTGCCCAGTTCCATGCGCTCCAGCGCCGCGTTGATGCGGGCCAGCTCGACGGCGCCCATGTCGCTCATGGCCATGTCCACTTCGAGGTCGGAGCTGTGCTGGCGCTCGACGCTGCCGCGCGTTGCGATCAGTTCACGGGCGTGTTCGCTACGGCTCTGGCCCTCCTGAACTTCGTGCAGGCGATCCTCGATCTGCGCCTTGTGCTGTTCCAGCAAGGCCTTGAGTTCGTTGCGTTGCTCGGTGGTGAGGGGCTTGCTCATGGTGCGCTCCATCTAAGGCAAAAACTTTCCGTCTTTCATACTTAGTGTACGCCACCGCCGCCCCGAAAACCGCGCCCTCAGCCGGTGATGATGCCCCCGCCCAGGCAGACCTCGCCGTCGTACAGGACCGCGCTTTGCCCCGGCGTGACGGCCCACTGCGCCTCGGCAAAGTCCAGCCGCAGCATGCCGTCTGCCAGCAGTTGCGGGGTACAGGCGGCATCGGCCTGGCGGTAGCGCGTCTTGGCCGCGAAGCCAGTGGGCGACTGCGCCGCCACCGGCGGCCGGCCGGCACACCAGCTCAAATCGCTGGCCTGCAGGGTGTGCGTGAGCAGCCAGGGATGGTCATGCCCCTGCACCGCGTACAGCGTGTTGGTTGCCATGTCCTTGCGCGCCACGAACCACGGTGCATGGTCTCCGCCGCCGCGCGGGGCGCCCTTGACCTTGACGCCGCCAATCCCCAGCCCCTGCCGCTGGCCCAGCGTGTAAAAGCTCAGCCCCATATGCTCGCCAATGGTGCGGCCTTTCTCGTCCTTGATCGGACCGGGCTTGCTGGCCAGGTAGCGGTTGAGGAATTCGCGGAACGGCCGCTCGCCGATGAAGCAAATGCCGGTGGAGTCTTTTTTCTTCGCATTAGGCAGACCGATTTCCTCGGCGATGCGTCGCACCTCGGTCTTGGGCAGCTCGCCCACCGGGAACAAGGTCTTCTGCAGCTGTGCCTGGTTCAGGCGGTGCAGGAAGTAGCTCTGGTCCTTGGTGCTGTCACAGCCCTTGAGCAGCTCGACCAGCGCGCTTGCCGGATTTTGGCGCACGCGTGCATAATGGCCAGTGGCGATCTTGTCGGCACCCAGCCGCATGGCGTGGTCCAGAAAGGCCTTGAACTTGATTTCGGCGTTGCACAGCACGTCCGGATTGGGTGTGCGGCCGGCCTGGTATTCGCGCAGGAACTCGGCAAACACGCGGTCTTTGTAGTCGGCGGCAAAATTGACGTGCTCAATCTCGATGCCGATCACGTCGGCCACGGCCGCCGCGTCGACAAAGTCGATGTTGGAAGAACAATACTCGCTGTCGTCGTCATCTTCCCAGTTCTTCATGAAGATGCCGACGACCTCATGGCCCTGTTGCTTGAGTAGCCACGCACTTACTGCAGAATCCACTCCGCCGCTCAGGCCCACCACAATACGCTGTTTGATCATAGCCACAATTATCGCAGCGCAGCGCTTGATGTGCAGGACAACTGCCCGCATTATGCAAAGCTTGACTAACAACAAGTTATTTCCAGCATCGCTAAGATACCCTTCGTCATTCTGTAGTTTATAGTTAGGTAGTTCACATGTCCGCAAGCGCCGCCGCTTCCGCTTCCTCCCTCTTCCCGTTCGACGAGGCCGCCGCCCTTGCGGAAAGCCTGCGCCAAAAAGCCGTCGCTTCCGGCCTGAAACTCTGGTCGTTGGCCAACAAGACCATGGTTCCCGTTGTGCAGGGCGGCATGGGCGTAGGCATTTCTGCCGGTGGCCTGGCCGGCACCGTGGCCCGCATGGGCGGCGTCGGCACCATTTCGTCGGTGGACCTGCGCCGCCTGCACCCCGACCTGTTCGAGCAAACCCATCCGCTGGAAAAGTCGCACGACATCCCCCATGCCAAGGCTGCCATCGACGCCGCCAACAACGAAGCGCTGCGCCGCGAAATCGCCCGTGCCCGCGAGATCTCGCAGGGCCTGGGCCTGATCGCCGTGAACGTGATGAAGGCCATCAGTGCCTACGCGCAAAACGTGCGCACGGCGCTGGAAGCCGGCATCGACGCCGTGGTGGTGGGCGCCGGCCTGCCGCTGGACCTGCCCGAGCTGGCCAAGGATTTTCCCAAGACTGCCCTGATTCCAATCCTGAGCGATGCCCGCGGCGTGCAACTGATCGTGAAAAAGTGGGAAAAGAAAGGCCGTCTGCCCGATGCCATCGTGATCGAACACCCGCGCCTGGCCGGCGGCCACCTGGGTGCCGCCAAGGTGGCCGACCTGAACGACACCCGTTTCGACTTCGAAAACGTGCTGCCGCAGGTGCGCGAGTTCCTGAAAAACGCCGGCTATGAACGCAACATCCCGCTGATTGCGGCCGGTGGTGTCAGCAACCATGACGACATTGCCCGCCTGCAAGCGCTGGGCGCCGATGCGGTGCAACTGGGTACTGCCTTTGCCGTCACGCAGGAGTCCGATGCGGCCCCTGCCTTCAAGCATGTGCTGGCAGATGCCAAGCCCGAGGACATCGTGGAGTTCGTCAGTGTGGCCGGCTTGCCCGCACGCGCCGTACGCACGCCATGGCTGGAAAAATACATCCGCCTCGTGCCCAAGCTCCAGGCCGTGGCGCACGAGAAACCCTGCAATTACGCGTTCGACTGCCTGCAGCATTGCGGCCTGCGCGATGGCAATGCAGCCGTTGGCCAGTTCTGCATCGACAAGCACCTGGCGCATGCTCAGGAAGGCGACACGAACAAGGGCCTGTTCTTCCGGGGCGCCGGCAAGTTGCCGTTCGGCAATGAAATCCGCCCGGTTGCCGACCTGATGCAATGGCTGCTCGGGGACCGCGCATCCGCCTGACCGGCCCGCGCAAGACACGCCAGAACTGCGGAAAAATCACGTTTTTCGCTGTGTCAAGTGGCCCGTTTCGATGCCCCTGATGCGTTAGTGTGAAGCGGCGCGAAGGGCCTCAAATCCGGGTAAACTGGAATCCATTCAGGGTGCGCGATGCGCACCCGTTTGCGTCATAATGGGCTCTTCATGCACCTCCTGCACGGCTGGAAACGCCTGCAAGAATTCGCTAAAGTCCTTTTAAAACAATAACTTAGCAGTCTTCGACTCTTGGTCCGACCTGCTTCAGGCCTTATTTCCCATGGACATCGCTACACGCCCCATCCCTTCCCTTACCGCCATGCAACTCCCTGAACAAACCATCAGCCACGACGTTCTGCTTGAGAAGTATTGCAAGGAGGGCGAGACTGGCGCCGAAGCGATCTACCAGCGTGTGGCGCGCGCGCTGGCCAGCGTGGAAAAACCCGAGCTGCGCACCGAGTGGGAGCAGAAGTTCCTGCACAACCTGCGCGCCGGCGCCATCGGCGCAGGCCGCATCATGAGCGCCGCCGGCACCGAGATCCAGGCCACCCTGATCAACTGCTTCGTGCAGCCCGTGGGCGACTGCATCCAGGGCTTTGACGACGACGGCTTCCCCGGCATTTACGAAGCCCTGCGCGAAGCTGCCGAAACCATGCGCCGTGGCGGCGGCGTGGGCTACGATTTCTCCCGCATCCGACCGAAGGGCGCCGAAGTCAAGGGCACCCACAGCATTGCCAGCGGCCCGTGCTCGTACATGAATGTGTTCGACCAGAGCTGCTCCACGGTCGAATCCGCCGGCGCCCGCCGTGGCGCCCAGATGGGCGTTCTGCGCATCGACCACCCGGACGTGGAAGAGTTCATCACCGCCAAGCGCACCCCTGGCCGCTGGAACAACTTCAACGTCTCGGTGGGCGTGAGCGATGCCTTCATGCAGGCCGTCAACGAAGGCAAGGACTGGGAACTGGTGCACAAGGCCAGGGCCGGCAAGAAAGTGCTGGAAGCCGGCGGCTACCAGCGCGCAGACGGCAAGTGGGTGTACCGCAAGGTGGCCGCGCGCGACCTGTGGAACACCATCATGCAGTCAGCCTACGACTTTGCCGAGCCTGGCATCCTGTTCATCGACCAGATCAACCGTGACAACAACCTGAACTACTGCGAGGACATCGCCGCCACCAACCCCTGCGGCGAGCAGCCCCTGCCCAACTACGGCTGCTGCGACCTGGGCCCGATCATCCTGACGCGTTTCGTGCGCAATCCGTTCAACGTGGGCGGCAGCGCCAGTTTCGACTTCGACGCGTTCGAACAAGCCGTGGCCGTGCAGGTGCGTGCGCTGGACAACGTGCTGGACGTGACCTGGTGGCCGCTGCCGCAGCAGCGCGAGGAAAGCGCCGCCAAGCGCCGCATCGGCGTGGGCTTTACCGGCCTGGGCAATGCCCTGTCCATGCTGTGCCTGCACTACAACCGCGATAACGGCCGCCAGATGGCCGCACAGATCGCCGAGCGCATGCGCAATGCGGCCTACCGTGCCTCGGTCGAGCTGGCCAAGGAAAAAGGCGCCTTCCCCAAATTCGACGCGGCCCAGTACCTGGGCAGCAAGAGCTTTGCCAGCCGGCTGCCGGCCGACATCAAGGCGGCCATCAAGAAGCATGGCCTGCGCAACAGCCACCTGCTGTCGATCGCCCCGACCGGCACCGTGAGCCTGGCCTTTGCCGACAACGCCAGCAACGGCATCGAGCCGCCATTCTCCTGGACCTACAAGCGCCGCAAGCGCGAAGCCGACGGCAGCACCAGCGAATACCACGTGGATGACCATGCATTCCGCCTGTACCACGCGCTGCACGGCAGCAGCCGCGACAGCCAGTTGCCCGACTACTTCGTCAACGCCCTCGAAATGACGGCTGCCGAACACGTGGCCATGATGGAAGCGGTGCAACCCTTCATCGACACCTCGATTTCCAAGACCGTCAACATTCCGGCCGACTACCCCTACGAGGACTTCAAGGACCTGTACCACCAGGCGTGGAAAGCCGGCCTGAAGGGCCTGGCCACCTATCGCCCGAACAGCATTCTGGGCGCCGTGCTCGAGACCACCCCGGCCCCCAAGGCAGAGGAAAGCAAGCCGCAGCACGTCGACCACGAGGTGATGGAAGACCCGATGCGCAAGCAGATCGAGCGCCGCCCCAGCGGCGCCCTGGATGCCGTCGCCGAGAAAATCGAATACTGGACCCAGGAGGGCATGAAGCGCCTGTACCTGATCGTGTCCTTCATGCCACTGACCACGGCAGACGGCCGCACCGTGGAACGCGCCATCGAGTTCTTCATGCCGGTGGGCCAGAGCGGCGAATCGCAGCAGTGGATCACCTCCACCATGCGCTCGCTGTCGCTGGCAGCCCGCGGCGGTTTCCTGGACCGCGCCCTGGAGGATCTGCGCAAGGTGGCCTGGGACCGCGGCCCGGTGCGCCTGGGCACCTACCAGAAGGCCGACGGCACGCTGGTGCCGCGCTGGCACGACAGCGAGGTGGCGGCCATTGCCTACGCCGTCCAGAACCTGATCGCCGAGCGCAGCCAGCCCCAGCTGCCGATGGATCTGGGCGCACCGGCACCCAACCACACGCCCGAAGCTGCGCCCGAACAGCAATCCCTGCCCGGCGTGATGTCCGGCAAGAAATGCCCCGAGTGCGGCGCCCACGCCATGATCCGCAAGGATGGCTGCGATTACTGCACGTCGTGCGGCTATATGGGCAGCTGCGGCTGATCAGGCGCTGGTCAACACCTCACCTGCCTGCACGCACCAACCCGGCCTCTGGTCGGGTTTTTTTTATGTCTATGGTGCCCCCGCCTGCGAGACGCACCATCCGAAAGATCCTTATCACGTCCATGCGAAAAAACCTTGACGAAGATTAGTGTTTTTACGAATAAAAACATATAGCAACAATTCAGGGTCCGTATTAGCATTTGCGAATGTGAAAAAAATCACAGAACAAGAGCACCTGTCACTCCGGAAACTCCGGGAGCCCACCATGCAACACACACATTGATTTTTAAACCGGACTGGATATCCGGGATCTTCAGGAGACAGGGTGCAAATAAAGGGGAAACTCGACCAACCACACGCCTGATGACGTGACGCTTGACCGGGTGAGCCGCTATGCACCGAAGGAGAACAACAATGAGCGATACACCATTCAATTTACTTTTCATCTGCGCGCCCAACGACGTGCGCTCGATCATGGCCGAGAGCATGATGAATGCCATGAGCCACGGCCGCTTCAGGGCCTACTCCGCAGGCAGCCTCCCCAAGGACAAGGTGAATCCCAAGGCGTTCGATGCGCTGCGCAGCGTGCACATGCCCACCCAAGGCCTGCACTGCAAGAGCTGGGACGAATTTGCACAGCGTGGCGCGCCCGCCTTCGACTTTATCATCAGCGTCTGCGACCCAGCCCATGGCGAAGTGTGTCCGGTCTGGCCTGCCCGGCCCGTGACTGCGCGCTGGGGTATTCCGGATCCCAGCGCCAGCATGGACACCGAGGAAGTGATGGAGCGCAGATTCAAGGATACCCTACTCACCCTCAAGCGCCGCATCGAATTGGCCCTGGCACTGCCACAGGCCTCTCTTCAGCAAATGTCGTTGCAGAAAGAGCCGCAGCACGCCTTTATGTCATGATGCCTTCATGACCACTGTTGCGTCGATGCCCTGCCGCCGGCCAGTCGACGCGCAGGGCATCGCGCCCATTTCTCATGTTCCTTGTCATCGATCTCGAAGCCACATGTGATCAGCCCGCCTGGCCTGTGCAGGACATGGAGGTGATCGAAATTGGCGCTTGCTGGGCCACGCCGGACGGCGAGGTGGTGGACACGTTCCAGCGTTTTGTGCGGCCACTGCTGAAGCCGGTGCTGACACCATTCTGCGTGGCGCTGACACATGTGAGGCAGGAGCATGTCAACGCAGCACCCCACTGGCCGGCCGTGGCGGCCGAGCTGGCCGCATTTGCCCATCTCCACCCACAGCCCGGCGACGTCTGGGCCAGCTGGGGCCGCTACGATGCGCACCAGATTGCGGTCGAGTGCGCGCGCCATCAGATGCCCGATCCGCTGGCAGGGCTGACACACCGCAACCTGAAAAACGCCTTTGCCCGGCGCCACCACATGCCGCCACCGTCGCTGGCCAGCGCGCTGCAGATTGCCGGACTGGACATGCTAGGCCACCCGCACCGGGCGCTGGTGGATGCCTGCAATACCGCGCGCCTGCTGCCATTCTGTCTTTGAGGCGGCAACGCAGCGATTCGCAGTATCCTTGTGGCATCCGGATTCACCTTGCCTGCGCTGCCATGATCATCGAAAGCCTTCTCGACACCGACCTCTACAAGTTCACCATGATGCAGGCGGTGCTGCACCAGTTTCCGGGGGCGCAGGTCGAGTACAAGTTCAAGTGCCGTACCCCGGGCCTGCAGCTGGCGCCCTACATGGAGGAAATCCGCGAGGAAATCCGCCACCTGTGCAGCCTGCACTTCACGCAGGATGACCTGGCCTACATGCGTAGCCTGCGTTTCATCAAGAGCGATTTCGTCGATTTCCTGGAGCTGTTCAAGCTCAACGAGCGCGCCGTCACGATCACGCCCAAGGACAACGGCGAACTGGACATCCGCATGCGCGGGCCGTGGCTGCACACCATCCTGTTCGAGATTCCGGTGCTGGCCATCGTGGCCGAAGTGTACTTCCGCAACACCGCCCCGAATCTGGATCACGGCGAAGGACGCCGCCGCCTGCACGCCAAGCTAGACCTGCTGCAGGCGCCCGGGCTGGAAGACATCCGCATTGCCGACTACGGCACGCGCCGGCGCTTTTCGCGCGAGTGGCAGCGGGAGGTGCTGGCCACCATGCAGCAGCGCCTGGGCAGCGGCCCGGACAGCCAGTTCACCGGCACCAGCAACGTGATGTTCGCGCGCGACCTGGACCTGAAACCCATGGGCACCATGGCCCATGAGTATCTGCAGGCCTGCCAGTCACTGGGCCCGCGCCTGCGCGACACCCAGGTATTCGCCTTCGAGAAATGGGCGCAGGAATACCGGGGCGATCTGGGCATTGCGCTGTCGGACGTCTACGGCATGGACGCCTTCCTGCGCGACTTCGACATGTACTTCTGCAAGCTGTTCGATGGCGCCCGGCACGACAGCGGCGACCCGTTCAGCTGGGGCGAGCGCATGATTGCGCACTATGCCGCCAACCGCTGCGACCCGCGCACCAAGCTGCTGATCTTCAGTGATGCACTCACCATTCCGCGCTGCATCGAGATCTTCCAGCGCTTTCAGGGGCGCATCCAGACCGCCTTTGGCGTGGGCACCAACCTGACCAACGACCTGGGGCCGGAACCGCTGTCGATTGTGCTGAAGATGATCGAGTGCAACGGGCAGCCGGTGGCCAAGATTTCGGACGCCCCTGGCAAGACCATGGTCGAGGACGAAGGCTATTTGCGCTACCTGCGCCAGGTATTCGAAATTCCCGAGCCGCCCCGCCCGGCTTGACGCCTGCCAGGCAAGGGCCTGCCCGATCCTGGCTACCAGCCGGGCGCACAAGGGCGTACAAGAGAGAAGAGAAGGCGCAAAGGCCAGCGACGGAATATGCGCGGCGCCACCCTGCAGCGCCGAGGGATCGATTCCCCCAGGTCGGCACCCGGCTGGGCCGAGGTGTCATACACGCGGCCGGCAAACCGGCTACGATGACACCCATGCCCAGTCCTTCGCCATTCTCCTGGTTCGAAACCCGGTTGCAGCCCTATCCGCAGCCCGAACCCACGATGCCCCCCAGCGGCTTCCTCGCCTTTGTCTGGAAGATGACACGTGGCGCGCGCGGCTATCTGGCTACGCTGGCGCTGCTGTCTGCCCTGGTGTCGGTGTACGAGGTTTTCCTGTTCGCCACCCTGGGCCGGATGGTGGACTGGCTGGCGCAAACCAGTCCAGCCGCCCTGTTGCAGACACACGGCACGGCACTGCGCTGGCTGGCCGGCATCATGCTGGCCTCGATCGTACTGGTCGGCCTGCAGACCATCGTCAAGCACCAGGCGCTGGCCATCAATTTTCCGATGCGGCTGCGCTGGAACTTTCACCGGCTGATGCTGGGGCAGAGCATGGCCTTCTATGCCGAAGAATTTGCCGGGCGCATCACCACCAAGATCATGCAGACCGCGCTGGCCGTGCGCGACATGCTGTTCACCACTACCGATGTGGTGATCGGCATGGGTACTTACATGATCACCATCCTGCTGCTGACGGCCGGATTCGACCTGCGCCTGATGCTGCCGTTCGCGCTGTGGGCGCTGGGCTATGCCGCCGCCTGCTGGTGGTTTGTGCCGCGTCTGGGCCAGGTCAGCCGTGCGCAGGCCGATGCGCGCTCGGTGATGACCGGCCGCATCACCGACGCCTACACCAACATTGCCACCGTCAAGCTGTTCTCGCACACGCAGCGCGAAGCGCGCTTTGCCCGCGCCGCGATGGACGATTTCCGTGTCACCGGCTACGCGCAGATGCGACTGGTGAGTCTGTTCGAAATCACCAACCAGGTGCTGATGGTGGCGCTGATCCTGGGCGCTGGCGCTCTGTCGCTGTGGCTGTGGTCGCAGGAACAGGTCGGCGCCGGTGCAGTGGCCGCCGTCACCGCCATGGCACTGCGCCTGAACGGCATGAGCCACTGGGTGATGTGGGAAATGACCAGCCTGTTCGAAAGCGTGGGCACGATCCAGGACGGCATCAACACGCTGGGCCGCCCGCGCGCGGTCATCGATATGCCGGGTGCCCGCCCGCTGCAGGTGAGCCGGGGCGAAGTGCGCTTCGAGCACATCACCTTTGCCTACCGGGACGACATGCCACCGGTGATGGAAAGCCTGAACCTGACCATCCGCCCCGGTGAAAAAGTGGGCCTGATCGGTCGCTCCGGGGCCGGCAAATCCACCCTGGTCAACCTGCTGCTGCGCTTCCAGGACGTGCAGGGCGGCCAGATCCTGATCGATGGCCAGAACGTGCGCGAAGTGACGCAGGACAGCCTGCGTGCCGCCATCGGCATGGTGACACAGGACACGTCCCTGCTGCACCGATCGATGCGCGACAACATCCTGTATGGCCGCCCGGACGCCAGCGACGCCGACATGCGCTCGGCCGCCGAGCGTGCCGAAGCACACGACTTCATCCAGAGCCTGACCGACCGGCACGGCCACAGCGGCTATGACGCGCAGGTGGGCGAACGCGGTGTGAAGCTGTCGGGCGGCCAGCGCCAACGCGTGGCGATTGCCCGCGTGATGCTGAAGGATGCCCCCATCCTGGTGCTGGATGAGGCCACCAGCGCACTCGACTCGGAAGTGGAAGCCGCCATCCAGAACAGCCTGGAATTGCTGATGCAAGGCAAGACGGTGATTGCGATTGCGCACCGCCTGTCGACCATTGCCGCCCTGGACCGCCTGATCGTGCTGGACGATGGCCAGATCGTGGAACAAGGCACCCACCAGCAGTTGCTGGCACAGGACGGACTGTATGCCCGCCTGTGGAAGCACCAGAGCGGCGGCTTTCTGGGCGAGGAAGAGGACGGCGTATAAGCCCTCTTACGGGGCTGATGGCGCCACCTGCTCGGGCATCGACCCGACCGCACGGCGCGGCGCCAGCGCCTGCTCGAACTGGCGCGTGGCAGCAGGCCAGTTGAACTGCTCGGCATGCAGGCGCACCTTGTCACGCGGCTTGCCCAGCGCGGCCAGGCAGGCTGCGCGCAAGTCCTGATCCAGCACACCGCCATCGGAATCCAGCCCCACCACGTCGATCGGGCCGTGCACCGGATAGGCCGCCACGGGCGTGCCACAGGCCATGGCTTCCACCATCACCAGACCGAAGGTATCGGTCACGCTGGGAAACACCAGCACATCGGCCGAGCGGTACACGGTGGCCAGTTCCTCGCCGCTGAGCACGCCAAACCAGCGCACGTTCGGGTAGCGGGCACGCAGTTTTTCTTCCTCGGGGCCGGTGCCGGCCACCCATTTTTCGCCGGGCAGATCCAGGTCCAGAAACTTGTGCACCTGTTTTTCTACCGCCAGGCGGCCTACGTACAGGAATACTGGCGAGCTGTTGCGCGCGAGCGTGGGGCCTTCAGGCCGGAAAGTATCCAGGCTCACCCCGCGCGACCACAGCCGTGCCTGTGAAAATCCGCGTGACTTGAGGTCTTCCACAATGGCCGGCGTGGGTGCCAGCGTGGCCCGGGCGGCATTGTGAAAACGCCGCAGCACCGCGTAGCTGATGGCCGTGGGCAGGCGAAAACGCGCATGCACGTATTCGGGAAAGCGGCTGTGGTAGGCGGTGGTGAAGGGCCAGTCGTGCCGCTTGGCCAAGCCGCGCGCCAGCCAGCCCAGTGGGCCTTCGGTGGCAATGTGCATGCAGTCCGGGTCGATCGCCTGGATGCGTTTTTCCACCTGCCGGCGCGTGGTCATGGCCAGCGCGATTTCGGGATAGGTGGGGCAGGGAATCGAGCGGAAATCCAGCGGCGACAGGATGTGCACCTCGTGCCCCATGTCCTGCAGGTGGCGGGTGGTCATCTTGAGGGTGCGCACTACGCCATTGACCTGGGGCTCCCAGGCGTCGGTCACGATCAGGATTTTCATGCAGCGGCGGTCCTTGGCAAACAGCGCAGACCCCATGCTGCGCCTTCCCACCATTTCACTGCATCCGTGTGGCGGATTGATGACGAAGGCCGGCCTACACGGCCGGCCGCTCAGCGCTGCTCGAACGCCGCTGGCGTGAACACGCTCTGGTGGGCGTAAATGGTGTCGAGCGGGAAGCGATGGCCTTCCTGGTAGTCGTCCAGTGAGCGCAACACCATCGGGCTGCGGTGGCGCTGCGCGCTGGCGCGAATTTCCTCGGGAGTCAACCACAGGGTGCGCTCGATCGGGGTATCGAGCTCTCGCTCCGGATGGAAAGCGCCCAGCTGGCCGCAAAAGGTGAAGCGCAGAAAGGTCAGGTCACGCTCCTGGCCGGTACGCGCATCCAGCCCCTTGTAGCGAGACAGGTACACTCCTACCAAGGCCTCGGGGGTGAAATCATGGGCCGTTTCCTCGAGTACTTCACGCACGCAGGCCTGCACCAGGGACTCGCCCTTATCGAGATGACCTGCTGCGTTGTTGAGCACCAGACCGCGAGTCTGGCGTTCTTCGACCAACATGAACTTGCCATCACGCTCCAGGACGGCAGCAACAGTAACTCGGGGGGTCCAGCGGTTTTCCATGATTCCGGGATCATACCGTGCAGGTGACACATGCTTTTACGGCTGCGTCTGTTTACTGGCAACAGGCGCGGCAAATCATATTGCATTGCGCAAAATAGCAACACACCGGCCCGTTTCGATTGGCCGCCCCTCAAGTGGCACGCTGGGCAAGCGTGCATGCAAACTGCCCTTCGGCTTCATGCCACCCCAGGTTGCAGCCAAAGCACCAGTGCAGACACCAGTACCGACCCCATCAGCGCTACAGTAATGCGCACCCCGTAAGGCACACCGCCGCTGACGAATCCGACCACGGATTTGGCGGCGCCGCTGGTTGCCAGTATTCCCAGCACGCCCCATTGCGCGTAGGACATCGGCATGGTGCCCGCATTGGCCATCTGCGCAATGCTGGTTGCTGCCGCATGCAGCTCTGTCATCGCAGCCAGCATGGCCGCAGCGATGGCGACGGTATCGCCGAAAATATGGCGCACCCAGGCTGCCAGCAGCGACACGCCAGCAATGACGGCAGCGATCAGCACCGCGTGTGACAGTTTGAAGGACCGGGCACCCGTCTCGTCCGGCAGTTGCGCCTGGCCGACCGCGCCGCGCAGCCCGAATGCGGCATTGGCTGCCAATACCGACACACTCGCTGCCATCGGCCAGCCCATAGACAGCAGCAAGCGGGGCGAAACCGCCCAGATCACCATCAGCAACAACAATAACGAGGCCAGGTTGGCCAGGATGGCGGCCGAGCTGGCCGGCAGCATCAATGCAGGTTCTTCCTTCACGCGGTTACCAAAGCCGGCAGTAGCCGCCGTAGACGACGCAAAGCCGGAAAAAAAGCCCGCTACCGCCAGCCCCCATCGGGCACCCACCACACGCAAGGCCACGTGCCCCAGCATGCCTACGCCCAGCACCAACACCACGATCTTCCATACCGTGCGCGGCTCAAGCGCCCCCCAGGGATCGACCGCTGCACTGGGCAGCAAGGGCATGACCACCAGCGCCGCTGCCAGCAGCAGCAGGCCATCCTTGACCTCCTGTTCGGTGATGATGTGGCGGCTGATGTGCTGCAGCTGCTGCTTGGCCTGCAGCAAGGCAGCCACCGTGACGCCCAGCGCAGTCGCCAGTACCGGATTGCGGCTGGCCAGCCCGGCCAGCGCCATGGTCACCACCATCGCCACTTCGCTGGTCAGGCCCATGTCTTCGGGAACGTCACGCAGGTGTCCGGCCACGGCCAGCCCCCCCATGACCAGCAGTGCGGCGATATAGGCATACAGGTGGATCTGGATCGTCACCACTCCCACCACCGCCACCAGGGCGTGGGTGCGCACGCCGGCCATCGGCTCGCCAGTGCGGCGTTCACGGATGGCACCGATCAGCAGGCCGATGCCGAGCGCCGTAGCCACCCCCATGATGGTGCTGTCCCAATCCAGTTCCATGTACTTTCTCCTTGCACTTTGCCATACGCCTGTCCTGCGGCACCCGCAGCCGCGCAAACACCCGCGTGCTTCTATTACTCACAGTGTATGTCCGCCCGCGCTGAATGGGGACCCGGTCAGGGCGCAGGGCTGATTACGGGGCAGCTTGCAGGGCGGTGCAAGACGTGCACAACCTGTGAAGAGGCACTGCTGTGCTCGTCATCGGGCACGGCGCAGGCCATGTGCGCCGCCATGCACCACAACGTGCGGGAGGCGAGTACCCTTACCCGCGCAGAAAGAACACCAGCGTCATCACCGTACCGGTACCGATGACGATGGCGCGCACCCAGGGCAGCGGCAGGCGCTGCGCCAGCCAGGCCCCGGCCACGCCGCCCAGCATGGCAGCGCCCATCATCGGCAGGGCCAAAGGCCAGGCGATGGCACCGGCCCAGGCGAAGGCCGCCACCGACACGATGGACAGCACCAGCGAAGCGAGGTTCTTGAGGGCATTGACGCGGTGCAGACGGGATTCCCCCACCAGCAGGTACATGGCCATCAACAGGATCCCCAGGCCGCCATTGAAGTACCCGCCATAAACGGCCACCAGCAGCAGCGCCGGCAGACGCCAGCGCTGTCCGGCGGCACTTTCTGCATGGTGTGTGCCGACCCAGCGGCCGATGCGTGGCCCGAGCGCAAACAGCGCGGTGGCCAGCAGCAGCAACCAGGGCACGATGCCGGAAAACACGCTGGCCGGCGTGACCAGCAGCAGCAGGGCTCCGGCCATGCCGCCCACGGCACACACCAGTGTGTCCTGACGCAAGGTGCTGCGCGGCAACGCCGACAACTCCTGCCGGAAACCCAGCGTGCTGCCCAGATATCCCGGCGCCACCACCACGGCACTGGTGGCGTTGGCCGGGATCGGCGCCATGCCGGCCCAGACCAGTGCAGGGAAGGTCAGGAAGCTGCCGCCGCCGGCAACCGCATTGAGCACGCCGGCGCCAAAGGCGGCCAACGACAGCACCGCAAGGGTGCGGATATCAATACCGACGACCATACCGGATCAGGCCTCGACAGCCAATGCGCGCGGCGAGCCCGGTAGCAGGGAAAGGCCGGAGTGCAGGGTCCCTGCCGCCGGGCCAATGCGGAATAGCTGGCGTGCGTTCATCATCCGATGATGATAGCGCCGGGACAGGCCCGGTGCTGTACGCCAGCGCAAGGCGTCGATCACAACGCCGGGCCGATGGGTGCCACCTTGGCAGCGTACGTTTGGGCGACGAGGAACCGTTCCGGTCAGGACGCTGTGCCGACTGGTACCACCCTGGCCAGTGCCGTGCTGGCGGCATAGTGCTGGCCCGGCTGCGCCTGCTGCAGCAGTTTGCCCGCATGCGGCGCCGTGATCTGCACTTCCATCTTCATGGCCTCCATCACGGCCACCAGATCCCCCTCCTGCACCAAACTGCCATCCTCGACCTTCCAGCCCTGCAGCACACCGGCCAGCGGTGCCGGTACGGTGTCGTCGGCACTGGTTGGCGCAGCCTCCTGCTCCGGTGCGGATGCAGCACCACCAGTAGCCTGCAGCATGCGCCACAGCGAGGGCGGCAAGCCCAGCATGACGCGGCGGCCATCCAGCTCGACGGCGGTGCGGAACATCGTATCGGCCTGCGCCGGCGCGGCCCGCAGCGCGGCTGCCAGCGGCTCGGCAAAGTCGGTCTCGATCCAGCGGGTGTGCACACGCAAGGAGTCGGTGTTGACAAAATCCGGCTGCTGCACGACGGCGCGATGGAACGGCAGCACCGAGGCCACTCCCTGGATATCGAATTCGGCCAGGGCGCGGCGCGCGCGCGCCAGCGCCTGTTCGCGCGTGGCGCCGGTCACGATCAGCTTGGCGATCAGCGAATCGAAACTACCCGGGATCACCGAGCCCGATTCCACCCCCGAGTCCACCCGTACGCCAGGCCCTCCCGGCGCCGCAAAGCGTGTCACGGTACCGGGCACAGGCAGGAAACCGCGCCCCGGGTCTTCGGCATTGATGCGGAATTCGAAGGCATGCCCGCGCACGGGCGGTGTTTCCGTCACCGACATCGGCTGCCCGTCGGCAATGCGCAGCTGTTCCAGCACCAGATCGATGCCGGTGGTCTCTTCGGTCACGGGGTGCTCCACCTGCAAGCGGGTGTTGACCTCCAGGAAGGAAATCGCACCGCTGCTGCTGAGCAGGAATTCCACCGTACCGGCCCCGACGTAGCCGGCTGCCGCGCAGACATCCCGCGCCGACTGGTGGATGCGCGCACGCTGTGCATCGCTCAGGAATGGCGCCGGTGCTTCT
Source organism: uncultured Allobrachymonas sp. (assembly GCA_964413485.1). Lineage (GTDB taxonomy): Bacteria > Pseudomonadota > Gammaproteobacteria > Burkholderiales > Burkholderiaceae_C > Brachymonas. The sequence goes on along the minus strand of CAYPRU010000002.1, from coordinate 35,368 downwards.
TCCACCAGCTTCTGGTTGCGCCGCTGCAGGGAGCAATCGCGCGTACCCAACACCACGACATGGCCATGCGTGTCGGCCAGCACCTGCGCCTCGACATGGCGCGGACGGTCCAGGAACTGCTCCACGAAGCACTCCCCCCGACCAAAGGCGGCCGTCGCCTCGCGCACGGCCGACGCATATAGTTCGGCTACCTCGTCCATGCGCCAGGCCACCTTCATGCCCCGTCCTCCGCCCCCAAAGGCGGCCTTGATGGCAATCGGCAAGCCATGCTGCTCGGCAAACTGCAGCACTTCTTCCGCACTGTCCACAGGACCATCGGTGCCCGCCACCAAAGGCGCTCCGACCTGTTGCGCCAGCTGGCGTGCCTGCACCTTGTCGCCCAGACGGGCAATGGCGTCGGGCGTCGGGCCGATCCAGATCAAGCCTGCGTCCAGCACCGCCTGCGCGAAGGGCGCGCGCTCGGACAGGAAACCATAGCCGGGATGCACGGCATCGGCGCCGCTGCGGCGTGCCACATCCAGCAGTTTGTCGATATTCAGATAGGTATCGGCCGGGCTATGGCCGTGCAACGCATACGCCTCATCGGCACGGCGCACGTGCAAGGCGTCAATGTCTGCATCGGCATACACCGCCACCGACTGCACGCCATAGTCGGCACAGGCACGCGCAATGCGCACCGCGATTTCGCCACGATTGGCAATCAGCACTTTTTTCATGGTTCACTACTCATTCATTCGGATCGGTTGGCAGACATTGCCACTACAGCTCGGCAAACGGTGCGCACACCCTGAACCGGATGCGTGCGCCAACTGGCACCTGACCGGCCAGGTCCAGGTGCCAGATGGCCACGCAGGCAATGACCGGATAGCCGCCGGTGAGGGGGTGATCGGCCAGGAACAGCACTGGCTGGCCGCTGGCTGGCACCTGAATGGCCCCCAGCGGCGTACCCTCACTGGGCAATTCGGTCGTCATGGCACGCGCCAGTGGCTGCGCGCCAGCCAGCCGCAAGCCAACGCGGTTGGACTGTGGCGTCACTTCCCATTCCTGGCGTTCGAACAGCGCCACTGCCTCCGCCGTGAACCAGTCGGTGCGCGGGCCCAGGGTAACGTCCAGCGTGACCACCTCACCGACAGCCGGCAGCGGGTCGGCAGGTATGGCAGGCTCGCCCACCGCCTGTCCGGGCCGAGCAATATGCACCGGCAGCCACTGACCGGCCTGCACTGGCGCAGGGCCGACATGGGCCAGCGTATCGGTGGCGCAACTGCCCAGCACGGACACTGCATCCAGGCCGCCACGCACCGCCACATAGCAGCGCACGCCGCGTGTGGGTGCACCCAGCAACAATTCGTCGCCATCGGCCAGTGCCACTGGCGCATCCATCGGCGCCGGCACGCGTTTGCCATCTGTCTGCAGCAGGGTCAGCGGGACCTCGGCCCCGGTCACCGCCAGCACCTGGTCGCCATGGCTGCGCAGGCGCAATCCGGTGGCCAGCGTTTCCAGCACCGGCGTATCCGAGGCATTGCCCACCAGCCGGTTGGCCATCTTGAAGGCCGCCTGGTCCATGGCGCCAGCCGCAGAGACTCCCTGCCCTGCCTGGCCGAGGCGGCCGCGGTCCTGAATCAGGGTTTGCAGGCCGGCCGCACGCACTTCCAGGGCAGACTCCAGTCCGGTGGGGAATACCGCGCTGTCGGGCAATGCGTCCTGCACGTGCACGGCTGGCGTCAGCGCAGCCCGGCTCGCCAGATCCACAAAACGCACACGCTGCCCCGGCCGCAGCAGGGCTGGGGGATTGCGCTGCAAGTCCCACATGGGCACGTCCGTGGTGCCGATGATTTGCCACCCCCCCGGGCTGGCATGGGGATACACTCCGCTGAATGTCCCTGCCAGAGCCACCGAGCCCGCCGGAATGCGGGTACGGGGCGTGGCGCGGCGCGGCACATCCAGCACCGGATCGCCCCCGCTTAGGTAGGCAAAACCGGGGGCAAACCCGGTAAATGCCACCATATATTCGCTGCCGGTATGGCGCCGCACTACCTCGTCCGGCGTGATGCCCAGCAACTGCGCCACCTCGGCCAGATCTTCACCGTCATAGCGCACCGGAATCTCGACCAGCGCCCCATGGCGTGTGCCGGCATGGCGCACCTCCAGCTGCCGCAGTCGGCGTATCAGTTCCGCACGCGGCAACACCGCCGGACGGAAACGGACCAACAAGGTGCGCGCTGCCGGAATCACTTCCTCGATGCCCTCCAGCGGAGCGTATTGCAGCGCATCCAGCAGAGCCAGCGCCTCTTGCAGGCTGCCCAGTTCCACCAGGATGTTTTCGGAATTTACCGGCAGGAATCGCACAAGAGCCCCTTTGCCTCAGACATGGTAAATACTGTCCGGCACATCCGTGATGAACATGTAGCCAGGTGCGTGCGTGATGGCAAACGGCACGCCGGAGGCCATCACGGCCGCTTGCGGCGTGACGCCACAGGCCCAGAACACAGGGATTTCCCCCGGCTCGATGCGCACCGGATCGCCAAAATCGGGCTTGGCCAGATCGGCAATGCCCAGCGCAGCCGGGTCGCCCACATGCACCGGCGCACCGTGCACAGAGGGGAAGCGCCCGGAAATGGACACTGCATCGGCCACACGGTCAGGCGCAATGGGCCGCATCGACACGACCATTTCGCCGTGCAGACGCCCAGCCGGCCGACAGGCCCGGTTGGTGCGGTACATGGGCACATTGACGCCATCGGTGATGTGGCGTACTTCGATCCCGGCTTCCTGCAGCGGTGTTTCAAAAGTGAAGCTGCATCCGATCAGGAAAGTGACCAGATCCGTGTGTTCCTGCCACAGGCTGCTGGCGTCTGCCACTTCCTCGACCAGGCGGCCATCGCGCCACACCCGATATAGCGGGATATCGCTGCGCACGTCGGCATCAGGCGCCAGCACGGTACGGAAACTGCCGGCCTCGATCACATCCAGAATCGGGCACGGCTTGGGATTGCGTTGCGCATAGAGCAGGAAATCCCAAGCCCAGTCTGCCGGCAGGGCAATCATGTTGGCCTGGGTCATGCCGGGTGCGACACCGGCGGTGGGGCTGACCTTGCCACCCCGATAGGCAGCGCGCGCGGCGCGGGCCGCGGCCACGGCCGCATCGCGCGCGGCTTGGATATTATTATTTTGCATGATGTTGCTCCTATTCAAGCGGTGAACGCGCGCAGCGCGATCCCATCGTTTTCCAGTGCCTGGCGCACGGCACGCGCCATGGCCACCGCGCCGGGGCTATCGCCGTGCACACAGATCGAATCGGCTTGCACGCGTGCCAGACTGCCTTCCACGGCTTCCACCGCGCCATCGCGTACCAGTTGCACCATGCGTCGTCCCACCAGTGCTTCGTCGTGCAGCACGGCACCAGGCTGGCTGCGCGCCACCAGCGTCCCCTGCGGCGTGTAGGCACGATCGGCAAAGGCCTCGGCCACCACACGCAGGCCCGCATCGCGTGCCCAGGCCACCAACGGCGATCCGGCCAGCGCCAGCAGCACCAGCCCCGGGTCCACCGCCAGAATGGCTGCGATGACGGCACGCGCCTGGCGCTCGTCATGGGCGATGGTGTTGTACAGAGCGCCATGCGGCTTCACATAGCGCACCGTGACGCCGGCCGTGCGCGCCAGCGCCTGCAAGGCGCCAATCTGATAGATGACGGCTGCGGTCAGGTCGGCGCTGGCCATGTCCATGTTGCGGCGCCCGAATCCAGCCAGGTCGGGATAGCCCACATGCGCCCCCACCGTCACGCCGTTTTCTGCGGCGGCCCGCAGGGTGTGCAGGATGCCGGCCGGATCACCGGCATGGAAGCCACAGGCCACATTGGCACTGGTCACGATTTTCAGCATGGCGTCGTCATCGCCCATGCGCCAGGCGCCAAAGCTTTCGCCGAGGTCGCTATTGAGATCCATATTCAACATGTGGGACTCCATCTATCGAAACTTCAATGGGCAGGCCATCAGGCCGGAACCGCATCCAGTTCCTTGCCACGGGTTTCCGGCAGTGCAATGACGGCAAGAATCACCAGGCAATAGCACGCTGCCGCCACCACGCCGATACTCGCTCCTAGACCGTAGGTGTTACTGGACAAACCGATGATGGCCGGGCAAAAGGAGCCAAAGGCGCGACCGAAGTTGTAGCAGAAGCCCTGCCCCGAACCACGCACGCTGCTGGGGTACAGTTCTGAAAGAAACGCACCCATGCCGGAAAAGATACCGGACAGGAAAAATCCCAGTGGGAATCCAAGGAAGAACATCTGGTTGTCACTGATGCTGATCTTGGTATAGACCAGCACCAGCGCAATGCCGGCAGCGGCAAAAATGGCGAAGCACTTGCGACGGCCGATCGTGTCGGACAGCCAGGCGCTGCACAAATAGCCCACGAAGGAACCGGCAATCAGAATCAGCAGGTAGGAGCTGGTGCCCAGCACCGACAGGTGGCGCTCGGTTTTCAGGAAAGTGGGCAGCCAGGTGGTGACGGAATAGTAGGCGCCCTGCATGCCAGTAGCCAGCAGGCTTGCCAGAACCGTGGTGCGCAGCAGCTTCTTGTTGAAGATCTGCAGAAAACTGACGGTATCACCGCCTTGCTTCACGCGCTGCTTTTCCTGCAGGAACACCGGAGATTCATCCACGTTCTTGCGCACATACACAATCAGCAAGGCCGGCAGGATGCCAACCCAGAACAAGACTTTCCATGCCACTTCCTGCGGCAGCAAGGCATAGGCCGCCCAGAAGGCAATCGCCGACAAGGCCCAGCCCACGGCCCAGCTGCTTTGCACCAGGCCAGCCGCCTTGCCGCGGTGGCGCGCAGCAATGGTTTCCGAAATCAGTACGCTGCCCACTGCCCATTCGCCGCCCATGCCCAGGCCTTGCAGCGTGCGCGTGATGAAAAGCTGCTCGACGTTCTGCGTGAATCCGCTCAGGAAGGTACAGATCGCAAACCAGAACACCGTCCATTGCAGGACGCGAATGCGGCCGTACTTGTCCGCCAGAATGCCTGCGGCCCACCCGCCAATGGCAGAACTGATCAAGGAGGCCGTTGCGATATAGCCGGCCTGGGCCTTGGTCATTCCCCAAATCACGAAGAAGGTGGGAATGATGAAGGTGTACACCATGTAGTCGAACGCATCGACCGCATAACCCAGAAAAGCCGCAGTCAATGTCTTGCGCTCAGATTGCCCAATTTCCCTGATCCACATTTTTTACTTCCTCCGCGACGGACTGAGTTTCCGCTCACGCTTGTTTGATTCAACCTCTTACCGGGACGTGCCTCTACGTTGACACAGGAGGGCGGCATCCCGGTTCACCCTGAAGTGGCAGGGAGCGCTGCCACCCGACCCTTGACGTGCAGACCAGTTCTCCGCATCGTCATCGGGAAGCTGGCCATGTTTGTGTGCACGAAACACGCCAGATGCATGCCCCTGTCGGGGCTGTCGCCATGGAGATGCCGCAGGAGGGCACTCCACCCCTTATGAAAACATTCCAGCCGTTCACACGGACGACCAGCATGACACCACAAAAGATGATGGATTGTTCAACAACTCGTCGATATTGATCTACGGGGTTTTCCCTAGTGTTGAAATACTCAGAGGTGAAAGCGATACACATTGACCGCTGCCGATTGCCTATACTTCCGTGCTGTCCTCTCGTTCCTGTGCCCCATGACCCGTTCGTCCGAAGCCCTCAATCTTGCCCACCGTGTTGCCGATCAGCTGCGCCAGCAATTGCTGGCAGGAAATTTTGCGCCAGGTCAGCGCTTGTCGGAAGCAGCCATGGCCGAAGCACAGGGGGTTTCACGCAACACCCTGCGCGAGGCCTTCCGCCTGCTCGGGCAGGAAGGCTTGCTGCAATACGAACCCCACCGGGGCGTCTCCGTCACCGTGCCCAGCCTGGGCGACATCATCGACATCTACCGGGTGCGCCGCCTGCTGGAATGCCAGGCGCTGCTGCAAGCCGCTGCCTGCCACCCGGCGCTGCAGAAAATGCAGCAGGCCGTGGCGCAGGCCATGCAGCAGCGTGAAGTGCAGGACTGGCAGGCCGTGGGCACTGCCAACATGGCCTTCCACAGCGCCATCGTCGAGCTGACTGACAGCGAGCGTCTGCAGTCCTTGTTCGCCCATGTGCTGACCGAGCTGCGCCTGGTGTTCGGACTGCTGGAAAACCGCGAATTCCTGCATGCTCCTTACATCGATCTCAACCGCACCATCCTGGAAGCCTGCCTGCAAGGCCAGAATGCGCACGCCGCTCAGCTGATGAACGACTACCTGGTGCGTTCGGAGCGCAGCGTGCTGGCCCAATATGCCCAGTACATCCAGGCGCCGGCAGTGCGCCAGCGCTACGCCTTCAGATAATCCGCCTTGCTGCCCAGCCAGCGCTCCAGGTGCCGCTCGGCCAGCACCGGATACCGCTGGAGCATGTGGGGCGCCCAATGGCGCGCCCAGTCCAGCAGCACGCTGTCTTCTTCCAGATCGGCAAAGCGCAGCAGCGGAGCCCCGCTCTGGCGCGCCCCCAGCAGCTCGCCCGGGCCACGAATCTGCAGGTCGCGCCGGGCAATTTCAAAGCCGTCAGTGGTTTCCACCATGGCGCGCAGCCGGTCCTTGGCGGTGTCACTGACACGCCCAGCCTCGTTGGTGGCATACAGCAGAACGCACACGCTGGCAGCCGCGCCACGCCCGACCCGGCCGCGCAGTTGGTGCAGCTGGCTCAGGCCGAAGCGCTCGGCATGCTCGATCACCATCAGGCTGGCATTGGGCACGTCCACCCCTACCTCGATCACCGTGGTGCTGACCAGCACGCCGGTGGCGCCGCTGGCAAAGGCCTCCATGATGGCTTTCTTCTCGGCCGTCGGCAGACGCGAGTGCAGCAGCGCCACCTGCACACCGGGCAAGGCCTCGCTCAGCTCCTCCCAGGTCTGGGTGGCGTTCTGCAGATCCAGCGCCTCGCTTTCCTCGATCAGCGGGCACACCCAGTACACCTGGCGCCCCTCGCCCAGCTGCCGGCTGATGCGCGCGACCACCTCATCGCGGCGCTGCTGGCTAATCAGCTTGGTCAGCACCGGCGTGCGCCCGGGCGGCAGCGCGTCAATCGTGCTCACATGTAGATCAGCGTAATAGCTCATGGCCAGCGTGCGCGGAATCGGCGTGGCGCTCATCATCAGCAGGTGCGGCTCCAGCACCAGACTCTCGTGGGACACCATCTTCTGCCGCAAAGCCAGCCGTTGCGCTACGCCGAAACGGTGCTGTTCATCTATGATGGCCAGCGCCAGCCGATGGAACTGCACCTTGTCCTGGATCACCGCGTGCGTGCCAATGACCAGCTGCGCCTCGCCGCTGGCGATGCGTGCCAGCATGTCGCGCCGTTCCTTTGTTTTCTGGCTGCCGGTCAGCCAGGCCACGCCCACGTCCAGCGGCGTAAGCCAATCGAGCAGCTTGCGAAAATGCTGCTCGGCCAGAATTTCCGTCGGCGCCATCAGCGCGCACTGCCAGCCGGCATCGATGCAGATGGCCGCGGCCAGCGCTGCCACCACCGTCTTGCCCGAACCCACATCGCCCTGCAACAGCCGGTGCATGGGCTGGCCCTGCTGCAGATCGCGCGCAATCTCCTCGCACACGCGCCGCTGCGCCTCGGTCAGCGCAAACGGCAAGGCGGCCAGCAGGCGCTCGTGCAGGCCGCCCTGACGCAGCGGCAGCGCCGGCGCGTGCAGGCGCTCGCGCTCCAGCCGCGCCTGGGCCTGCGAAATCTGCTGGGCCAGCAATTCCTCGGCCTTGAGCCGCAGCCAGGCGGGATGGCTGCGGTCTTCCAGCGCCGCCACCGACACATCAGGGGTGGGATGGTGCAGGTAGCGCAGCGCCTGCGCCAATGGCCAGGGCGGCTGGTGCAGTTGCTGCTGCAGCTCGCGCAGCGCCTCGGCCGGAATGGTTTCGCCCAGCAGTCCGGTTGTCTGCGCGCGTTCCAGCCCGCCCTGCACGGCGCGACGCAGATAGGCCTGCGGCAGGTTGCCGGACGACGGATACACCGGCGTCAGCACATCGGGCAATTCGCCGCCAGCGGCGCGGAACGCCGGATGCAGCATGGTGCAGCCCATGAAGCCGGGCTTGATCTCACCGCGCAGGATCACCTCGCACCCCTCGGACAGCGCCTGCTGCTGGCTCGGGTAAAAATTGAAAAACCGCGCAGTGCACACATCGCTGCCGTCGTCCACCGTCACGATCAGCTGGCGCCGCGGCCGGTAGTGCACCTCGCACGAGGTGACCACGCCCTGGATCTGCACCACTTCGCCAGGCCGTGCATCGCGCAGGCGCGTGATGCGGGTTTCGTCCTCGTACCGCAGCGGCACATGCAGCGCAAAATCCATCGGCCGCACCAGGCCGAGCTTGCGCAAGGCTTTCTGCATGGGGGACAAGGGTTTGGCAGCGGGACTGGTACGGGTGGAAGCGGACATGGGACAATTCTGCCTGTTTTTGCAGGCGGCGCTGCCGTGCCGCCCATGATGCGCTGATGCATACACAAGTAGGAAAATCCAGATGAACTGGTTAGAGCAACTGCGCGCCGACATGGCCCGCAACAAGATGGCCGATATCCCGGCCGACAGCATGGTCCTGGACGTGCGCAGCCCGGCCGAATTCCAGATGGGCCACGTGGAGGGCGCCGTGCTGCTACCCCTGAGTGCACTTATGGAAGGCGCCACCCCGCCGGGAGCCGGACGGGACACGCCGATCGTAGTCTACTGCGCCAGCGGTGGCCGCTCTGGCATGGCGCAAGCGGTGCTCACCCAGATGGGGTACAGCCGCGTGATCAACGGCGGCAGTGCGCAGCAGGTCGCCACCGCACTGCAAAAACGCCTGGTCGCTGGCTAATCCGGCACCCTGGACCGGGCGCAATGGCGGCCCGGACCGCCCTAGCCCAAGCCCTCCATACCGCCGGCTGAAGCGGCGGCGCACACCCATGGCGCCGCCTCCCCGACCCCTGCAACTCATCACGCCACGGCCCACAGCGCCGCTGGCAGACACCGGCTTCCCTCCAATACCGTATTGCTCCACTCCCATGTCCTTCACCCTCAGCGATTTCGACTTTGACCTGCCTCCGGAACTGGTGGCACAGCACCCCGCTGCCGAGCGCAGCGGCTCACGCCTGCTGGACGGCACCAGCGCACAGCCACAGGATCGCCAGTTCCGCGATCTGCCCCAGCTGCTGCGCGCCGGTGACCTGATGGTGTTCAACGACACACAGGTGGTCAAGGCACGCCTGTACGGCAACAAGCCCACCGGCGGCCGGCTGGAACTGCTGGTGGAGCGCGTATTGCAGGAGCCCGGCCTGCCCCACACCGTGGCCGCCCACATGCGCGTGAGCAAGAAGCCGCTGCCCGGCACCGTGCTGCAGATGGATGGCGGCTTCAGCGCCACGCTGCTGGGGCGCTGGCCGCAGGCCGACGGCCCGCTGTACCGCCTGCAGTTCAGCGAGGATCCGTACACGCTGATGGCGCAGCACGGCCATGTGCCGCTGCCGCCCTATATCACGCACAGCGACGATGCCGAGGACGAGCGCCGCTACCAGACCGTGTTTGCCAGGAACCCCGGCGCCGTGGCGGCCCCCACTGCCGCCCTGCACTTCGACCAGGCCATGCTGGCTCGCCTGCAGCAGCAGGGCGTGGAACGCGCCCATGTCACCCTGCACGTAGGCGCCGGCACCTTCCAGCCAGTCAAGACGGAGAACATCGCCGAGCACCAGATGCACTTCGAGCGCTACTACGTGCCCGACAGCACCATCGCGGCCATTGTCGCCTGCCGCGCGCGCGGCGGCCGCGTGCTGGCAGTGGGCACCACCAGTGTGCGCGCCCTGGAAAGCTGGGCCTCGCGCGGCGCGCAAAGCGGGGATACCGACATCTTCATCACACCCGGCTACCAGTTTCACACGGTAGACCTGCTGCTGACCAACTTTCACCTGCCCAAGAGCACGCTGATGATGCTGGTGAGCGCCTTTGCCGGCTATGAACACATCATGGCGCTGTACCGCCATGCCATTGCACAAAAATACCGCTTCTTCAGCTATGGAGATGCCATGTTGTTGCAGTGCAGCAACTAGAAAATTTCTGCAAATCCACCATAAGGTGTGACTGTTACAGGAAATCTTGTAAAAGTTGAGAATTATTACCACCTCCCCCATGGCAAGCTGATGCACAATCGGTGCGTTCATAAGAAGGATTCGCACATGTTGTCTTTGCTTGGCCGTCTTGCAGTGTCGATGGTTTTGCTGCTGGGTTTCAGTGTTCTGGCTGCCTGGGCCTGGGACCGTTCCGACAACGTGCAGGCCCACGCACAACTGCAGCAGGAAGCGGCTGCCGCCCACACCAGCGTGGACGATTCGCAGGCACGCTGAGCGCCGCGCTTCCTGTCCCTGCCCTACGCCACCTCTTGCGGTGGCGTAGCCGTTTCTGCTGCGCACCACGGCGAGCGCGCCTACAATCCATGCCATGCTGCAATTCGACCTGATCTCCACCCACGGCCCGGAACACAAGGCGCGCCGTGGCCGCCTCACGCTCAACCACGGCGTGGTGGAAACCCCCATCTTCATGCCCGTGGGCACCTACGGCACCGTCAAGGGCGTGATGCCGCGCAGCCTGCACGACATGGGCGCGCAAATCATCCTGGGCAACACCTTTCACCTGTGGATGCGCCCAGGGCTGGACATCATGCAGCAGTTCGGCGGCCTGCACCAGTTTGAAAACTGGCACAAGCCAATCCTGACCGATAGCGGCGGTTTCCAGGTCTGGAGCCTGGGCGAAATGCGCAAGATCAGCGAGGAAGGCGTCAAGTTCGCCTCTCCTGTGAACGGCGACCGGCTGTTTCTCACGCCCGAGATCAGCATGCAGATCCAGACCGTGCTCAACTCGGACATCGTGATGCAGTTCGACGAGTGCACGCCCTACGAAACCAAGGGCCACCGCACCACCGAGCACGAGGCGCGCCTGAGCATGGAGCTGAGCCTGCGCTGGGCCCAGCGCTGCCGCACCGAATTCCAGCGCCTCGAAAACCCCAATGCGCTGTTCGGCATCGTACAGGGCGGCATGTTCGAGCACCTGCGCCAGGAATCGCTGGAACAGCTGGTGGAGATGGATTTCCCCGGCTATGCCGTCGGCGGCGTCAGCGTAGGCGAACCCAAGGAGGACATGCAGCGCCTGACCGCCTACACGCCGCACCGCCTGCCGGCGCACAAGCCGCGCTACCTGATGGGTGTGGGCACGCCCGAGGACCTGGTGTTTGGCGTGCAGCACGGCGTGGACATGTTCGACTGCGTGATGCCTACGCGCAACGCGCGCAACGGCCATGTGTTCACCCGTTTTGGCGACCTGAAAATCCGCAACGCCCGCCACAAGACCGATCCGCGCCCACTGGACGAAACCTGCACCTGTTACGCCTGTGCCGGCCACAGCGGCATCCCCTACGCGCAAGGCGGCCGCGACGGTTTCAGCCGCGCCTACCTGCACCATCTGGACAAGTGCGGCGAAATGCTGGGCCCCATGCTCACCACCGTGCACAACCTGCACTACTACCTGAACCTGATGCAGGAGGTGCGCGACGCCATGGACGCCGGCCGCTTCGACGCCTTGGTGCAGCAGTTCCACGGCAACCGCGCACGCGGGGTGTGAGCCCCTGGCCGGGCGCCCTGCTCAGGCCGGCTACGACGACTGCGGCTCGCTCCACTGGTACACCGGCCAGCCACGCTGCTGCGCCTCGTGCAGCAGGCGCGCGTCGGGGTTGACCGCCACCGGGTGGCCCGCCATCTGTAGCATGGGCAGGTCATTGGCCGAGTCGCTGTAGAACCAGCCACGCTCCAGATCATCGAAAGGCACATTGCGCAGTGTCAGCCATTCGTGCAGGCAGGCCAGCTTGCCGGCGCCAAAGCAGGGCTTGCCGATGATGCGACCCGTGAGGTAGCCGCCCAGCACCTCGGCTCGGGAGGAAACGACCGGCACGCCAAACAGCACGCCCACGCGTTCTGCCAGAAAGCTGTGCGTGGCCGTGATGATGGCCACCAGCCGGCCTTGCGCCAGGTGCTCCTGCTGCAAGTCCAGCCCCTGCGGCAAGATGCGCGGACGCACCACTTCTTCCACAAAGGCTTCGCGCAAGGGCTCCCAGTCGCGCACCGGGCGTCCCTGCAACAGGCCGAGCTGAAAATGCAGAAAGTCGGAGATATCCATCCGCCCCTGCAGGTACTCTTCGATATAGGTTTGCTGGCGTGTCAGGGAATCGGCCGGCACCAGCTCCCGCTGGTGCAGATAATCCAGCCACAGGGAATTGGTATCGCCGTCCAGCAGCGTATGGTCAAGGTCGAACAGAGCAAGTGGCATGGCGGCAGTCCCATGGCAAGAAAACAATGCGAGCCACAAGCATAGCGCGCTCAGGTTGCCGAATTGTGGCGATCGATGCGGCGCGCTGGCGCGTCTACCATTCCCCCGAATGCAGCGCCTGGGGGACCAAATGGCCAACTGTCGACCGCAGTCAGAAATTCAGAACGAAATAGGATCGCCCAGCATCAGCCGGTCCACCACGCGGCGCACACTGACATAGGCCTGCTTGCAGGCCGCATGGATGTCGCGGTTGCGCGTGTAGGCGGCGATCACCATGGGATCCTGCAGGCCGACGTGGACCTGGCCAGGGGCAATTTCCAGGGCGCAGGCGCACCAGGGCAGCATGGCGCCGATGTCGGGCTCTGCCCGCAACATGTCCTCTTGGAGGACAGGATCGGTGTACAGGATCTGGCGGTATGGCCCCTCGGCCGGCGGCTCCAACTCGGCCAGCACGACAAAGCCTTCCGCAGCCAGCGCCGTGCGCAATTTTTCGAGCGCCGCCGTGAGGGGGCGCCGGATTTCGACCGTCAGGGAATATGCAGGGAGTGCCATGTACGCGTCACTCAGGCGCGGACAGCCTGTTCCAGCGCATCGACAAACAACGCTGCCACGTCGCAACCGGTCTGGTCCTTGATTTCCTGGAAGCAGGTCGGGCTGGTTACATTGATCTCGGTGACCTTGGTCCCGATGATGTCCAGCCCGATCAGCAGCAGGCCGCGCGCTGCCAGCACCTTGCCGATGGCCCGTGCCGTGGCCATGTCGGCCTCGTTGACCGGCTGGGCCACGCCCTTGCCGCCAGCCGCCAGGTTGCCGCGCACCTCGTCGCCCTGCGGAATGCGTGCCAGGCAGTACGGCACCGGTTCGCCATTGATGATGAGCACGCGCTTGTCGCCCTGCACGATCTCAGGCAGGAACTTCTGCACCATCAGGCTGCGCGTACCGCCCTGGTTGAGCGTATCGATGATGCTGCCCAGGTTCAGACCCTTGGCGCCGACCCGGAAAATGCCCATGCCGCCCATGCCGTCCAGCGGCTTGAGGATGATTTCATGGTGCTCGGCATGGAAGGCACGCACATCGGCCGGATTGCGCGTGACCAGTGTGGGCGTGACAAATTCCGGAAACTCCATGATGGCCAGCTTTTCCGGATGCTCGCGCAGCGCCCGTGGGCTGTTGAACACACGAGCGCCTTCGCGCTCGGCCTGGCTCAGCATGTGCGTGGTGTAGAAGAATTCGCCATCGAAGGGCGGATCCTTGCGCATCAGCACGGCGTCGAAATCCCTGAGCGCCACCCGGCGGCGCTGCTGTGGAGCAGCTTCCACAAACCAGCCCGGCTGCGCGCCGGTGAGCATGATGTCACGCACCTGTGCGCTGACGTAACTGGTGGCGCAGTGGCTGTGCGCCGACCAGTGCAGATCCTGCGGCAGGCAGGTGCTGATGCGGTGCCCACGCGACTGTGCCTCGCGCATCATGGCAAAGGTGGTGTCCTTGTAGATGGCGAAGGACTCGAGCGGGTCAGCGACAAATAGCAGGTTCATGCCTGCAAGTGTACGCGGCATTGCAGCACAGCGTGCAGGCGCCCGTGTCAATGCGCTGCTGCGCGATCCGGTCAAAAAAAAACCGGTGGCGGGCCGAAGCGCACACCACCGGACCGAGGAGACGCGAGCAATCAATCAGGCTTTTTTGCCCTTGGGAATAGTGAGCATGATGGAGAGCATGGCGGCGACCACCATCAGCAGGTTGAAGCCCAGGGCGATGATGGCGGCTTCACGGATGGCCACGTTGTCCTGGCGGCCCACGAAGGTGATCACGCCTTCGAGCCAGTGTATGCTGCCGTTGTCGACACGCAGGGCGGTGAAGATGGCGGCGGAAATGGCCACGCCGAAGGCGGCGCCCAGCGAAGACGCCATCTTGTAGATGCCGGCGCCGGCGCCAGCCTGATCGGCCGGCAGGTTGGACAGGGCTGCGTCAGTGGACGGGGTGGCATAGAACGCCAGGCCGATACCGAACAGCGTGTAGCTGATGATGGCCAGGATCTTGTAGTCTGCCAGCATCAGGTTGCTGGGCATGAGCAGCAGGATCGACACAGCCGTAATCAGGCAGCCCCAGAGCATGGGTTTGCGCGAGCCGAACTTCTGCAGCAGCTTTTCACCGACACGGATGAAGGCGATGATGGCGATGGCGTAGCCCAGGGTGAGCATGCCGGCCTGCTGTGCGCTCAGGTTGCCGCCGAGCTGCACCAGCTGCAGGGACACGATCAGCATGCCGGCGACGCCGTTGAGCATGAAGTTGGAGATGGTGGCGCCAGTAAAGATCGGGTTGCTGAACAGCTTGAAGTCGACGAATGCGTTGCTGACGCGGCCTTCGATACGGAAGAACAAGGTGCCGAACACGAGGGTGACGGCGATCAAAACCAGTGCGACCGGGCTGGTCCAGCCGAACTTGTTGCCTTGCGTGACGACGATCTGCAGCGCCACCATGGTGACCATGAAGCTCAGGATGCCGGGCAGGTCCAACTTGCTGCTGCCGGAATTGCCTTCGACCTTGCTTTCAGGAGTGCCACGCACCATCAGCATGCCCAGCAGGGAGACCGCTGCACAGATGAAGAAGATCGAGCGCCAGCCGAAGTTCTGCGACATCAGGCCGCCGAACAGGGAGCACAGACCGGAGCCGCCCCAGGAACCGATGGACCACAGGGACACGGCACGCTGGCGGGCTGGGCCGTCCCAGTAGGCTTTCACCAGGGCCAGGCTGGCCGGCATGATGCATGCGGCGGACAGACCCTGGATGGCGCGGCCGGTCATCAGGAAAGGCAGCGCCATGCCGCCCTTGGGCGCCATGGCGATCAGCAGCGCGCCGATGATGCTGAACACAAAGCCCAGCTGCACGATCTTGACGCGGCCGATGCGGTCGGCCAGGCCGCCCATGACCACGATGAACATGCCGGAGAACAGCGCCGTGATGGCCACGGCAATGTTCATGATGCTGGTTTCGATGCCAAGGTCGCGCTCCATATCGGGCGCGATGTTGAGGGTGGTCTGGGCGAACAGCCAGAAGGCGACCACGCCCATGATGATGCCGAACAGCAGCTTGTCGTTGCCTTTGTAGGGCACAGCTGCAGAAACTGCGTTATTGCTCATGATCAACTCCTGTGATGCACTGCAACGGCCGCCAGACGCGAACCCCCTGCCAACCATGCCTGTGCGGATGACTGCCAGGCGCTCCGCATTGTTGCCGGACGGTGCCGGCTGTCGACGCGCAATGCCATGTTTGTACTTTCAATCGGTTGAAATATTCAACGGTTGAAAATGTAAACTTGTTTTACCGCGCTGTCCATCTGATTTTGCTGTACTTTCCTGATCTGAATCAAGGGCAATTTCAGACACGCCTGCAGGTGTTGCGCATCAGCCATAGGCGCGCCGACGCTCTCTGTCGTCGCCTACCTCAGGAACGGCGTTTGCAGCCCGGCAGGTGAGGCACACGGTTCTGGATCAGCAGGGCCACCACGCCAGCCACGCCGCCCCACACGGTGGAATCGATGCCGAGCAGTTTCACGCCGCTGAGCGTGACCAGAAACGTCACGACTGCCGCCTCCAGGTACTCCTCGTCTTCCACCGCCAGCAACAGGCTGCTGCCAATGGTGGACAACAGCGCCAGGCCCGCGATGGCCTGGATGAGCTGTTGCGGAAACGCCACGAGCAACCCGGTCACCACCACCCCGAACACGCCCAGCAGCACCATCCAGAGGCCCCAGCACACCGCCGCCATGTAGCGCCGCGCCGGATCGGGATGCGCTTCCGGCCCCATGCAGATGGAGGCCGTGATCGCGCTCAGATTGAGTGCAAAACACCCCAGCGGTGCCAGCACCAGCGAGGCAAATCCGGTCATGGTCACCAGCGGCGACACCGGCAGTTCGTACCCGGCCGCCTTGGCCGCCACCACCCCGGGCACGTTTTGCGAGGCCATCGTCACGATGAACAGCGGCAATGCCAGGCTGACGATGGCCATCAGGCTGAAACTGGGAAAGGTAAATACTGGTACCGCCACGTCCAGGCGCAGCGCCGACCAGTCGAACAGGCCATACGCGCCGGCATAGGCGACCCCTGCCAGCAAGGTGGCCACCACCGCGTAGCGCGGCAGCAGGCGCTTGCACAGCAGATACACCAGCAGCATGCTTACCACCAAAACCGGCATGGTGCCCGCTGCGCTGAACGCCTGCAACGCAAACCGCGCCAGCACGCCAGCCAGCAGGGCTGCTGCCACCGACATGGGAATGCGGTGCATGATGCGTTCAAACCAGCCACTGACGCCGGCCCATGTGATCAGCAGCGAGCAGACCATGAAGGCCCCCACGGCCTGGCTCATATGGAAATCCCCATCCGCCGCTGCCGTGGCCAGCACCACCGCCCCCGGCGTGGACCAGGCGATCATCACCGGCTTGCGCAGCACCAGCGAGGGAACCAGACTGGCCAGGCCACTGCCCACGCACACGGCCCAGATCCAGGATGCAACCACGCTGTCGCCGGCGCCGAATGCGCGCGCCGCGGCAAAGATGATGGCGGCCGAGCTGCTCATGGCCACGAGCGCAGCGACAAAGCCCGCGGTCATCGCGGGCAGGGACATATCACGCCACCATTGGCGTGGCACAAAAAAATTGTTCCAGGACATAAACAGGCCGTCCTCGCGAAATGACGCGAATCAAACGTGCATTGTGACAGACTGTGTCAAACGGTATTGACCCGCCGACACACGCGGTGCAGCCGCCGTGCACAAGCCCCACAATTGCACCATATTGGTGCAAGGCATGATGCCACGTCACCATTGCTTCCGTATGACTACCGGCATTTGTATGCTGGCATTCTTTTTGCTTTGAAACATGTGAAAACAAGCAGAAGGGGCGCCATGTTCGTCACATAGTGCCATCACCGCAGGCATCATGGACGCCAGGCACAGCTTCTGACCCTACCCCGCATCGACAAGGACCGCAGCATGAAACTGATCACCGCCATCATCAAACCCTTCAAGCTCGACGACGTGCGCGAGGCGCTCTCCAGTCTGGGCGTACAGGGCATTACCGTGACCGAAGTGAAGGGCTTTGGCCGCCAGAAGGGCCACACCGAGTTGTACCGCGGCGCCGAATACGTCGTGGATTTCCTGCCGAAGATCAAGCTGGAAACCGCCGTCGAGGACGGCCTGGTGGAACAGGTGCTGGAAGCCATCGAGGAGGCCGCCCGCACCGGCAAGATCGGCGACGGCAAAATTTTCGTGACCAGCCTGGAGCAGGTCATCCGCATCCGCACCGGCGAAACCGGCAACGTGGCACTGTGATTGACCAGGGAGACCCATCATGCTGAAGAAATCTGTCCTTATCCTGCTTGCCGGCCTTGGGCTGGCGTCGCTGGCCGGCGGCGCCTGGGCCCAGGACGTCGCTGCGGCAGCGCCCGCTGCGTCCGCCGTGCACGCCACCGTCGACAAGGGGGATGTGGCCTGGCTGCTCACCTCCACCCTGCTGGTGGCGATGATGAGCATTCCCGGGCTGGCCCTGTTCTATGGCGGCCTGGCCCGCGCCAAGAACATGCTGTCGGTGCTGATCCAGGTGTTCGTGGTATTTGCGCTGGTCTCCATCCTGTGGGCCCTGTACGGCTACAGCCTGGCCTTCAGCGGCGGCGGCCACATCATCGGCGACCTGTCCAAGGTCTTTCTGTCGGGTGTGAACATCCACAGCCTGGCCGATACCTTCAGCCCGGATGCCAAGATCCCCGAATATGCCTACCTGGCGTTCCAGTGCACCTTTGCCGCCATCGGCTGCGGCATCATCGTCGGGGCCTTTGCCGAACGCACCCGCTTTGCAGCCGTGCTGGCCTTCGTGGTGCTGTGGTTCACTTTCAGCTACCTGCCGGTGGCGCACATGGTGTGGGCCAGCGAAGGCTTCCTGCTCAAGGCCGGTGCGCTCGATTTTGCCGGGGGCACGGTGGTGCACATCAACGCTGGTATTGCCGGCCTGGTCGGTGCCTACATGGTGGGCAAGCGCATCGGCCATGGCCGCGAAGCACTGATGCCACACAGCCTGACGCTGACCATGGTCGGCGCGGCCTTGCTGTGGGTGGGCTGGTTCGGCTTCAATGCCGGCTCGGCACTGGAAGCCAATGGCACCGCCGCCCTGGCCTTTGTCAACACGCTGTTTGCCGGATCTGCCGCCGCCCTGGCCTGGATCGCCACCGAAGGCCTGCTCCGGCACAAGCCGTCCATGCTGGGCGCTGCTTCCGGCGCCATAGCCGGTCTGGTAGTGATCACGCCGGCTGCCGGCACGGTCGGTCCGATGGGCGCCATCGTGATGGGCCTGCTGGCCGGCCCGTCCTGCCTGTGGGGCGTGACCGGCCTCAAGCGCCTGCTCAAGGTGGATGATGCCTTTGATGCCTTCGGCGTGCATGGCGTTGGCGGCATCCTGGGCGCCCTGCTGACTGGCGTGTTCAGTGCCCCGGCGCTGGGCGGCACCGGCGCGGCTGACTACCACCTGCTGCACCAGCTGTGGGTCCAGACCGAAGGCGTGCTCATCACCGTGCTGTGGTCAGGCGTGGTTTCGATCGTGGCCTACAAGATCGTGGACATGGTCATTGGCCTGCGTGTGCCGGAAGACGACGAACGCCAGGGCCTGGACATTACCAGCCACGGCGAAGCGGCCTACACGCGCTGAGGCCTGCACTGGCCTCATACAAGAGCACCCCGGCAACTTGCGTCACCGGGGTGTTCCAAGCCAACAGGGATGGGGGACCATCCCATGACCAGCCGGCATGCGCGCGGCAGGTTTTCTCGTGTCAGACAGGCCGCGTGCTCAGCCCAGCTGCTGCTTGAGCAGCTGGTTGACCTGAGCCGGGTTGGCCTTGCCCTTGCTGGCCTTCATCACCTGGCCGACCAGCGCGTTGAAGGCCTTGTCCTTGCCGGCCTTGTACTGCTCGACATTGGCCGGGTTGGCGGTGATCACCTCGTCGATGATCTTTTCCAGCGCGCCGGTGTCATTCATCTGCTTCAGGCCCTTGGCCTCGATCACGGTGTCCACTTCGGTGGCTTCGCCGGTCCACAAGGCATCGAACACCTGGCGTGCCGCATTGTTGCTGATGGTGCCGTCCTGGATGCGGCTGATCAGCGCCGCCAGCTGCGCGCTGCTGACCGGGCTTTGCGTGACATCCTTCTCGTCGGCATTCAGGCGGCGCGACAGTTCGCCCATCACCCAGTTGCTGCTCAGTTTGGGCTGGCCACTGGCGCGTGCCGTGTCCTCGAAGAAGGTGGCCACAGCGCGGCTGAGCGTGAGCTGGCTGGCGTCGTACTCGGGCAGGCCGTAGTCGGCCACGAAGCGCTCGGCCATCTGGCGCGGCAGTTCGGGCAGCTCGCCCTGCACCCGGGCCACCCATTCGGGCGCAATCACCAGCGGCGGCAGGTCGGGATCGGGGAAGTAGCGGTAATCGGCGCTGTCTTCCTTGGTGCGCATGGCGCGCGTTTCGCCGGTATCGGGGTTGAACAGCACGGTGGCCTGCTGGATGGCATGGCCGTCCTCGATCTGCTCGATCTGCCAGCGGATCTCGTAATCGATCGCCTGCTGCATGAAGCGGAAGCTGTTCAGGTTCTTGATTTCGCGGCGCGTACCCAGCGGCGCGCCCGGCTTGCGCACGCTCACGTTGGCATCGCAGCGGAACGAGCCTTCCTGCATGTTGCCGTCGCAGATGCCGATCCAGGTCACGATCTTGTGCAGTTCCCTGGCATAGGCCACGGCTTCTTCGCTGCTGCGCATGTCCGGCTCGGTCACGATTTCGAGCAGCGGCGTGCCGGCGCGGTTCAGGTCGATGCCACTCATGCCATGGAAGGCTTCGTGCAGCGACTTGCCGGCGTCTTCTTCCAGGTGGGCACGCACCAGGCGCACGGTTTTCTGCTCGTCGCCCACATAGAAGCTGACCTCGCCGCCCTGCACCACCGGAATCTCGAACTGGCTGATCTGGTAGCCCTTGGGCAGGTCGGGGTAGAAGTAGTTCTTGCGCGCGAAGATGCTGCGCGAGGCAATGTGCGAGCCCACGGCCAGGCCGAAGCGGATGGCGCGCTCCACCGCGGCGCGGTTCATCACTGGCAGTGTGCCGGGCAGCGCCATGTCCACGGCGCAGGCCTGGGTGTTGGGCGCGGCGCCAAAGGCGGTGCTGGCGCGGCTGAAGATCTTGCTGTGCGTGGTGAGCTGGGTGTGGGTTTCAAAGCCGATCACGACTTCGTAGCCCTGCACTAGCAGGGATTTCTTGGCGGTACTCATGGGTGTCAAACTCCTGCGGGCGTGCGCGTGTGCCAGTCGGTGGCCAGCTGGAACTGGTGGGCGGCATTGAGCAGGCGGCTTTCCTGCAGGTAATTGCCGATCAGCTGCAGGCCTACCGGCATGCCACCTTCACCAAAGCCGGCCGGATGGCTCATGCCGGGCAGGCCGGCCAGCGAAGCCGGCAGCGTGTAGATGTCGGCCAGATAATCGGCCAGCAAATCCTTTTCGGCTCCGATCTTCCAGGCCACGCTGGGCGCTACCGGTCCGGCGATCAGGTCGCACTGCTGGAAGGCCTGCTGGAATTCGTTGGCGATCAGGCGACGGATCTGCTGCGCTTTGAGATAGTAGGCGTCGTAGTAGCCATGGCTGAGCACATAGGTGCCGGTCAGGATGCGGCGCTTGACCTCGTCGCCAAAGCCTTCGGCGCGGGTTTTTTCGTACATGTCGGTCAGATCAACGTACTGCGCGGCACGGTGGCCGAACTTGACGCCATCGAAGCGGCTCAGGTTGCTGCTGGCCTCGGCCGGCGCAATGATGTAGTACACCGGAATCGCTGCCGGCGCCGTGGGCAGGCTGATATCGACCAGCGTGGCGCCCAGCTTCTGGTATTGCTGCAGCGCCGCTTCCAGCGCGGCGCGCACATCGGCGCTCAGGCCCTCGCCGAAGAACTCGCGTGGTACGCCGATGCGCAGGCCCTGCAGGCTGTTGCCCAGCTGCGCTGCAAAGTTTTCGGGGGGCAAATCGAGCGAGGTGGAATCACGGTCGGCGTCCACGCCACACATGCTGGACAGCAGCAACGCGCAATCTTCAGCGGTGTGCGCCATCGGGCCGGCCTGGTCCAGGCTGCTGGCAAAGGCGATCATGCCGTAGCGGCTGGCGCGGCCGTAGGTGGGCTTGATGCCGGTGATGCCGCAGAACGCCGCCGGCTGGCGGATCGAGCCGCCGGTGTCGGTGCCGGTGGCAGCCGGCGCCAGGCGTGCCGCAAGCGCGGCCGAGCTGCCGCCGCTGGAGCCGCCCGGAATCCGGCTGGTATCCCAGGGATTGAGCACCTTGGCGTAGGCCGAGTTTTCGTTGCCGCTGCCCATGGCGAATTCGTCGCAATTGAGCTTGCCCAGCGTGACCATGCCGGCGCCCTCGTCCTGACCGCCCTGGTCGCGGTTGCCGAAGCCCATACGCGCCACCACGGTGGCATCGAAGGGGCTGCGGTAGTTTTCCAGCATCTTGCTGGCGGCCGTGGTCGGCCAGTCGCGCGTAACGAAGATGTCCTTGTGCGCGATCGGCACGCCGGTCAGCGCGGTGGCCGATCCGGCAGCGATGCGTGCATCCGCCTGCTGGGCCTGCGCCAGCGTGGCATCGGCATCGATGCTCAGGTAGGCTCCCAGTTCCGGACGGGCCTGGCTGCGCGCCAGGAAGTACTGCGCCAGCTCAGTGGCGCTGGCCTTGCGTTCGGCCAGCAGCCGGCTCAGGCCGGCCACGGTGTAGGTATGAAAAGCACTCATTATTCGATCACCTTGGGTACCAGGAACAGGCCGTCTTCGACGGCGGGCGCGCTTTGCTGGTTCAGGTCGCGCCGATCGGGCTCGCTGGCCACGTCGTCGCGCAGGCGCAGCGCCATTTCCTGCATCACGTCGGTGGGGTGCGCCAGCGGCTGCAGGCCGGTGGTGTCCACCTGCTGCATCGAGGCAACGACGGTATCGAAAAAGCGGTTCAGGTGGCGGCCTGCCAGGTCCGCCTGTTCGGGGGTCAGCGCCAGGCGTGACAGCCGGGCAATGGTGGCAACGTTTTCAGGGGTCAGCGACATGCAATCCATCCAGTGGGTTTCGGGGCTCAGGCGCGCAGGGGCGGTCGTGTTGCACTGCAGCACTGCGCAAGTCCGCGCCATCAGCCAAATTTCGCGTCATGACTACCGGCATGGGCGGTAATGCGGTATTATCCGTGTTTTCCAGAGGCAGGACCGAAAACGGTCTCTGCCTCTCGTGCGTTTCGCGTTATGTAACACGAGTCACACGCCTGTCACACAGGGTCTTCACACGCCGAATTTTTGCACACGCCGCGGCGGCAACGCACTGCACTGCCGGGCAGAAGGAACACTCCATCATGTTTGCTGGTTTCCGCCGGTACTTCTCCACCGATCTGGCCATTGACCTGGGTACTGCCAACACCCTGATCTGCACCCGAGACAAGGGCATCGTCCTGGACGAGCCCTCGGTGGTGGCAATCCGCCACGAAGGCGGGCCCAGCGGCCGCAAGGTCATCCAGGCCGTCGGCAAGGAAGCCAAGGCAATGCTGGGCAAGGTCCCCGGCAACATCGAAGCCATCCGCCCCATGAAAGACGGGGTGATCGCCGACTTCGTGGTCACCGAGCAGATGATCAAGCAGTTCATCAAGATGGTACATCCGCGCTCGCTGCTCAAGCCCAGCCCGCGCATCATCATCTGCGTGCCCTGCGGCTCCACCCAGGTCGAAAAGCGCGCCATCCGTGACGCCGCCCTGGGCGCCGGCGCCAGCGACGTGTTCCTGATCGAAGAGCCGATGGCAGCTGCCATCGGCGCCGGCCTGCCGGTCTCCGAAGCCAGCGGCTCCATGGTGGTCGACATCGGCGGCGGCACCACCGAAGTCGGCGTCATCTCGCTGGGCGGCATGGTGTACAAGGGCAGCGTACGCGTCGGCGGCGACCGTTTCGACGATGCCATCATCAACTACATCCGCCGCAACTACGGCATGCTGATCGGCGAACAGACCGCCGAGGCCATCAAAAAGGGCATCGGCTCGGCCTTCCCCGGCTCCGAAGTCAAGGAAATGGAGGTCAAGGGCCGCAACCTGAGCGAAGGCGTGCCGCGTTCCTTCACCATCAGCAGCAACGAAATCCTGGAAGCGCTCAGCGACCCGCTCAACCAGATCGTCAGCGCCGTCAAGACCGCACTCGAGCAAACTCCGCCCGAACTGGGCGCCGACATTGCCGAACGCGGCATGATGCTCACCGGCGGCGGCGCCCTGCTGCGCGACCTGGACCGCCTGCTGGCCGAAGAAACCGGCCTGCCGGTGCTGGTGGCAGAAGATCCACTCACCTGCGTGGTGCGCGGCTGCGGCATCGCCCTCGAGCGCATGGACCGACTGGGCAGCATCTTCACCAACGACTAAGGGTCCGCGCGTTCCCCGACCATGCCGCTGGATACGATCCAACGCACCACACCCCGACTGTTCCACCGCGGCCCCACGCCACTGGTACGGATGGTGCTGGCCACCGTGGTGGCCGTGTTCCTGATGGTGACCGACGCACGCTTCCAGATCGGCAACGCCGTGCGCGCCGTGGTGGCCACCGTGCTTTCGCCGCTGCAATGGCTCAGCGCACAACCGGTGCGCACCGTCAACCTGCTGGGGGACTACGTCACCACGGTGGAAACTGCCAAGCAGACCAAGGAGCAGGCCGCCACACTGCTGGCACAGCAGGCCCTCAAGGCGCAGCGCGCCGATCTGCTCATGCGCGAAAACCAGGCCCTGCGCCAGCTGCTCAAGCTGCAGCAGGCGCTGCCGATCCAGGCGCGTGCGGCAGAAGTGGTGTATGTGGCCCCCGATCCCTTCACGCGTCGCGTGGTCGTCAACAAGGGCAGCTCGCAAGGGGTGCAGCTGGGCGCGCCGGTGCTGGATGGCGCCGGCCTGCTCGGGCAGGTGGTGCGGGTATTCCCGCTCAGCAGCGAAGTCACATTGATCGACAATCCGGATCAGGCCACGCCCATCGTCAATAGCCGTACCGGCGAGCGCGGCCTGGTGTATGGCGACCGCCAGTCGCCGCAACCCGGCGCGCTGGAAGTGCGCTTCACGGTGGCCAATGCCGATTTTAGGGTGGGCGATGTCCTGACCACCAGCGGCACCGGCGGCGTGTACCCGGCCGGCCTGCCGGTCGGCACCGTCTCGCTGGTCAGCCACAGCAACAATTCCGCATTCACCCGCGTGCAGGCGATCCCGGCCGCATATCCGCTGTCGCTCGGCCATGTGCTGGTGCTCGATCCGCAGAAAATCCCGCAGAACGAGGCGGTTGCAGCGACGGCTCCGGCTGCTGCCGGCAGCGCGGCGACGCGCAACCGCAATGCCAAGCCGCGTCCTGCCCAATCCGGAGGACAACCCTGATGCTGGTCAAGGGCCAACGTCTGTTATTGCCTGTCAATCCCTGGTTCATCATCGGCAGCCTGGTCGTGGCGCTGATGCTCGACCTGATTCCGCTCGGCCACCTGCCCTGGATGCCCGACCTGTTGCTGCTGACGCTGCTGTTCTGGTGCCTGCATCAGCCTGCGTACGTGGGGGTTGGCAGCATGTTCCTGGCAGGCCTGGTCATGGACGTGCACCACACCACGTTGCTGGGCATCCATGCGCTGGGCTACAGCCTGGGCGCCGGCATCGTGCTGATGGCACGCAACCGCATGCTGTGGTTTTCAGCTGCCATGCAGGCGCCGCAGGTGCTGGGGGCCTTGCTGGTGGTGCACGGCGTGATCTGGACGCTGCGCCTGATCAGCAACGGCCAGTGGCCCGGCTGGCAGCTGCTGCTGGGTCCGCTGATCGAGGCCGCCTTGTGGCCGCTGCTGAGCCTGTTGCTGCTGGCGCCCCAGCGCCGCGCCCCCGACCGCGACCTGACGCGCCCGCTGTAAGTGCAGGGCCGCGCCATGAGCTACAAGCTTCCGTTTGCCAAGGATATCCGCAATGCCGAAGTGCAGCAGCGGCAGTTCAGCTATCGGCTGATCGCCATGGGCACGCTGGTGCTGGTCTGCTTTGGCCTGCTGATCTGGCGCTGGAGCGTGCTGCAGATCGTGCGCCACGACAGTTACATCGCGCAGGCCGAAAACAACCGTACCGCACTGATGCCCATCGTGCCCAGCCGCGGCGAAATCCACGACCGCAACGGCATCGTGTTGGCCACCAACTATTCGGCCTATACGCTAGAGCTCACACCCGACAAGGTGCCGGATGTCGAGGCCGCCATCAATGCCCTCAACGAAATCATCCCGATCAGCGACGGTGACCGTCGCCGCTTCAAGCGCTTGCGCCAGGACAGCCGCAGTTTCGAGGCCGTTCCGCTGCGCTATCGTCTCAGCGACGAAGAAGTGGCGCGCTTTGCCGTGGAGCGCTACCGCTTCCCCGGCGTGGAGGTCAATGCCCGCCTGTTCCGTTACTACCCCTACGGCGAACTCGGCAGCCACCTGATCGGCTACATCGGGCGCATCAACCAAGACGAGCGCGAGACGCTGCAGGACAGCGAAGAGGCTGACAACTACAAGGGCACCGAGCACATCGGCAAGCTGGGCGTGGAGCAAAGCTACGAGCGCGAACTGCATGGCATTTCCGGGCGCGAGCAGATGGAAACCACGGCCAGCGGCTTCGTGGTGCGCCGGCTTGCCAGCAGCCCGCCCGTTCCTGGCCAGAGCGTGACCCTGTCGATCGACATCAAGCTGCAGAAAATGGTCGAGGACCTGTACGGCAAGCGCCGAGGCGCCCTGGTGGCCATCGACCCGCGTGACGGCCAGATACTGGCTTTCGTCAGCAAGCCCACGTTCGATCCCAACCTGTTCGTCGACGGCATTGACCAGGAAAGCTGGCGCGCGCTGAACGAATCGCTCGACAAGCCGCTGCTCAACCGCGCGTTGCGCGGCACTTACCCGCCCGGCTCGACCTACAAGCCCTTCATGGCGCTGGCCGCGCTGGAAACCGGTGCCCGCTCGCCCAGCACCGTAATCAACGACCCCGGCTTCTGGATGTATGGCAATCACCGCTTCCGCAGCGGGCACGCGCTGGGGCCGGTGGACATGCGCCGCAGCATTATCCATTCCAGCAACGTGTATTTCTACTCGCTGGCGCACGAGATGGGGGTGCAGGCGATCCACGATTTCATGAAGCCGCTGGGCTTTGGCCAGCAGACCGGCATCGACCTGCGCGGCGAGGTGCGCGGCGTGCTGCCCAGCCCCGACTGGAAGCGCAGAACCTACAAGCGCGCCGCCCAACAGCGCTGGCTGCCGGGTGAAACCATTTCGCTCGGCATCGGCCAGGGCTACAACAACTTCACCATGCTGCAAGTGGCACACGCGCTGGCCACCCTGGTCAATGGCGGCAACAGTATACAGCCGCGCGTGGTGCAGTCCCTGCAGAATCCTGTGACACACCAGTTGCAGGCGCCGGCCCGCGAGCCGGCTGTCCAGCTGGGCTTCAAGCCCGAGCATGTGCAGCTGGTCCGCAATGCCATGGTGGGAGTGACGCAGGAAGGCACTGGAGCCGGCGTATTTGCCGGCGCAGCCTACCTCAGCGGAGGCAAGACCGGTACCGCCCAGGCAGTCACCGTCGGCCAGCATGAACGCTACAACGCGGCAGCGCTGTCGGAATACAAGCGCGACCATTCTCTGTATGTGGCATTTGCACCGGCCGACAAGCCTACCATTGCCGTGGCGCTGATTGTCGAAAATGCCGGCTTTGGTGCCGCCGCCGCCGCCCCGATTGCGCGCCGCGTGCTCGACTACTGGCTGCTGGGCCAATATCCCAATGCTGCCGATATTGCCGCGACCCAGGTAGGACGCAGCGGCCGCCCGATCGGCGTGCCGCTGCCAGTGGCCAGCATGCCTTGGCCGCCCGAAGGTACCTCTGTGCTGGTGCCGGTACACAATGCACCCGCACCAGCGGCGGTACGCGTTGATGCGGCCAGTACGGCCAATACAGCCAGTGCTGCTGCGGCCAGCGCCGCGCCTGCACGCTCTTACACGCTGTCGCCCGCTGCTGCAGCGCTCAACACCCTGTTTGTGCCGCGGGCCGCAGCGTCTGCGGCAACACCGGCCTCGGTAGTGGCTGCTTCGGCGCCAACGCAGCCCGTGCCGGTTCCGCCCGCATCGGCCGCCAGCCTGGGGACAGCGGCGCCACCGCCCCGTCCGACCGGCCTGGGCAAACCGCGCTGACAGCGGCAAGCCCCCTGCCCGAAGCGGGGGCAGTAGCAGCCAGCGTGCAGCCGCCGCGCGCGCTATGCACTGCACGCAATAGCTGCCTGGACCGCTTGCGTACTGTCTTAACGCGAGGTATACACCTCCAGCCCCAGCGTGATGACGGTGGCAACCTCCTCGCCCACCGCCTCGCGGAATTCGGCCTCGGCCCGGGCCACGGCGCGCTCGAAGCCGCCCAGCCATGCCAGACCAAGCGTGGTGAACACGATGCGACGTGCACGCGCATCCCTCTCATCCGGCAGACGCTGCACGATGCCCCAGGCTTCGCACTGATCCACGAGCGCTGCCATCGCCTGCTTGCGCATGCCCGCTGCTGTGGCCAGCTCGGTCAATCGGTTGCCCTGCAGCGACAGATGGCGCGTGATGTGGATGTGCGCCGCGCTGATCTGCTGCCGCTCTGCCAGGTTGGACAGTGCCAGCGGCACTTCGGGATCGTGCGCCATCAATGCAAGTACGCGGGCATCGAACTGCCGCAAGGCTTCACCCAGACGCCGGCCAAGATGGCTGGAGCGCCAGTCCCCGGTGGTATAGCGCGGCAGCTCGGGATATTTAGTCATTCAACCTTACCTTATTTATTGGTTTTTCAATTTTATCTTGCTCTATACTCCTGCTCATACATACATGCTGTATGTTTTATCATATACTACTTAAATCTACTTTCAGGAGATTTTCATGGCTACCATCGACCAGGCAGAAAAGGCCAAGGCGCTGCAGGCAGCACTGGCGCAAATCGAAAAGCAGTTCGGCAAGGGCACCATCATGCGCCTGGGCGAAGGGGAAGCCGTGCAGGACATCCAGACCGTCAGCACCGGCTCGCTCGGGCTGGACGTGGCGCTGGGCGTAGGCGGCCTGCCGCGCGGCCGCGTCATCGAGATCTACGGCCCGGAATCCTCCGGCAAGACTACGCTCACGCTGCAGGTCATTGCCGAAATGCAAAAAACCGGCGGCACCTGCGCCTTCGTCGATGCCGAACACGCGCTGGATGTGCAATATGCACAAAAGCTCGGCGTAAAGCTGCACGACCTGCTCATCAGCCAGCCCGATACCGGTGAGCAGGCCCTCGAGATCGTGGACAGCCTGGTGCGCAGCGGCGCCGTCGACCTGATCGTGATCGACTCGGTGGCCGCCCTCACACCCAAGGCCGAAATCGAAGGCGACATGGGCGACCAGCTGCCCGGCCTGCAGGCGCGCCTGATGAGCCAGGCGCTGCGCAAGCTCACCGCCACCATCAAGAAGACCAACTGCATGGTCATCTTCATCAACCAGATCCGCATGAAGATCGGTGTCATGTTCGGCTCACCCGAAACCACCACCGGCGGCAATGCGCTCAAGTTCTACTCCAGCGTGCGCCTCGACATCCGCCGCGTCGGCACCATCAAGAAAGCCGACGAAGTCATCGGCAGCGAAACCAAGGTCAAGGTGGTCAAGAACAAGGTGGCGCCCCCGTTCAAGGATGCCCACTTCGACATCCTGTACGGTACCGGCATCAGCCGCGAAGGTGAAATCATCGACATGGGCGTGGAAGCACACATCGTCGACAAGGCCGGCGCCTGGTACTCCTACAAAGGTGAGAAAATCGGCCAGGGCCGCGACAACACAC
Source organism: uncultured Allobrachymonas sp. (assembly GCA_964413485.1). Lineage (GTDB taxonomy): Bacteria > Pseudomonadota > Gammaproteobacteria > Burkholderiales > Burkholderiaceae_C > Brachymonas. Next base: position 6,135 of record CAYPRU010000002.1, on the reverse strand, counting down.
GTGAATTCCTGAAAGAAAACCCGGATCTGGCACGCGAAATCGAAAACCGGGTGCGCGCCCACCTGGGCGTGGTCGAGCTGCCTGCCATCGCACCTGCGGCGCCTGCGCCTGCCGCCGCTGCTGCCGACACTACGGACGGAAAAAAGGCCTGATCGGTACCATGCCACGCATGCCCGCTCCGATCTCACTCAAGGGCAAGGCCCTGCAGTTGCTGGCTACGCGCGACTATTCGCGCGCCGAGATGGAGCGCCGCTTGCGCGCCTGGCTGCACCAGCAGCAGGCGCGCGCCGAAGCCAGGCCAGCGGCCCGCCGCAGTGCAGCAAAGGACGGCCACGCATTCAGCCCCGACAACGTGGACCTGCCACCGGCCACTTCCTCCAGACTACGCTGGTCCGAAGATAATGTCGCCAGCTCCGACCTGCCGGACGAAAGCTTCGGCAACGACGCACCTCCCGATCCGCAGCAGGCCATCCACGCCGTGCTCGACGAGATGGAGCAAAAAGGCTGGCTGTCGGACCGCCGTGCCGCACAGTCCCTGGTGCACCGTCGCGCCGGCCGGCTCGGCGCCAGCCGTATTGCACAAGAGCTGCGCCGCAAGGGCCTGGAAGATACGGTGATCGCTGCCGCCCTCGCTGACTTGCGCGGCAGCGAACTCGAGCGGGCCCACGCCGTCTGGAACAAGAAATTCGGCCAGCCGCCGGCCTCCCCGGCAGAACGGGCCAGGCAAATGCGCTTCCTGGCCAGCCGCGGCTTTGGCATGGACACCATCCGCCATGTGCTGCAAGGCCTCCACGACGACCTGGACTAAGGCTTACTGCCGCACCTCACCCTGCCCCAGCACCACGTACTTGAGCGAAGTCAGCCCCTCGATACCCACCGGGCCGCGGGCATGGAACTTGTCGGTGCTGATGCCGATTTCGGCGCCCAGTCCATATTCGAAACCATCGGCAAAACGGGTGCTGGCATTGACCATCACACTGGCGCTGTCCACCTCGCGCAAGAAACGCTGGGCATGTATGTGGTGGGTGGTCAGGATCGCCTCGGTATGGTGCGAGGAGTAATGGTTGATGTGCGCAATCGCCTCCTCCAGCCCCTGCACCACCTTGATGCTGATGACCGGCGCCAGGTACTCCGTGTACCAGTCCTCTTCGGTGGCATCGATCAGCTGCGCGTCGCTTGTATCGGCATGGGCGGCCAGAATGGCCTTGGCGGCAGCATCACAGCGCATTTCCACGCCCTTGGCACGAAACACCTTGCCGATGCGCGGCAAAAACTCAGCCGCTACCGATTGTGCCACTAGCAGGCTTTCGGTCGCATTGCAGGGACTGTACTTCTGCGTCTTGGCGTTGTCGACCACGGTCACCGCCATGTCCAGATCGGCGCCGTCATCCACGTAGGTATGGCAATTGCCGTCCAGATGCTTGATCACCGGCACCTTGGCTTCGGCACTGATGCGCTGGATCAGGCTCTTGCCGCCACGCGGAATGATCACATCCACATACTCGGGCATGGCAATCAGACGGCCAACGGCAGCACGGTCGGTAGTGGGCACCATCTGCACGCCATCCTCCGGCAAGCCGGCCGCCGCCAACGCCTGGCGCACAATGGCCGCCAGCGCCTTGTTGGAGTCGATCGCCTCGCTGCCCCCGCGCAGAATGCAGGCATTGCCGCTCTTGATGCTCAGGCTGGCCGCCTCGACCGTCACGTTCGGACGGCTTTCGAAAATCATGCCGAACACGCCAATGGGCACGCGCATCTGTCCCACACGGATGCCGCTGGGCTGCTCCTGCATGCCGCTGACGGTGCCGATCACATCCGGCATGGCAGCCAGCTGCAGGCAGCCTTCCTGCAGCGTGGCCACCACTTTGGGAGTCAGGCGCAGGCGATCCACCATCGGGGCTGCCAGTCCAGCCGCTTCGGCGCGCGCAATGTCCTGCGCGTTGGCTGAGGCCAGCTCCTCGCCCGCTTGCCCCAGCAGCCGGGCCAGCTCACGCAGGGCCTTGTTCTTGCTGGCCGCGCTGGCGCGCGCCATCAGGGCGGACGCAGCGCGGGCGCGCTCGCCCATCTCCTGAATGCACTGGTTAACGTCGATGTCGCTCATGGTGGATTCCTGCTGTTGATCCGTATTTGTTATCAATCTTTAAGGTTAACCGAAATGGACGGCCAGTGCTTGCACCTGCTGCTCAAGAGGAAAAACCAATCCTCTTTGCCCGGGCGTCCGTATCGATGCTCTCCCTTCCGGGCGCATCCTGAGTAGCCTTTGGCCACCGGGAACTGTCGTGGACCGCCTCGAACTGCCTAGCTCCTTGGCTTCCCTGGGCTGACTGAGCTTTTGGGACCACCTAGGGTAGCCTGTGCCACCTGGGCAGCCCGCCCATCGCAGTCTGCCAGCGCTCAGCGCCGCGGCGGCAAAGCCGCCATTTTGCACAATTGCAGCGCCAGCCGGTGCAGCGCCAGCCAGTTGTCGGCCGGCCAGTCGGGCACCTTGATGCCCTTGACGATGCCATCGACCACGTGCGCGGCGTGCAGCAGACCATTCAGCGCCGTGGCCGTCAGACGCGGCGCCACACGCTCGAACAGGCGCTCGCGCATGCCCCAGATGCGCTGTTCGCGCAAGGCCATCGGCAGCGGCGTGCCCCGGTCCAAGGCATCGCGCACCCGCTTAAGCGCGCGGATATCCTCCGCCAGCGTGTAGTGCACCAGTACCTCGCTTTCGCCCTCGGCACGCAAACCGTCCAGCATGCGCTGCGTGCGCTCGGCCTGACCGGCCAGCACCGCTTCGCTTAACTTGAAGACATCGTAGCGCGCCACGTTCAGCACCGCCGCCTCGATCTGGTGTCCACTCAACTCGCCATGCGGATACAGCAGCCCCAGCTTCTGGATTTCCTGGTGCGCTGCCAGCAGGTTGCCCTCGACGCGGTCCGCAAAGAAACGCAGCGCCTGCTCACCCTCGGCGCCGGCTGCCACATGCTGCCCCTGCAGGCGCAGGCGTTCAGCGATCCAGCGCGGCAAGGCCTGACGCTCCACCCCCTCGATCTGGATGGTGATGCCGTGGTTTTCGAGCGCCACGAACCAGCCGCTGGTCTTGCCGGCCTTGTCCAGCCGTGGCAGCGTCACGATCACCAGCGTGCTGTCATTGCCCACCGTGGCTTCGGCCACCTGCTGCAAGGCGGTGCTGCCTTCCTTGCCGGGCTTGCCGCCGGGGATGTGCACCTCCACGATCTGGCGCTCGGCGAACAGGCTCAGCGACTGGATCGATGCCAGCACGCCGCCCCAGTCAAAGCCGGTACCACTGGCCGTGTGCGAGCTGCGCTCGGTATAGCCCTGCGTGCGCGCCTTGGCACGAATCCTGTCCACGGTTTCCTGCACCAGCAGCGGCTCGCTGCCATGCACCACGTACAGCGAACGCAGGCCCTGCTGCAAGTGCGCTGCCAGTTGGTCTGCCCGCAACTGCATGGCTTATTTGGCCGCAGCCGGACGGACAGCGGCGACGCGGCGCAAGATCTGCTGCACGACGTCGTTGCGCATGTCGCGGTACATCAGGTCAAACTCGGCCTGCTTGGACAGCGCCTCGCTTTCGTTGTAGCTCACGTCGCGCACCACGCGCAGGGCGGTTTTCTCGACCAGCGGCTGGCCATTGGCGCCGGTAAGCGAAAACTCCACATGCTCGCGCAGTTGTACGTCGCGCACCTGGCCGCTGCCGGTCACCACCACCGACACCTGTTCCTGCCGCTCGGACAGCAGATTCAGCACCGCCTCGGCCTGCGTCGCGGTGGCCGCCAGCTGGGTCTGTCCCGAAATGGAGCGGCGCAGCATCTGCAGCAGGGCCGAATCCGGACCCTGCACATAGATGCTGCGGAACGGCAGCTCCACCTGCCCGCGCAGCCGGAAACCGCATCCCGTCACCAGCAGGCCCGCCATGGCGGCAAGCCCCGTGCCCAACATTTGCCTGCGTAGCATGGTCTCTCCTTACACCACGATATTGACCAGGCGCTTGGGCACCACGATGATCTTCTTCGGACTGGCGCCGTTGGCGAACTTGAGGAAATCCTCGCTGGCCACGGCAATCTGCTCGATCTGCCCCTTGTCGGCAGCAGCCGGCACGCGGATGCTGCCGCGCAGCTTGCCATTGACCTGCAGCATCAGCTCGACCTCGTCCTGCACCAGAGCCGTCGGGTCCACTTCGGGCCAGGCCGCATCCAGCAAGGCGCCGGCAGCCACGTCATACCCCAGATCGGTCCAGAGCTGGGCGGTCATGTGCGGGCAGACCGGATACAGCACGCGCAGCAGCACCGAGAAGCACTCGGCCAGTGCGGCGCTGTCTTCGGCGGCATCGCCCAGCTTGGCACTTTCCAGCGTGTTGAGTATCTTCATCACGGCCGACACCACCGTGTTGTACTGCATGCGCTCGTAGTCGTAATTGGCCTGGCCCAGCGTGGTGTGGATCTCGAAGCGCAGCTGCTTGGCAGCCTGGCCATAGGCTGGTGCATGGCTGCCATCGGCGCCATGCTGCAGCTGCAGGCCGGCGCGCAGTGCCGCCTCGTGCTTGACGGCAAAGTTCCACACGCGGCGCAGGAAGCGGAAGCTGCCCTCCACGGCGGCGTCGTTCCATTCGAGCGTGGCCTCGGGCGGCGCCGTGAACATGGTGTACAGGCGGGCCGTGTCGGCACCGTACTTCTCGATCAGCAGCTGGGGGTCCACGCCGTTGTTCTTGGACTTGGACATGGTGCCCACGCCCTCGTAATCGATCGGCGTGCCGACCGGCAGCTCGCCGTCCGCACTAGGCACGGCCTTGTTGAGCTTGGCACCGACAACCTTGCCGCCTTCGTCCAGCACGTTGTCGACGTCGCTGGGCCAGAAGTATTCCTTGCCGCCCTTGGCGGTGCGGCGGCTGTAGATGTGATTGAGCACCATGCCCTGCGTGAGCAGGCGCTGGAACGGTTCGTCGCACTCCACCAGGCCCAGATCACGCATCACCTTGGTCCAGAAGCGCGCGTACAGCAGGTGCAGGATCGCGTGTTCGATACCGCCGATGTATTGGTTCATCGGCATCCAGTAGTTGGTGCGGGCGTCCACCATCTGCAGGTCGTTGCCGGAACAGGTGTAGCGCATGAAATACCAGGAACTGTCCACGAAGGTGTCCATGGTGTCGGTTTCGCGCCGCGCCGGCTTGCCGCAGCTGGGGCAGGTCACACCGGCGTGGAAGCCTTCATGCTTGTGCAGCGGGTTGCCGCTGCCATCGGGAATGCAGTCCTGCGGCAGCACCACCGGCAGGTCTTTTTCGGGCACCGGCACCGGGCCGCAGCTGTCGCAGTGGATGATCGGGATCGGCGTTCCCCAGTAGCGCTGGCGGCTGATGCCCCAGTCGCGCAGGCGCCAGGTGGTTTTCAGTTCGCCCAAGCCCTTTTCCTGCAGCGCGGCAGCCACCGCCTGCACCGCCTCCTGGTGAGGCATGCCGGAGAAATCCCCCGAGTTGATGGTCACGCCGCGCTCCTTGTCGGCGTACCAGTCCTGCCAATGGCGGAAGTCGAAATGCGGCACGTCCTCGACCAGCACCACCTGCTTGATCGAGATGCCGTACTTGAGGGCAAAGGCAAAGTCGCGCTCGTCGTGGGCCGGCACCCCCATCACGGCGCCGTCACCGTAGCCCATCAGCACGTAGTTGCCGACCCATACCGGGATCTGCTCGTCGGTGATCGGATGCGTCACCGTGAGACCGGTGGGCATGCCTTCCTTTTCCTTCAAAGCTAGTTCGGCTTCGGTGGTGCCGCCCTGCTTGCACTTCTCGATGAAGGCGGCCAGCTCGTGATTCTGCCGCGCGGCCAGCTGCGCCAGCGGATGCTCTGCCGCCACGGCGCAGAAGGTGACCCCCATGATGGTGTCGGCACGCGTGGTGAACACGTACATGCGGCCATCCTGCACCAGCGTGCCGGTCGCATCGCGGATATCGTGCGTGAAGGCGAAGCGCACGCCGGCGCTCTTGCCGATCCAGTTTTCCTGCATCAGGCGCACGCGCTCGGGCCAGCCCTCCAGCGTGGCCTTGGGATTGCCCACCTGCACGTGGTCCAGCAGTTCCTGGGCGTAGTCGGTGATCTTCAGGTAATAGCCGGGAATCTCGCGCTTTTCCACCAGCGC
>CAYPRU010000001.1:0-238618 GCA_964413485.1 uncultured Allobrachymonas sp. | reverse complement strand
TGCTTGAAGGCATTGCGGCCACTGAGCTTGCCCAGCACGATCTTGTTGGCGCTCCAGCCCACGTCTTCGGCGCGCATGATTTCGTAGGTGTCGCGCGCCTTGAGCACGCCGTCCTGGTGAATGCCGCTGGCATGCGCAAACGCGTTGGCGCCCACCACGGCCTTGTTGGGCTGCACCACGAAGCCGGTGATCTGGCTCACCAGGCGGCTGGCAGCCACGATCTGCTGGGTGTCGATGCCCACTTCCAGGCCAAAGTAGTCCTTGCGGGTCTTGACCGCCATCACGACCTCTTCGAGCGAGCAGTTGCCGGCACGCTCGCCCAGGCCGTTGATGGTGCATTCCACTTGGCGCGCCCCGCCAATGGCCACGCCCGCCAGGCTGTTGGCTACCGACATGCCCAGGTCATCGTGGCAGTGCACCGACCAGATCGCCTTGTCGCTGTTGGGCACCTTCGTGCGCAGGGTCTTGATGAAGTTGCCATACAGCTCGGGAATGGCGTAGCCCACCGTGTCAGGAATGTTGATGGTGGTCGCGCCTTCGTCGATGACGGCCTCGCACACTCGGGCCAAGAAATCGATCTCGCTGCGGTAACCGTCCTCCGCGCTGAACTCGATGTCGCCCAGCAGGTTGCGGGCGAAGCGCACCGACAGGCGTGCCTGCTCGAGCACCTGCTCGGGCGACATGCGCAGCTTCTTCTCCATGTGCAGCGGGCTGGTGGCGATGAAGGTGTGGATGCGGCCGCGATTGGCCCCTTTCAGGGCCTCGGCAGCACGGGAAATGTCGCGGTCATTGGCGCGTGCCAGCGAGCACACGGTCGAATCCTTGATGGCATTGCCGATCGCCTGTACGCACTCGAAGTCCCCGTTGGAGCTGGCCGCGAAACCGGCCTCGATCACGTCCACGCGCAGGCGCTCGAGTTGGCGGGCGATGCGGATTTTTTCGTCACGCGTCATGGACGCGCCCGGCGACTGTTCGCCATCACGCAATGTGGTATCGAAAATGATCAGCTTGTCGGTCATGGTAATCCTCTGCTAAATAGAAGAAAGTGGAAGAGCCGCCTGAACCCGCCACAATGACCACGAAAAAAGCCCGTTGCGAGTGCAAACGGGCTTATGTATCAAGGTTTTTGCGCGCGCTACTTACCCCGCCCGTTGGACGTCAACCAGTAGCAGGGATAGGGCAAAAATCTTCATGGGTTCAATGTAGCACAAATATGGCAGGCATGCGCACCATGCATGCTCAATTGTGCAGGCCTTTCTCGTCGGGCTCGTCCTTGGACGTGGCCACGATGCTGACGTACTGCCCGTTGGCCTTGCGCCATACATACAGCACATAGCCGCTGATCGCATACGCCACAAACAGCAGGAACAGCATGGTGGGCGGCTCGATGTTGATCACTGCGATGATCAGCACCAGGGCAATCAGCAGGGCAAACGGCACACTGCGCCGCCCGCCAAAGTCCTTGAAGCTGTAATACGGCACATTCGTGACCATGGTCAGACCGGCAAACAAGGTGATCACGAACAAGACCCAGGACAAGTCGGCACGCACGATGCCGGCACCGGTAAACAGTTCGATCAAGGTGGTGAACCAGGGCACACTGGAATGCGCACTGAGCATTTCATTGGTCAGCCAGATGAAGCCGGTGACCAACGCAGCCGCTGCCGGCGACGGCAGGCCCTGAAAGTAGCGCTTGTCCACCACGCCGGTGTTGACGTTGAAACGCGCCAGGCGCAAGGCGCCGCAGGCGCAATACACGAAGGCGGCGATCCAGCCCCAGCGTCCCAGCGGACTGAGCGCCCACTCGTAGGCGATCAGGGCCGGCGCCGCGCCAAAGCTGACCATGTCGGACAGCGAGTCCATCTGCTCGCCAAAGGCGCTTTGCGTGTGCGTGAGCCGCGCCACACGCCCATCCAGGCCGTCGAGCACCATGGCAGCAAACACGCCCACTGCCGCCAGATCGAAACGGCCGTTGATGGCCATGACAATGCCATAAAAACCGCCGAACAGCGCCGCCAGGGTAAACAGATTGGGCAGCACATAAATGCCTTTGCGCAATCTGCGTACCGTGGTTTCCTGTTCGATGTTGCTTACGGGATCCATGAAAATCCTTATATAGTGGCCAAAATGGTGGTGGTGGCCGACACTTTTTCGCCAGGCACGACGCGCGGTTGCGCAGTCACCGGCAGATACACATCCACCCGCGAACCGAAGCGGATGAAACCATAACGCTGGCCACGTGCCAGCACATCACCCGGCTTGGTATAGCACAGGATACGGCGTGCCACCAGCCCGGCCACCTGTACCAGCGTGACCGTGGTGCCGTTGCTGTCGATCACCACGGCGTTGCGTTCGTTTTCGGTGGATGCCTTGTCCAGGTCCGCGTTGAGGAAGGAGCCCGGAAAATACTCCACCTTCTGCACTATACCGTCGACCGAGGCACGGTTGCTGTGCACATTGAACACGTTCATGAACACGCTGATCAGCAAGGCATCGCGATCGGCGTAGGGGTCGCGCACTTTTTCGATCTTGACGATGCGGCCGTCGGCCGGCGACAGCACGGCATCGGGCTGCTGCGGAATCGGGCGCGCCGGATCCCGGAAAAACTGGACCACGAATGCGGCGATCAGCCAGAACGGCACCGCCGCGCCTGCACTGAAAACGACATGCACCAGCAATGCCAGCACCACGCTGCCGGCGATGAAGGGCCAGCCTTCACGGGCCAGAATCGGATGAGGATAGTTGGAATTGCGCATTGTTCAATGATCCCACGAAAACCGACAGGCCCGCCGACGCGGGCCGTGAAAATAACAAAAGCCACCGAAGTGGCTTGACTGCCCCTGCGCTGTTGCCTGACGGCTTCGGCGCAGGACCAGAAATGCGGCCCGCGGGCCGCACTACGATCAGTTCTTGCTCTGATCCACCAGCTTGTTCTTGGCGATCCAGGGCATCATGGCGCGCAGCTGGCCACCCACCTGCTCGACGGCGTGGTCGGCGTTCTGGCGACGGCGGGCCGTCATGCTCGGGTAGTTCAGGCGGCCTTCGTTGATGAACATCTTGGCATATTCACCGTTCTGGATGCGCTTCAGGGCGTTGCGCATGGCCTTGCGGGATTCCTCGTTGATCACCTCGGGGCCAGTCACGTACTCGCCATACTCCGCGTTGTTGGAGATGGAGTAGTTCATGTTGGCAATGCCGCCTTCGTAGATCAGATCGACGATCAGTTTCAGCTCGTGCAGGCACTCGAAGTAAGCCATCTCAGGTGCGTAACCAGCTTCGGTCAGGGTTTCGAAGCCCATCTTCACCAGCTCGACAGCACCGCCGCACAGCACTGCCTGCTCACCGAACAGGTCGGTCTCGGTCTCTTCCTTGAAGTTGGTTTCGATGATGCCGCCCTTGCCGCCACCGTTGGCCATGGCATAGGACAGGGCCAGGTCACGCGCCTTGCCGGACTGGTCCTGGTAGATGGCGATCAGGGAAGGCACGCCGCCGCCCTTCAGGTATTCGGAACGCACAGTGTGGCCCGGGCCTTTGGGAGCAATCATGATGACGTCCAGGTCGGCGCGCGGCACCACCTGGTTGTAGTGCACGTTGAAACCGTGGGCAAATGCCAGGGTGGCGCCTTGCTTGATGTTGGGCTCGACGTTGTTCTTGTACACCTCGGGGATGTTCTCGTCCGGCAGCAGGATCATGACCAGATCGGCAGCCTTGACTGCGTCATTCACTTCCATCACGGTCAGGCCGGCCTTGCCCACCTTGTCCCAGGAAGCGCCGCCCTTGCGCAGGCCGACCACCACTTTCACGCCGCTGTCATTCAGGTTCTGCGCGTGTGCGTGGCCTTGGCTGCCATAGCCGATGATGGCCACGGTCTTGCCCTTGATCAGGCTCAGGTCACAATCCTTGTCGTAGAAAACTTTCATTGGGGTCTCCAAAAAAATCCAAAAAATTCAGGTTGGCGAAATTGCCCTCGACAGGCTCAGGGCGAACGAATCAGTCATTTCGCCGAAAAAGCCGCCTGCGCCGAGCCCGTCCATGCGCAGTCGGCCAGATAGGGCACTGCTCAAACGCGCAGCACGCGCTCGCCACGGCCGATACCACTGGCGCCGGTACGCACGGTTTCCAGAATCGCACTGTGCTCGATGGCACTCAGGAAGGCGTCGTTTTTGCTCTGATCGCCAGTCAGCTCAATGGTATAGCTCTTGTCGGTCACGTCGATGATGCGGCCGCGGAAGATATCGGCCATGCGCTTCATTTCCTCGCGCTCCTTGCCGACCGCACGCACTTTCACCATCATCAGCTCACGCTCGATATAGGCGCCTTCGGTCAGATCCACCACCTTGACCACTTCGATCAGGCGATTGAGGTGCTTGGTGATCTGCTCGATCACGTCCTCATTGCCGCTGGTTTCAATGGTCATGCGCGACAGGCTGGCGTCCTCGGTGGGCGCCACAGTCAGGCTTTCGATGTTGTAGCCACGGGCCGAGAACAGGCCCACTACGCGCGACAGCGCGCCTGCTTCGTTTTCCAGCAGGATGGCAATGATGTGTTTCATGGTTGCTATTTCCTCTTTTCGCCGCCCTCCCCCGCACACGGTAATGGGCGGGCTTGGCGGGCAATAGATTCAATCAAACGGATATTGGCTTACAGGTCTCCGGCGCCGAGCAGCATTTCGGTGAGGCCCTTGCCTGGCTGCACCATCGGGAACACGTTCTCGGTGGGGTCGGTACGGAAGTCCAGGAACACGGTGCGATCCTTGAGCTTGCGTGCCTCGCGCAGTGCAGGTTCGACGTCCTTGGGATCTTCGATCAGCATGCCGACGTGGCCATAGGCCTCGGCCAGCTTGACGAAATTGGGCAGCGCATCCATGTAGCTGTGGCTGTAGCGGCCGGAATATTCGATTTCCTGCCACTGGCGCACCATGCCCAGGTAGCGGTTGTTCAAGGACACGATCTTGATAGGCGTGTCGTACTGCAGGCAGGTGGACAGTTCCTGAATGTTCATCTGCACCGAGCCTTCGCCGGTGATGCAGAACACTTCGGCCTTGGGACGTGCCAGCTTGATGCCCATGGCATAGGGAAGGCCCACGCCCATGGTGCCCAGGCCGCCCGAGTTGATCCAGCGACGTGGTTCACGGAAGCCATAGAACTGGGCCGCCCACATCTGGTGCTGGCCGACGTCGGAGGTGATGTACACGTCATCATCCTTGGTCATGTTCCACAGGGTTTCCACCACTTTTTGCGGCTTGATCACCTGCTTGTTGTCACTGTCGTACTTCAGGCAGTTGGTGCTGCGCCACTTGTTGACCGTTTCCCACCACGGAGCGATGGCGGCCGCATCGGGCTTGACGGGCGATTCGTCCAGGGCCGCGAGCATGTCGATCAGCACATCCTTGACGTCGCCGACGATGGGCACATCGACCTTGACGCGTTTGGAAATCACCGAAGGGTCGATGTCGATATGGATGATCTTGCGATCGTTCTGGGCAAAGTGCTTGGGACTGCCGATGACGCGGTCGTCAAAGCGCGCGCCCACGGCCAGCAGCACATCACAGTGCTGCATGGCGTTGTTGGCCTGCACCGTGCCATGCATGCCCAGCATGCCCAGGAACTTGGGATCGCTGTGCGGAATCGCACCCAGCCCCATCAGGGTGCTGGTGCAGGGAGCGCCCAGCTTGTCGATCAGCGCGCGCAACTCATTGGCGGCATTGCCCAGCACTACACCGCCACCGGTGTAGATGTAAGGCCGCTTGGCGTTGAGCAGCAATTGCATGGCCTTGCGGATCTGTCCGGCATGCCCCTTGCGCACCGGGTTGTAAGAGCGCATGGACACATCCTCCGGGTAGCCATGCCATGCCACCTTCTGGAAGGAAACGTCCTTGGGAATGTCCACCACCACCGGGCCGGGACGGCCGCTGCGCGCAATGTGGAAAGCGCGCTTCATCACCGTGGCCAGATCCTTGGGATCCTTGACCAGGAAGTTGTGCTTGACGACAGGGCGCGTGATACCCACGGTGTCACACTCCTGGAAGGCGTCCTGGCCGATGGCGGCTGTGCCCACCTGACCGGAAATCACCACCAGCGGAATGCTGTCCATATATGCGGTGGCGATGCCGGTGACCGCGTTGGTCAAACCGGGGCCGGAAGTGACCAGCGCCACGCCCACTTCGCCAGTGGCACGGGCAAAACCGTCGGCTGCGTGCACGGCTGCCTGCTCATGGCGCACCAGCACGTGCTGGATGCTGTCCTGCTTGTACAGCGCGTCATAAATGTAAAGCACGGCGCCGCCGGGATAGCCCCACAAATGCTTGACGTTTTCTGCCTCAAGGCATTTCACAACGACTTCGGCGCCCATCAGCATGGGAGCGCGGGGGGAAGAGGATTTTGCTGCGAAGGCAGCGGTTTGTTGAGTATCCATTGATGAACCTTTGTGATTTTCTTGCAGAAAAACCTTGGGTGCCTCTCGGCGGCGCCTTCGTGGGGCGGCTTCGAGACTTTAGGCCAAAACCATAGACGCTTTTGTAACGCGCCGGGCGTTGACCCGTTTGCCGATTGAATTGTGCAAGGGTTTATTATCGCACTGCAACATCGCCATGCGCATTTTTTTTGTGAAATACACATAAATTGCACCCCGGGTAGCCATGTGACAACGCTGCCATATGCTGCGGCTATACTGCCGCAGAATCCTTCCGGCTCGCGCCAGCCGGTGTTGCCATTGCTGCTTCCATGACCCAATCCCCTGCCTCTGTCCCCTCCGCCCCTGTCTGCCTGATGGCGCCGCCGCTGTGGCGCCGCATGAGCTGCTGGGTGTATGAAGGCATTCTGCTGTTTGGCGTGGTGTTCCTGGCCGGTTTTCTGTTCAGTACGGTCACACAAACCCGCCATGCACTGAACAACCGGCATGCGCACCAGCTGTTCCTGTTTCTGGTACTGGGCCTGTATTTCGTCTGGTTCTGGAGCAAGGGCCACACGCTGGCCATGAAAACCTGGCACATCCGTATCGTCGACAAGGGCGGCCAGCCAATTACCCGGGCACGCGCCCTGCTGCGCTACCTGTTGAGCTGGCTGTGGCTGCTGCCGCCGCTGGTCTTGCTGTCCTTCACGCAGCACTGGCAGCAGCAAACCGTTTTGGCAACCCTGGGCACGCTGATGTGGGTCGTCTTCTGGGCGCTACTCAGCCGCGTGCTGCCGCAGCGCCAGTTCCTGCATGACGTGCTGGCGGGTACACGCCTGATCCACCAGGCGCCCTCGCCCAAGGCCGAAAAAACCCGCAAATGGTGGCAACCATGATCGAACCCGTCCCGCCCCCCGATCCGCAGGAGCACCCACAAAAATTCCGCCGCGGCCTGTCCCGGTTGTGGCACGCCACCCTGTATTCGCTCGACGGCCTGCACGCGGCGGTGCGCGCCTCCTCGGCTTTCCGCATGGAACTCTGGCTGGTGGCAATCGGCATCCCAGCCGCGTTTTTCCTGGGGCGCAGCTGGGTGGAAATGGTGATTCTGTCCGGCTCGGTGGTGGCGTTGCTGATCATCGAACTGCTCAACAGCGGCATCGAGGATGCAATCGACCGCATCGGCTACGAGCTGCACCCGCTGGCCAAGCGCGCCAAGGACTTTGGCAGCGCGGCCGTTTTTCTCGGCAGCGTGTTCTGCGGCCTGATCTGGCTGTCCATGCTGGCCATCCGACTGCACGCCAATCTATGAGTGATTCTGTCCGTTCGATGTTTAGCGATCCGGCGCCGCCGTTTTCGGTGTGTGTGTATTGCGGTTCGCAACCTGGCCACGATGCTGCGTTCCAGCAGGCTGCCCTGGACGTGGGGCGCTGGATCGGCCAGCACGGCGGCCAGCTGGTGTACGGCGGCGGCCGCAGCGGCCTGATGGGCATGGTGGCCGATGCCACGCTGCAGGCCGGCGGCCGCGTGGTGGGCGTGATTCCGCGCGCCCTGGTAGAACGCGAACATGCACATTACGGCTGCACCGAGCTGCACATCGTAGAAACGATGCACCAGCGCAAGCACCTGATGGCAGAACGCTGCACAGCCTTTCTGGCATTGCCCGGCGGTATCGGCACCTTCGAGGAATTGTTCGAAGCCTGGACCTGGAGGCAGCTCGGCTACCACGACAAGCCGCTGGCCCTCCTGAACGTCAATGGCTATTACGATGCGCTCATGCACTTCCTGCGCGGCGCCATCGGGAACGGTTTCATGCGCGACGAACAAATGGCCATGATCCACGTCGGCACCGAAGTAAAGCCGGTCCTGCAGCTGCTGACCGGCGTGCACTGATCAGATCGCGCTGTCGTCGACCTCGCCGGTGCGGATGCGCACGATGCGCTCCACCGGTGTCACGAAAATCTTGCCGTCGCCAATCTTGCCGGTGCGTGCCGCATTGACAATGGCATCCACGCAGGCATCCACATCGGCCGCGCGCACCACCACCTCGATCTTCACCTTGGGCAGAAAGTCCACCACATATTCGGCGCCGCGGTACAGCTCGGTATGGCCTTTCTGACGGCCAAAGCCCTTGACTTCGGTGACGGTCAGTCCGTTGACGCCACAGTCAGCCAGTGCCTCACGCACCTCTTCCAGCTTGAAGGGTTTGATGATGGCGGTAATCTGTTTCATGCACTACTCCGGGTTTCTGCTCAATCGCATTGTGCAACAAGTCAGGCCACCGCTGCCGATTCGCGGAAGCCATTGACCATCGGATAGCGCCAATCCCTGCCGAAGCTGCGGTGCGAGATGCGGATGCCGACCGGAGCCTGCTGCCGCTTGTACTCGTTGATGCGAATCAGGCGCGTGACCTTTTCCACCGCCTCCCGATCCAACCCCTGGGCCACGATGTCGGTCAAAGGCACGTCGTTTTCCATATAGCGCATGACGATGGCGTCCAGCACCTCATAAGGAGGCAGGCTCTCCTGGTCGGTCTGGTCCGGGCGCAGTTCGGCACTGGGCGGGCGTGTGATGATGCGCTCTGGAATCGGGTTGCGGCCGGTGCCGAACGGATCGTTGGCATTGCGCCAAGCGGCCAGAGCATACACCTGCGTCTTGAGCACATCCTTGATCGGTGCAAAGCCGCCAGCCATGTCGCCATACAGCGTGCAGTAGCCGGTGGACAATTCGCTCTTGTTGCCGGTGGTCAGGATCAGGCTGCCGAACTTGTTGGAAATGCCCATCAGCAAGGTGCCGCGCACGCGTGCCTGGATATTTTCTTCGGTGGTGTCTTCCGGGCGGCCTTCAAAGACAGGCGCCAGCGCGGCCTTGAAGGCTTCGAACATGGGCAGGATGCGGATTTCGTCGTGGCGTACCCCCATGCGCTCGGACATTTCCTGTGCGTCGATCCAGGAGATATCTGCCGTGTAAGGTGAAGGCATCATCACCGTGCGCACGTTCTCCTTGCCCAGGGCATCCACCGCAATGGCCAGCACCAGCGCCGAATCGATCCCGCCCGACAAACCCAGCGCCACCTGCCTGAAACCGCTTTTGCGCACGTAATCGCGCGTGCCCATGACCAGCGCACTCCACACTTCGGCACTGCTATAGCGGTACTGGTAAGGCGCCAGCCCGATCAGGCCATCGCGCTCGGGTTCCGGCTCGGTGCTGGCCTGCAGCACCAGCTTGCCAGCCTGCGGCTGCACCTGCACCAGCCAGTTCTGCTCGACAAAGCTGCGCGCACGCCCGGCCAGCATGCCGTCGGCCTGCACGGCAAACGAACCGCCATCGAACACCACCTCGTCCTGCCCACCTACCATGTGCACATACACCAAGGGTACGCCGATTTTTCGCGCCAGCTCTGCCTGTTTTTTTTCCCGGTCGCGCGCTTTTCCCATATGGTAGGGCGATGCATTGAGCACGACCACCATGTCGGCGCCCATAGCCACAGCATCCTGCGCCGGTTGGTCGAACCAGCCATCTTCGCAGATGATCAGGCCCATGCGCACCCCTTGTACGTCGATCAGGCAGGGCGCGCCGCCCGGGGCAAAGTAGCGCTGCTCGTCAAACACCTGGTAATTGGGCAGCATCTGCTTGTCGTAGCTGGCGATGCGCTGGCCGGCACGCACGGCAGTCGCCCGGTTGGCATGCTGCGGTACCGAAACGCAGCGCGTGCGATAGTCCTGGTTGCCGCTGGGATGCCCCAACACCACCGTCAGGTCGGGCAGATCGGCCAGCTGGGCGGCCACATCATCCACTGCCTGCTCACAGGCGCGCGTAAACGCAGGGCGCTGCCACAGATCACCGGCGCTATAGCCGCAGATCGACATTTCTCCGGTCAGCACCAACCTGGCGCCTTCGGCATGTGCGGCACGGGCCGCCGCCACGATAGCGCGCACATTGCCGGATATATCTCCCACTGTGGGGTTGAGCTGGGCAACACAAAGAGTCAAGGACATGGTGTAACGATCGATTCAGGAGTGGGTCTGCCATTATGCGGCATGGGCATTGGGTGCGCCCATGAAAGCCCCTGTGCCGCATGGTCCCGACAGGCAATACGCATAATCGGACCCATGGCACATCCGCAACCTACTGCCCCGTCATCCTTGGCTGCACCTGCAAAGCGCGCCCCCGCTCCGCATCACGGTCGGCGCACCGCTGCCGTGCTGGCCGAGTTACAGCAACCAGACCACACCTTGCGACTGCAAATTGCTGCAACTCCTGCTGCTATTGGGCACGCCGACTGGGATGGCCTGCTGGCGCGGCAGGAGGTGCCCACGCCCTTCATGCGCCATGCCTACCTGCTCGCCATGCACAGCAGCGGCAGCGCCGTGGCAACCAGCGGCTGGCAGCCGCAATTCTTTGCCCTGTGGGAAGGTGACATACTGCTGGCCGCCGCACCGCTGTACCTGAAGGCGCATTCGTACGGAGAGTACGTGTTTGACTGGGCCTGGGCGCGCGCCTATGCCGAACACGGCTTGGACTACTACCCCAAGGCGCTGGTGGCGGTGCCGTTTACGCCGGTGCCGGGCAGCCGGCTGCTGGCCGTCTCCGAGCAGTGGCGCACCGCCCTGCTGCAGTGCATGCTGGCCTGGGCAGAAGATAACGCGCTATCCAGCCTGCACCTGTTGCTGGGGGATGCCGCCGATCTGGCCGCTGCGCGCGCTTGTGGCATGCTGCTGCGCGATGGCGTGCAGTTTCACTGGCAGAACCGTCCAAAATGGCACAGCTTTGAGGATTTTCTGGCCAGCTTGGCGCAGGACAAGCGCAAGAAGATCCGTGCCGAACAGCGCAAGGTGGCCACGGCTGGTGTGCAATTCCGCTGGCACCGTGGCCGCGACATCAGCGCCGCGGACTGGGCTTTCTTTTACCGCTGCTACGAGCGCACCTATCTGGAACATGGCAATGCGCCCTATCTGACGCCAGCCTTTGTCCAGGCCATGGCCGCACAGATGCCCGACAACTGGTTGCTGTTCATTGCAGAGCGTGAAGGCACGCCCATTGCCAGCAGCCTGATCGGCTTGCAACTGGACGCCAGCGGACAACCGCAGGTGGCCTATGGCCGCTACTGGGGCGCACTGCAACGCGTTGACTGCCTGCACTTCGATGCCTGCTACTACCAGCCGCTGCAGTGGTGCATTCAGCATGGCGTGCAACACTTCGAAGGCGGCGCCCAGGGCGAGCACAAGATGGCACGGGCACTGATGCCGGTGGCCACCCACAGCGCGCACTGGCTGGCGCACCCGGCGTTTTCCGACGCAGTGGAGCGCTTTCTGGAACGTGAAAGTGCCGGCATGGCGGACTACCGCGAGGTGCTGACGCAGCACAGCCCGTTCCGCAAAGCCTGAAGCTCAATCCGGCAGGAACAGTGCCTGCAGATCGCTCAGGAAATCAAAACCGCGCTCGGTGGGCCAGACGCGTGCCAGATCACGTGCAAGCCAACCCTTTTCCTCGGCCTGCTCCAGCGGCTGCCGGATCACGGTCAGCGGCAAGCCGGTACGCGCAGAAAAATCGGCCAGTGCAAAGCCTTCACGCAGGCGCAGAGCATTGAGCATGAACTCAAACGGCAACTCATCGCGCCCCACTTCGTGCTGCTGCGCCACGGCCTCGCCTCGCATGGCCAGTTCCATGTAGCGCTGTGGCTCGCGTACCTTGACCTGGCGCACGATGCGGTGCGGAAAACTGATCTTGCCGTGCGCCCCCGCGCCAATGCCCAGATAGTCGCCAAAGCCCCAGTAATTCAGGTTATGCACGCAGCCGTGGCCCGGCCGTGCATAGGCCGACACCTCGTAGCGCTGCATGCCGGCGGCACTGGTATGCTCAGTGAGCAGATCCAGCATGCCGTAGGCCGTGTCTTCATCCGGCAAGGCCCTGGGCGGAAACTTGGCAAAGTAGGTATTGGGTTCGATCGTCAGGTGGTAGAT
Organism: uncultured Allobrachymonas sp.; assembly: GCA_964413485.1. GTDB lineage: Bacteria > Pseudomonadota > Gammaproteobacteria > Burkholderiales > Burkholderiaceae_C > Brachymonas. The sequence continues at coordinate 226,268 of CAYPRU010000001.1, read as the reverse complement.
GCTGATGTGCGGCGGCTGGAACTGCAGCGCCAACGTCACATCCTCCTGCAGCTGCGCCATGCTCTGCCCGGGCAAGGCGTACATCAGGTCCAGATTGAAGGTATCGAAACTGCGCGCCGCCTCTTCCACCGCAGCCAGTGCCTGTTGGCGATCGTGCACGCGACCCAGCGCCTGCAGGTGCGCATCGTTGAAGCTCTGCACACCGATCGACAGGCGCGTGACGCCGGCCTGCGCAAACGCGGCGAAGCGCTCACGCTCAAACGTGCCCGGATTGGCCTCGAGCGTGATTTCGCACAGCGGTGCCAGTGGCAGCATGGCACGCAGCTGACTCAGCAGACTGTGGATGGCATCGGGCGAAAACAAACTGGGCGTGCCGCCCCCCAGGAAGATGCTGTGCACCTGGCGACCCCATACCAGCGGCAACGACTGCTGCAGATCCTGCAGCAGCGCATCGATATAGCCCTGTTCAGGCAGCTTGCCCTCGCTCCAGGCGTGCGAATTGAAGTCGCAATACGGGCATTTTTTCAGGCACCAGGGCAAGTGCACGTAAACGCCCAGGGGCGGCAGGGAGCTCAGCTGCAGGCTGCCCGGCCGCAGGTATTCCATCGGGTCCATGTCAGTGTCCGGCCAGCCAGGTATCGCGCAGCAACTGCACCATCGCGCGCGCGGATTTGCCGCGATGGCTCAAGCGGTTCTTGAGTGCCGGGTCCATCTGGGCAAAGGTTTGCTGCTGCTCGGGGATGAACATCACCGGATCGAAGCCAAAGCCCTGCGTGCCCAGCGGCTCGCGTGTGATCTGGCCCACGGTACGGCCGACTGCCACCAGCGGCTCGGGATCATCGGCCGAGCGCACCGCCACCAGCGTGCTGACCATGGCTGCGCGGCGCTGGTCGATGTCCTGCATCTGCTCGAGCAATGCACGCACATTGTTGGCATCGCCTTTTTCGTAGCCGAATTGCGTGGCGTAATACGCCGTTTGCACGCCCGGCAGACCGCCAAAGGCATCCACGCACAGGCCGGCATCGTCGGCAATCGCGGGCAGGCCGCTCAAACGGCTGGCATGACGCGCCTTGGTCAGGGCGTTCTCGAGAAAGGTGTGGAAGGGCTCTTCCGCCTCGGGGATACCCAGCGTGGCCTGAGCCACCAGTTCCACCCCCAGCTCGCCAAACAGGGCCTGCAGTTCGGCAAGCTTGCCCTGGTTGTTGGACGCCAGCACGATTTTCATGCCTGCTCCAGTGCCGCGCGTTGCAGCGCCTGCAGTTCGAGAATGCCCTGCTCGGCCAATTCCAGCATGGCATCGAGTTCGCTGCGGTGGAACGGCGTGCCCTCGGCCGTACCCTGTACCTCGATGAAGTGACCGGCGCCGGTCATCACCACGTTCATGTCAGTGTCGCAGGCGGAGTCTTCCACATATTCCAGATCGAGCACCGGCACACCGTCCAGGACACCGACCGACACCGCCGCCACCTGCTCGCGGATCGGATTGGTGCTGATAGCACCGCTGCGCAGCAGCGTGGCCACCGCGTCCTGCGCCGCCACGAAGGCGCCGGTGATGGCCGCGGTACGGGTGCCGCCATCGGCCTGCAGCACATCGCAATCGAGCTGGATGGTGCGCTCGCCCAGCGCGGCCATGTCGAACACGGCACGCAGCGAGCGGCCGATCAGGCGCTGGATCTCTTGCGTACGGCCACTTTGCTTGCCGCGCGCGGCTTCACGATCGGTGCGGGTGTGGGTGGAACGCGGCAGCATGCCGTATTCGGCCGTGACCCAGCCTTCACCGCCGCCGCGCTTGAACGGCGGCACGCGCTCTTCGACGCTGGCGGTGCACAGCACCTTGGTATTGCCAAACTCGACCAGCACCGAACCTTCGGCGTGGATGGTGAAATGGCGGGTAATGCGCACCGGGCGCAGCTGATTGGCGGTGCGTCCGCCCGGACGCACCAGGGATGGGGATGTAGTCATGATGGCTGGCATTTTGCGGGGCATGGCCGGCGGCCCGATATACTTTGCAGGCTGCAGCTCTGCTGCCCCACTCCAAGAAAGAGAGATAGCATGCCAGTTTACAGCATGACCGGTTACGCCAGCCTGCAGTCCAGCCCGCAGCAGGACTCCAATGCGCCCCTGCAAACTGATTGGCGCCTGAGCCTGGAACTGCGCGCCGTCAACAGCCGCTTTCTGGACCTGACCTTCAAGCTGCCCGAAGACCTGCGCCCGTTCGAAGTCCATGTGCGCGAATTGTTGCAAAAGCAGCTGCATCGCGGCAAGGTGGAGCTGCGCGGCTCGCTGGAACGCACCGGCACCGCCAACGGCGCCTTGTCCGCACCGTCGGCAGCGCTGCTGCAACGCCTGGCCAGTGCACAAGACAGCGTGCTCGACTGGCTGCCCCAGGCCGCGCCCTTGAGCGTCGCCGACGTGCTGCGCCTGGGCAATGCCACCCCGCCCGCCCACATGCCTGCCGAACAGCTGCAAGCCTGGCTGCTGGGCGCCATGCAGACGCTGATCGAGCGCTTCCAGCAAGCTCGCGAAACCGAGGGCCAGCAGCTGGCCGACAGCCTGCTGCAACGCGTGCAGGCCCTGCGCGCCCTGGCCAAAGAGGCCGAGCCGCTGATCCCGCAACTGGTAGAGCAGCAGCGCCAGCGCTTTGTGGACAAGTTCAACGAGGCCCTGAAACAGGCCCAGGCCAGCGGCGCCACCGTATCCGCCGATGCGGCGCAGGAGCGCGCCCTGGCCGAAGCCACCGCTTTTGCCATCCGCATCGACGTGGCAGAAGAAATCACCCGCCTGCACTCGCACCTGGACACCATCGAGGCGCTGCTGCACAAGGGCGGTGAACTGGGTAAGCGGCTGGAATTCCTGATTCAGGAGCTGCACCGCGAAGCCAACACGCTGGGTTCCAAATCGGCCACGCTCGATACCTCCCGCATCTCGGTCGACATGAAGGTGCTGATCGAGCAAATGCGGGAGCAGGTGCAGAACATCGAGTAAACGCGCTGCCCGGCACTCAGTGGTAGCCTTCGCCCGCCACCACCTTGCCACGAAACACGTGGTACGACCAAGCGGTATAGGACAGGATCACGGGCAGCAACACCACCAGGCCGAACAGGGCAAAACCCTGTGACTGGGGCGGCGCAGCGGCATCCCAGATCGTCAGCGCAGGCGGCACAATCAGCGGCCACATGCCCAGCACCAGGCCGACAAAACACAGTGCAAACAGCGCCAGCGTCCACAGGAAGGGACGGCGGTCATGAACACACGTGGCATCAACATCGGGCTGGGCAGCGTCACGCCACAACATCCACACAGCACCCAGGGTCAGCAGAGGGACCGGCGCCAGCCACCAGAAATTGCCATGGCTGAACCAGCGCTCCATCAGGCGCAGTTGCAAAAACGGCAACCAGGCGCTAACCAGCACGATGAACAGCAGCAACAAGAGCACCAGCGGCCGCGCCATGGTACGCGCACGCTGGTGCAGCCGCCCTTCAGTTTTCAGGATCAGCCAGCTGGCGCCCAGCAAGGCATAGCCTCCCATCACTGCCAGGCCAGTCAGCACGGCAAACGGGCTGATCCAGCCGAACATCCCGCCCGTATAGAGGCCGTCCTGCATCGGGATGCCTTGCACCAGCGCGCCCAGAATCACACCCTGGGCAAAGGCGGCCAGCATCGACCCGAGGCTGAACGCCGCCCCCCAGGCCTTGCGTGCCACGCCCTGCCCCTTGAAGCGGAACTCGAACGCCACACCACGAAACACCAGCGCCAGCAGCATGAGCAGCACCGGAAAGTAAAACGCCGACAACACCAGCGCATAGGCCTTGGGAAACGACGCCATCAGGCCGGCTCCACCCAACACCAGCCAGGTTTCGTTGCCGTCCCAGATCGGCGCGGCGGTATTCATCATCTGGTCCAGCTGCTCCGAATCTTCAGCAAACGGCGCCAGAATGCCCAGCCCCAGCACGAAGCCGTCCAGCAGCACATACATCAGGACGCCGAAGCCGATGGCCAGAAACCAGGCTACCGGCAACCATTCGTGCAGTGTGTTCATGCTGCACCTCCTTCCTCGATATCGGATGCCCCTGCAGCGGACAAGGGCCGCGCCGGCGTTTTGGGTGTTGCCTCCAGCGCATGCAGACCGGGATGCGGCCCGCTGCGCAGCAAGCGGTACAGGTACCAGATACCGGCCCCGAAGATCACGGCGTACACGACCAGATAGGCCAGCAGCGATCCCAGCACGGCATTGCCGGTCAGATGCGGCGTGACCGCCTCGGAGGTACGCAACAGGCCATACACCACCCACGGCTGGCGGCCGATTTCAGTGACATACCAGCCCGACAGCAGCGCCAGGAAGCCGGCAGGACTCATCAGCTGCCAGCCCCGCAGAATCCAGTTGCAGCTGAACAGGCGCCCGCGCCACCAGGCCCAGGCCGATACCAGCACCAGCCCCAACATCAACAGGCCCAGCCCCACCATCACGCGGAAGGCATAGAACACCGGCGCCACGGGCGGCCGGTCTTGCGGCGGCACGGCCTTCAGGGGCTGCACCTCGCCGCTCCAGCTGTGCGTCAGGATCAGGCTGCCCAAACGCGGCACCGCTATTTCGTAATCATTGCGCTCCTGCGTCTGGCGCGGCACCGCAAACAGTATCAATGGCACGCCCTGACCAGGCTCCTCCGCCTGCCAGTGCGCCTCCATCGCAGCCAGTTTGACGGGCTGGTGCTGGAGCGTGTTGAGGCCATGCATGTCGCCCACCAGCACCTGCAGCGGGATGGCAATCACGCCAAATGCCACTGCCAACTTGAGCATGCGCTGGGCCAGTGCCGGCTGTACACCACGCCGCAAGTGCCAGGCCGCCACCCCGCCAATTACCAGGCAAGTGGTAATGAAGGAGGCCAGTGCCATGTGCGGCAGCCGGTAGGTAAAGGAGGGGTTGAAGATGATCGCGAACCAATCCTGCGGCACAAAACTGCCATCCGCAGCCATCACGTGGCCCTGCGGAGTATGCATCCAGCTGATGGCGGACAGGATCCAGAAAGTGGAAATCAGCGTACCCAGGGCCACCATGCAGGTCGCCAGAAAATGCACCCCGGGTGGCACACGCTTGCGCCCGAACAGCATCACGCCCAGGAAACCGGCTTCGAGGAAGAAGGCGGACAGCACCTCGTAATTGAGCAAGGGGCCGATGACGTTGCCCGCACGCTGCGACAACTGCGCCCAGTTGGTGCCGAACTGGAAGCTCATGACGATGCCGGACACCACGCCCATGCCAAAAGTCACGGCAAACACCTTGGCCCAGAAGTCGTACAGATCCATCCAGGCACCGTCGCTGGTACGCAGCCAGCGCCATTCCAGAAACATCAACCAGCTGGCCAAACCAATGGTGAACGCCGGAAAGACGATGTGAAAAGAGATCACGAATCCGAACTGGATCCGTGACAGCAGTAAGGCATCCATTGCAGCTCCTTCGAACCAGGCTTGCTACCGGAGCAAGCAATCCGGCCGTATCTTGCTCCTGGTCAAGACAGGCTGCTGTTGCGGAAGGTAATCACCCTGCCTGGCACAGGGTGGCACCCTATCTGCACTTCAATAGCGTTCGGGTACGTGCATCTCTTCGGGAATCGGATGGCGTGTGTAATCGGGATGGCGCGTGCGATCCGGCAGCACCACGTCAGGGCGTTCGATTTCCTTATAAGGCAGGCTGTCGAGGATGTGGCTGATGCAGTTCAGGCGGGCGCGCTTCTTGTCCACCGCGCGCACCACCCACCACGGCGCCTCGGCAATGTGGGTGCGCTCGATCATCACTTCCTTGGCGGCCGTGTAGGCCTCCCAGCGCACGCGGCTTTGCAGGTCCATGGGGCTGAGCTTCCACTGCTTGAGCGGATCGTGGATGCGGCTCAGGAAGCGCGCATGCTGTTCTTCGTCGGATATCGAGAACCAGTACTTGAGCAGATGGATGCCGGATCGCACCAGCATGCGCTCGAATTCGGGGGCGCTGCGGAAGAACTCCTCGTATTCTTCATCGGTGCAGAAGCCCATGACGTGCTCGACGCCCGCGCGGTTGTACCAGCTGCGGTCGAACAGCACGATTTCGCCGCCGGCCGGCAAGTTCGATACATAACGCTGGAAATACCACTGCGTGCGCTCGCGATCGTTGGGCGCAGGCAGGGCTGCCACGCGCACCACACGCGGATTCAGGCGCTGGGTAATGCGCTTGATCACGCCACCCTTGCCCGCCGCATCGCGGCCTTCAAACACGATCACGACCTTTTTCTTGGTGGTCTGCACCCAATCCTGCAGCTTGACCAGTTCGGCCTGCAGGCGCAGCAGTTCATGGAAATAGGTGTGGCGGTCCAGTGAATCGAGGTTGTCTTCCCTGTCCTGCTCCAGCAGGCTTTCGGGGTCTTCCAGTTCCAGTTCGAGAAATTCGTCATAGCTGTCCATCACTTCCCGACTCAGACGCTTGTAAATTTCACTGGTATTCTTGTTGACCGTATCCATGGTTGCGCGCTCCAATATTCTGCAAATATTCATTCCTCACCCAAATTTATCACATTTGTATGACATTTTTATGAAAAATACACAAGTGTAGTTTGCCCACGATGTGTGCACAAACCTGTGCCTTAAAGGAAATACCATGTACTACATGATGTCCCGCCGCGCCCTGCTGCAAGCTGCCGCCTGTAGCGCTGCACTGCTTCCGTTGTCGCTACCGGCCCGCGCTGCAAGCACTGTGATGCCACATGCCCTGCCCGTGCCTGGAGGTGTTGCGCTGGTGCCGCTGGGCGCTCTCGAAGATAGCGTTCGCGCCAGCAGCCAGGGCGTACCAGTACTGGTGGTGGATGGCGCGCAAGGCCTGGTGGCCGTCATCGGCATCCCGCTCAGCGCACAGCCTGGCCCGGCCATTCTGCAACTGGAAGATGACAAGGGCCGGCGTCAGCTCACCTACCTCGTGGAGGCCAAGCAATATCCGGAGCAGCACCTTCAAGTCGAGCCACGTACGGTGGATCTGTCGCCCAAAGACCTGGCCCGTTTCGAACGCGAAAAGGCACGGCAGGACCGGGTCAAGCAAATCCACAGTGCCAGCGCACCAGACAGCCTGCAACTGCTGCAGCCCACGGAAGGACCACGTACCCAGACCTTTGGGCGACGCCGCGTGTTCAATGGCCAACCGCGTGCGCCGCACAGTGGCATGGACATTCCGGCCCCCAGTGGTCAGCAGGTGGTGGCGCCAACTGCCGGCACGGTGGTGGACACCGGCGACTATTTCTTCAACGGCCAAACCGTCTGGATCGATCACGGCCAGGGCCTACTGAGCATGCTGTGCCACCTGAGCCGTATCGACGTGCAGATAGGCCAGCATGTGGCGCGCGGCGCCCCCATCGGCGCGGTAGGCGCCACCGGCCGCGTGACCGGGCCGCATCTGCACTGGTCAGTGCTGCTGAATCAAGCCTCGGTCGACCCCGAACTGTTCATGCCGTCGTAAAAGCGGCACCAGTATGCTGCTGCAGCGGCGCATGCCACCGGGCAGCCGCGTGCAACCGGAAACCGGTATAGGCCGACCTACCGCATCGCACGCACCATCTGCGTGACGTTGTGGCGGATCAGGTTGACATAGCTGTTGGCCGAACCACCCAAGGCATCGGAATACAGTGGCTCCGGCTGCACTTTCACGCCTGCTTCGCGGCTGAGCTGCTCCAGCAGGCGCGGATCCTTGATGTTTTCGACAAATACGGCCTTGATGTTTTCGTGGCGCACTTGCTGCACCAGGCGCGCCACCGTGCGGGCAGAGGCCTCGCCTTCGGTACTTATGCCCATGGGCGCGACAAAGGCAACCTTGTAGCGCTTGCCCAGGTAGCCAAAGGCATCGTGGCCAGTCAGCACCTTGCGCCGGGCCTGCGGCACAGTGTTGAACTCATGTTCGGCCCAGCTGTCAAGCTCCCGCAAGGTTTGCTGATAGTCGAGCAAACGCTGGCCATAGTACAGGCGCCCGGCCGGATCCGCCATGATCAGGGAGCCGGCAATGTTCTGCGCGTAGCGCTGCATGTTGGCGGGACTGCCCCACACGTGCGGATCGACCTTGCCGTGATCATGGCCATCTCCGCTGCCCTTGCCGTCGTGGTCTTCGTCCATTTCGATCACCGCGATGCCACGCGCCACTTCCAGGCTGCGCACCTTGCTATCGCGCACGGCACGCTGCAGCGATGCTCCCTCAAAACCCAGCCCGTTCATCAGCACCAGATCGGCTTCGCGGATGGCGCGCATATCGGCAGGACGGGTCTGGTAGGCGTGCATGTCCTGGTCGTTGCCGACCAGCGTGGTGACGATAGCGCGGTTGCCGGCCAGTTCCCGCACCACGTCTCCCAAAATGCTGAAGGTGGCCACCACCTTGAGCGGGCCGGCGGCCATGGCCTGGTGCGCAGCGCCCAGCAGGGCCGTCGCGGCAAGCAGCGTATGAAGAAAGGCGCGTCTTTTCATGAGCGGATATCCTTGTTGGCATGGGGCGCAAACCCCGCGCGCTGATGGTGCTGGTGCGACAGCCAGCGCGTAATGATGCCTCCCTGGGAGGCAAACAGCAGCGAGAACACATACGCCACGCCGCACAGCAGGATGATAGCGGGCCCCGAGGGCATGTCGACATGGTACGACAGCAGCAAGCCCCCATAGCCGCATACCAGCGCAATCAGCGTCGACAGGGCCATGATGCCCCCCAGCTTGTCCAGCCACAGCCGTGCGGAAATGGCCGGCAGCATCATCAGCCCCACAGCCATCAGCGTGCCCAGCGCCTGAAATCCGGCCACCAGGTTGAGCACCACCAGCATCAGGAACAGCACGTGCCACAGCGTATTGCCCCCCCCTACCGATTGCAGGAAAACCGGATCGAGAATCTGCACCACCAACGGGCGGTACATCAGCGCCATGAGCAGCACGGTGACGCTGGCCACCCCGGCCACCAGCGTGAGTGCGGGTACGTCCACCGCCAATACGGATCCGAACAGCAAATGTAGCAAATCGACCTGGCTGCCATGCCGGCTGACCAGCAGCACGCCGATCGCCAGGCAGGACAGGTAAAAAGCGGCGAAGTTGGCATCTTCCTTCAGGCTGGAATAGCGGCTGGCCAGGCCCACGCCCACCGCCACCAGCAAGCCAGCCAGAAGCCCTCCCAGGCCCATGGCGCTGATGTTGTAGCCGGCCACCATGTAGCCCAGCGCCACACCCGGTAGTACGGCATGGCTGATGGCATCCCCCATCAGGCTCATGCGACGCAGCATCAGCAGTACGCCCACGGGCGCCGCACTGATGGACAGGAACAGCACGCTGGCCAGTGCCCTGCGCATGAAGTCAAATTCGGCAAACGGCGCAATCAGCAGACCGTAAAGCGACATGCTCGTGTCCATCATGCATTCTCCTTGTCGTGCACATGCTGGCGCCCCGTCGGATCAGGCGGCACATCGCACCAGCCGTCCTCGGCCAGCACGGTATTGCGGAAACTGTCGGCCTGCGCCAAGTGCACCGGGGTAAGCACATCGCAGGACGGGCCGCTGGCCACTACCTCGCGCGCCAGCAGCAATGTCTTGGCAAAATGGGTACGTGCCTGTTCCCGGTCATGCACCACGGCAATCACCCCTTTGCCAGCCTGCTCGCATTCGTGCAGCACCCCGAGCAGCGCCTTGATGGTACGCGCATCCATGGCGTTGAACGGCTCGTCCAGCAGCAAAAAACGCGCATTCTGCACCAGCATGCGGGCAAACAGCACGCGCTGGAACTGCCCGCTGGACAAGGCCGCGATCGGGTGCGTGGCCAGTCCCGCCATGCCGACCCGATCCAGCGCCCGCAGCACCCGCTCGCGCTGGCTGGCATTAACGCCACCAAACAGGCCCAGCTCATGCCACAGTCCCAGTGCCGCCAGTTCGAACACGCTGATGGGCAGGCTACGGTCGATTTCCGCCTGCTGCGGCAGGTAGGCCAAATCGCGGCGGCGCAGGCCTTGCCAGTGCACCGCACCGGTATCGCTAGGCAGCAGGCGCATCAAGGCCTTGAGCAAGGTGCTCTTGCCGGCGCCATTGGGCCCGACAATGGCCCACGATGCGCCCTCGTCGAAGCGCGCATACACATGGTGCACGGCAGGCACGCTGCGGTAGCTGCAGGTGATGTTGTCCAGCACGATGGGCATGTTTACACCACCGCCAGGTAAACCAGCCAGATCAGGGCCAGCAGCAATACAGCCAGCAGCAAACGCCATGCCAGGCTGTCAAGCAAAAGGGATTTCATGAAGGAATGTGCGTAATGCTCGCCGCAGACGCAGCGAGTGAAAGGCCTTGATTCTAGCGCCGCCGCATGACACGCAGCATGCACCAGGCTGCCAGCGCCACCACGCCCAGCTGCGCCAGCACCATGCTCCAGGGCAGATCGGCAGCAGACAACGACTGGCGCAGGGTGCCTGTCAGGATGCCCAGCAGGAACACCAGCTGGTTGTTCAGCGTATGCAGGGCGATCGGCGCCTCCAGCCCGCCGCTGTGCCAAGCCAGCCACGCAAACAGCGCACCCAGCGCCATGCGGGCCGCCAGCAGGTCCGGCTCCTGCTGCCCATGGGCAAGAGCGAACAACAGCGATGGCAGCAGCAAGGTAGCAAGCAGCGCCAGCCGGGTCGGCCTGATCCAGCTGCCCAGCACCTGGGCCAGTACGCCGCGAAAGGCCAGCTCTTCGCCGGCGCACTGCAAAGGTGTCAGCAGCAAGGTCATCAGCAGCAGCCAGACCGCATGCTGCTCCAGACGCACGCCATCCGGGTGCTGCCAGATCCATTCCAACACCACCAGCAACAGCATGGCTGGCAATCCGGCCAGCCATGCACGCAACAGCCACCTCCAGCGCAAATGTCCTACGACCGACAGCAACAACCCGGCGGGCCGCCCCATGCCGATGCGCACCGCCAGCAAGCTGGCGGGAATCAGGCACGCCATACTGATGTTCAAGACCAGCAGCATGCCTGGCAGACTCGTGACCAAGCCACGCAACGGTGTATGCAGCACCAACAGGCGCAACAAGCCCATGCATGCGGCAAACACGCCGGCAAACACCAGCAAGGTGAGCAAAGGCCGCCACCATGGCAGCACCTGCGCACGCCAGGCTTGCGGATAAGGAAAAGCGGCGGCCTGTGTCGGGACCGCCGCTCGGGAATTGGCTACCATAACTAGCATGGTAGCGCGTGTCAAGGATTTGAGCTGTTGTCAGGCCAGGCGCCCATCGCGAAAATCACGCAGCGCTTCGTAGATTTGCTCCTGCGAGTTCATCACGAAAGGACCATACTGCACGATGGGCTCCCCCAAGGGCTTGCCGGCAATCAGCAGCACACGCGATGCCTCTGCGGCCTCGATCACCACACCATCCGCATCCGGCACATTGGTCAACAGGGCCATGCGCTGCTGCGGCACATCCTGTCCGGCAATGCGTACCGCGCCGCGATAGGTATAGACAAAGGCATTGTGCATGGCAGGCACTGCCTGCTCGAAGCGCGCACCTGCAGGCAGGTGGATATCCAGATACAGCGGCTCGGTATGGTCACGCGAAACGGCACCGTCCACACCATGGCTGCTACCCGCAATCACGGTCACCTCGACGCCGGCCGGCGTCACGAAGCGCGGCAGGTCGCCAGCCCCGAAATCGCGATACCACGGTGCACGCATCTTGTCCTTGGCGGGCAGGTTCAGCCAGAGCTGAAAACCTTCCATCACCCCCTCTTCCTGCTGCGGAATTTCGGAGTGGATCACACCACGACCAGCCGTCATCCACTGCACGCCGCCGTTTTCCAGCAGACCCTGGTGGCCGGCGCTGTCGCGATGCAACATGCGTCCGGCAATCATGTAGGTCACTGTCTCGAAGCCACGGTGCGGATGGTCAGGAAAGCCGGCAATGTAATCGTCAGGCTTGTCGCTGCCGAAGGCATCGAGCATCAGGAACGGATCCAGGCGGTGCTGCAGCTCATGCGTCAACACTCGGGTCAGGCGCACACCGGCACCGTCGGAGGTGGCCACGCCAGCCACCAATCGCTCGACATGCCGCGGGCGGGTCACGATTTCGGAAATTTGGCTTGCTTGCATGGTCAACTCCAGGTCAGGATGGATGGCGCTCAGGCCACCACTTTTTCGATGTCGGCTTGTGCCTGTTGCAGTGCTTCTGCCACGGCGGCCTCACCCATGGCCACGCCTTCGGCGTACACGGCACGCACGTCTGTCATGCCCAGGAAGCCCAGCACCTGCTTCAGGTAAGCCAGCTGCGGGTCGGTGCCGTTGTCACGGTACTTGCCGCCACGTGCCAGGGCCAGGTAAACGACCTTGCCCTTGAGCAGGCCTTCGGGGCCGTTTTCGGTGTATTGGAAAGTGACACGGGCACGGGAAATGGCATCGATCCAGGCCTTGAGCTGCACCGAGTTGCCGAAGTTGTACATCGGCACGCCGATCACCACCACATCATGTGCCTGCACTTCGGCGATCAGCGCGTCGTCCAGCGCGACGCGGGCAGCCTGTTCGGCGGTGCGATTTTCTGCCGGCGTGAACAGTGCGCCCAGAGCGGCTTCGTCCAGCACCGGGTGCGGGTTGCGGGTCAGATCGCGTACGGTCAGCGTGGCCTGCGGATTGGCAGCTTGCAGGCTGGCTACGATTTTTTCGGCCACCTGGGTGGAAATGGAACCGTTGCTGCGGGCACTGGTGTTGATTTGCAGAATGTTCATGGTCGTTCTCTCCGGTTGAAAGTTGATGCGATGACTGAACTTTAATCCTGATCAACCCTGTTGAAAATCGCTTAAATTGGCTATCATCGTTCCAATCATGGAACAATCAAGCCCCCGTCTCTCTCCGGATGACCTGCTGCTGTTTGCCTACGTGGCCGAGCTGGGAAGTTTCAGTCGTGCGGCCGAACGCCTGGGAATACCCAAATCCACCGTATCGCGCCGGCTGGGTACGCTCGAACAACGAGTGGGCGAGCGGCTGCTGCTGCGCACCACCCGCCGCCAGACGCTGACTGAGTTTGGCCAACTGCTGCTGGAACACGCACGCCAGGTAGCGCTCGAAGTGGATGCCGCCAGCGAACTGAGCGCCCACCGCCAGGCCACCCCCAGCGGACGCCTGCGCGTATCAATGCCTGCCGACATGGCAGTGCTGCTGCTGGCCGATACGCTGGCCGCCTTCACGGCCCTGCACCCGGCCATTTCGCTCGAACTGGATCTGTCGCCACGCCGGGTGGATCTGCTGGGCGAAGGCTTTGACGTGGTAATGCGCATGGGCGAGCTGCCGGATGACACCCTGCTGGCAGCGCGCCGATTGGCGGATTTTTCCAACGGACTGTATGCCTCGCCGGACTATCTGGCAGAGCATGGCGTACCCGCTCACCCTGATGATTTGCTGCGGCACCAGGCGGTGCGCCTGCTGCTGGGCAGCGGCGCCGTGGCCAACTGGACGCTGGTGCGCGGTGAGGAACAATGGGAAGGCATGGCACCCGGCCGCATCAACGCCAACTCGCCCCAGCTGATGATTGCGCTGGCGCGCGGCGGCGCCGGCATTGCCGCGGTACCCGATTATTTCGTGCTGCCCGACGTCAAGGCCGGACGCCTGCGCCGCGTGCTTCCCGGCTGGTGCCTACCCGGCCATACCGCCTGGGCCGTATTTCCGGGCCGCAAGCTGATGCCTGCCAAAACACGGGTCTTTATCGACATGCTGCAATCCATGCTGTCGCGCGTCGAAACCGAATCCCGGCGCATGTCCTGATCCCTGTTCACATCCTTGTTTCTCCTGCCCCATCACGCCATGAAAACACTGAAAAACACCCCCCTGTCGATGCTAGATCTGGTTGCCGTACGCGAAGGCGGCACGGTGGCCCAGGCACTGGCACTGGCAGTACGCACTGCGCAGCACGTCGAGCAACTGGGCTTCCAGCGCTACTGGCTGGCCGAGCACCACAACATGCCCGGCATTGCCAGCTCCGCCACGGCAGTGCTGATCGGCCACGTGGCTGGCCAGACACAGCGCATCCGCGTCGGCTCGGGCGGCGTGATGCTGCCCAACCACGCACCGCTGGTGGTGGCCGAAGCCTTCGGCACGCTGGCTGAGCTGTACCCGGGGCGCATCGACCTGGGACTGGGCCGCGCGCCCGGCACTGATCCCACCACCATGCGCGCGCTGCGTCGCAACCGGGGCGAAAGTGCGGATGACTTTCCGCGTGAAGTGGCCGAGCTGCAGCAATTCCTGGACGCGCCGCAACCCGGCCAGAAGGTCGTCGCCAATCCCGGTGCCAATACCCATGTGCCGATCTGGTTGCTGGGCTCCAGCCTGTTCAGCGCACAACTCGCCGCCGAACGAGGTCTGCCTTATGCCTTTGCCTCGCACTTTGCCCCGCAGATGCTGCTGCAGGCGCTGGATCTGTACCGCAACAACTTCAGGCCCTCGCAATGGCTTGAGAAGCCCTACACCATCATCGGCGTGCCTTTGGTCGCAGCCCCCACGGACGCAGAAGCGCATTACCTTGCCAGCAGCACCTTCCAGCGCGTGGTCGGCATCATTACCGGCCAGCGTGGCCTGCTGCCGCCACCGGTGGAAAATTATCTGCAAACCCTGCATCCGCAAGAACTGGCCGGCCTGCAGCAATTCCTGTCCTGTGCCGTGGTGGGTGGCCCGGAAACGGTACGCGAAGGCTTCAACAAGCTACTTGCCGCCACGGAGGCGGACGAGCTGATGCTGGTTTGCGACATTTTCGACGGCGACTTGCGGCTGCGCTCACTCGACATTGCGGCGCAAGTGCATGGCATGGGCTGACCTGGCAGACGCTCACGCAAGGTTACAGCCTGGGTCAAGCGCCGTCATGCTGCATGTCAGCCCCCCTACAATACAACGCATGTACCGTTCTTTCCTTCGCCTGCTGAGTATTGCTCCCGCCTGTACTGCATTGTCAGCTTGCGGTGTCACTACCGTGGTCGGCTCTGCGGCAGGCGCAGCCATTTCCGTTACAGGCACTGTGGTGTCCACCGGGGTCTCGCTCACCGGCAAGGCCATCGGCGCCGGCATCGATGCCATCACGCCTTCCAGCGAAACACCGCCTGCGCCAGCAACCTCCCCACAAGGGTGATGCCATGGCATTCACCGTCACCCTGCTGCCGGAGGGCCGGCAGTTCCTAGCCGATGCCGATACAACCCTGCTGCAGGCCGCCGAACACGCCGGTATCGCATTGCCCAGCTCCTGCCGCGCCGGCACCTGCCGCACCTGCCGTTGCCGACTGCTCTCGGGAAGCATTGCCTGGACCATTCCCTGGCCAGGCCTGAGCCCTGACGAGAAAAAGGAAGGCTGGATCTTGCCTTGCGTGGCCTGCGCCCGCAGCGACCTGACTTTGGAACCCTGCCCGATTTTCTGGGACTGAGCCACACCTGCAGCAGTTACCTCGTCAGCACAGGGCGCCATCATGCTCGGTAGACAGTATCCATTACTGTTGTGACAGCCGCACCAGCATCCGCTGCACCGACGACGCAGCCACCTGGCGTCAATCGAGCCGTTCAATCGGCTGATCGGCTACAGCTTCCAGCTGTGCAGCAGAAACCAGCCCTGGCGCCACATCGGCCAGCGGAACCAGTACAAAAGCGCGATGCCACATGCGGGGATGCGGCAAGGTCAGCTCGGCGTCGTGCAGGTGCACGTCCCCATACAGCAGGATGTCGATATCGAGTGTGCGCGGTGCATTGCGATAAGGACGCTCGCGCCCAGCCGCCAACTCTATGGCCTGCACACCCTGCAGCAAGTCATAAGGTGCCAGGCGGGTGTGCACCTGCACCACCGCGTTGATGTAATCCGGCCCACTGGAATCGATCGGCGCGGTACGGTACAGCGGCGACTGCACCAGTACCTGCGTAGTGGGCAATGCCGCAATCGCATCGACGGCATCCTGTACTGCTTGGCGCGCATTACCCAGATTGGCACCCAGTGCCAGATAAGCCGTCACTGGTGGCGGTGTAGCGCTCATTCCTGCGGAGGCTGGTGATCGCCCGCCGGCTTGCGGCGGCGCGGGCGACGGCGTTTGGCGGGCGCCGGTGTGGCCTCGCCAGCCCCTTCGTCCTGCGCCACAGGCTCTTGCGCTACCGCATCCTGCGATCCAGCATCCAGATCGACGCCAGTTGACTTGTTGCGGCGACGGCGCTTGCGTGCCGGGGCTGCTGCGTCATCGGCCTGCGCGTCGCATGGTGCACCGTCCACGGTACCCGGCGCCACGCGATGCACACGTGCCGCACGCGCCTGCTGCGCCGACTGGCGCTGCTGGCTGCGCTGCTCTTCGCGCACGGTGGCGATCATGTCTTCGCGCAGCACATCGTTGGCATTGGCAAAGGTCTGCCACCAGTTGGCCAGCACCTCGTCCACCTCGCCATAGGTGGCACGCAGACGCAGGAAATCGAACCCCGCGCGGTAACGCAGTTGCGCCACCAGACTGAACGGACTGTTGCCGGTGCGCTTGTCGAAGCGCGGCTGCATCATCCAGATTTCGCGCATGTCGGCGGCCAGCTTGCCGCGGCCGGACACATCGCCGATGCGGGCATCGAACACTTCGTCAATGGCATCCTGCAGCGCCACAAACGACGACTTGCGCTGCGCAATATGGCGCGCCCAAGTCTCGCGCACATCCTGCCACAGCAGACAGGCCAGCAGAAAACTGGGAGCGACCGGCTTGCCCTCGCCCACGCGGCGGTCGGTGTCCTTGAGTGCACCCTGCACAAAGGGATCATTCACGCGCTGCACTGCCAGCGTCAACAGCGGATAAATGCCGTCGGCCAGATCGTGCTTGCGCAGCAGTTCGATGCTGGCCAGCGCATGGCCGGTCTGCAGCAGCTTGAGCATTTCATCGAACAGGCGGCTTTGCGGAATGTCGGCCAGCAGCGGCAGGCACTCGCGCACCGGCGCGGCGCTGGCCTTGTCCAGCTTGAAGCCCAGCTTGCTAAGTTTGGCGGCAAAACGGATGGCACGGATCAGCCGCACCGGATCTTCTCGGTAGCGCGTGGCGGCATCGCCGATCATGCGGATGGTGTGCTTCTGCACATCGGCAATGCCCTTATGATAATCAACCACGATCTGGCGCTCCGGATCGTAGTACATGGCATTGATGGTGAAATCGCGCCGGGCGGCGTCCTCTTCCTGCGAACCCCACACGTTGTCGCGCAGTACGCGGCCACTGGCGTCCACGGCATGCTGCACGCCCTCGAGCGCACGGCGGCTGGTTTTTTCATTGCCGCTGACCTTTTCGGCATCGTTGGCGTCCAGGTAGGCACGGAAAGTCGACACCTCGATCACTTCATGTTCGCGCCCGCGGCCGAACACCACGTGCACGATGCGGAAACGCCGTCCGATGATGAAGGCGCGCCGGAACAGATTTTTCACCTGCTCGGGCGTGGCATTGGTGGCAACGTCAAAGTCCTTGGGACGCAAGCCGACCAGCAAGTCACGAACGGCGCCCCCCACGATGTAGGCATCGAAACCGGCTTTCTTTAGGGTCTGTACCACCTGCACGGCGCGCTCGTCCACCAGCGACGCGTCGATGCGGTGCGTGGCCACCGGCACTTCTACCCGCTTGCCAAACGCACGCTTGCCCTTTTTCTCGGCCTTGCCCAGGAGCTTGTTGATAAATTGCGTGATCATGATCAGGCCGCTGGAAACAGGTCAAGAATACGCCAGCCGCGCTGCTGCGCCTCGGCACGCAGGCGCTGATCCGGATTGGTGGGAACCGGCACGGCGGCCCTTTCCATCAGCGGCAGGTCATTGTACGAGTCGGAATAAAAGGTGATGCACACCGTTTCCCAGTCCAGCCCGCGCCCCCGCAGCCAACGCCGCATGTTGGCCACCTTGCCTTCGCGCAAATTGGCCACCCCATCAATATTGCCGGTGATGTGGCCGTCGCCGTCGTATTCGAGTTCGGTGGCAATGATGTGGTCCTGGGCAAAGCCCAGCGCCTCGCCAATCGGGCCCGCAATATAACGGTTCGTGGCGGTGGTCAGCACCATCACATCGTTGGCCTCCCGGTGCGCTTGCAGCAATTCCAGCGCTTCGGAACGGATATGGGGTCGGATGTAATCCTGCAGATACATCTGCTGCGCCTGCACACCCTCTTCCGGCGTACGGGCACGCACGGCACGCGTGACGAAGCGCACGTACTCGTTCATGTCGAGCACGCCATCCATATACTGCTGGTAAAAAATGTTGTTTTGCCGCAGCGATTCGCCGGCATCGGTCCAGCCGATGGCATTGGTAAAGGTGGACCATGTGAAGTCCGAATCAATCGGCAGCAAGGTGTGGTCCAGGTCAAATAGCGCTATTTTTGTCATGTTTCATTCATCATCTGTTTGAGCAGCGGCACGGTCAGCGCGCGGCGCGTTTCCAGTGCATACCCGTCAAGCATGTCCAGCAACTGGTTCAGGCTGCCCAGGTCGCGCGAAAACCGCGTGAGCATGTAGCGCATGACGTCATCGTTGAGCTCCAGGCCACGCCCGGCCGCCGCCTGGCGCAATGCCCGGCGCACTTCATCCTCCCCCAGCGGCTGGATCGCATACATCTGGCCCCAGCCCAGCCGTGTGCGCAGGTCTTCACGCAGCGGCAAATCCGCCACCGGCATGCTGCCGGCCGCCAGCACCCAGCGCGGCTGCCCCTGCTGCGGCGCCATGGCATTGATGAACCAGTTGAAGGCCGTGTGCTGCTGCTCGGGAGAGTACATGTCCACATCATCCAGCAGAATGGCGCTCCAGCGCTCATCGAACGGCAAGGGATAGCCCGCGCAGTGCGTATCGGCGCTCAGCCATCCTGCCTGCAAGCTCTGCTCCTGCAGCTCCTGCAGTACGGCCTGCAACAGGTGCGTCTTGCCGCTGCCGGACGGGCCCCAGACATAAGTGGGCACAGCATGCACGGCATTTTGCGCCAGCACATGCTGCACATGCGCCAGCAGCTGTTCATTGGGGCCTGCCACCCAGGTACACAAACGCGGGCATGGCTTGAGCCCGATATCGAGCGGTATTTGTTTCATGGGGGGCTGCACAGCTGTCTATTCTAAGAGATGCCCGGCAGATGCGCCGACTGCCCCGTGCCTCAATCGTTGTACAAGGTGCTTTGCAGGTAGCTGACCCGCAGGCGGCGCGCCGCCACCAGCAGCACCGCACTGCATGGCAGGGCCACCAGCACGCCAACAAATCCCCACAACTGGCCAAAGGCAAGCAGGGCAAAAATCACCACAATCGGATGCAACCCCATGCGCTCCCCCACCAGACGGGGGGTCAGGTAGAAGCTTTCGACGATCTGTGCGATGCCATAGACCACCGCCACCATGACGAACGCCTTGGCCAATCCCATCTGCAGAATGCCAAACAGCAAAGCCAGCACCAGCCCCGTGCCGTAGCCCAGGTATGGCACGAAAATGGCCAGGCCGGTAAAGATGCCGATTGGCAAGGCCAGGTCAAAGCCGAACAAGGTGAGCGTGATGCTGTAGTACAGCGCCAGAATCACCATCACCAGCAGCTGGCCACGCATGTACTGGCCCAATATCTCGTTGGCTTCTTCGGTAAAGCTCAACACCGGATCACGGTAACGGCGCGGCACCAGACGGAACAGATACTCGACGAAATTGTCCCAATCCAGCAACAGGTAGAACAACACCATCGGAATCAGAATCAGATTGCCGATAAGAGACAGTGCGGCGCTGCCCCCGATCATCAGCGACGAGAGTACCGAGCCAAGTGCAGAACCGGTGCTGCCGGCGCTGCTGTTGCCCGGACCAAACGCGCTCAGCAGCAGCTCCTTGAAAGTCGATATATTCACTCTGAATGGAATGTGGTATCGGTCAAGCAGGCGCTGCAGCCAGGCGCTACCCCGATCCAGCAACAGCGGCACCTGCTCGCGCAGCAGTGGTGTTTCCTTGACCACCACCGGCACAATCAACATCACCAGGCCCAGCACGGCCAACGTAAAAATCAGCATCACGATACTGACTGATACCCAACGCGGCAACTTGCACCGCATGCCCTGATGCACGCGAATCACGGCCGGGCTGAGCGCATAGGCCAGCACACCCGCCACCAGAAACGGCATCAGCACCGGCCCGAGCAGCCACAGCGACACGCCAAACAACACGGCAATCAGCAGCCAGGCAAGAGTACGTTTTTGGTATGCGGTAAAGGGCATGAGAATGCGGCAAGGTCTTTTACAATAGCGGCAGAGTTCCTAGTCTACGCACTTTCGCGCTGCGGCGCGCCACACTACACATGCAAACTCCCATTTCCTACAAAGACGCCGGCGTTGACATTGACGCCGGTGATGCCCTGGTCGAACGCATCAAGCCCCTGGCCCGGAAAACCATGCGCGAAGGCGTCATGGCCAGCATTGGCGGCTTCGGCGCCCTGTTCGAAGTTCCCAAGCGCTACCAGGAACCGGTACTGGTCTCCGGCACCGACGGCGTGGGCACCAAGCTGCGACTAGCCTTCGAATGGAATATGCACGACACCGTCGGCATCGACCTGGTCGCCATGAGCGTCAACGACGTGCTGGTGCAAGGCGCAGAGCCGCTGTTCTTCCTGGACTACTTCGCCTGCGGCAAGCTGGATGTCGATACCGCTGCAGCGGTGGTCGGCGGAATTGCGGCCGGCTGCGAACAAAGCGGCTGCGCACTGATCGGCGGTGAAACCGCAGAGATGCCCGGCATGTATCCCGAGGGCGAATACGACCTGGCTGGTTTTGCCGTAGGTGCCGTGGAAAAGAGCAAGATCCTGACCGGCCAAAATGTGCAAGCCGGTGACGTGGTGCTGGGCCTGGCCAGCCACGGTGTGCACAGCAACGGCTTCAGCCTGGTGCGCAAATGCATCGAACGCGCCGGCAGCGTGCTGCCCACCACGCTCGACGGCATGCAGTTCCGGGAGGCCATCATGCGCCCCACCCGCCTGTACGTCAAACCGGTGCTGGCCGCTCTGGCGCAGCATCCGATCAAGGCCCTGGCCCACATCACCGGCGGCGGCCTGCTCGAAAACATTCCGCGCGTGCTTCCCGAAGGCCTGTCGGCGCAGCTGCAAAAAGGCAGTTGGCCCCAGTCCGAGCTGTTTGCCTGGCTGCAAGCCACTGCCGGCATCGATGACATCGAGATGAACCGCACCTTCAACAATGGCATCGGCATGGTCGTGGTGGTGGATGCTGCCAACGTCGAAGCCACCGCTGCCACGCTGCGTGCACAGGGTGAAACGGTATACACCATCGGCCGCATTGGCGAACGCGGCGACGGTGCTCCGGTCACTGTGGCCTGATTGCCCCCGCTTCGATTACAAAGCCACGGTTGGTCCGTGGCTTTTTTTGGGGAAATTGCCTATAACCCCTACACCAATTTGCAACAAACGCTTACTAAACTGGATGCTCATTTGCGTGCCGCTGCCTCGGCATGCACCCACCAGGAGCATTCATGGAACGACGTCGCTTTCTACGCCAAGGCGCAGCTTTTTTCAGTGTCATCACCGCTGGTCCGCTGCTGACCGCCTGCGGCGGCGACGATTGGCACGAACCTTCCGGACGCTATACCTTCGACATGGGCGTGGCCAGCGGCGACCCGAAAGCCGACAGCGTGGTGCTATGGACCCGAGTGCAGCGCAGTGACAGCGTTACCGGCGACATCCCGGTCAGACTGCAGGTTTCCACCAGCGAAAACTTCAGCACCGTGCTGGTGGAAGAAAGACTGTTGGCCACCGCCACCTACGATTTCACCGTGCGTGCCAAGGTGGTCAAACTGCAGCCTGCCACCCGCTATTACTACCGTTTTGTGGCTGGCCGCGACCACAGCATCACTGGCACCACCAAGACGGCCCCGGCACTTGACAGCAACCCCGAAAAGCTGCGCTTTGCCTGGTTTACCTGCCAGGACTGGAGCGTGAACCATTGGGGTGCCATGGAACTGCTGGCTGCCGAGGCAGATCTTGATTTCACGGTGCATGTGGGGGACTACATCTACGAAACCGTAGGTGCCGGCTTCCAGACCGGCCAGGTAGAGCCGGCGCATGGCCTGATCACATTGCCCGATGGTGAAAAACTGGCCGATGGTTCCATCGCGGCGCTCACGCTAGCTGACTACCGCACGCTGTACCGCACCTACCGCGGCGACACACGCCTGCAGGCCATTCACCGCAAGTTCCCCCTGATTGCGATCTGGGACGACCACGAATTCAGCGATGACTGCTGGCAGGACCACCAGACCTATACCAATGCCAACCTGCAGCAAACCGCGCGCCGCCGCGCTGCCACCCAGGCCTGGTTCGAATACATGCCGGTGGACATGGGCGATGTCTCCTTCGACCTGAACAAGCAGGGCTACGACAACATCTGCATCTACCGCGATTTTCACTTCGGCAAGCTGATGCATCTGGTGATGACCGACGAGCGCCTGTACCGCGACGACCACATCGTCCCCGAGACGGCAGTCGCACTGTCACTGCAGCATGACCCGGTCAACGGCAATGACTCGATCGGTTCACGCTACTTCGTGCCACGCAACACCCTGCTGCTGCTTGAAGCGCTGGAAACACAGAAGTATGGCAGCAGCCCATCCATTCTGGGCACCACGCAGACCGACTGGTGGAAAAACACCATGAAGCAATCGGATGCCACCTGGAAAATCTGGGGCAACGAGGTGTCGCTGTCCCGCATGTGGCTTGACCTGCGCCAGCAAGCGCCAGCACCGTACAACCAGCTTTACGTCATCAACGCCGATGGCTGGGATGGCTATCCTGCGCACAAGACCGAGCTGATGAGCTGGCTGCGCAGCAACGCCATCCAGAATGTGGTAGGCATTACTGGCGACCTGCATGCCTTCCAGTGCGGCATCATCCGCGACACCTTTGGCACCAATACCGTTGGTGCCCCCAGCGGTACACCAGTCATGGTCGATTTCCTGGTGGCGGGTATCAGCAGCTCCTCGTTCTACAACTACCTCAAGGCAGGTGCCGGCACCACTCCGTTGGCGCCCCTGGTCAGTTCGCCTGCCGTGTTCGAACAGGTCATGCGCGGCAACAATCCCGACCTGGTCTATAGCGACCACGACGCCCAGGGTTATGCCACCGCCACCCTAACCGCAGGCCAGATGGAAGTGCTGTTCCACAAGGTCAAGCCGCTGGATAACGGTGCCAAGCCGGCCAGTCCGCTGGCCAGCACCACCCGCATTCTCCTGACGGCCGGGAGCACGCAGCCGGTCATCGTGACCTGATCGCCCAGCTTGACACAAAGCCACGAGTGATCCGTGGCTTCTTTGGGTGGCAACCGCCTTTAGTCTTACGCCGATTGGCAGCAAACGCAAATTACACTGGGTGCTCACCGGCGTGCCGTTGCTCCGGTAGGCACACAACAGGAGCATCCATGCGACAACGCTGCTTTTTTCGCCAAGGCGCAGTGTTTTTCAGCATTGTCGTTGCAAGCAGCTTGTCAAACGCCTGGGGCGACAAGGGTGCCTGGTCCGCACCACTGGACCTGACCATTGCGCATATCAATGACTCGCACTCCAATCTAGACAGCACTCCTCGCACGCTTTCCCTGCTCGATGCCAACGGCCAGCGTGTGGACGCATCGGTAGATGCCGGCGGCTTTCCCCGCGTGACGGCGGCCATCAACGCCATCCGCGCCACCAATCAGAACGTGCTGGCCCTGCATGCCGGCGATGCCCTCACCGGCACCCTGTACTACAACCGCGCAGGAGCCCCCGGTGAAGCCGATGCCGCACTGATGAACACCGTCTGCTTCGACGCCTTCACATTGGGCAACCACGAGTTTGACAAGGGCGATACCGCGCTGAAAAATTTCATTGATCTGCTGCATGCTGGTGCTTGCAAAACGCCAGTGCTGTCAGCCAATGTGAAGTTCGGAACCAACTCTGCACTGAATCCTGCCCGTGCAAAGGGCTACGTGCAGCCCTCCACCGTGGTCGTGCGTGACGGCCAGAAAATCGGCATCGTCGGCATCACCGTAGCGGGCAAGACCAAGGAGTCGTCCAGCCCCGACCTGGACACCACCTTCGCGAAAGAAGCCACTACGGCACAACGCGCCATCGATGGCTTGAGGAATCAGGGCATCAACAAAATTATCGTGATGTCGCATATCGGCTATGAGGCCGACAAGGCACTGATCGCCCAGCTCAGCGGCGTGAACGTGGTGGTGGGCGGGGACTCCCACACGCTGCTCGGCCCCTACAGCATGAAAACCTACAAGGCTGGCACTCCGGCAGGCCCTTATCCCACCATGCTGAAAAACAAGGACGGCAAGACCTCCTGCCTGGTACAGGCCAATGAGTACACCAAGGTCGTCGGCGAATTGAAAGTCAGCTTCGATGCGCAGGGCGACGTTACCGCTTGCAGCGGTACTCCCCACATCCTGATCGATCCTGCCTACAAGAGCATCCTGATGGTGAATGGCGATGGAAAGCCGGTTCTGGATAGCAAGGACAACAAAACCTACCGCGCAGCCACGCAGGATGACATCGCAAGCTTCAACAACGACATTGCGGCAAGCGGTTTCCTGCTCCAAGTCGCCCCCGATACTGTTGCGGTCACGAAGCTCAAGGCTTATCAGGACAAAGTCGCGGCATTCAAGTCCAAGATCGTGGCCAATGCGCCGCAGGAAATCTGCTCCCGCCGTATGCCAGGCGGCGTAGGCAGCGTGGACTACGGCCGCTCCAGCGCCGACTGCAATGCACTCGGTGACGTGAGCCTGCACGGCGGCGACATCCAGCAAATGGTGGCGCGAGCCTACCTGGACGTGGCCAACAGTGATTACGGCGGTGCCGACATGGCCCTGCAAAGTGGCGGTGGCGCGCGCATTCCGCTGAAAGGTCAGGTCAGCGCCGCCAACGTAATCGAAGTGCTGCCCTTCGGCAACATGCTGTGGCGCATGCAGATTACCGGCACCCAGGCCAAGTCTATGCTCGAAGACGGCCTGGAGGCTACCTTCACAGTCGGTGGCTCCACCGGCCCCTACCCCTACACCGCCGGCCTGCGCTTCCACGTGAATCCGACCGCTGCCAAGGGCAGCCGTGCCAGCAATCTGCAGGTATTTGACCAAGCCAGCAAGACCTGGGAGCCGATCGACCTTGCGAAAACCTACCGACTGATGGTGCTGAGCTTCAACGCCACTGGCGGCGACGGCTACACCACGCTGGCGGACATTTCCAAGGACAGGACCCGTGTCCAGGACATCGGTGTGCTGGATGCCGATGTATTCCAGACCTGGATCGACCGTCTGCCCAAGGGCGCCGATGGCCTGCCGGTGATCAACAAGCTGCCGTTGGAGCAATACAGCACACAGTTCTTTGCGCAGCCGTAGGAGCAGTCACAGCTCGGCACCGTCCGGGCCCATGACAACAGCCGGCAGCCACGCAACATCCGCCACCCCTGCACGAGCGACGGTGGCGGATTTTCATTGAGTGGACGAGGGAAATGCCTACCAGTGCACAACTTGCTGCCGCTGGCACAGCTAGTTCCGCCTTTGTAACAAGGTGGTGCCATGCGTGCCGCTCAACGCAAGGACTGGGAAGCAGTGTTGGTAGCGGGAAGGAGGTAACGCCGCACACGCCACCCAATGCTTGTCATTGTCACAGTTGCCGTTGTTGCCGGCAGGTAACGCAGCGCATGCCGCTCAACGCCGCAACAACTGCCGCAGCTTGAACCCCGATACCGCCAGCGCCAGAAAATACATTGCTGCCGCTGCCACCACAACCAGTGAAAACTGGCCGATGCGATGCCATTTGCTCTGGATCACCACCCACTGTAGGTTCTCGTCCGCCCACAGCAGGAAGGCCAGCATCGGCAGGCTGGCACCAATCACCTGCAGGGAAAAGCGTGCCCAGCCCTTTTCCGGTACGTAGCTGCCGCGCCGCAACAGCCCCAGCAGCAGCATGCCGGCATTGCCCATGGCAGCCAGGGCGATAGACAGCGACAGGCCGCCCACAGCCAGGCGCGGCACGAAATACAGGTTCATCAGCTGCGTGGCGACCAGCACGCCAATCGCAATTTTCACGGGCGTCTTGATGTCCTGCCGCGCATAGTAGGCCGGCGCCAGTACCTTGATGGCCACCAGCCCCACCAGGCCCACCCCGTAGCCCATCAGCGCCAATGTGGTCTGCTCCACATCGGTGGGCCGAAACGCGCCATAGTGGTACAGCACACTCACCAGCGGCCGCGAAAACGCCAGCAATGCCAGCGCACACGGCACTGCCAGCAGCACCACCAGGCGCAGCCCCCAGTCGAGCATGGCCGAATACTGCTGCGTGTCACCAGAAGCCTTGGCCCGTGCCAGTTGCGGCATCAGCACCACCCCCAGCGCCACCCCCAACATGGCAGTAGGAAACTCCATCAGGCGGTCGGCATAGCTCAGCCAGCTCACGCTGCCGGCAGCCAGGTGCGAGGCAATCTGCGTGTTGATCAGCAGCGAAATCTGCGCCACGCTCACCCCCAGGATGGCCGGCAGCATCAGCTTGCCGATGCGCCGTGTGTGCGGATCTGCCAGCGCCTCGCGCATGGCGCCCCAGGTGGCGCCAATGCGCGGAAACATGCCCAGCCGCGCCAGCGCCACCAATTGCGTGGCCAGCTGCAATATGCCGCCTGCGATCACACCCATGCACAATGCGTACACGGGATGAATGCCCATGCGCTGGAACCAGGGACCGCCAAGCCAGGCAGCGGCAATCATGGCCACGTTCAACAGCACTGGGGTGGCAGCAGGCACTGCATAGTGTTTCCAGGTATTGAGCACGCCGGCCGCCAGCGCCACCAGCGACATGAAGCCGATATAGGGAAAGATCCAGCGCGTCATGACCACGGCTGCCTGGTAGCCCTCCGGATTTTGCTGCAGGCCACTGGCCAGCACCCAGACCAGGGCCGGTGCAGCAATCACGCCAATCACGCAAAATACCAGCAGGACCCAGACCAGCACCGTGGCCACGCGGTTGAGCATGCGGTGCGTGGCTTCGTCACCCTCCTGCTCGCGCGCGGCGGCCAGAACCGGAACAAAGGCTTGGCTGAAAGCGCCTTCGGCAAACAGGCGCCGAAACATGTTGGGAATGCGGAACGCCACGTTGAAGGCGTCGGTAAATGCGCTGGCGCCAAATGCCGACGCAATCAGCAGTTCACGCACCAGCCCGGTCACGCGGGAAGCAAGCGTCAGCAAGGAGACGATGGAAGCAGACTTGAACAGACTCACGATGGCATCGGGTTGACGCGGCACTGCCGCAAAAAACGCGCAGCGGGCGCGCGCCTGCCAGTGTAGCGTCTGGCCTACGTGCCAGACAGAGCAGATACGTACAAAAACACAAATTGCATGACAGAGCAGATCAGAGCGGCTATAATTTCGCGTTTTGCTGACATCATCCTTCAACACAAGGAAATATTTACATGGCTTCTGGAAAACCCAAGAAAAAGAACCCGCGCCTGGCGTCTGGCCGCAAGCGCGCACGTCAGAACATCAAGCTGAATGCAGCCAATACTTCGCTGCGTTCCAAGTACCGTACCGCTGTCAAGAACGTCGAGAAGGCTGTTGTGGCCGGCGACGTGAACAAGGCAAAAGAACTGTTTGCCAAAATGCAATCCGTGGTGGATACCATTGCCGACAAGGGCATCTTCCACAAGAACAAGGCTTCCCGCGACAAGAGCCGCCTGTCTGCCAAGGTCAAGGCCCTGGCCACTGCTGCCTGATTTTCAGGCATCGCCCGGTGCGGCACGCCGCACCGCCGTTTGTCTGGGTGCGCTGTCAGCAAAACGAGAAAACCGCCTGCAAGGCGGTTTTTTCATGGGAAAATCCTGGTTGACAGGCACCATCCGGGCACAAAAAAAAGCCGCAGTTACTGCGGCTTTTCGTCGGGGACCAGGCAGGCGTCGACAATCTGCAAATCATTGTCCCTGGCAAAATTCATGACGAAGTCCCAGGCCATCGGCTCGTGCTCCTGCATCTCGCGCTGCACAATAACGCACTTGATGCCGGCCATGTTATTGGGCGTGCACCAGGGAGAATAGCTCAAGTGCGCACCCAGCTGGGCGTCTCCCTCGGGGCGGAACTGGCTCATGACCCCAGCCAGGCGCTCTGCCCAATCGCTGGGCCGAAAACGGCGGCCCTGGGACGTCTGCCCGAGAATGAACACTTCTTTGGAGTTGCTGGGTGCCATGCGCGAAACCTTGACCTTTCGGGACATCAGAACCACTGTATGCCCGCAATAAGACAAACCTGTATTTTAACGCACCCGCCCTGTTCGGACGACACCATCGAGAATGCTCAAGTCGTCCAGTGCGACACAGGCTGTTCTACAATGGAATTTCATTGCCTGTCCATGCGCATCCGGCGCTGTGGAGGTTTTTTTATTCCGGAGCCATACCATGTCAGATCCCATTCCCGCTGCTTCCCCCCACGTCATGAACACCTACGGCCGCCTGCCTATCGCCATGTCGCATGGCAAGGGCTGCCGAGTCTGGGACGTGAACGGCAAGCAGTACCTGGATGGTCTGGGCGGTATCGCTGTCAATACGCTGGGGCATGCGCACCCACAACTGGTCGCTGCCCTGCAAGAGCAAGTAGGCAAGCTGATCCACTGCTCCAACTACTACCATGTGCCTGGCCAGGAAACGCTGGCCGCCAAGCTGGTCGATATCAGCGGCATGGAAAATGTCTTTTTCTGCAATTCCGGCATGGAAGCTAACGAGGCGGCCATCAAGCTGGCACGCAAGTATGGCCATGACAAGGGCATCGAGCGCGCTGAAATCGTGGTGTTCGAAAACGCCTTCCACGGCCGTTCCATCGCCACCCTCAGCGCCACCGGCAATCCCAAGATCCATGCCGGCTTTACTCCGCTGATGCCCGGCTTCATCCGCGTGCCGCGCAACAACCTGGAAGCGCTGCACAAGGCCACCGAAGGCAACCAGAACATCGTGGCGGTGCTGCTCGAGCCCATCCAGGGTGAAGGCGGCATCCACGAAATGCATGTCGAATACCTGCAGCAGCTGCGCGAGCTGTGCGATGCACGTGGCTGGCTGCTGATGTTTGACGAAATCCAGTGCGGCCTGGGCCGTACCGGCAAGTGGTTTGCACACCAGTGGGCCGGCATCAGGCCGGACGTGATGAGCCTGGCCAAAGGCCTGGGCTCGGGCGTACCCATCGGCGCCCTGGTGGCCGGCCCGCGTGCCGCCCATGTGCTGCAGCCCGGCAACCATGGCACCACCTTCGGCGGCAACCCGCTGGCCATGCGCGCAGGCATCGAAACCCTGCGCATCATGGAAGCAGACAAGCTGCTGGACAACGCCACCAACATCGGCGCATACCTCAAGCAGGCGCTGCAGCAGGCCTTTGCCGGCGTCGAGGGGGTCAAGGAAGTGCGCGGCCATGGCTTGATGCTGGGCATCGAACTCGCACGTCCCTGCGGCGCACTGCTGCAGCAGGCCGCCGACCGTGGCCTGCTGTTCAGCGTCACTGCCGACAACGTGATCCGCCTGGTGCCGCCGCTGGTCCTGAGCCATGCCGAAGCCGACGAAATCGTGTCCATCCTGGCCCCGCTGGTCAAGGAATTCCTGGCCGCCGCCTGATCTTTTCAGCCATTACAAGCATGAAGCACTATCTGCAATTCACCGACCTGGCTGCCGACGAATACAGCTACTTGTTCGAGCGTATCGCCCTAATCAAGGGCAGGTTCAAGCGCTACGAGCGCCACCAGACGCTCATCGACCGCACGCTGGCCATGATTTTCGAGAAGGCCAGCACGCGTACACGCGTCAGCTTCGAAGCAGGCATGTACCAACTGGGGGGCAGCGTCGTGCACCTCACCACCGGCGACAGCCAGCTGGGCCGCAGCGAGCCGATCGAGGACACTGCACGCGTGATCAGCCGCATGACCGACATCGTGATGATCCGCACCTTCGAGCAGACCAAGATCGAACGCTTTGCCGCCTATTCGCGCGTGCCGGTGATCAACGGCCTGACCAATGAGTACCACCCCTGCCAAATCCTGGCCGACATCTTCACCTTCATCGAGCAGCGCGGCCCGATCCAGGGCAAGGTAGTAGCCTGGGTCGGCGATGGCAACAACATGGCCAATACCTGGCTGCAGGCTGCCAAGCTGCTGGGCTTCACGGTTCATGTCAGCACACCTTCCGGCTATGGCATCGACAGCAGCATTCCAGGCGTGGAACTGGGCGAGCACGTGCGCCTGTTCAAGGACCCGGCCGAAGCCTGCGCCGGCGCCGACCTGGTCACCACCGACGTCTGGACCAGCATGGGCTGGGAAAAGGAAAATGATGCACGCCGTGCCGCCTTTGCCGACTGGTGCGTGGACGAAGCCATGATGGCCCGCGCCAAGCCCGATGCCTTATTCATGCACTGTTTGCCGGCTCACCGTGGCGAAGAAGTCACCGCCGAGGTCATCGACGGCCCGCAATCCGTGGTATGGGACGAGGCCGAAAACCGCATGCACGTGCAAAAGGCCCTGATGGAATATCTGTTGCTGGGCCGCCAGCCGGCCTGATGTCCAATAGCCTGCGTTGCGGCGCGGGCTTGTGCCGCGTGTCGCGTGGACGTCTCTTGTAAACGCGTATCGGAAGACGGCAGCACTGCCTGCTGGCACATACGCCAGCAGCACAGTCTACCAGCCTTGAACGGGATCCCTATCCGATCAGCGGCGCGCCTGCACACGGTACGCATGCCAGGCGCCATTCACGCCGTCGCCCGTGGTATCGCCCGGGCGGGCATCCTTGCTCCAGTAATACAAGGGCTTGCCCACCAGCGACCACTGTTTGCGGCCATCAGCGCGCTTGAAGACACCAAAGTCGCCCCGGCCCACGTCGTTGTCACGGGCCAGCAGAGGCGGCCAGTTGGCAGCGCATTGGTCGTTGCAGTTGGACTGGTTGGCACCGTCACGGTCAAAGTAGTACAGGGTCATGCGGTTGGCCGTACCCACCATCACACCACCGGCGTTGACGGCCGGCGGCATCTCACTACCGCTGGGCACATTGGTGCCGGTATTGGCACATGCAGTCAGGAAAGCAGCAAGGCCCAACGGAAGCAGTTTGGCAGCATTCATCGATGTCTCCTGGTAAGTGGCGCAGCGATTCTGCACTGTCATCATAGCCATTAAGCCGCACTTTGTGGTAGGCGATACCCGTACAGCCAGGGCACATCCAGCAGGCGCTCGCCCAGCACACGCATGGACAGATCCCGCCCCCAGCGCATCAGCCCGGTGCTGTGGAAGATCTCACCGTTGCGCACCGAGCGCCGTTGCACGCGCGCGCAACGCTGCCAGCGCAGGCTGGCGTAGCGCAGCAGCGCCGCTGGCTGCACGCCTTGCGCCTGCAGGCAATCCGCCAACACAGCTGCATCCTCGATTGCCATGCCGGCACCTTGCGCCATGAAAGGCCGCATCGGATGCGCGGCATCCCCGAGCAAGGCAACCGGGCCGGCAGCCATTTCCTGCGGGCCACGCACCGGGGGGCGATCGCACAGCGGCCACAAACGCCAGTTCGCGATCGCGGCAATCAGGTCCCTGACTTCGGCAGTCTGCCCCGCAATGGCCTGCTGCAAGTGGCCGGCATTGGCCGCATGGTCCCAGTTGTGCAGATCCTGCGGACGCGTGCCGCGCACCAGCGCCACCACGTTCAGGTGGCTGCCACCGCGCACCGGATACTGCACCATATGCAAATTGGCGCCCAGCCAGACCGTCACCTGCTGACTGCGCAGTGCAGCAGGCAGCGTATCTTGCGGCACCAGCGCGCGATAGGCCAGAATGCCGCTGTAGCGCGGCTCGGCCTCGCCAGGCAGCAACTGGCGGCGCACCTGGCTCCACAGCCCGTCTGCGCCGATCAGCGTGTCTGCCTGCCGTTCACGCAGGCCTGCGGGACTTTGCACATGCAGCACCAGCCTGCTGTTCTGCAACTCCCAGTGTTGCACACGCTGCTGCAGTTCCAGTGCCAGCCCCGCCGCCTGCACCTGCTGCAACAACAAGGCATGCAGATCGGCACGATGGATGGTGGCATAGCGTGCCCCATAACGCCGGCTGGCTTGCTGACCCAGACGCAGACTTCCCAACTCCCGTCCCGACGCCGCATCGCGCACTTGCAGCCGCTCGGGAAACGCTGCCACCTGATCCAGTCCGCTGCGCAGGCCCCATTGCTCCAGGACACGCACCACATTCGACCCTAGCTGGATGCCAGCACCGACTTCGGCCCAGGCCTGTGCCTGCTCCAGAACCACTGCCCGCAAGCCGACACGCGACAGCGCCCACGCTGCTGCCAGTCCACCAATGCCACCACCGGAAATTACTATCTGCTGCTGTTCCATGGGGAGATTGTCTCGGCAAATCAGTGCCTGCATTGCAATTGCATGCAATGCCCTGCCTTTCAATACGACACAAAAGACCTTGACATAAAACGGAAAAATAAGATTGAAATAACTCTGGCATAATGATGTAACTCAAAGATACAACTTCCTTCGATCGGTGCAGACCCGGTCTTTTTTTTCGTGTCCCGAATGATTTCCGCTCTCAAAACCCCCGAGCTCCTGCTTCCCGCCGGCTCGCTCGACAAGATGCGCGCTGCCTATGACTATGGCGCCGACGCCGTCTATGCCGGCCAGCCGCGCTACAGCCTGCGCGCGCGCAACAACGAATTCAAGCTGGAACAACTGCAACAAGGCATCCAGGAAGCCCATGCACGCGGCAAGAAGCTGTTCGTAACCAGCAACCTGCTGCCGCACAATGACAAGGTGCGCACCTACATGCGCGACATCGAGCCGGTCATCCACCTCCAGCCCGATGCCCTGATCATGGCCGACCCGGGCCTGATCATGCTGGTGCGTGAAAAATGGCCCGAAATGCCCATCCACCTGTCGGTGCAGGCCAATACGGTCAACTATGCTGCGGTCAAATTCTGGCAGCACGTGGGCGTGGAGCGCATCATTCTTTCGCGCGAACTCAGCCTGGATGAAATCGAGAAAATCCGCCAGGAATGCCCGGATATGGAGCTGGAGGTGTTCGTGCACGGCGCGCTGTGCATTGCCTACAGCGGCCGCTGCCTGCTCAGCGGCTACTTCAACCGGCGCGACCCCAACCAAGGCACCTGCACCAATGCCTGCCGCTGGAATTACGCCACGCACGATGCCGACATCGATAGCAACACCGGCGATGCCATCGGCACCAAAATGGACCAGGATTTCAGCTTCGAAGCCGAGCGCGAACAGGCGGAAAAAACCTTTGCCGCCACCGGCCGCGAACTGTCTGCCACCGGTGATGGCCAGCGCCATCCGCTGGCCGACAAGGTCTACCTGATAGAGGAAGTCGGTCGCCCTGGCGAACTGATGCCCATCATGGAAGACGAGCACGGCACCTACATCATGAACAGCAAGGACTTGCGCGCTGTCGAGTATGTGGAACGTCTGACCAGAATCGGCGTGGATTCGCTCAAGATCGAAGGCCGCACCAAGTCGCTGTATTACGTCAGCCGCACAGCCCAGATCTACCGCCGCGCCATTGATGACGCCGTGGCTGGCCGCCCCTTCAATCCCGAGCTGATCACGGAGCTGGAAGGCCTGAGCAACCGCGGTTACACCGCCGGCTTTCTTGAACGCCGCCCAGCGCAAGACTACCAGAACTACGAAACCGGCAGCTCGCAAACCCAGCGCAGCCAGTTTGTCGGCGAGGTCAGCAAAACCGAAGCGCGCGATGGCTGGCTGCAAGTAGTGGTCAAAAACCGCTTTGCCGTCGGAGACCGCATCGAAGTGATCCACCCCAGCGGCAACCAGATTGCCACGCTCGAAGCCATGCAGAACGCCGAAGGCCAGAACATCCAGGTCGCCAACGGCAGCCCCTTGACCGTATGGCTTCCACTGGATCAGCGTTACCAGGGCGCCTTGCTGGCCCGCCTGGTGGCATAGCCCGCACATCTCCCCCAGAAAACCGCTCAGAACGCAAACATGCGAAAAAATTTCCTATCTGTCATGCTGCTTGCCACCGCCGTGGGTCTGGCTGGCTGTGCCGCCCCCGGGGTGCAATTCAAACAAGGCAACAAATCCGTAAAGCTGCACGAAGGCGAATCCGCACAACTCGACCTGGATCGCCTGGTGGACATTTACCCCATCACGCCCACGCTGTTGCGTGAAATGCAGCTGCCAGCGGTAGTAGCGCGCAACAACCTGGAACTAACGCACAACCTGCAGTCCTACGAATACCGCGTGGGCCCCGGCGACGTGCTCAACATCATGGTGTGGGACCACCCCGCCCTGAATCCTGCGGTCGGCATGTCGCCCATGTCGGCTGTGGGCTCACCCCAAGTCGGCAATCGCAGCATGCCCAGCAGCAGTGGCAACGGCACCGTGGTTGATGCCCAAGGCAACATCTTCTTCCCATACGCCGGCAAGATCAAGGTTGCAGGCATGTCGGCAGCGCAAATCCGGAACACCTTGACCAGCCGCCTCTCACGCTATATCCGCTCCCCGCAGGTTGATGTGATGGTGGTCGGATTCCAGTCCAAGCGCATCAACGTGTCCGGTGCCGTCAAGGCACCCGCCCAGCTGGCGCTCAACAACGCCCCCATCACGGTACTGGATTCCATCAATCTGGCGGGCGGCTTTACCGACAATGCCAACATGTCGAGCGTCAAGCTCACCCGCAACGGTGTGGAACACACACTGTCGCTGTATGACGCCTTGAACAATGGCGACATGACCCAGAACACCCTGCTTGGCCCCAACGATGTGGTCTACGTGCCGACCAATGAGCAATCCAAGGTGCACGTCATGGGCGAAGTCAAGAAGCAGGCCACGCTGCGCATTCCGCAAGGTGGCATGACACTGACCGATGCGCTGGGCCTGTCGGAGGGTATTGATCAGAGTGTGGCCGATGCCACCGGCGTGTTCGTGATCCGCAATGCCCACAGCACCACCAACCCTGACAAGGTAGCCAATGTCTACCAACTCAATCTAAAAGACGCCTCGGCGTTTGCCATGGGCAACCGCTTCCGCCTCGAGCCCAATGATGTGGTGTTCGTGACCGTGTCGCCGGTGGCACGCTGGAACCGCGTGCTAAGCCAGATCTTCCCGAGCGTCGCTGTCATGGGCAACTTGGCTGCCATCTACAGCGCCACCAAATAAGCCATGTTCAAGCAAATTCTAGTGGCATGTCTGGGCAATATTTGCCGTTCACCGCTGGCCGCAGCCCGACTTCATCAACTGGCCCCCACTAGGCGGGTGGTCTCGGCTGGCATACAGGCAGTGTCGGAAGCGCCAGCGCATGCTGAATCGCAGCGTATTGCGCTAAAGCACGACATGGATTTGTCTGCCCACCGTGCCCACCAGCTGACTGATGCCATGTGCAAAGATGCCGACCTGATTC
Organism: uncultured Allobrachymonas sp.; assembly: GCA_964413485.1. Taxonomy (GTDB): domain Bacteria; phylum Pseudomonadota; class Gammaproteobacteria; order Burkholderiales; family Burkholderiaceae_C; genus Brachymonas. Next base: position 190,906 of record CAYPRU010000001.1, on the reverse strand, counting down.
TGGTGATGGAAGAGTCACATATTGAAGCGGTATGCCATATCAGCCCGACCGCACGAGGCAAGGTCATGCTACTGGGACGCTGGAACAACAACCGTGAAATTCCGGACCCCTACCGCAAGGGCACGGACCACTTCGAATCGGCCTACCAACTCATCGACCAGTTTGCCCGGCAATGGCAGCAAAAAATGCAATGGCAATAAATTTTAATATCCGGTAATTTTTTCATGTCCAGCACTACACCGCATACCAGCCGAAATCAGTTTCAGCCCGACGACGAAATCGACATCGGCCGCATCTTCAGCATTTTGTGGCTGAATAAAATCTGGATTGGCCTGAGCCTGCTGCTAGGCCTGGTGCTAGGGGGCCTCTATGCCTTTACCACCAAGCCGGTTTACCAGGCGGATGCATTACTGCAGATCGAGTCCAAGTCCAAGAGCCAGATTCTTGGCGACCTTGCCGATCTGACCGCAGCCAACATGGGAAACAATGAGGCGTCCACCGAAGTCCACATCGTGCGTTCGCGCATGGTGCTGGGCTCCACGGTCGACACCCTGACGCTGACAGCCCGCCCCCACTATGTGTCACCCGGTTTTTTCAAACGCCTGTTCGGCGAAGCAGGCGCCATCTTGCCCGTGATGAAGATGGCTCAGTTCATCGTGCCAGTCAGGTATCTGGGTGAAGAATTCGTCCTGATCTACCGAGACCAGGGCAAATACGAAATTCAAACACCTTTTGGCAAGACCTATGCAGCCAAAATCGGTGAGCCCTTCACCTCGCAGGAAGGCATCGTCAGCATGGTCAGCAGCATCGATCATGCGGTGGCAGGCGACAGCTTCGTCATTAGGCCGGTGTCACGCCAGATGGCCATGCGCACGCTTGCCACATCACTCAATGCGCAGGAAAACGGTAAGAAAACGAATATTCTCTCACTGTCTGTCAATGACCAGGACCCACGTCAGGCCGAGACTGTCCTGAACACGGTGGTTGATTTCTACACCAAGCAAAACCGGGAATATGACGCACAGGTGGCGGCCTCCAGCCTGAATTTCATCAAGCAGCAGCTTCCTGTCATCCGGCAAGACCTGGAGCGTGCCGAAAATGCACTCAATGCCTTCCGCCACCGCAATGCTTCCGTTGACATTGCCACAGAATCCAAAGGACTGGTCGAAAGCCTGAGCCAGATCGAAATGCAGCTAACCGATCTGAAGGTCAAGGAAAGCGACATCGCGCAACTGTACACACCAGAGCATCCGATGTACAAGGCGATTGCAGAGAAAAAGTCCGTGCTGGAACGTGCCAAGAAACAAATGCTGGCACGTGTCAGCAACCTGCCAGCCACCCAGCAGGATATGATTCGCCTCAAGCGCGAAGTCGATACGCAACAAACCGTTTACCTGCAGCTGCTGCAGAAACAGCAGGAGTTGAGCATTACCCAAGCCAGCAAACTGGGTAACATCCGCGTGATAGATCGTGCCATGGCCCAAGAGCAGCCCATCAAGCCACGAAAGGACATGATTCTGCTCGCAACCACAGTTGGCCTTGGGATGTTGACGACTCTGTTCTTCATCTTGCGTGCGCTGTTCCGCCGCGGCATTGACGATGTCGACAGCCTGGAAAGCATTGGCACGCCGGTGCTGGCCTCGGTGCCTTTCTCCGAAGTACAGCGTAAACGCGACAAGGTGCTGCGCTACCTGAAAAAACGCAATACAAATGCACGCTCCAACTTCTTGCTGGCACACAGCAAGTCGGAAGATAGCGCCGTAGAAGCCTTGCGCGCCCTGCGTACCAGCCTGTTCCTGCACGTTATGGAAGCGCGCAACAACATCATCATGGTGACAGGTCCCACCCCCCATGTGGGCAAGACCTTTGTCAGCGCCAACTTGGCCACTGTACTTACGCAGGCCGACAAGAAAGTCCTGCTCATCGACGCCGATATGCGCAAAGGTTACCTGCACGAGATGTTCGATCAGGATGTAGGAACTGGCCTGAGTGATTGGCTGCAGGGCAAAACCCAGCAAACACCCATCCGGCAAACCCCGGTCAATGCGCTCGATCTTGTCTCTCACGGCTCGCATGTGGACAGCCCGGCAGAGCTGCTGTCTCTGCCACGTTTTGCCGCCATGCTGCAGGAAGTCTCCCAGGCTTATGATTTCGTGATCGTCGATGCCCCACCGGTGCTGGCGGTAACCGATGCCAACATCATTGGCCAGCATGCCGGAACTACCCTGCTTGTGACCCGCTTTGAAGAAACTACCATTCGTGATGTGGAAGCAACCATCAGTCGCCTGCACAATACCAATATCGACATTGCCGGTGCCGTACTGAATGGAATCCAGCGTACTGCATCGAACTATTATTCGTATGATGCGTATACCAGCTATACAAAGAAATCTGCCTGATAGTCGATCTGTCCGTGGTCGTGATGCCATGCAATTGGCATCCTGACTGTGGCTGCTGATGTTCCCCGCATGCGCCTGACCATGTCAGGCGCTTTTTGATGGATTGGCATGTCCCGAAAGGCAGTCCCTTACCCTCTTCAACTACCTGCCACCCAGAAAAAACGGCCCCGCAGGGCCGTTTTTCGCTAAAGCAGTATCCGCTTACGCCGATACGCCCTTGGCCACTTCCGCATATTCCTCGAGCTGGTCGAAGTTCATGTAGCGGTACACGCTGGCCTTGTCGGCATCGATGATGCCCATCTCGGCACGGTACTCTTCCACGGTCGGGATGCGGCCCAGCTTGGAACAGATGGCAGCCAGCTCGGCGGAGCCCAGATACACATTTGTGTTCTTGCCCAGACGGTTCGGGAAGTTGCGGGTAGAGGTGGACATCACGGTAGCCCCTTCACGCACCTGCGCCTGGTTGCCCATGCACAGCGAGCAGCCGGGGATCTCGGTACGTGCACCGGCGGTACCGAAAGCCGCATAGTGGCCTTCCTTCATCAGTTCGTTCTGGTCCATCTTGGTAGGTGGTGCCACCCACAGCTTGACCGGAATGTCGCGCTTGCCGCCCAGCAGCTTGGCTGCCGCACGGAAGTGCCCGATATTGGTCATGCAGGAGCCGATGAAGGCTTCATCGATCTTGGTACCAGCCACGTCGCTCAGGAACTTGGCGTCGTCCGGATCGTTCGGGCAGCAGACGATCGGCTCCTTGATGTCGGCCAGGTTGATGTCGATCACGGCAGCGTATTCGGCGTCGGCATCGGCCTGCAGCAGTTCAGGGTTGGCCAGCCACTGCTCCACCTTCTCGATGCGGCGCTGCAGCGTCTTGGCGTCCTGGTAGCCATCGGCGATCATGTTCTTCATCAGCACGACGTTGGAGTTCAAGTACTCGATGATCGGCGCCTTGTCCAGTTTGATCGTGCAACCGGCTGCAGAGCGCTCGGCAGAAGCGTCGGACAATTCGAATGCCTGTTCCACCTTCAGATCGGGCAGGCCTTCGATTTCCAGGATGCGGCCGGAGAAGATATTCTTCTTGCCAGCTTTTTCCACAGTCAGCAAACCAGCCTTGATGGCATACAGCGGAATCGCATGCACCAGGTCACGCAGGGTGACACCAGGCTGCATCTCGCCCTTGAAGCGCACCAGCACGGATTCTGGCATGTCCAGCGGCATCACGCCGGTGGCAGCACCGAAAGCCACCAGACCGGAGCCAGCCGGGAAGCTGATACCGATCGGGAAACGGGTGTGGCTGTCGCCGCCGGTACCCACGGTATCGGGCAGCAGCAGGCGGTTCAGCCAACTGTGGATCACCCCGTCGCCCGGACGCAGCGCCACGCCGCCACGGTTGCTGATGAACGCTGGCAGCTCACGGTGCATCTTGGCATCCACGGGCTTCGGATAGGCCGCGGTGTGGCAGAAGGACTGCATGACCAGATCGGCGCTGAAGCCCAGGCAAGCCAGATCCTTCAGTTCGTCACGCGTCATCGGGCCGGTCGTGTCCTGGCTGCCGACGGTGGTCATCTTGGGTTCGCAGTAGGTGCCCGGACGGATACCCTGGCCTTCCGGCATGCCACAGGCGCGGCCCACCATCTTCTGGGCCAGCGTGAAGCCCTTGCCAGTATCGACAGGAGCCTTGGGCAGGCGGAAGGCGGTGGAAGCCGGCAGACCCAGTGCTTCACGTGCCTTGGCCGTCAGGCTGCGGCCGATGATCAGGTTGATGCGGCCGCCGGCGCGCACTTCGTCCAGCAGCACTTCGCTCTTGAGCGCGAAGTCGGCAATCTTTTCGCCATTCTTCTCGATCCTGCCTTCATAAGGGTAGACGTCGAGCACGTCGCCCATTTCCATCTTGGACACGTCGACTTCGATCGGCAACGAGCCGGAATCTTCCTGCGTGTTGAAGAAAATCGGAGCGATCTTGCCGCCCAGCGTAACGCCGCCAAAGCGCTTGTTCGGCACAAAGGGAATGTCCTGGCCGGTAGCCCAGATCACGCTGTTGGTAGCGGACTTGCGGCTGGAGCCGGTACCGACCACGTCACCCACGTAGGCGACCACATGGCCCTTCTGCTTCAGGTCCTCGATGAACTGGATCGGGCCGCGCTTGCCGTCTTCCTCGGGCTTGAAAGCCGCGTCAGGACGGGTGTTCTTCAGCATGGCCAGGTAGTGCAGCGGAATGTCCGGACGGCTCCAGGCATCGGGTGCGGGCGACAGGTCGTCGGTGTTGGTTTCGCCTGGCACCTTGAACACGGTGACGGTGATCTTCTGCTCAACTTCGGGGCGGCTGGTGAACCATTCCGCATCGGCCCAGCTCTGCAGCACTTCCTGCGCCTTGGCATTGCCAGCCTTGGCCTTGGCGGCCACGTCGTTGAAGTAATCGAACATCAACAGGGTTTTCTTCAGGCCTGCTGCCGCAATGTCGGCCACTTCGGCGTCATCCAGCAACTCGATCAGCGGATGCACGTTGTAGCCGCCCACCATGGTGCCCAGCAGTTCGGTGGCCTTGGCCTTGCTGATCAGGCCGACCTGAATGTCATTGTGGGCCACGGCAGCCAGGAAGCTTGCCTTGACCTTGGCAGCATCGTCCACCCCCGGAGGAACGCGGTGCGTCAGCAAATCCACCAGGAAAGCTTCTTCGCCTGCCGGCGGGTTCTTGATCAGCTCGATCAGTTCGGACGTCTGCTTGGCGTCCAGCGCCAGCGGGGGAATGCCCAAGGCGGCACGCTCGGCCACATGGTCTCGGTAGGCTTTCAACATGGTGTGTTCTCCTGAGGGTTGGTATTGATACTGCGCACCTGCGGCGCGCAGCGCGCATCCCCTGCCTTATTGCAGAAGATTGACGGGATTGCGTTTGAGCTCCTGGTCACGCGCGACTTGCTGCGTGTTCTGGCAGCCATCGGCCACGCGCTCACCGCGTTTCTGATCCATCAGCATGGATTTGTTGCCCAGTTGCAGCCAAGTAGCGCCGAGGTTCTTATCTTCAAGGCGCACCACGCCGCTGGTGGTGGCAACCTGACGCATCTGGTAGTTGTTATGGCCGCTGGACACGCGATAGACATCCTTGTCAGCGCCGTCTTGCGCAACCGTTACGCGACTACCCAGCTCGCATTGCATGGTACCGAGGTACACCTGCTGGGCAATGGCCGGCAAGGCTGCACTCGGGCTGGTCTGGGTTGCCGCGGTGGCAGCGGCTGCACCGGTTACCGGTGCGGCTACCAGATGCGACGGTTTGGCAACTGCCTTCCTGGTGGTCTTGGCCTTGATCGCCACCGGTTTCTTGGCGATGTGCTTCTTCACGGAAACTTTCTTGGCCGCCACCGGTTTTTTTACCGCGGGCTTGACCGGGGCTGTCTGGGCAGCGGCCACGCCAGCAAGGCTGAGGGCGCACAAGGCAATAACAGTTTTTTTCATGGAAACCTCTTGAGGAGTGAACGGGGATGGCCGATTATCAAACGCTTTGGGTTTACGCGAAATACCTTTGCAATGAGGTTGGCAAGGCTTTGCCAGTGGCATGGGCACGCTCAAGCACCTGCCAGTAATAGCGATAACTGGCACGATCATGCAGCTTGCCCCTGTGGCTCACAGGCGCCCATTGTGCAGCCAAGGCAGCCTCGGTAATTTCCACTGCGGCATCCACTTCGGCATCCGTGGGTGCAAATGCTTGCAAAATAGGACGGATCTGGCTGGGATGGATACTCCACATGCGGGTATAGCCCAGCTCTCTGGCCGCACGGTGCGCAGCCTGCTCGATGGCGCTCATGTCGCTGAATTCGGTCACCACGCAGTGCGACGGCGTCTTGCCATAAGCGTGGCAGGCGGATGCAATCTGCAGCTTGGCCTGCACCACCAATGGATGCGCAAACTGCCCCTGCAGACCCATTGCCGAGCCAGGGATGGCGCCGCCATGCGCCGAGACGAAGTCCATCAAACCAAAACTGATGGACTGCACGCGCGGATGCGCGGCAATGTCGAAGGCGCGATGCACAGCCAATGGCGATTCGAGCAGCACCTGCAAGGGCAGATGCGCGCCCCCCGCGGCGTCCACATGCTGCACCGCCAGGTCCACATCATTCACCGATTCGACCTTGGGCACCATCACGTGGCACCAGCGCTGCCCTGCCTTGCCCACCAGGGTCTGCACGTCGGCAGCAAATGCAGCATGGTCAACCGGGTGCACACGCACCGCCACGCGGGCCTCAGGCGCCGCGGCCAGTGCAATTGCGGTGACCAGCTCGGCGTGCTCAGTCTCGCCGCCCACCGGAGCGCCATCTTCGCAATCGAGCGTTACGTCGACTACGCAGGCGCCGAATTCTTCCACCAGTTCCTGCTGCAATTGCAGGCTCTTGCGCATGCGCTGTTCCACACCGCAGTAGTGGTCGCACACCGGCAGCAATCCGGCCCCCCCCTGGGAATCCAGCAAGACATCTCGGGGGTGGGCAGCAGTCAGATCAGTCATGTCTACAACGGCAAGAAGGACCAAGCAAAGGCAACGCGCTATACGAAACCCCATCCAGACAGGCAGTCGCACCGGCGACTGCCTGTCTGGATGCCCTGGGGCGGACCCAAGGCTCAGGCCATACCGGCGGCTCCTTCAGCAGGAGACCGCCGTGTATCCAATTACAGCAGGTGCTTGACACCGTCCTGCTCACCCTGCAGCTCGCCCAGGGTCTTGTCAATGCATTGCTGGCTGAATTCGTCGATCGGCAGGCCCTCGATCACCTTGTACTCGCCGTTTTCGCAGGTGACGGGGAAACCGAACACAATGCCTTCGGGAATACCGTACCAGCCCTGGCTGGGGATGCCCATGGTCACCCACTGGCCATTGGTGCCCAGCGCCCAGTCATGCATGTGGTCGATGGCGGCGTTGGCAGCGGAGGCTGCAGAGCTCAGGCCACGGGCCTCGATGATGGCTGCGCCACGCTTGCCCACGGTAGGCAGGAAGGTGTTGCGGTTCCAGTCTTCGTCGTTGATCAGCTCTTTCACGCCCTGGCCGTCGATGGTGGCAAAGCGATAGTCGGCGTACATGGTCGGAGAGTGGTTGCCCCACACGGCCAGCTTCTCGATGGAAGCCACGGGCTTGCCGGTTTTCTCGGCGATCTGGCTGGCAGCACGGTTGTGGTCCAGACGCAGCATGGCGGTGAAGTTCTTGGCCGGCAGATCCGGAGCGCTCTTCATGGCGATGTAGGCATTGGTGTTGGCCGGGTTGCCCACCACCAGCACCTTGACGTTGCGGTCGGCCACGGCATTCAGCGCCTTGCCCTGTGCAGTGAAGATCTGGGCGTTGGCCGCCAGCAGATCAGCACGCTCCATGCCCGGGCCACGCGGACGGGCGCCCACCAGCAGCGCGTACTGGGCATCCTTGAAGGCGGTCATCGGATCGCTGTGTGCTTCCATACCAGCCAGCAGCGGGAACGCGCAATCCTGCAGTTCCATCATCACGCCCTTGAGTGCGTTCTGCGCCTTTTCGTTAGGGATTTCGAGCAGCTGGAGAATCACCGGCTGGTCCTTGCCCAGCATTTCGCCAGAAGCGATGCGGAACAACAGGGCGTAGCCAATCTGGCCTGCAGCGCCGGTAACGGCCACGCGAACGGGGGTTTTGCTCATGGAATTCTCCAGTCAGAAATGAATGAATAAACGGGACGGATCAGGACACGCGCGCAGTGGGACGCATCCGGCAATCGGAGCCCTGTGATCCCTGCGTACGAGACGCACCAAGGGCCGCAGAGTGCGCATAGTGTATCCGGGAAACCGCGCTCCGGTCAATTTGTCTTATATCTTATATAAGATATGAGTTATGATGCAGGCAATGGCGCAACATCCCTGCGCACAAACACGGATTTCCACCATGTCGGCAACTCTTCCAGCAAATGCAGGCACTCCGGCGGCGGCTGAAACTGCAACCGGCACCGAAGCACCGTCCGCTCCCGCGTTCAGTCCGCTGTACCAGCAGATCAAGCACGCCATCCTGCTCAGCCTGCAGGCCGGCGAATGGAAACCCCAGGAAGCCATCCCCAGCGAAGTGGAGCTGGCGCGCCGCTACAACGTCAGCCAGGGCACTGTGCGCAAGGCCATCGACGAACTGGCCTCCGACAACCTGCTGGTACGCCGCCAGGGCAAGGGAACCTATGTGGCCAGCCATAACGAGCGCCATGTCGAGTACCGCTTCCTGCGGCTGCGCCCCGATAGCGGCACAGTAGATGCAGAAGGCCGTGCCCAGCGCCACATCCTGGAATGCCGCCGCACCCGCGCCAATGCAGAACAGGCGCGCGCCCTGCAAATCCCGACCGGTGAAGCCGTGATGCAGGTACGCCGCCTGCTCAGCTTCGGCGGCACACCCACTATCCTGGAAGAAATCTGGTTGCCGGCAAGCCTGTTCCGCGGCCTGACGGCCGAGATGCTGTCCACGCTGGAAGGCCCTACTTATGCCCTGTACGAACGCGAATTTGGCGTACGCACCATCCGTGCAGAAGAACAGCTGCGTGCCGTCTTGCCGGACGTTACCCAGGCCAAGCTGCTGGATGTGTCCACGGCCACCCCGCTGCTGCAGGTACAGCGCATCAGCCTCACATACAATGATGCGCCGGTGGAGCTGCGCAAAGGGCTATATCGCACCGACACCCACCATTACAGAAACACTTTGAGCTAAATCAAACGTGCCAACTGCGCTCAACGGCCTATAACTGAATGCAAACTTACAGAAACACTGAAATGACTACGTTTTTGCATCAAACATCGCAATTTGCACGCGCAAGTGCTTTGCATGTCCTAAAATCCGCGATTGCTCTTGTAACGTTTTTTGCGCTGCGTCACAGATGCGCCTGATCCCCTGACTTTCACAAGGCCTACACATGTCTTCTAAAACTCCCCCCACCAAGCGACCCGTGATTCGCAACATCGGACTCTCGGACATCACTTACTACCGCCTGCCGATTCCGGGCATTGCGTCCATCCTGCACCGCATCAGCGGCGTACTGATGTTCCTGCTGCTGCCGTTCGTGATCTGGTTGTTCGACCACTCGATTTCGTCGCAGGCCAGCTTCGAGCGTTTCACCGCGCTGTTCAATGGCGGTCTGGGCATGCCGGGCTGGTTCTACAAGCTGGTCGTGCTGGCACTGGTCTGGTCCTTCCTGCACCACCTGTTCACCGGCATCCGTTTTCTGATCATGGATGCGGACCACGAAGCCGTGAGCTTGTCCTGGGGCCGTGCCTCTGCCAAGGCCGCCATCGCGCTGAGCGTGCTGCTCACCGTGGTCTTGGGCGCCAAGCTGTTTGGCCTGTACTGATTTCTCAAAAAAGGAAACTCCCATGTCTATCAATTACGGTTCCCGCCGCCTGACGACAGGTGCCCATTACGGTGTGCGTGACTGGGTGGTGCAGCGTGTCACTGCCGTAGTGGTGGCCCTGTTCGCCCTGGTGCTGCTGCTGTGTGTGCTGTTTACGTCCGGCCCGCTGTCTTTCGCCACCTGGTCCGGCATCTTTGCATCGCAATGGATGAAGACCCTGACCTTCATCGCGATCATTGCCATTTGCTGGCACGCATGGGTCGGCATCCGCGACCTGTGGATGGACTACATCCAGCCGGCCGGCATCCGCCTGGCCCTGTACGTGTTCACGATCACATGGCTGGTGGGTTGCGCTGGCTGGGCGATCCAAGTTCTGTGGAAGGTTTAAGAAATGACTGCGAATACCCAATCCCTGCCCCGTCGCAAGTTTGACGTTGTTATCGTGGGTGCCGGCGGCTCCGGCATGCGTGCATCGCTGCAACTGGCCCGCGCCGGCCTGAGCGTGGCCGTGCTATCCAAGGTATTCCCCACCCGTTCCCACACCGTGGCAGCCCAGGGCGGCGTCTCGGCATCGCTGGGCAACATGAGTGAAGACAGCTGGGAATGGCACTTCTACGACACCATCAAGGGCGGCGACTGGCTGGGTGACCAGGATGCGATCGAGTTCATGTGCCGCGAAGCGCCCAAGGTCGTGTACGAGCTGGAACACTTCGGCATGCCGTTCGACCGCAACCCAGATGGCACCATCTACCAGCGCCCGTTCGGCGGCCACACGGCCAACCATGGTGAGAAGCCGGTGCAGCGCGCCTGTGCCGCTGCCGACCGTACCGGCCATGCCATGCTACACACGCTGTACCAGCAAAACGTGCACGCACACACCAACTTCTTTGTCGAGTGGATGGCGCTGGACCTGGTGCGCGACGCCGACGGCGACGTGGTGGGCGTGACAGCCCTGGAAATGGAAACCGGCGAAGTTTACCTGCTTGAAGCCAATACCACGCTGCTGGCCACCGGCGGCGCAGGCCGCATTTTTGCCGCTTCCACCAACGCGTTCATCAACACCGGCGACGGCCTGGGCATGGCGGCACGTGCCGGCATCCCGCTGCAGGATATGGAATTCTGGCAGTTCCACCCCACCGGCGTGGCCGGTGCCGGCGTGCTGCTGACCGAAGGCTGCCGCGGCGAAGGCGCCATCCTGCTCAACAGCGAAGGCGAGCGCTTCATGGAGCGTTACGCACCGACCCTGAAAGACCTGGCTCCGCGCGACTTCGTGTCCCGCTCCATGGACCAGGAGATCAAGGAAGGCCGTGGCTGCGGTCCGAACAAGGACTACATCCTGATGAAGCTGGACCACCTGGGCGCCGAGACCATCCGCAAGCGTCTGCCGTCCGTGGAAGAAATCGGCCACAACTTCGCCAACGTGGACATCACCAAGGAGCCGATTCCCGTGGTCCCCACCATCCACTACCAGATGGGCGGCATTCCGACCAACATCAACGGCCAGGTGGTCGAACATGTGAACGGCGCCAGCCGCGTGGTCAACGGACTGTATGCCGTGGGCGAATGCGCCTGCGTGAGCGTGCACGGTGCCAACCGCCTGGGCACCAACTCCCTGCTCGACCTGCTGGTATTCGGCAAGGCCGCTGGCAACCACATCATCAGCCATGTCCAGCCGGGCGCCGAGCATAAGCCGATGCCCGCCAACGCCGCCGATTTCACGCTGGCCCGTCTGGCCAAGCTCGAAAGCAGCACCAGCGGTGAATACCCGCAGGACGTTGCCAACGACATCCGTGCCGCCATGCAGCAGCACGCCGGTGTGTTCCGCACCCAGGCAAGCATGGACGAAGGCGTCAAGAAGATCGCCGCCATCCGCGAACGCGTGGGCAAGATCCACCTGGCAGACAAATCGCAGGTGTTCAACATGGCCCGCATCGAAGCGCTCGAAGTGTCCAACCTGATCGAAGTGGCCCAAGCCACCATGGTGTCTGCCGCAGCCCGCCACGAGTGCCGTGGCGCCCATACCGTGTACGACTACGAGCATCCTGCCGATCACCCCGAAGCACCGCTCGGCCGTGACGACAAGAACTGGCTCAAGCACACCCTGTGGGACAGCGCTTCCAACAGCCTGAGCTACAAACCCGTGACCCTGAAACCCCTGACGGTTGACACTGTGCCGCCGAAGGTCCGCACCTTCTGATCGCAGCGCACCGCCATCAACCGATTCGGAGTTTTTTTCCATGCAAAAACGTACTTTCAAAATCTATCGCTACGATCCGGACAAGGATGCCAAGCCGTACATGCAGACCATCGAGATCGAACTCGAAGGCAACGAGCGCATGCTGCTGGACGCCCTGATCAAGCTGAAGAAGGTCGATCCCTCACTGTCGTACCGCCGTTCCTGCCGCGAAGGCGTCTGCGGCTCCGATGCGATGAACATCAACGGCAAGAACGGTCTGGCCTGCCTGACCAACCTGCGCACGCTCAAGGATCCCATCATCCTGAAGCCGCTGCCCGGCCTGCCGGTCATCCGCGACCTGATCGTCGACATGACCATGTTCTTCAATCAGTACGAGTCGATCAAGCCCTACCTGATCAACAACAGCCCGGTACCGGAAAAAGAGCGCCTGCAGTCACCCGAAGAGCGTGAAGAACTCAACGGCCTGTACGAGTGCATTCTGTGCGCCAGCTGCTCCACCAGCTGCCCCAGCTTCTGGTGGAACCCTGACAAGTTCGTGGGGCCGGCCGGTCTTCTGCAAGCCTATCGATTCCTCGCCGATAGCCGCGACCAGGCCACCTCCGAGCGCCTGGACAACCTGGAAGACCCGTATCGCCTGTTCCGCTGCCACAGCATCATGAACTGCGTCGATGTGTGTCCCAAGGGCTTGAATCCCACACGTGCCATCGGCAAGATCAAGGAATTGATGGCACGACGTGCCCTCTGACCTGGTACGACACTGCATGAATGTCGATCTCAACGATCTGCTGACGCATGAAGAATTCAGCAAGCTGCGCTGGCGCTGCCGGCGCGGCCTGCTGGAAAACGACCTGTTCATTACCCGCTACCTGGACGACCACGGCAGTGCGATGACGGTCGGCGAAGCGCGTGCGATGTACGCCCTGATGGATCTTTCCGACAACGATCTGCTCGACTTGCTGCTGCGCCGTAAGGAGCCCAGTGCTCCACTGGCCACCCCCGAGGTGGTCGCCTTGCTGGAACGGATGCGCAACCCGCTCGTCGCCGACTGAGCGGCATCCTCTGCCCGGCTTTCTTTCAACCCCCAATGCAGGAGTTACTCGATGAAACTGTCTGACAACAAAGCGACCCTTTCCTTCAGCAATGGCAGTCCGGCCATTGAGTTGCCGGTCTACCAGGGCAATATCGGTCCGGACGTGATCGACATCCGCAAGCTGTACGGCCAAACCGGCCAGTTCACTTACGATCCGGGCTTCCTGTCTACCGCTTCGTGTCAGTCTTCCATCACCTACATCGATGGCGACAAAGGTGAACTGCTGTACCGCGGCTACCCCATCGAGCAACTGGCAGAAAATTGCGACTACCTCGACACCTGCTACCTGCTGCTCAACGGGGAACTGCCCATCAAGCAAGAGCGTGACTCCTTCCACAGTCTGGTGTTGCACCACACCATGGTGCATGAGCAGATGCAGTTCTTCCTGCGTGGTTTCCGCCGCGATGCCCACCCGATGGCTGTACTGACCGGCCTGATCGGCGCCATGTCGGCCTTCTACCATGAGAACACCGACGTTCACAACGCCGAGCACCGCAACCGCGCTGCCATCCAGCTGATCGCCAAAATGCCCACCCTGGTGGCCATGGCGTACAAGTACGGCGCCGGCCAGCCTTACATGTACCCGCGCAACGACCTGTCCTATGCAGGCAACTTCCTGCGCATGATGTTCGGCACCCCGTGCGAAGAGTACAAGGTCAACCCGGTCATCGAGCGCGCCCTGGACCGCATCTTCATCCTGCACGCCGACCATGAGCAGAACGCCTCCACGTCTACCGTGCGTCTGTGCGGCTCTTCCGGCACCAACCCGTTCGCAGCCATTGCTGCTGGCGTGGCCTGCCTGTGGGGCCCGGCACACGGTGGTGCCAACGAAGCCTGCCTGAACATGCTGGAAGACATCCAGCGCAACGGCGGCGTGGCCAAGGTTGGCGAGTTCATGGAAAAGGTCAAGGACAAGAACTCCGGCGTCAAGCTGATGGGCTTCGGTCACCGCGTGTACAAGAACTACGACCCGCGCGCCAAGCTGATGCAGGAAACCTGCAACGAGGTGCTGGCCGAGCTGGGCCTGGAAAAGGATCCGCTGTTTGCACTGGCCAAGGAGCTGGAGCGCATTGCCCTGGAAGACGACTACTTCGTGCAACGCAAGCTGTACCCGAACGTGGACTTCTACTCCGGCATCGTGCAGCGCGCCATCGGCATTCCGGTCAAGCTGTTCACCGGCATCTTCACCCTGGCACGTACCGTGGGCTGGATTGCACAGCTGAACGAAATGATCTCCGATCCCGAGTACAAGATCGGTCGTCCGCGCCAGCTGTACACCGGTGCTCCGCGCCGTGACGTGCCGGCTGATTACCTCAACAAGTGATCCCCTGCACCGGCTGCCCACAGGCAGCCAGCAACCTGCCCGCCAGTGCGCAAGCCTGGCGGGCTTTTTTATTACCGCCTCTCTGACATCCATTCGCCATCGGGAAAGCATACCATCGCGATTGACGATGTATTTTTGGCAAAATTACCATCAAAATACACTTCATACTTCGCATACCGCGATACCTTGCTCGATTCATGACCATTGACCGATCCCTTGCCCGCCGCCTCGACCTGACCTCACTGCAACTGTTTGTGGCGGTGTGTGAATGTGGCAGCATCGGTCGCGCAGCGGAACACGAGTACATCGCCGCCTCGGCGGTCAGCAAACGGTTGAGCGATCTGGAAGCTCTGTTTCATACACCGCTGCTGGAACGCCATGCGCGCGGCGTCAACCCCACCGCGGCAGGATCCAGCCTGCTGCACCACGCACGCTCGGTGCTGCAGCGGCTCGACAAGATGCAGGACGAACTGAGTGAGTACGCCGAAGGAGTGCGTGGCCACGTGCGGGTGCATGCCAGCATTTCGGCCATTGTGGAATTCCTGCCCGAAGATCTGGGCAGCTTTGTACGCGCCCACGAACGCATCAAGATCGACCTCGAAGAGCACCTGAGTACCGAAGTGGTGCGTGCCGTTCAGGAAGGGGTTGCCGATATCGGCATTGGCAACTTCATGCACGGACATGCGGGTCTGCAGGCACTGCCCTATCGCCAGGACCGACTGGTACTGGTGGCACCACAACACCACCCCCTGGCCGCCAGCCAAAGCATCGACTTTGCCGACTCGCTCAACTACGACCATATCGGGCTGCACGCCAATAGTTCGGTGTACCGGGCCATGCGTCAGGCCGCCCTGCTGGCCGGCCAGCCGATCCGCGTACGCATGCAGGTTTCTGGACTCGACGCCATGTGCCGCATGATAGCCAACGGCTTGGGTGTTGGCGTGATGCCGCACCGTGCGTTTTCGCTGATTCACGCCGCCAACGGGCTGGTGGCCATCGGCCTGCACGACAGCTGGGCCTGGCGCCAGCTCGAATTGGTGGCCCAGGACTTCCTGGCGCTGCCCCAACCAGCCCGCCTGCTGGTCGACCATTTGCGCGGTTCTGCAGAGCCGCAGTCGCCGTCTGCATAAAATTGACCATTACCTGAAGGACAACCATGGCACAAACCCTGTACGACAAACTCTGGAACGACCATGTGGTGCACACCGAAGAAGACGGCACCGCGATCCTGTACATTGACCGCCACCTGGTGCACGAAGTAACCAGCCCCCAAGCCTTTGAAGGCCTGCGCCAGGCCGGTCGCAAATTGTGGCGCATCAGCTCGATCGTGGCCACGGCCGATCACAACACGCCCACTACCGGTTGGGAGTTGGGCTATGACGGGATTACCGACCCCACCAGCAAGGAGCAGGTCACCACGCTGGATGCCAACATCCGCGAATTTGGCGCAGCGGCGTATTTTCCGTTTCTGAGCAAGCGCCAAGGCATCGTGCACGTGATGGGCCCGGAAAACGGCGCCACCCTGCCCGGCATGACGGTGGTCTGCGGTGACAGCCACACCAGCACCCACGGCGCCTTCGGTGCACTGGCACACGGCATTGGCACCAGCGAAGTCGAACACGTAATGGCCACGCAAACCCTGCTGGCCAAGAAAGCCAGGAACATGCTGGTGCGCGTGGACGGCGAACTGGCACCCGGCGTCACCGCCAAGGATGTGGTGCTGGCCATCATCGGCAAGATCGGCACGGCGGGCGGCACCGGCTACACCATCGAATTCGGTGGCAGCGCCATCCGTAGCCTGAGCATGGAAGGCCGCATGACCGTGTGCAACATGGCGATCGAAGCTGGCGCCCGTGCCGGTCTGGTAGCCGTGGATGACAAGACCATCGAATACGTGAAAGGGCGCCCCTTTGCCCCCGGCACTGATGCCGCCACCGGCAACTTCGTCGGCGGGCCCGAGTGGGATCAAGCTGTGGCCTACTGGCGCACGCTGCATTCCGACGAGGGCGCGAAATTTGATACCGTGGTCACGCTCAATGCGGCCGAAATCCAGCCCCAGGTCACCTGGGGCACCAGCCCCGAAATGGTGCTGGGCGTGGATGGCATCGTACCGGATCCGGACAAGGAGAAGGACGCCAGCAAGCGCGGCGCCATTGAACGTGCGCTGACCTACATGGGCCTGGAGCCCGGCAAGGCGATCACCGATATCCACGTAGACAAGGTATTCATCGGCAGCTGTACCAACAGCCGCATCGAAGACATGCGCGAAGCTGCCTCAGTGGTCAAGAAGCTGGGCCGCAAGGTCGCCAGCAATGTGAAGCTGGCCTTGGTGGTGCCCGGCTCCGGTCTGGTCAAGGAACAGGCCGAGCGCGAAGGTCTGGACAAGATTTTCACCGCTGCCGGCTTTGAATGGCGCGAGCCCGGCTGCAGCATGTGCCTGGCCATGAATGCCGACCGCCTGGAGCCCGGTGAACGCTGCGCCTCTACTTCCAACCGCAATTTCGAGGGCCGCCAGGGCGCCGGTGGACGCACCCACCTGGTCAGCCCTGCCATGGCCGCTGCAGCTGCAGTGCATGGCCATTTCGTGGATGTCCGTGCCTTTGCATCCTGATCAAGAAAGGAACCCGTCATGAAAAAAATCACCTTCCTGCTGGCAGTTGTAGCCACCGTGTTCAGCCTGACTGCCTGCAATACCTTCCAGGGCGTGGGCCGGGATGTCCGCGCCACCGGCAACGCGATCGAACGCGCGGCACAGTAACCATTTCCCGCTTTCTACCATGCAAAAATTCACCATCCACCAGGGTCTGGTTGCCCCGCTCGATCGCGAAAACGTCGACACCGACGCCATCATTCCCAAGCAGTTTCTGAAGTCTATTCGCCGCACCGGCTTTGGACCCAACCTGTTCGACGAATGGCGCTACCTGGACAAGGGCGAGCCCGGCAAACCCGAAGCCGAACGCCGCCCCAACCCCGACTTTGTGCTGAACCAGCCACGCTACAAGGGTGCCAGCATCCTGCTGACGCGCAAGAACTTCGGTTGCGGCTCCAGCCGTGAGCATGCACCCTGGGCGCTTGAGCAATACGGCTTCCGTGCCATCCTGGCCCCCAGCTTTGCCGACATCTTCTTCAACAACTGCTTCAAGAACGGCGTGCTGCCCATCGCGTTGCCCGAAAGCACCATCAGCAAGCTGTTCGACGCAGTCAATGCCTTCCCCGGTTTCCAGCTCACCATCGATCTGGAGCGCCAGGTAATCGTGCAACCGCAGGGCGAAGAGATCCCCTTTGAGGTGCAGCCGTTCCGCAAGTACTGCCTGCTCAACGGCCTGGACGACATCGGTTTGACGCTGCGCCATGTGGATGAAATCAAGGCCTTCGAAGCCCAGCGCCTGGCCACCAAACCCTGGCTGGCCCATAACCTGTAATCCTCAGTCCGGCCCGCTGCAGGGCCATTCTCCGGACAGCAAAATGCTGCCCCCTCTTTCCCGGATACATCCATCATGAAAATCGCCATTCTTCCCGGTGACGGCATCGGACACGAAATCATCGCCGAAGCGGTCAAGGTACTCAAGGCCCTGAACCTGCCTCTGGACATGGAATACGCCGATGTGGGCGGCACCGCCTACGAAAAGCACGGCCATCCGCTGCCCGAGCACACGTTGAATCTGGCCAAATCGGCCGACGCCGTGCTGTTCGGCGCCGTGGGTGACTGGAAGTACGACAAGCTGGAGCGCCACCTACGTCCCGAACAGGCCATCCTGAGCCTGCGCAAGGCACTGGGCCTGTATGCCAACTTCCGCCCGGCCATCTGCTACAAGGAACTGGTCAATGCCTCCAGCCTGAAGCCCGAGCTGGTGGCCGGCCTGGACATCCTGCTGATCCGCGAGCTGACTGGCGATATCTACTTTGGTCAACCGCGCGGCCGCCGCACCGCCACCGATGGCCACTTCCCCGGCACCGAGGAAGCTTTCGACACCATGCGCTACAGTCGCCCCGAAATCGAGCGCATTGCCCACACCGCCTTCCAGGCCGCACAAAAACGCAGCAAGCGCCTGACCAGCGTGGACAAGAACAACGTGCTGGAAACCTCGCAGCTGTGGAAAGATGTGGTGGTCGAGGTCAGCAAGCAATACCCCGACGTGCATCTGGACCACATGCTGGTCGACAATGCCGCCATGCAGCTGGTCAAGGCCCCCAAGAAATTCGACGTGGTGGTCACCGGCAACATGTTCGGCGACATTCTGAGCGACGAAGCCGCCATGCTGACCGGCTCCATCGGCATGCTGCCCTCGGCCAGCCTGAACGACAAGAACCAGGGTCTATACGAGCCCAGCCACGGCAGCGCGCCCGACATCGCCGGCCAGGGCATCGCCAACCCGCTGGCCACCATTCTGAGCGCTGCCATGATGCTGCGCTTCTCGCTGAACCAGCCGGAAGCTGCCGCACGCATCGAAGCTTCCGTGCAGAAGGTGCTGGAGCAAGGCTTGCGCACAGCCGACATCTGGAGCGAAGGTACCACCAAGGTCAGTACGGCCCAAATGGGGGATGCCGTAGTGGCCGCCCTGTAATCAACGGTCGAGCAACTGCCAACTGTTCTGAAGCGCGCTGCTGCTGCGGCGCGCTTTTTGTTGCCCGGCACAGGCACACCTGATCCCTTCATGCAGACAATGGACCTTGCAGGATGTGTACATCCTCTCCCGGGCATTTCAGAAAAAACTAAAATACAGGTTTGTTTTCCGCACACCTTTTTGCCAATGGAGTTTGCCATGATCAGCCGCAAGGCTACTGAAGCACCTGCCCGCCAGCTTACCAACGAGTTGATCCTGCTGAATGAACTGGTACCGCTGCAGGCCCAGCACATCATCGAGCTCGGCTGCGGCAATGCACGCTTGGCCCGAGAGCTGCTGCAACAGTATCCGCAGTGCCATGTCACCGGGCTGGAGGTAGACCAGCAGCAGCATGCACTCAACCTCTCGCAGCCGGCAGATCGGCTGGAATTTGTTGCGGCAGGGGCGCAGGCGATTCCGGCAGCCGATGCCAGCTTCGATCTGGCGATCATGCTGAAGTCGCTGCATCACGTACCGCTTGCCCTGATGCAATCCGCCCTGTCTGAGGTGGAACGCGTGCTGCGGCCCGGGGGTTACTGGTATGTCTCGGAGCCCGTGTATGACGGCGCCTTGAACGAGCTAATTCGCCTGTTCAATGATGAAGGCGAAGTGCGCGCTGCAGCCCAGGCACTGCTGGATACAGCAGCTGCCAACGGCCGCTGGGACCGTATTGCAGATGTCCATTTCGAGGTGCCGGTGGCATACCGCGATTTTGCCGATTTCGAGAGCCGCATGGTCCATGTTACCTACGCCGAACGCCACCTCGACGACGCCACACGTGCCCAGCTGCAGGCCTTGTTCGCGTCACACATGACCGCAGAGGGCGCGCACTTTGTACGGCCCATGCACGTGACATTGCTGCGCAAGCGCTGAACCGAGTGTGCCTGGCGGCTGCTACTGGCAGCTCCCGAGCACTCACGATGTCGACGCGCCTTGATGCTTGATCACAGGAGATGCAGCGCCACCATAGCCACCAGCGTAGGTGGCAGCGCTGCCACCAGCAGCCAGAAAAAGTGGATCGCGCCGCCTTCGAAATGGTCCTTGAGAATGGCCGCGCCAGCCGGGTTGGGGGCGTTGGCAATCAGCGTCAGCCCCCCCCCCGTCACCGCACCGGCCACCAGCGAAATCTTGAATGATTCGCTCAGCCCCTCCACCAGCGATCCCAGATAGGTCAGCGCAGCATTGTCGGTCACGGCCGTCAGCGCCGTTGCCACAAAGTACACCGTCGTGTCGTCCATGCTCATTAACAGCGGCTGCAACCACCAGGATTGCATGCCGCCCAGTACTACCAGGCCTGCCAGGAAAAATGCCACCAGCAACGCTTCACGCAGAATCAGCGGGTCCTGGTGCCGTGCATAGGCTGCCGTAAAGCCCAGGAAAAACAGAAACAGGCCCATGAACACCACGGGGTGATGGGCAAACGCCACCACACCTGCCAGAAACAACACATGCACCAGCTGCGTCACCAGCGGTGCAGACCTGGCCTGCCCGGCCACCGGCAATTGCAGCCGACGCAGCTCGCGCTTGAAGGCCAATGTGGCAATCAGGGCATTGAATCCCACCGCCAATGCCGCCTTCCAGCCAAAGTGCATCAACATGAACGGCATGTCCCAATTCCATTTGGACGCCACCATCAGTACCGGCGGTGCGGCAAAGGGAGTCAGCACACCACCGATCGACACGTTGACGAACAGCGCCCCCAGGGTCGCATACTTGAGCTTGCTGCTGACCTGCTGGCGAAACACCACATTACGCAGCATCAACGCAGCCAATGTCATGGCAGCCGGCTCGGTGATGAAGGAACCCAGCAAGGGCACGAAGCTGAGCAGCACGAAATACATGGCCATGATGCGCGGCAACGGCAGCACGCGCGCCAATGCCTTGACGGCGGCGGTGGCCAGCGCAAGGATGGGACGAGTTGCCGCGATCACCATGATCACGAACACGAACATGGGCTCCGTGAAGTTGCGCGACTCGATGTACTGGAGCGCCGAGTCCTTGCCATATAAGGCAAACAGCGCCAGCACCAGCACCATGGCCCAGAAGCCGAACACGACCTCGACTTCGCCTAACAGATGCCAGACACCGGCATGTCTGGGGTTGCGCTGCGCGAGCGAATGGAAAAATTTGGTGGAAAAGGTATGCGCCAGCGCCAGTGCAAACAGCACGGCCGCCAGCATATCTGCAAAATGTGGCAGGGTTTGGGTCATGGGTACAATTATTCCTGCGCGGCGGCCCGACCAACGCAATGCACCTGTGCGCAGCACCATGCGACGCACACCCAAGGTATCAATTCTACAAGATCTGATAAAACCGTCTGCCTGTGGCAACCAGGCATCTGGTTTCGGCAATCAGCTTGTCAAAGGACAGCTACAGCATCGCACGGAACGTGCATTGCACCCGATTTCGGCAACTGGCTTGCCTGGGACGACTGCTGCGCCCTCACCGAAAAAATGCATACCCGACCACCACTGCTGCCACAATCCCCACCAGATCGGCAAACAAGGCGCACGCCAGCGCATGGCGCGTGTTCTTCACCCCCACGCTGCCAAAGTACACCGCCAGCACGTAAAACGTGGTTTCGGTGGAGCCTTGGATGATGGCCGCCACCTGTGCCGGAAACGAGCCCACGCCATACGTCTGCATCACATCCACCATCAGGCCGCGCGCACCAGAACCCGACAGGATTTTCATCAGGCCCACCGGCAAGGCAGGAAGAAAATCGGTCGGCAGGCCAAGCCCCGCCACCACGACGGCAATGCCCTGCATGATCCAGTTCATTCCGCCGGAGGCGCGGAATACGGCGATGGCGCACAACATGGCCACCAGATAGGGAACGATGTGCACTGCCACACCAAAGCCTTCCTTGGCGCCCTCCACAAAGGTTTCATACACATTGATGCGGCGTACCGCCCCTGCCACCAGAATCAGCACCACCAGCGCCATGATCGCGCCGCCGCCAATCGCCCCCACCAGATGGGTTCCCTGTTCCGGCGGCAATTGCGCCAGCGACCAGGTGATCCCCCCAAGCAACGCTGCAATCACTGCCAAAGGCCCCCATACTGCCATGCGCCATAGCGGCAGGCGCTGAACAGCCCCTGTCACCAGCAGTGCTGCCAGCAGCCCGATGGAAGTCGCTGCCAGCGTAGGCAGGAAAATGTCTGCGGCATTGAAACCGGTCAGTCCCTGCTTGATGGCCATGGTCTGGCGGATGGCAATGACCGACGTCGGAATCAGCGTCAGCCCCGCCGTATTGAGCACAATGAACAGGATCTGCGCGTTGGTGGCGCGTTCCGGCTGCGGATTCAGGACCTGCAGCTCCTGCATGGCTTTCAGGCCCAGCGGCGTGGCTGCGTTGTCCAGCCCGAGCAGGTTGGCCGAAATATTCATGGTCATCGCGCCTTGCGCCGGATGGCCGGGCGGTACTCCGGGAAACAGATGGCGGAACATGGGATTGACTGCACGCGCGAAGGCATTGATCAGCCCGGCTTGCTCGCCGATGCGCATCAGCCCGAGCCACAGGGCCATGATGCCGGTCAGTCCGATGGCGATCTCGAAGCCGGTGCGCGCGGCCTCGAACAACGCAGCAAGCAGGCGAGAAAACGCATCCAGATCACCCTGCAGCGCCTGAACCAGCGCCAACATGAAGGCACTGATGAAAAAGGCCAGCCAGACTAAATTCAACACCATGGCACATGCGCTCCGCTATCCGGGGACAAACGGCAAGTATGCCGCAAGCGGAGTGCTCGGACGGGTGCAGCGGCATGCCACCGCCCGGTGTGTCGCACATGGTTCATGGCACATGCCCTATCATTGCCATTTGCTGTCTTTTTCCAGCCACACCATGACTGCACCCCTTTCCAATTCCATCGATTGGCTGACTACCCTGGTCGGATTCGATACCACCAGCCGCAATTCGAATCTCGGCCTGATAGAAACCGTGCGCGACGCGCTGGCACGCCAGGGCGCTCAGTGCGCGCTCAGCACCAATGCCGATGGCAGCAAGGCCAATTTGTTTGCCTCCCTGCCAGCCGCTGACGGTAGCGCCCAGGGTGGCATCGCACTGAGCGGCCATACCGACGTGGTGCCAGTGGATGGCCAGGAATGGAGCACGAATCCCTTTGTACTGACCAAAGAGAACGGCCGCCTCTACGGCCGCGGCAGCTGTGACATGAAAGGATTCATTGCAGCGGCCCTGTCCCTGGCACCGGAATGGCTGGCACAGCCGCCAGCTAGACCACTGCATCTGGCCCTGTCCTACGACGAAGAAGTGGGCTGTCTAGGCGCCCCCGTCCTGTTGCGCGACCTGCAGCAACGCGGCCAGCGCATCGATGGCTGCATCGTCGGCGAACCCACAGGCATGCGACCGGTCGTGGCCCACAAGGGCATCAACGTCTTCAGTTGCCTGGTGCACGGTAAGGCCACCCACTCTTCGCTCACCCCGCTGGGCTGCAATGCCATCGAACATGCCGCCCGGCTGATCTGCCACATCCGCGATCTGGCCGATAGCTACCGCGGCCACGGTCCGTACGACCAGCATTTCGACGTCCCCTTCACGACTCTGACCACCAACCAGATCAGCGGCGGCATCGCAGTCAATACCATTGCCGACCAGTGCCGCTTCAGCTACGAGTTCCGCAATCTGCCGGGCATGCCGGTCGAGGCCATCCAGCAACGCATCACCGATTACGTTCACAATGAACTGTTGCCCCGCATGCGCACCGAATACCCGGAGGCGCGCATCGACATCACGCAAACCGCCCAGACACCCTTCCTGGATGCGTCCGAACAGGCTGCCATCACGGCACTGGTGCGCGCCCTGACGCATGACGACAGCATCCGCAAGGTGGGTTACTCCACGGAAGCGGGACTGTTCGAGCAGGCAGGTATCCCGACCATCGTGTGCGGCCCGGGTGACATTGCCCAGGCACACAAGGCCGACGAATTTCTGGAAATTGCCCAGCTGCACGCCTGCGAAGACTTCTTGCGCAAACTGGTTGCCGCGGACTGAATAAGCTTCACAAATTTGCCATGCACCCGTCACTCCGCTTTCACAAGCGGGGCGTAGTGTTGCAGGCATGCGAAACGTACGCTCCATCTTCCTCTCCGACATCCATCTGGGCACGCGCGCCTGCCAGGCCGACCGTCTGCTGGATTTCCTGCTGGAACACCACTCCGACCACATCTTCCTGATCGGCGATGTGGTGGATTTCTGGGCCATGAGCCGCAAGATCCACTGGACCCGGGAGCAAAACCAGGTCGTGCAAAAGCTGCTGCAGCGCGCTCGTGGTGGCACACGCGTGGTCCTGATTCCGGGCAACCACGACGAAGTCCTGCGCGAATACTGTGAAACGGTATTCCTCGAAATCGAGGTGGTACGCGAGCTGGTGCACGAAACCGCCAATGGCCAGCGCTATCTATTGATTCACGGCGACCAGTTCGACCAGGTCACGCAGCACCACAAATGGGTGGCCATCCTGGGCGACAAGGCCTACGACACGCTGGTCAGCATCAACACACGCCTATCCTGGGTACGTCGCAAGCTGGGAATGTCGGGCTA
This sequence comes from uncultured Allobrachymonas sp., assembly GCA_964413485.1. Taxonomy (GTDB): domain Bacteria; phylum Pseudomonadota; class Gammaproteobacteria; order Burkholderiales; family Burkholderiaceae_C; genus Brachymonas. Next base: position 166,413 of record CAYPRU010000001.1, on the reverse strand, counting down.
TTGGTCGCTGGCCGGGTACGCCAAGCGCAAGGTCAAGAAAGCGCTCAACTTCATCTTCAATTTCGAGGATTCGGCCACACACTACGCACGCGAGCGCCGGTTGGATGGCGTGATCTGCGGCCATATTCACTGGGCCAGCATCCGCAACATCAACGGCCTGCAGTATGTCAATTGCGGCGACTGGGTCGACTCCTGCACGGCCATCATCGAGCACCACGACGGCACACTGGAACAAGTCAACTGGGGCACGCCCGGCTACCAGTCACAACCCATGCATCCGCCCGCTGGCGAGCCTATCGAGGCCTGAATGCGTGTACTGATGGTGTCAGACGTGTATTTCCCGCGCGTCAATGGCGTCTCGACCTCGATCGAAACCTTCCATCATCGGCTCGCACAACTTGGCGTGCACGTTGAACTGGTGGTGCCACGCTATAGCGATGAACCCGACATCCCCGGCATCACCCGTGTCAGGGGCTGGCGTGTACCCGGTGACAAGGAAGACCGCCTGCTGCATTGGCGCAGCATGCACCGCACCGTGCTGGAGCGCGCCAGCCACTGTGACCTGATCCATATCCAGACACCGTTCGTCGCCCATTACGCCGGCCTGAGTGCAGCACGCGTGCAGCGCCTGCCCGTGCTGGCCACCTACCACACCTTGTTCGAAGAGTACCTGCAGCACTATCTGCCCATGCTGCCCGCCAACTGGCTCAAGTCGCAGGCCCGTCAGTGGTCGCGGCGGCAGTGTAATGCGCTGGATGCCGTCATCGTGCCCTCCTCTGCCATGCAAGCCAGGCTGCACAGCTACGGCGTCGATGTCAGCATGCACATTCTGCCCACCGGCATTCCCGTGGAAACCTTTGCCCATGGCGATCGCGCAGCCTTCCGGGCCCGTCACGGCATTGCGCCGGACCGTCCGGTTGCGCTATTCGTGGGACGCGTCGCCCACGAAAAAAACATCGGGTTCCTGTTGCAGGCCTTGCGCCATGCCCTTGTCCGCTGCCCGCAACTGTTGCTGGTGATTGCCGGAGAAGGCCCGGCAGTCGCCGATCTGCGCACACAGGTCAACCAGCTGCAACTGGAAAACGCGGTGCAATTCATCGGCTACCTGGAGCGTAAGCACGAATTGCCATCCTGCTACGCCGCTGCCGACCTGTTTGCATTTGCATCACGTACCGAAACACAGGGCCTGGTACTGCTGGAGGCGATGGCTGCCGGCCTGCCAGTCGTGGCGCTGTCCGACATGGGTACCCGTGACATCCTGGATCCGGGACAGGGCAGCCTCAGTCCGCCGGCCGACGCACACGCCTTTGGGCAGGCACTGGCCGAATTGCTCGGCAACCCACAGCGCCTGCAGGCCATGCGCGACGAAGCCCAGTCCTATGCGCACACCTGGTCGGACCGCACCATGGCAACGCGTCTGGCTGCCTTGTACCAGTCGCTGATGCAGGAGGCCGCACTGCCCGCAGAAAGTGCTTCTTCTCTTCCGGTCGGTCCATAATCACTGCATGAACGATTTGTTTGGGGCACCGAATGTCGCCCCGTTGGCCATGCAGCACGAAGCGCTGGGCACACAAGCCCGTTTGTTACGTGGCATGGCCTTGCCGGACGCACCATCCCTCTTGGCCTGCGTTTCAGAACTAGTGCAGCAGGCGCCATGGCGCGCATTGATGACTCCCGGCGGCCGCCCGATGTCAGCATGGCTTAGCAGTTGTGGTTCTTTGGGTTGGCATTCGGATTTCCATGGCTACCGTTACACCCGGCATGATCCCCTGAGCGGGAAACCTTGGCCTCCCATGCCAGCAGTGTTTCTGGCGCTGGCACAGAGAGCCGCACAAACCGCCGGATTTGCCGACTTCATGCCCGATGCCTGCCTGCTCAACCGCTATGTTCCCGGCGCCCGCATGGGCCTGCACCAGGACCGCGAAGAACGCAATGTGCTGGCCCCCATTGTTTCCGTATCGCTGGGCATGCCGGCGCAATTCCTGTGGGGAGGGCTCCAGCGACATGACCCGGTCACCCGCTTGACACTGTTTCATGGCGATGTGGTGGTATGGGGCGGTGTGGATCGCCTGCGCTATCACGGCATAGCACCATTGCAAGCGTTGGCGCACCCGGTGCTGGGTCTGCAACGCATCAACATGACTTTCCGCAAAGCGGGCTGACTGCAGACAGCAAAAAGCCCGATGTGCTGTTGCACACCGGGCCTGCAAGTGGAGCGGGAAACGAGACTCGAACTCGCGACCTCAACCTTGGCAAGGTTGCGCTCTACCAACTGAGCTATTCCCGCGAAGATCTGAATTGTAGACAGGTTTTTTTGTCTTTTTCAAGTCTGCCAAAAATTTTTTATTCGGCCTTGACGCTCTTGGCGTGAACGATCAACACCGAGTTGTGCGCATGGGACACCACACGTTGCGCCACGCTGCCCAGCATCAGCTTTTCCACGCCCTTGCGACCGTGCGAACCCATCACGATGACGTCGGCACCGATGTCTTCGGAAGTGTCAACGATGCCCTTCCAGACTGCATACGCGTCGACACTGCGGGTGTCCACGTCGACATCCTGGTCGGCAAAACGCTGCTTGACGGTTGCCAATACCTGCTCTGCTTCATTCGTCACGGCTGACAGGTATTGGGCCTGCCCAAAGGCAAAGTCCGGGCCCGCGCTGGCAAACGGATACGGATCGAGTACATACACCGCCGTCACCTTGGAACCAAAGGCCTTGGCCATGCCTACGGCCTTGTCCACGGCCAGCATGGAAGTATCGGAACCATCCACGGGCAACAGAATATGCTTGAACATAGAGTCTCCTCTCTAATCACAAATCGGCCGGATATCGGCTTTTACCTATTGATATGGCACCAGTGTAACCGCAGTAACGCCTGCCTGATTGACGGCAGGAAAGTATTGTGGGACGCTTTCAACGATACACTGTGCGCCATCAAGAATGAGGAGATAACCGTGAGCAAACTGGAATGGAGTGACGATCTGGCACTGGGCCTGGCACAGATGGACCAAACCCACGTCGAGTTTGTCAAGTTGCTGGCCGAAGTCGAGCATGCTGACGATACTACCCTGCTCGACCACTGGAGCGCCCTGATCGAACACACCCATGCCCATTTCGCCATGGAGGACAAGTGGATGCAGGATACGCACTTTGCCTCCGGCAATTGCCACACCAGGCACCACAAGGACGTACTCGACGTCATGCGTGAAGGATTACGCTATGGTCAACAAGGCCACCTGAAAATCGTACGCCAGATGGCTGGCGAATTGGTAACCTGGCTGCCGCAGCATGTCGACAGTATGGATGCTGCGCTCGCCATGCACCTAGAACAGGTGGGATACGACATGGCCACCGGCATCATGGCGCGTTCCGATGCCCTGCCTTCCGGGCAGATCCATGGCTGCGGCGGCGATACCTGCTCCGACCAGGTCAGTAGCGTCGCAACTGCTTGAACCTGCTTGCAGCATGTGGGTGCTTGCGCACGTGTATCATCGCTGCGCATGATGGACGTAACTTGGGAATGGATTCCATTAGTGCTGGCCTTGGGGCTGACCATTGTCATGCGCCCTTGGCACATGCTGCGCCAGCATGCGCTGCTGACGCCCATGCTGGCCAGCCTGGTGTTCCTGCCATGGATCTGGGCCTTGCCGCGCATACACGCCATGCCGCTGCAACTGCATCTGACCTGTGCCTGCCTGGTGATGCTGATGGTTGGTTGGCCCCTGGCAGTACCGCTCCTGTGCGCTGTGGCGCTGCTGTCCGGACTGATCGCGCCGGCCCCGCTGGGTGAACTGATCGGCAATGCCTTCTGGCTGGGAGTGCTGCCCGCCACGCTGGCCATGTTGCTCGGGGCGCTGGTGCGCCGTTATCTGGGCGCCAATATCTTTGCCTATACGCTGGGGCGCGGCTTCCTGATCACCGTGGCCTGCACTTTTGCGGCCAGTGTTCTCGGCGAATGGGCCGGCCGCGGATTACCCAACATCGATCCGGATCTGACAACGATTGCCCACTGGCTGATCGCCTGGGGCGAAGGCTTCATGACCGGCATGCTCAGCGCCATCTTCGTGGCGTTCCGGCCTGAATGGCTAGCCACATGGTCCGATCGACTTTACCTGCACAAACAACCATGACGCATGGCTGCATTACCCGGGTGCGTGGTCTGCAGGTCGGGCACTGGACTTCCCCCTTGCGCCCCACTGGCTGCAGCGTGGTGCTGGCGCTGGACGGTGCCACGGCCGCCGTCGATGTGCGCGGAGCCGCGCCAGGTACGCGGGAAACCGATCTGCTGCAACCCGGCAATCTGGTAGACAAGGTGCACGCCATCCTGCTCAGCGGTGGCAGCGCCTACGGCCTCGCTGCAGCCACTGGCGTGATGCAGTGGCTGGAAGAGCACGATAGTGGCCTGGACGTGGGCTACGGCAGGGTGCCGCTGGTACCGGCGGCTGTGCTGTTTGACCTGTCGGTAGGCGACGCACGCATACGCCCGGATGCTGCAGCCGGATATGCCGCCTGTGCCGCGGCCAGCGGCCAGCCGTGCGCCCAGGGTAATGTGGGCGCCGGTGCGGGCGCCACCGTGGGCAAGTTGTTCGGAGCGGCGCACGCCATGAAAGGCGGTATCGGCTCGGCCAGTCTGGAGCTGCAGGGTATCACGGTGGGGGCGCTGGTAGCCTGCAACGCTGTGGGCGACGTCCATGACCAGCACACCGGGCGCCTGCTGGCCGGTGCACGCACCGCCGACGGGCGTCAGCTGCGCGACAGCACCCGCACCCTGTTGCATGGCGAATCGCCCAGCTTCAGCCTGCCGGGCACCAACACCACCATCGGCGTGATTGCCACCGACGCCGCGCTCGACAAGGCCGCGCTGCGCCGCCTGGCCATTGCCGGCCATGACGGTCTGGCACGCTGCATTAGTCCGATTCACACCATGCTCGATGGCGACACCCTGTTTGCCATGTCCACCGGAGCCAGCCCTGTCGCTGCGGATATCATGGTGCTGACAGCCATGGCCGCCGAGGTCGTGCGCGTTGCCGTGCTAAGCGCCATCCACGCGGCACAAGGCATTCATACCGGGCTGCTAGAGCTGCCTGCAGCGGTCGACATGGCTGCTGCTGTCCAGCGCCCCGGTTGAATCGTAAAATATACAATCTGCTCCGTAAACCATTACGAACTGCTCGCCATCGGCGCACGCAGTTTCGTTCCATTGTTAGCCATCCATGACGCGACAAATTTTCGTCACCACTGCCCTTCCCTACGCCAACGGCACCTTCCACATCGGCCACATCATGGAGTACATCCAGGCCGACATCTGGGTGCGATTCCAGCGCATGCAGGGGCATGACGTCTGGTTTGTCGGCGCCGACGATGCCCATGGCGCGCCCATCATGATTGCTGCCGAAAAAGCCGGCAAGACACCGCAACAGTTCGTGGCAGACATTGCCGCAGGCCGCAAGCAGTACCTGGAAGGCTTCCATATCAGCCACGACAACTGGTACAGCACCGACAGTCCCGAAAACACCGAGCTGGCACAAGCCATTTACCGTGACCTCAAAGCCAACGACCTGATCGAATCACGCACCATCGAGCAGTTCTACGATCCGGACAAGGGCATGTTCCTGCCCGACCGCTTCATCAAGGGCGAATGCCCGAAATGCGGCGCCAAGGACCAGTACGGCGACAACTGTGAAGTCTGCGGCGCCGTCTACAGCCCGACCGAGCTGAAGAACCCCTACTCGGCCCTCAGTGGTGCCACGCCGGAAATGCGCAGCAGCGAGCATTTCTTCTTCAGACTGTCCGATCCGCGTGCCGTCGCCTTCCTGCAACAATGGACCGACTCCCCTTCGGAGCGTGGCGTGCAGCACGTGCAGCACGAGGTGCTGAACAAGATCCGCGAATGGTTCCAGGCCGGCGAAAGCGGCAAGGCCCAGCTGGGTGACTGGGACATTTCGCGCGACGCGCCCTATTTCGGCATCGAAATTCCCGACGCACCAGGCAAGTACTTCTACGTGTGGCTGGATGCCCCGGTCGGCTATCTGGCCAGCCTGAAGAATCTGCTGGCCAGGCAAGGGCTGGATTACGAGCAGTACATGCGCAACCCGTCGCTCGAGCAGTACCACTTCATCGGCAAGGACATCATCACCTTCCACACGCTGTTCTGGCCTGCCATGCTGTACTTCAGCGGCCGCAAGACGCCGGACGGCATCTTTGTGCACGGCTTCCTCACCGTCAACAACGGCGAAAAGATGAGCAAGAGCCGCGGCACCGGCCTGGACCCGCTCAAGTACCTGAGTCTCAAGATGAACCCGGAGTGGCTGCGCTACTACCTGGCCGCCAAGCTCAACGGCCGCAACGAAGACATCGACTTCAACGCCGACGATTTCATGGCGCGCGTCAACAGCGATCTGATCGGCAAGTTCGTCAACATCGCCTCGCGTGCTGCCGGCTTCATCAGCAAGCGCTTCGAGGGTCGCCTGGGCACCCTCGATGCCCAGGGCACGGCACTGCTGCAAGAGCTGCAACAAGCCGGCAACGGCATTGCGGCGCTGTACGAAGGCCGGGATTATGCCCGTGCCGTGCGCGAGATCATGGCGCTGGCCGACAAAGTCAACGTGTACGTCGATCAGCACAAGCCCTGGGAACTGGCCAAACAGGAAGGCCAGGAGCAGCGCCTGCATGAAGTCTGCACGCTGTGCATCGAAGCCTTCCGCGTACTGACCATCTACCTCAAGCCGATCCTGCCGCGCCTGGCCGACGAAGTGGCCAAGCTGCTGATGGTGCCGCCCGAAAATTTTGCCGACGCCGCACGGGCGCTGGGCGCCGGGGCACAAATGGATGAATTCAAGCACCTGATGCAGCGTGTGGATGCCAAGCAGCTGGATGCGCTGTTTGCGCCTCCGGCAGATGCTGCCCCGCCAGCCCCGAAAAAGGAGAAGAAGGCAGCGTCCCCTGTGGTCGATCCGAATGCACCCGGTGGCGAACCCCTGGCCCCCACCATCGGTATTGACGATTTTGCCAAGGTGGACCTGCGCATTGCCAAAATCCTGGAGTGCAAGGCGGTGGAAGGATCGACCAAGCTCCTGCAGCTGACACTGGACGTGGGTGAAAAGAACGACAGCGGCCAACCGAAAACACGCAATGTATTCAGCGGCATCGCCAGCATGTACCAGCCTGAACAGCTGGCCGGAAAACTGACCGTGGTGGTCGCCAACCTGGCGCCGCGCAAGATGAAGTTCGGCCTGAGCGAAGGCATGGTGCTGGCCGCCAGCCATGCCGACGAAGTCAGCCTGCCCGGCATCTATGTGCTGGAGCCCTTCCCCGGCGCACAACCCGGCATGCGCATTCATTAACAACCATTTACCGAACCGGCTCCGCCATGCAACTGCCTGACTCCATCCTGATCTTCCGTCCCAGTATCCTGCACTCGCTGAGAGACTACAACAAGGAGCGATTTATCAAGGATGTGTCGGGAGGCATCACGGTAGGAATTGTGGCACTGCCGCTGGCCATGGCGTTTGCCATCGCCAGCGGACTCAAGCCGGAAACCGGGATTTTCACGGCGATCATCGCCGGTTTCCTGATCGCCCTGTTCAGTGGCAGCCGGGTACAGATCGGCGGACCTGCCGGGGCCTTTATCGTCATCGTCTACGGCATCGTGGAGCGCTACGGCGTTCCCAACCTGATCATCGCCACGGCCATGTCCGGGGTGCTGCTGTTCCTGATGGGGCTGTTCAAGCTGGGCACGCTGGTGCGCTTTATCCCGATTGCCGTGGTAATCGGCTTTACCAACGGTATTGCGGTGCTGATCGCACTGTCGCAGCTCAAGGACTTTCTGGGGCTGACCATTACCAAGAAAATGCCGGGAGACTTCTTCGGCATTTTGTCCACATTGTGGGCACATCTGCACACCGTCAACTACTACGCACTGGGCATGGCCGTCGGCTCCCTGCTGGTAATCATCCTGTGGCAAAAGGCGCTTCCCAACCTGGGCGGACCAAAGTTGCCTTTCAAGGGCAAACTCACGGTCATTCCGGGCTCCATTGTTGCCCTGGTGCTGGGCAGTCTGGCTGCCTGGTTCCTGAAGCTGCCCGTGGAAACCATTGGCACACGGTTCGGCGGCATTCCATCCAGCCTGCCCAATCTGACATTGCCGGCGTTTGACTGGGAAACCGCCCGCTTCCTGTTCATGCCGGCGCTCACCCTGGCCATCCTGGGTGCCATCGAGTCGCTGCTGTGCGCACGCGTCGCCGATGGCATCATCGGCGAACGACATGACCCCAACCAGGAACTGATGGCGCAAGGCACTGCCAATTTCCTCACGCCGTTCTTTGGCGGCATGCCCGCTACCGGCACCATTGCGCGCACCGTCACCAACATCAAAAGCGGCGCCACCAGCCCAGTAGCCGGCCTGGTGCACTCCACTGTGCTGCTGATCATCGTGCTGGTGGCCGCGCCGCTGGCGGCAGCGGTACCGCTGGCCACCCTGGCTGCGGTGCTGATGTTCGTGGCCTGGAACATGGGCGAATGGCACGAGTTTGCCCGCCTGCGCAGCTACCGCATGCCCTACCGCATCACGCTGCTGGCAGTCTTCTTCCTGACCGTGGTGTTCGACCTGACCGTCGCGGTCGAAGTGGGCCTGGTTGCCGCCTGCCTGACCTTCATCTACCGCATTTCCAGCCTGTCGCGCTCCGAGCCGGTGTCTCCCGCCGCCCACGAGGGCAACCTGCCGCGTTGGAACAATGCAGACATGCGCGTCTGGCGCCTGTATGGCGCGCTGTTCTTTGGCGCGGTCAAGCTGGTGGAGGAGATCGAAGACCAGCTGCCGCAACGTGTCGCCATCATCGACATGGAAAACGTGCTGTACCTCGATTCATCCGGCGCCGACGAGCTGCTGCATGTGGCCGCCACCTGCCACAAACGCGGCATGACGCTGGTGCTGAGCGGCCTGTCGCGCCAGCCACTGGACATGGCGCAGCGCGTGCGCTTGCTGTTGCAGCCCGGCGTGCGCACGGCAGCCGATCTGCCGTCTGCGCTGTCGCTGGGAGCCGGGCTGCTGTCCGGCGGGCTGCTCGCAGACTCTGCCCCCGGCGCCAGCGCTTAACTGCCGCCCTCGGGACGCAGCCTGTCGTTGGGATCATCCGCAATGCCGGTGCTGCGCACACGCAGGTCGTGGTCGAAGGTGATCTGGAACAGCTGGTCCGGGGGAGCATTGCCTTCGCGGAAGCGCCATTCGTACACGGTTTCCCGCTTGATGGTGTAGGGCCGGATCTTGGCCGGCTTGCCGAGCAGTTTGCGCACGTCTTCCATCATCATGCCAGGCTGTACCTTGTCGAAATTTTCGCGCGTCAGCACCTGCCGCAGGGCTTCCACCTTGCCGCCCTCGCCGATGGTGATCATGTAGTTGGTGGTGCCCATGGGCTGGCGGTTGTATTCGAGAATGCGTTCGCCGTTGGCACCTTCCCAGATATTTTCTGGCTTGCCCCATTTGGCATAGACTTCGCTCTCGGTCGTCAGGCCTTCTTCGGTGCCCTGGATGCGTTCGTTGTCGCAGGCCTGCAGCAGCAGTATGCTGCACGCGGCGGCAAGGACGGCCTTGAACGGCCTGCTTTGTTTCAGTCGGGTCAATGGCATGCTGTGTTTCTTCCTGCAAAGGACATGTCATCACAATAGCGTGATTCTCCCGTTAAAATACACCAGAAAGCGCCTGCGGGCGTTACCAGATTCCATTCAGAAAGAGTCCAGACATGTCCCTGTTCCGTCGCCCCGATTACCAGTCCGACACCACCAAATTCATCAATGCACTGAAAAAGCAGAACCCCGCACTGGAAGATAAACAGCGCGCCGGCCGGGCACTGCTGTGGGACCGTGAAATCAATCGCGAACTGCAAGCAGAGTTCAAGTCTGGCCGCGTGCGTCAGAAACCCTACGTCTACCAGACCAACGCTGACTGAATCTTCAGCCTGTCCGTTACACATGGACACCCCGGACACCGATCTCCTGTTGATGCCCGAGGTCGCTGACATTGTGGCCGTGGCGCGCCTTTACGGTGAGCCGCTGTTCCATGTGCCACAGGATCTGTACATCCCGCCTGATGCGCTGGAGGTGATCCTGGAAGCCTTTGAAGGCCCACTTGATCTGCTGCTGTACCTGATCCGCAAGCAGAACTTCAACATCCTCGATATTCCAATGGCCGCCCTGACGCGCCAGTATCTGGCGTATGTCGAGGAAATCCGCAGCCGCAATCTGGAGCTGGCCGCCGAGTACCTGTTGATGGCAGCCATGCTGATCGAAATCAAGTCCCGCATGCTGCTGCCGCCGCGCACATCTGCCAACGGCGAAGAAGCCGAAGACCCGCGCGCCGAGTTGGTGCGCCGTCTGCAGGAATACGAACAGATCAAGCTGGCGGCAGCGAAGCTAGGCAGCGTGCCCCAGGCCGGCCGCGATTTCTTCCGTGCCCAGGTGCATATCGAACAATCGCAGCAGCCGCGCCTGCCCGAAGTCTGCGTCGACGACCTGCGCCAGGTCTGGGCCGACATCCTGCGCCGCGCCAAGCTGGTACAGCACCACAAGATCAGCCGGGAAGCGCTCAGCGTCCGCGAACACATGAGCCAGGTGCTCAAGGCCCTGCAAGGTCGGCGCTTTCTGGCCTTTGAGCAGCTGTTTGATCCTTCGCGCGGCGCCACGGTGATGGTCGTGACTTTCATCGCGCTGCTCGAACTGGCCAAGGAATCCCTGGTCGAGATCACCCAGGCAGAGGCCTTTGCACCCATTTACGTGAGACTGGCCTACACGCCGAGCTGAGCACCCCTCTAGCCATCTGCACCAGATTCCAATTCGCGATAGGCCTACGCGCCCAGCCGAACCCACCAGCCCATCGCGGCCGCACTGAAACAGCAGGCGGAATATCCGACCACAATCGCCGGGTTGCCGGCCCGCGCATCGCTGACGCTCGTTATATGGGGCAGGGGAAATGCCCAGTCCTCATCTTCAAGGCGACAAGCCGCCGCCACCGGCATCCTGCGGCCCGGAAATGCTCATCAGCTTGTTTTCTGCGTGCACGAAGCGCTGCCCGCTGGTAGCAAATACCACACCGTCGATCGGGCTGTGAATCGCCACGACCTGCTGCGTGAGCGGGTTGACGATATCGACCACATGCTGCCCCTGCTGCACCCAATCCCCCGGCTGCACCTTGTACACGACGATACCGGTCATGTCGGCCTTGAGGTACGCCAACCCAGCCAGCGGATGCGGCGCCCGCGCCAATGGCGGAGCGACACGCACTTGCTGCAGTGGAAGCTGCACGTCGCCGCGCACATGTAGATACTGCAGCAAGGCGTCGGCGTCCTGCTGCGCCCACTCGTGCGACAGGTCATGCTCGCCCCGCAACTCCACCGTGGCACTGTGACAGGCGATGGGAATGGCCGCCTGCGGCCACTCCCGCTGCAGCTTCAGCCACAGGGTGGACAGTACTTCGTCAAACGATTCGGCCTGTGAATCTTCTGCAAGAATCTGGCATTCCGAACCCAGGTGGCAAGCCATCGGCTCGAAGGCGCGCCAGAGTTGCGGACTGGTGTACAGGTGCAGCACGGCGTGGTTGTCGCAATGCAGATCCAGCACCAGATCGGCGTCGTGTGCCAGCTGCAGCAACACGGCATGCAAGGCATCGACGCTGGTTTGCGGCTGATACTGGCGTAACGCCTGCCCCATGGCGCTGCGGATGGCACACACATTGTGGCTGGCATCCGGCCCGGGAACAAAAGCCTGTGCCTGCAGCACCTCGCGCACCATGGCCAGCAGCGGCACGCCGCGCAGCCGGTTGTAATTCTGCCCGGTGGCAAAATCAAAACGGCCAATATGGTCGTACAGAAAGTTCTGCCGCAAGCCCAGCGGGTTGCACATGGGCACCAGCACTACGCTCGCGCGCAAGGCGCCCTGCTGCTCCAGCGCCTGCAGGCGCTGGCAAAGATAATGCGCCACCAGCGAACCGGGCAACTCGTCGGCATGCAGGCTGGCCTGAATGTAAACCTTGTGAGCCGCCTGCAGCGGCCCGAAGCAAAACGCCGTGACCACTGTCTCGGTGCCCGGTGTGGGATAGCGCAAAAGGTACGTACACTTCTCCATAGCTTGCACCTTACCGCAATTCCGCCCGACCGTGCGCCGGATTCACGGCTTTTTGCCGCAGGCAATCCGGTTAATCAAATTCGCTGCGCGCGTTGCGATCCATTAGCAGGTGCACGGCGGCTTCTGGCTGTATCTCACCATCCAGCAGTGCCACCACGCAGCGCGTGATCGGCATGTCCACGCCCAGCACCTGGGCCCGGGCCATGACGGTGCGTGCGCAATACACCCCCTCTGCCACATGCCCCAAACTTTCCACTGCCTGGGTCGCTGTCAGGCCCTGCGCCAGCAACAGGCCAACCCGGCGATTGCGGCTCAGGTCGCCAGTAGCCGTCAGCACCAGATCTCCCAGTCCGCTCAGGCCCATGAAGGTAGCCGGCTCGGCGCCCAGACGCCCCCCCAGCCGCGTCATCTCAGCCAGGCCACGCGTCAGCAGGGCCGCCCGCGCGTTCAGCCCCGGTGCGCCCAGATCGCCATGTGCCGCCTGAGCCAGGCCGTCCAGCACGCCCGTGGCAATGGCCAGCACGTTTTTCACGGCGCCGCCCACCTCCACCCCGACCCAATCGCGGTTGCGATACACGCGCATGCCGTCGCCATGCAAGGCCTTGACAGCGCATTGGCAGACTGCATCGTGCGGACTGGCGACCACCAATGCAGTGGGCTGCTGCCGCGCCACTTCCTGGGCAAAACTGGGGCCACTGAGCACCCCCGCCTGCAATTCGGGGGCGACCTGCTCCATCACTTCATGGGGCAGCAAACCGAAGCCTGCACCCGGCTGCACCTCTTCAAAACCCTTGCACAACCATACCACCGGCACCTGGCTGCCACGCAGGGCCATCAGCTGTGCGCGCAAGCCTGCCACTGGCGCTGCAATGATCACCAGGTCATGGCCAGCCACATCCCCGGCCATGGCCACCCCGGCGCGAACATGCATCGGTGGCAATACCACATCCGGCAGATAGCGCTGGTTCATGCCCTGCGTGCGCAAGGCCTGTGCATGCGTTTCCTGCCGCGTCCACAGCGTCACCGCATGCCCGCAGACGACGGCATGCATCGCCATCGCCGTACCCCATGCGCCAGCACCCAAAACGGCAATATCCATAGTGCTTCCCGTTATTCACAGCTCAAAATACTACAGGGCGCCGCAGCGCCCCGTACTCAATGCTTCTGCACAGCGCGCAGATTACTGCACGGTCGCCGCGCCATCCCCTTCGGCTGCGGCGCTCTGCTGCTGCTCGTACATGGCCTGGAAGTTGATCTCGGCCAGATGCACCGGCGGAAAGCCGGCGCGCTGCACCAGATCGGCTACGTTGCCGCGCAGGTACGGGTAGACGATTTGCGGGCATGCCACGCTCAGGATGCCCCCCATGTTCTCTTCCGGCAGATTGCGGATTTCGAAAATGCCGGCCTGCTTGGCTTCGACCAGGAACACGGTGCGCTCCTTGATGGTGGTGGTGACGGTGGCGGTGACGGTCACTTCGAACACGCCTTCAGCCACTTGCTCGGCGCCCAGGCCCAGCTGGATTTCCACGCCGGGGCCTTCCTGCTCCAGCAGGATCGCCGGAGAGTTGGGCTGCTCGAGCGAGGCCTCTTTCAGGTATACGCGCTGGATGTTGAAAACGGGTTCTTGGTTGTCCGCCATGGTGTGCTCTTTCGTACGGGAAAAGAAATCGGTAAAGCAGCATTATGGCAGCACCAGAAGGCACTGCCGTGACGCATCAGGCGGCATCGAGCAAGGGCAGCAATCCGCCGCGCTGATCCAGCTCCACCAGATCGTCGCAGCCGCCCACGTGGGTGTCCCCAATGTAGATCTGCGGCACGGTACGGCGACCGGTGCGCTCCACCATGACCTGGCGCTGTTCGGGCTCCTGATCCACACGGATTTCATTGAGTTGCTGCACTCCGCGTTCGGCCAGCAATTGCTTGGCGCGGATGCAGTAGGGGCACCATGCAGTGGTGTAGATCGTGACTTTTTGCATGCATCTTTCCTGTCGGCAAAACAATGGCGCCAGGCTCAGGCCTTGGCACCGCTGACGGGCATGTTCGCACTTTTCCAGCTACGCAGCCCGCCGGCCACCGAATATGCCTGTTCGTAGCCAAGCTTTTTGGCGGCTGCCGCAGCACGGCCCGAACGCGCGCCAGTCGAGCACATGAACAGCACCGGGGTGTTCTTGTTCTTGACGGTTTGCGGCAGCTTCTCGGCCAGTTCGGACAGGGGAATGTGCTTGGATTGCGCAATGCGTTCCTGGGCATATTCGGCCGCCTCGCGCACATCGACCATCACGGCCTTTTCGCGGTTCATCTTCTGGACCGCATCCGCCACCGGAAGTCCGCCCTGGGTCGCTCCGCCGGTAATGGCAGGAAACAGCAACATGGCACCAGAACCCAGTACAGCCAGCACCAGCACCCAGTTATGCATCAAAAAATCCACTGAGATTCCCCTCTTGTAGCGCCCTTGGCGCAAATGAACATGACAGAGATTTTAGAATACGCAGGTTACCCTTTGCCTGGCAGTGGCCAGTTCTCTTCTTCTCCACCAGAAACACATGTACAAACTTGTTCTCATCCGCCATGGGGAATCCACCTGGAACCTTGAAAACCGCTTTACCGGCTGGACCGACGTCGACCTGACGCCCACGGGTGTGTCACAAGCCATGTCTGCCGGCAAGCTGCTCAAGGCCGAAGGCTGGGATTTCGACCTGTGCTACACCAGCGTGCTCAAGCGCGCCATCCATACGCTGTGGTACACGCTGGACGAAATGGACCGCACCTGGCTGCCGGTGATCAAGGACTACCGCCTCAACGAGCGTCACTATGGCGGTCTGCAGGGCCTGAACAAGGCCGAAACGGCCAAGCAGTATGGCGATGACCAGGTGCTGGTCTGGCGCCGCAGCTACGACACCCCACCGCCGCCCCTGGCTGCCGATGACAAGCGCAGCGAACGCAGCGATCGCCGCTATGCCGGCCTGCCCGCCGATGCCATTCCGCTCACCGAATGCCTCAAGGACACCGTGGCCCGTGTGCAGCCGTTCTGGAACGAATCCATCGCCCCTTCGATCCGTTCCGGCAAGCGCGTGCTGATCGCAGCCCATGGCAATTCGATCCGCGCCCTGATCAAGTACCTGGACAACATTTCCGACGACGAAATCGTGGGCGTGAACATTCCCAATGGCATCCCGCTGGTTTATGAGCTGGATGAAAACCTCAAGCCGATCCGCCACTACTACCTCGGTGATGCGGCCGCAGCAGAAGCGGCAGCCAAGGCCGTGGCGCAGCAGGGCAAGCAATAAGCCTTTTCCGTGCCACCTCCGCACGCTGCCGGCCGGTCCGGCCGCTTGCGGGCAACAATGACAGCCTGACGATACGTTACAACTCGGCGTGCTGTCGGTTCCTGCAACGGACACAGGCTTTGTGTATAGTGCATCTGTTGAGAAGTATCGGTTTCTGCACCAGTTGCAGACAGGAGAAAGAAACTACATGGGTTCCAAGTTGAAAGCAGCAGGCTGGGTTTCCGTCGGCCTCCTTACCGGTGCAATGGCCACCGTGTCGCTGCAAACTGCCGCGCGCAACGCCACTGATCCACTGCCTCTCGAAGAGCTGCAGCAGCTGGCTGCCGTGTACGGCATGATCAAGAGCAACTATGTGGAGCCTGTCAACGACCAGAAACTGATCACCGATGCCATTTCCGGCATGGTGGAGGGCCTGGATCCGCACTCGCAATACTTCGACAAGAAAAGCTTCAGCGAGTTCAAGGAAGGCACCAGCGGCAAGTTCGTCGGCGTGGGCATCGAAATCACCCAGGAAGACGGCCTGATCAAGGTGGTGTCGCCCATCGAAGGCTCCCCCGCGGACAAGGCCGGCATCCGCGCCGGCGACCTGATCACCCGGGTCGACGACAAGGCGGTACGCGGTATGTCCATCAATGACGCTGTCAAGCGCATGCGCGGCAAGGCCGATACCAAGGTGGTGCTGACCATCTGGCGCAAGGCAGAAAGCCGTACCTTCCCGGTCACCATCACGCGCGCCGAAATCCGCACGCAGTCCGTGCGCTCCAAGATGATCGAGCCCGGTTATGCCTGGGTCCGCCTCACGCAGTTCCAGGAACGCACCGTGCCCGACTTCGTGCGCAAGGTCAACGAGCTGTATCGCGAAAATCCGAACCTCAAGGGTCTGGTGCTGGACCTGCGCAACGACCCAGGCGGACTGCTGGATGCCGCTGTCGCCATTTCCGCAGCCTTCCTTCCCGAAGGCAGCACGGTAGTGTCCACCAAGGGCCAGCTGGCCGAGAGCAACACCGTCTACAAGGCGCAGCCGCAGGACTATGCCCGCATGCTGGGCAATGGCGACCCGCTGCGCGAACTGCCGGCCGCCCTCAAGAAAGTGCCGATGGTGGTGCTGATCAACGAAGGCTCGGCCTCAGCAAGTGAAATCGTGGCCGGCGCGCTGCAAGACCACAAGCGCGCCACCGTCATGGGCATCCAGAGTTTCGGCAAGGGCTCGGTGCAGACCGTGCGCCCCCTGGGCCCGGACACCGGCCTGAAGATCACCACCGCGCTGTACTACACGCCCAGCGGAAAGTCGATCCAGGCCACCGGCATCATCCCCAACGTGATGGTCGACGAAACCGCCGAGGGCAGCCCGTACGCCGCACTGCGCATGCGCGAATCCGATCTGGACCACCACCTCAGCAACGGCAATGGCAACGACAAGAAGCTGAGCCCCGAGGAGCAGAAAGCGCGCGACAAGGCGCGCGAGGACGCACTGCAGAAATTGGAAGAGGAGATGAAGAAATCTCCTTCCTCGATCAAACTGCCCGAATTCGGCAGCGACAAGGATTACCAGCTGCAGCAGGCCATCAACAAGCTCAAGGGCGCCCCGGTTGCCGCCAGCAGGACCTTGACGGTGCGACCGCCCGAAGCCAAGGACGGTGACAAGAAGGACGCCAAGAACAGCAAACCTGCTGCTCCCGCAAAGCCGGCTTCGCACTGATTGCGGCCTGCGATGAACGACCGCCAGTTACTGCGCTATTCGCGCCATTTGCTGCTGGAAGAAATCGACGTGGCCGGACAGGAAAAACTACTGTCCGCCCACGCACTGGTGGTAGGCGCTGGCGGACTGGGGTCGCCAGCAGCCATGTACCTGGCCAGTGCCGGGATTGGCACGCTCACGCTGGTCGACGATGACGCAGTCGACCTGACCAATCTGCAGCGCCAGATCGCCCACACCGAGGCCCGCATCGGCCAGGCCAAAGTCGCATCGATGCAGACAGCGTTGCAGCAGATCAACTCCGACACACGCATCCACACCATTGCACAGCGTGCTGACGCGGCTCTCCTGCAGGAGCTGGCACGGCAAGCCGATGTGGTACTGGACTGCACCGACAACTTTGCCACACGCCAGGCTCTCAACGAAGCCTGCGTGCGTACCGGCACCCCTCTGGTATGGGGAGCCGCCATCCGCTTCGACGCCCAGCTGGGTGTCTATCTGCCGCAGGATGCGCAAAGCCCCTGCTATGCCTGCACCTTCGATCCGGCACACCCTCCCGGCGAGGAGCGTTGCGCTACCATGGGCGTGCTGGCGCCACTCACGGGCATCGTCGGTTCCATTCAGGCAGCCGAGGCCATCAAACTGCTGTGCGGGTTGCCCAGTGAGCTGCAGCACAGCCTGCTGCTGGTGGATGCGCGCCGCATGGCTTTCAACAGTATTGGCGTGCAGCGCCGCCCGGGTTGCCCGGTCTGCGGCAAGCAGCATCCAATGGTGTAAGGCTTGTCCGACATGCCGGCGGTCTCTGCGCTGGCATACTTGGGATGATCGTTCCGTCATGCTTGAAGCATGCAACATTATCCAGCGCCAGGCCTTGCAGGCGCAGACAACCGGACACCGCAGTGAGCTTGAAGGTATTCATCGTCGAAGACAACCCGGTCATACGCGAAAACCTCGTGGAGACTCTGCACGAGCTCGCCGATGCCAAAACCGTGGCCGTGGCCACCAACGAAGCGGAAGGTGTGCGCTGGCTGCAGTCGCAATCGGCAGACTGGGATCTGGCCGTCGTTGACCTGTTTCTGAAAGAAGGCACTGGCCTGGGCGTCATCCAGGCCTGCAAGGACCGCTCTCTGAGCAAGAAGGTGGTGGTGTTCAGCAACTATGCGACCCGCGACGTGCGCGAGCGCTGCATGCAGATGGGCGCAGATCGTTTTTTTGACAAATCCAACGAAATCGACGCCCTGATCGACTATTGCACTGAGCTTGCCAGCCAGTCGCATTGAGTCTGCATCAATCGATCAACCGGTTTTTCAATGCGTAATAGGTCAGATCGCTGTTCGTGTTCAGGTTCATCTTTTCCATCAGCCGGGTGCGGTAGGTGCTGACAGTCTTGACACTCAGAGACAGGGCATCGGCGATGTCAGTGGCGGTTTCACCGCGCGCCAGCTTCAGGAACACCTGGAACTCCCGCTCGGAAAGCTGCTCGTGCGGCATCAGGTCATTTCCCTTGCCGAGTTGCTGCGCCAGCAGATCGGCCACGCGCGCGCTGATATAGCGCTTCCCCATGGCAATGGTGCGAATTGCAGTGACGATTTCTTCGGGCTCGCATTCCTTGTTCAGGAAACCGCTGGCCCCCTGGCGGATCAGACTGGTGGCGTAATGTTCTTCAGGATAGCCGCTCAGAATCAGCACACCCAGATCTGGGGCCTTGGCGCGAATCATGCCAAGCGCATCCATGCCGCTCTGGCCTGGCATCGACAGATCCATGATCAGCACATCCAACTCTTCGGTGCGCACCAGGTCAATGGCCTCCCGGCCACTGGCGGCCTCACCGGCTACACGCAGATCCACCTGTTCTGCAAAGTACTGCCTCAAACCAGCCCGTACTACCGCATGGTCATCCACGATTCCAACCTTGATCATGTATTCCTCTCTGCGCGAGTTCAGACGCACGCCATCATCCGCTACCATTGACCCCACATATGTTAACGGCAGAAATCCCATCCCGTTGGTTTTCGCATCCTCTGCTACAGAAAGTGTTAATGGCACTGTTGCTGGTGGCGTGCCTAGGCCTGCTCGTGATCAACGAAAACAATCTGCGCAGCAACACGGTGGCCTACGACGATGCCGTGCTGGCACGTCAGAACAACATGCAACTGCACCAGCTGATGCAAAGCGTGATCAGCGCTGAAAGCGCGCAGCGCAGCTATCTGCTGACCGACAACGATATCTATCGGCGCGACTTCCTGCAATACACGACCGATATCGATGTGCAGCTGGCACAGCTGACCAACAGCCCTTACCTGATTGTGCGGGACAGCCTGAAAACCCTGACCGAGCTGGTGCACAGCAAGCAGGAAGTCATGCGCTCAACCGTCAGTCTGCAGGCTCAGGGCGATCGGGAGGGGCTGCAGAAAATAGTGCAGGCTGGCCGAGGCCGCCAGTTGATGCTCGCCATCCAGGCACAAGGCACCCATGTCATCGCCTTCAACAACTTGCGCCTGCAACGCCTCGACACCCGGCTGCGCCAGTCGATGGAGATGGCCAGGCTGGCCATGGGCGGCATGATTGCACTTACCCTGCTGCTGTTGCTAGTGCTGTGGCGGCAGACGGCCGTACGTGAACGCCACGAGGCCGCCACCAGGCAATTGCTGTCCGAGGAGCGCAATCAGCTGGAAAAAACCGTGCAACAGCGCACCCAAAGCCTGCGCAGGCTGGCTGCCAACCTTCAGATCGTGCGCGAAGATGAGCGTGCCCGGCTGGCACGCGAGTTGCATGACGAACTGGGCGCGCTGCTGACCGCGGCCAAATTTGATGTGGCCCGGCTGCGTTCACGCCTGGCGCGTCTGCCCGAGCCCAATGCCGCGGAAACCCAAGGCTGTCTGGAACACTTGGGAAACACGCTGAACGAAGGCATTGCACTCAAACGCCGCATCATCGAAGACCTGACGCCTTCATCGCTGGCCAACCTGGGCCTGACAACCGCCCTGGAAAACCTGACGCGAGACTACGCCGCAACGTCGGGCGTCGCCATACAAGCACACATCGGGGATGTCCGCCTGAGTCAGTCCAACGCCCTCACCATCTACCGCCTGGTGCAGGAAGCCCTGACCAATATCGGCAAGTATGCGCGGGCGCAGAGCGTGGACGTCGATCTCCGCAAGGAAGGCAACTATGCGTGCATCTGTGTACAGGATGATGGCTGTGGTTTCGATACCAGCCTGGTATCGGACATGGGCACCTATGGGCTTGCAGGCATGCAATTCAGGGTCGAATCCCAACAGGGCACTATCGATATCGATTCGGCGCCAGGAAATGGCACCCGTATCACCGCCTTGCTGCCGCTGCTTCAAGACGAACCGGCGCCGGACCCCGCGTAGGCCTGCACTGACGCACTGCAGGATGGGATCTGCTCACAAAATACCGCAATTACTACTCCTGAAGTTCTGCCAGCGGGGTTACCATATACATGAGCTTTCCAGCCATTCTTTCCAAAGGAGGACCCCATGGACCTGAACAACGTGCAAACCAAGACCAACGAACTGATCAAGGATGCTGCTGCCACGACGCATGAAGCGGCAGACAAGACTCTGCACGCTGCCAGCGCCGCTGCCGATGCAGCACATGATCGTCTGAATGCTGCGCGTGCCCGCGCTACTGAAGCCATCGATACGCTGGCCGATCGTGCCCAGCAGTACGCCCGCCTCGGCTTGGACAAGGCTGGCGAAGCCCGCGATTACGCACGCCGCAGCATCCAGAACGCTGGCGATGCCACCAGCTCCTACGTGGAACAGCAGCCGCTCAAATCCATCGCGATTGCTGCCGGCGTGGGTGCCGCAACGGCCGCCCTGCTGCTGTTGCTGCGCAATCGTGACCGCTGATTGACGGCCTTCCCCGGCAGGTTGACTCTTGCCGGAATCGCTCTGCCGCAGCAGGCATTGTGCGATGGTTCGTGCAATGCTGAAACTGCGGCATTTTCATGCCTGACCCGAACCAGCAGCAGGAACCGGCCCATGCTCCCCCCTCTTCTCAAGGTCGCCATCAAGCGGCCTGCCTTGATCATCAACCACCTTGCCAATTACCTCGACCTGTTCCGGCAGGAATCGATGGGGGTGGTGTCCAATGCCGTACGCAAGGCCATTGCGCTGGCCTTCGTCGCTGCCGGGCTGTGCCTGTTTCTGGTCTTTTCAGGTGTGGCCGTGATGCTCGGCGTGATGCAAGGCCAATTTCACTGGGTGCTGGTGGTTGTGCCGCTGGTTCCGCTGCTGATGGCGCTGATCGCCCTGAAAATCTCGACCAAGCCGGTGATTGGCAACGAAATCGAGGAAATCAGGCAGCAGTTCAAGGCGGATCTGGAAATGCTGTACCCGGCAGGAGATCACCATGCACGCTAATCCGTCCGATATCCCCAGCCCGGCAGAGCGTCTGGCTCAATCCCGGCAGGCCCTGCTTCAAGGCATGCGCCCCGACAAGGCGTCACGTCGCGCCCGACCTTCTGTTTCGGATACTGGAGCAGGCACCACGGCAGCAACGGCAGCAGACAATACCGACGCTGCCATGCCTACGTCGGCCACCTCCAGCCATGGCGTCCCACCACAAGCCGGTGCAGTTCCGCCAGGCAGCGCCCAGCAGCAAGAGCGAACCGCTTCTGCCGAGGATGGTGATGCGACGCACTGGTTCTCTACCGCCGCAGTGGCGGCACAGCGTTTGCTGGCTGCATGGTGGCAACGCCATCCGCTGAACACGGTGCTGGAGGTGAGCACACCGCTGCTGCAGGGCGTAGCCCGACGCCATCCGTATCGCATTCTGGCCGTTGCAGCCGCCGCAGGGGCTGCCGTGGTAGTGCTCAAGCCTTGGCGCTGGACCCGCACACGGCGCTGGGCGCGCAGTCAGGTCAATCGCGAAATCGGCGGCATGAACCTGACACGCCTGTCTCAAATGGTGCTGGACAGCCTGCTGTACAACGGCAAGCCGCCGCGCAGCTGACTTCAGCCGCGGCCGACGATGCTGGCCGTGGCGATCAAATCATCCAGCATGGCCCGCGACATGTGCCCCGAATTGACGTAGGGGTTGAACTCCATCTTTTCGGAGTATTTCAGCACGATGGAGGCATTCAGTCGGGAAACATCCACCCGGCCCATAGTCCAGCCGGCATAACTGCGTTCGGTGATCTCGGTGTAATGCAACAGCTCCACATCGCTGTGGTGCGGGTCGCGCAAAATGATGGCATACAAGCGGTTGACTTCGTGGCGGCTGCCTTCCAGCACCTGCATGAAGACATTCTTGCTATAGCACAGGGCTCCAGTAATGCCATGCTCGGCGTTATAGGCGCGCGATCGTTGCAGAATGTTATCCAGGTCTTCCAGCGCGTGATCAGCGATACGGCTCACATACAACAGGCTGACAAGCATAGTGCCTCCTCGTATTCAATTCTTGTTGGGAATCAGCGAAAGAAACTCACGGCGCAGATTGGGGTCTTTCAGGAACACGCCGCGCATCACCGAGTTGAGCATGCGGCTGTCCATGTCCTTCACGCCACGCCACGCCATGCAATAGTGCGTGGCCTGCATTACGAGCGCCAGGCCATCGGGACGGGTTTTTTCCTGGATCAGATCGGCCAGCTGCACCACAGCCTCTTCCTGGATTTGCGGACGGTGCATGATCCATTCTGCCAATCGCGCATACTTGGACAGTCCGATCACATTGGTGTGTTCATTGGGCATGACGCCAATCCACAACTTGCCAAACACTGGCACCAGATGGTGCGAGCAGGCACTGCGCACGGTAATCGGACCCACGATCATCAGTTCGTTGAGCCGCTCGGCATTCGGAAACTCGGTCAGTACTGGCTGAGGCACATAACGACCGCCAAACACCTCCTTGAGGTACATCTTGGCCACGCGCCGTGCCGTGCGATCGGTATTGTGGTCATTGTTGGTGTCGATCACCATGCTGTCGAGCACGCCTTGCAGCTTGCTCTCCACTTCGTCGAGCAGCTGCTCGAATTCGCCCGGCTGGATGAATTCGGAGATATTGTCGTTGGCGTGGAAGCGCTGGCGTGCAGCGAGAATGCGTTCGCGGATCTTGACCGATACCGGTACGCCCTCGTCGTCAGCAGAAGAAATTTGTGTCATGAAGCGGTGCCCGGAGGATACAGACTACAGAAGAGCCACAGCATACCATTGGATGCAGCTCCTGAACGTCAGACAGATACTTGTCCCCGACCAGGCGGGGGCATGCAGGCTCAGTCGAGCGCGAACTCTGCCACCAACGGCAAATGGTCGGACAGACGCGACCAGGAACGGATTCCGGTACTGCGCACCACCGAGTCGATCTGCGGCACAAACTGCCGCACACGGTGCAGTCCGCGTGCATAGACGTGATCCAGCTGCAGCAGAGGCATGCGCGACGGATAGGTGAGCGTGGAACTGGCGCTTTCGCTGAACAAGCCAACCTCGGACATCAACGGCGGCAGCTCGCGCCGCCAGTCGTTGAAGTCACCCGCCACCAGCAAGGGCGCCGAGCGCGGCACTTCGCGATGCACATACTGGTGCAGCTGGTACACCTGGCGCACGCGGCTAGCCGCGATCAAGCCCAGATGCACCACGATCACATGGACTTCCGCGCCCTGCAAATCCACCACCGAATGCAACAGCCCGCGCTGTTCGAACCGGTGGTCGGAGATGTCTTCGTGGTGGTGCTTCAGCACCGGAAAGCGTGACAGCAAGGCATTGCCGTGCTCTCCATGCTTGGTGATGGCATTGGTGACATAGACCGACTCATAGCCATTGGGCGCCAGAAAGTCGGCCTGCGTTTCGCGCGGCCAGTTGTTGAAACGCCGTTCTCCCTTGCGGTTCATCTTGCGGACTTCCTGCAGACAGATGATGTCCGCATCGAGCTGCTCGATGGCGCGCTGCAGGTTGTGGATTTCGAGCCGCTTGGCCGGCCCCACTCCCTGCACCCCCTTGTGGATGTTGTAGGTCAGCACGCGCAACGTGCGCTGGCCTGCATCCGTGCCGGGTATGGAATGGGGCGTAGGACTCACGGGCGCCTCCCCTGTGCTCAGGCCGCCGTTTCGACAGCCGCAGGATTGCGCAGACGAATGTGCAATTCGCGCAGCTGCTTTTCGTCCACCGTGCTGGGCGCCTGCGTGAGCAGACACTGGGCGCGCTGGGTTTTCGGGAAAGCGATCACGTCGCGGATCGATTCGGCTCGCGTCATCAGCGTGATCAGGCGATCCAGGCCAAAGGCCAGGCCGCCGTGCGGAGGCGCGCCGTACTGCAGCGCGTCCAGCAGGAAGCCGAACTTGACCTTGGCATCTTCCGGAGAGATCTTGAGCGCACTGAACACCTTGCTCTGCACTTCGGCGCGGTGGATACGCACCGAACCGCCACCCAGCTCCCAGCCGTTGAGCACCATATCGTACGCCTTGGCTACGCACTTGCCCGGATCGGTATCCATGTAGTCTTCATGGCCGTCCTTGGGCGATGTGAACGGGTGGTGCATGGCGTTCCAGCGGCCCTCTTCCTCGTCGTACTCGAACATCGGGAAATCGACCACCCACAACGGCGCCCAACGGTCTTCAAACAGGCCGTGGCTCTTGCCGAATTCGCTGTGGCCCACCTTCAGGCGCAGGGCGCCAATCGAATCGTTGACGACCTTGGCCTTGTCGGCACCGAAGAAAATCAGGTCACCGTCCTGGGCGCCGGTGCGCTCCAGGATGGCCTGCAGGGCTGCGTCGTGCAGGTTCTTGACGATCGGGCTTTGCAGGCCGTCGCGGCCCTTGGCCACTTCATTGACCTTGATCCAGGCCAGGCCCTTGGCACCGTAAATTTTGACGAAATCGGTGTAATTGTCGATCTCGCCACGGCTGATCTGGCTGCCCTGCGGCACGCACAGCGCCACCACACGGCCACCGGGAGTGGTGGCAGGCGTGCTGAACACCTTGAAATCCACGTCCCGCATCACGTCGGTCAGCTCGGTAAACTGCAGCTTCACGCGCAGATCCGGCTTGTCCGAGCCGTACAGGTACATGGCGTCGGCATATTGCATGACCGGGAAAGCGCCCAAGTCCACGTCCATGGTGTTCTTGAACACGGTGGTGATCATGTTCTGGAACATCTCGCGGATGTCCTGCTCACCCAGGAAGGAAGTTTCAATATCGATCTGGGTAAATTCGGGCTGGCGGTCGGCACGCAGGTCTTCGTCGCGGAAGCACTTGGTGATCTGGTAGTAGCGGTCGAAGCCGGCCACCATCAGCAGCTGCTTGAACAGCTGCGGCGATTGCGGCAGCGCGAAGAAGTGGCCATCGTGCACGCGGCTGGGCACCAGGTAGTCACGCGCGCCTTCGGGCGTGCTCTTGGTCAGCATCGGCGTTTCGATGTCGATGAAGCCATTGGCGTCCAGGAACTTGCGCACTTCCATGGCCACCTTGTAGCGCAGCATCAGGTTGCGCTGCATGTAGGGACGGCGCAGATCCAGTACACGGTGCGTCAGGCGGGTGGTTTCGCTCAGGTTGTCGTCATCCAGCTGGAACGGCGGGGTGACCGACGGGTTGAGCACGTTCAATTCATGGCACAGCACCTCGATCTTGCCGGTGGCAATGGTGTCGTTGGTGGTGCCTTCGGGACGGGCGCGCACCAAGCCCTTGATCTGCACACAAAACTCGTTGCGCAGGTCCTCGGCCACCTTGAACATGTCGGGGCGATCCGGATCACACACCACCTGCACATAGCCTTCGCGGTCGCGCAGGTCCACAAAGATCACGCCTCCGTGGTCACGGCGGCGATTGACCCAGCCGCACAGGGTGACAGTCTGACCCAGCAGGGCCTCTGTTACTTGACCACAATAAATCGAACGCATTGCCATATTTCTGTCTTTCGGTTGCCGCGTGCGCGGACTTTTCTTGTCAAATCAGTAAGAAGTATCCTGAACCTGCGCGGGAGCCGGAGCCGCCTTGCGGGGCAGGGAGTGCGGATGTTCGGGCGGCACCACCACACCCATGGAAATAATGTACTTGAGCGCTTCGTCCACCGTCATGTCAAGCTCAATCACATCTGCCGCCGGCAGCATCAGGAAAAATCCGGAACTGGGGTTGGGCGTGGTGGGCACATACACGCTGACGTGACGCGACTCCAGCAGACGTTCCACCTCGCCGCTGGGCGCTCCCGTCAGGAATGCAATGGTCCATGCACCCGGGCGCGGATACTGCACCAGCAGTGCCTTGGAAAAGGCCTTGCCGGAACCCGACAGCAGTGTATCGGACACCTGCTTGACGCTGCTGTAAATGGAGCGCACCACAGGAATGCGGTTCAGCATGCCATCCCACAGGCGCAGCCACCATTGGCCCACGATGTTCGCTGCCAGCATGCCGGTGAGCAGGATCAGCACGCCGAGCGACAGCACGCCAACCCCAGGCATCTTCATGACGGCTTGGGCGATACCGGTCAGGCCGGGCACGATCGCTTCGAAGGCACTGATGATGGCCACGAAGATGCCGTCCAGCATGCCGAGCAGCCACACCAGCACCCAGAAGGTGATCACCAGAGGCAGCCAGACCAGTAGTCCGGCGATGAAGTATTGCTGGAGCTTGCTCTTGAACATGGTAGATGGTTCCTGCCTGCCGTCAGGCCGCGCTGTCCGGCGTGGCGGTGCTGGCGGCTGCCGGACCGCTGTCGCCTGTCCCGGACGGGCTGGCTGTGGTGGTGGCAGTGGCACTGCTACCGCCCGAGCCGCCACGGAAATCGGTCACGTACCAGCCCGAACCCTTGAGTTGGAAGCCAGCGGCAGTGACCTGCTTACGGTAGCTGTCGGCCCCGCAGGCAGGACATTGGATCAGCGGTGCATCGCTGATTTTCTGAAGAACATCGGCGCTGTGGCCACAGGCTTCACAGCGATAGGCATAAATCGGCATTGTGGGAACTGGAATTCAAATACGTACCGCCCTGCCACAACGGCAAGGCAGAAAGTCTGATTATAAAGTCTGCAGCCAAAAGGGGGATTGACGCATTCAGGCAATAAACGGTGCTTGCGCTTCCTCTGCCGGCAACAGAGAGCCTTCGAAGTGAGGCACATGCCCGTGTACCGGCGCAATCCCCTGCGGCAACAGCGAGCCCGCCACCATGCCGATAACCGCCGCCAGCAAACCGGCCAGCTGTTGCGGGAACACCGCACTCCAGCCTGGCACAAAAATGAATAGCAGAAACACCCCTACTCCCAGCACCACCGAGGCGATACCGCCCTGGGTAGTGGAGCGCTTCCAGTAGAGTCCGAACACCAGGGGAACAAACGCTCCCACCAGCGGCACCTGGTAGGCACCCGACACCATTTCGTAGATGGATGTGCCCTCCATCTTGAGTGCATACACCAGCACGATGGCAGCAAATACCAGTACCGAAAGCCGCATGGCCAGCAGGGTCTGGCGGTCATCCATGCGGCGGCGCACGAGGTGGCGCAGGATGTTTTCGACAAAAGTGGTGGTGGGCGCCAGCAATGTGGCGGACGCACAGGATTTGATGGCAGACAACAAGGCGCCAAAGAAGATGACCTGCATGGCAAATGGCATGCGCTCCATGACCAGGGTGGGCAATACCTTTTGCGGATCCTGCTCGATGAGCCGGGCCGTTTGTTCCGGCATCACGATCAGCGCGGTAGCCACCAAAAAAATCGGCACTGCCGCAAACAGGACGTACATGGCCCCGCCAATGACCGGCCCCCAGGTCGCGGCGCGCACATTCCGCGCCGACATCACGCGCTGGAATACGTCCTGCTGCGGGATCGAGCCCAGCATCATGGTCACGGCCGCAGCCAGGAAAAACACGATATCGTGCCAGCTGGGCTCGGGCAAGAAGCGAAACAGGTTCTTGCTGGCGACCAGGTCAAGCACCGGCTGGGTGCCCCCGGCCATGTCGCTAGCGAACCAGGCCAGGATCAGCAGGCCGGTGATCAGCACGATCATCTGGATGAAATCGGTCACCGCCACCGACCACATGCCGCCGATCAGCGTATAGATCAGGATGGACACCACGCCAAGCACCATGCCCCACTGCACACTGATGGCCCCGGCACTGAGCAGGTTGAACACCAGCCCCAACGCTGCCACTTGCGCGGACACCCAGCCCAGATAGCTGATCATGATGAAAATCGAGCAGAAAATCTCCACGAAGGCGCCATAGCGCACACGGTAATAGTCGCTGATGGTCAGCAGGTCCATCTTGTACAGCCGGCCCGCAATGAACAGCCCCACCAGAATCAGGCACATGCCGGCGCCGAAGGGATCCTCGACAATCCCTCCCAGGCCGTCCTTCATGAATTTGGCCGGGATCCCCAGTACCAGCTCGGAGCCGAACCATGTGGCAAAGGTCAGGGTCACGATCATGGCCAAGGGCAGATGGCGACCGGCCACAGCAAAGTCGGCCGTGTTGTGCACGTGGCGCCCCGCATACAAGCCGATGCCGATGGTGACCAGCAAATAAAGCAAGACCAGGGTAATCAGCACTGCACGACTCCGTGAACCGGGCTGTTGTGGGCAGCCCGAAGTGGCAAAAAATTCAGGGAATTATCATGGCAAAGCCACCCCATTTGTGACCCTGTGCCGATGGTCACGCACAGACCGGGTGTGGATGCGGCAAACACGCCACACCCATTGTTAAACGGGCAGCCGAAGCAGCATCAACACACTGAGCCAGGCTGCGGCTTACAGAATGCGCACCCGAATCAGCAGCTGCATGACCAGCAGCCCCACCACGAAACCGATGCCACCATAAAGTACCCCCTGCAACAGCCTGTTGGTACGGCGCTGCTCGACCAGCAGGGCGCGCAGCTCCTGCTGTTGCTGCACCTGCGCCTGGGTGCCCTGCTTGAGATAGTCGTGCAGTAGCCGCGGCAAGTGCGGCACCAGACGCGCAATGTGTGGCGCTTCATTGCGGAATTCGGTCAACAGGCGCTTGGGGCCCAGCTGATCCAGCATCCATTTTTCCAGGAACGGCTTGGCGGTACTCCACAAGTCGAGATCCGGATCGAGCTCGCGGCCCAGGCCTTCGATATTGAGCAGTGTCTTTTGCAGCAACGTGAGCTGCGGCTGGATTTCCACATTGAAGCGGCGCGAGGTCTGGAACAGGCGCATCAACACCATGCCCAGGGAAATTTCGCTTAGCGGCCGGTCAAAGTACGGCTCGCATACGCCGCGCACCGCCGCTTCCAGCTCATCCACTCGGGTGTTGGACGGTACCCATCCGCTTTCGATGTGCAGTTCGGCCACCCGCTTGTAATCGCTGCGAAAGAAGGCCGTGAAGTTCTGCGCCAGGTATTCCTTGTCGTTTTCCGTGAGCGTACCAACGATGCCAAAATCCAGCAGGATGTACTGGCCAAAGGTGGCAGGATCCACGCTTACCTGCAGGTTGCCCGGGTGCATGTCGGCATGGAAGTAACCATCGCGGAAGACCTGGGTGAAGAAAATCTCCACCCCGTCCCGGGCCAGCTTGTGGATGTCCACGCCCAGCGCACGCAGCTTGTCCACCTGACTGATCGAGACACCCTTCATGCGCTCCATCACCAGCACATCCTGCGCGACCAGATCCCAGTACATCTCGGGAATCAGCACCAGGTTCATGCCCGCCATGTTGCGGCGCAGCTGCGTGGCATTGGCAGCTTCGCGCACCAGGTCCAGCTCATCATGGATATACTTGTCAAATTCGGCCACGACTTCGCGCGGCTTCAGGCGTCGGCCATCCTCGTTCAGGCGTTCTACCCAGCCCGCCATGATAAGCATCAGACTCAGGTCCTGCTCGATGACCTTAAGCATGTCGGGGCGCAGCACCTTGACCGCCACCTCGCGCTCTACCCCCTTGCGGTCACGTATCTTGCCGAAATGCACTTGTGCGATGGAAGCGCTGGCGATCGGTTCACGCTCGAACTCGGTAAACAGCACATCAATCGGCTTGCGAAAAGCACGTTCGATGGTGTTGACCGCCACTTCGCTGGGAAACGGCGGCACCCTGTCCTGCAGTCTGGCCAGTTCGTCGGCCACGTCCGTCGGCAGCAAATCGCGCCGGGTGGACAGCACCTGGCCAAACTTGACGAAAATCGGCCCCAAACGCTCCAGCGCCATGCGCAGGCGTGCACCGCGAGGTTGGCGCAGGTTGCGTCCCAGTGAAATGACCCGCGCTGCGATGCGCAGTCCGCGGTGCGGCACCGACGTCAGCAGCAGCTCGTCCAGACCGTAACGGAAGAATATCCAGACAATGTAAAAGCCCCGGAAGAACTTCATGAGCGGTGGCTTTCCCCGTCCGGGCTGCCCTGGCTCTTGCGCCCCGGCATGGCCTGGGCGGCCTTGCCGACGATGGTACGGGCGGCATCGGCAATACCTTGCCCTGCCCGCGCCAGCGCATGCGCCGGCACGTCGCCGATCAGGCGCGCCAAGTCTTCTTCCACATCCCAGCGGAGGTGATCTGCCATCCAGTTGACCTCTGCCGCGAGCTGGACATCGCCTTCGATGCGCACAGCTGGTTTTTCGCCGGTCACGGCCGACTGCACCAAGGCCAGCGGCGACCCTTCTTCGATGGTAATGGTCAGATCGGCGGCAGCATCCACTGGCGCCAGATCAAACAGCCCCGCGGGAGTAACCAGCAGGTGCATGTCGAACTGTCGCCAGCGTGCCAGCACGGTACGGTCCTTTTGTCGCAGCAGCCGGTTTTGCGCCTCGGGTTCTTGCATGACCACATGGTTGAGCAGCAGCACCACGCGGCGCTGCCCTTCCTGCACCAGCCATGCGGGAGGTGCAAGCTTGTCCAGCAAGCCTGCCGCAGATTCGGCCACGCGGCCCAGAAAAGAAATGGGAGACTGTGTTTCCATAGTCTCCCATTTTCCTCGATTTTCGAGGGTGCACCGTCAGTCGGTACGTGTCAATTTGACATTACTGCATGGACTGCACGCCGGCCACCAGCCAGCCGGAACCCCCCGTCTTGGACTTGCTCATGTTCCAGACTTCCCGGAACGGGTTGAAACCGGAAGACACTTCTTCGCGCATCATGCCTGAGAATTCGACACTGGCCAGATAATCGTTGCCGGTTTCCTCGATGCCCAGCAACTGGACCTGCAGGTTTTCGACTTCGGTCTTGTTGACAGCGCCGGGCTTTGCCTCACGCTCGGCCAGCTGGCTGCGGATTTCGGCCAGCATGTCGTCGGTCATCATGGCGCGCAAGCTGCTGACATCACCACGATCCCAGGCATCCTGCAGAGTCATGAAGTTGCGCTTGGCAGCGCTGACAAAGCCCTCGACGTCAAACCCGGCCGGAATGCCCCAGTTTTGCGATCCGCTCAGCGCGGAACCAATCATGCTGCCACCAGCAGCAGCCGCTGTGGCAGCGGGCTGGAATGCCGTCTGTTGCGATTCCCATGGGCGGGCAGAGGCGTCATTGCCGACATTCTTGGCGTTGTAACTGCGCGGCTCGGCGGCTCCCTGGTATACCGGAGCCGGCTGCTGCTGCACGACATTGGCGGCACGGCTGCGCAGCATGCGCCACAGGAACAGGCCGGCCACCACCGCCAGCAGGATCAGCATCATGTTGGCAAAGCCCGCACCGAAGCCCAGCGAGTTGGCCAGCCAGGCCAGGCCCAGACCTGCAGCCAGCCCGCCCAGGATGCCTGCCCAGGGCTTGCGCTGCGGCGCTGCAGGTGTCTGCGCCGGCATGCCGGGACGATTGGCCTGTTGTGCGGACTGCTGGGCGCCGGCCGAATTCTGCGTGAAGCCAGGTGACTGGGGCGAGGTGGTTTGACTTTGCTGCGTGACGTTGGACGACTGGCGGCCAATCGATTTGCCGCCGCCCATGCGCTTGGCCTCAGCCTGCAGGCTGGTTAACGCCATCAAGACGGCAATCAGAACGGGAAAAACTCGGCGCATGCGGGAAACTCCTCAGAAAATCAAATGCTTACCATTCAATGGTACTACAAAACCGGTTTTCCTGAAGGACTGTCTCCCTCAACATTTGATACCAACGTGCAATGCAACCACACCGGCAGTCATGTTGTGATAATCCACATGGCCAAAGCCTGCCTCGCGCATCATGGACTTGAGCTCTTCCTGGGCCGGATGCATACGAATGGATTCGACCAGGTAGCGGTAGCTGTCTGGATCACCCGTGACCACTTTGCCAATGAATGGCAGCACATTGAAGCTGTACCAGTCGTAGGCCTTTGCCAGCGGTTTGGCCACACGCGAGAACTCCAGCACCAGCATCTTGCCGCGCGGCTTGAGCACACGGTTCATTTCCTTGAGGGCCAGGTCCTTGTGCGTCATGTTGCGCAAACCAAAGGCCACGCTGACCACATCAAAATAGTTGTCTGGGAACGGCAGCTTTTCCGCATCGCAGACCAAGGTAGGCAACACCACGCCATGGTCCAGCAAGCGGTCACGGCCGGTACTGAGCATGGCAAAGTTGATGTCGGTATGCACCACCTGGCCGGACTTGCCCACTTTTTTGGCAAAAGCCAGCGACAGGTCACCGGTGCCGCCAGCAATGTCCAGCGCCCGGTCGCCTTCCTTCAAGTTGGCCACCATAACGGTGTAGGCCTTCCAGGCGCGATGCAAGCCACCGGACATCAGGTCGTTCATGATGTCGTAACGTGAAGCGACCGAATCGAAGACGCCGCGCACGCGCTTGGCCTTTTCCTTTTCGTCAACGCTTTCAAATCCGAAGTGTGTCTGGCTCATGGCAGCTGTTTTTTTCCTGAAATGGGGCAATGGGCTGATTTTACGCCCGAGGAGTCAATGGTGGCCGCACCCACCGCCGCCGCAACCACCCTTTGTCGGCGGCTGCTCCGATACGGGCAGCGGGTCGCGCGAGGCACCGGCCTCGCTCAGGCGACGCAAATAGTCCTGCCAGAGCTGCTCCTGCTCGCTGCCCAGCCAGTACAGATAGTCCCAGCTGTAAATGCCGCTGTCATGGCCGTCACTGAAGCGTGGTTGCACGGCGTAGTGCCCGACAGGCGCCAGGTCGTCGATACCGACCAGGCGCTTGCCCACCTGCAGCACTTCCTGGCCTGGGCCATGCCCCTTGACTTCGGCAGACGGCGAATACACGCGTAGCAGTTCGAACGGCAGCATGAAGCGCTTGCCATCGGCAAAAGCAATTTCCAGCTGGCGCGAAGCGGTGTGTACGGTAATGTCGGTGGGTACCGGGGTATCGGGGGTAAGGCCTGCCATGGCGACTCCTGCATTCATTCAATCAGCGCCGATCGTGCAGCGCGTGGGCAATCGTGCCCAGATCCACATATTCGAGTTCACTGCCGGCCGGCACACCACGCGCCAGCCGCGTTACCTTGAGGCCGCGGGCCTTGAGCCGCTCGCTAAGCACATGGGCGGTGGCTTCGCCTTCCGCAGTGAAATTGGTCGCCAGGATCACTTCCTGCACCTCGCCATCACAGGCACGCTGCAACAGCCGGTCCATGCCGATATCCTGCGGCCCGATGTCGTCCAGCGGATTGAGCTTGCCCATCAGCACGAAATACAAGCCGCGGAACACCTGGGTACGCTCCAGTGCCGACTGGTCCGCCGGCGTTTCGACGACGCACAGCTTGCTGCGATCGCGCGTAGCATCCTGGCAGGTGGCGCAGATGGCCTGTTCCGAGAAGGTATTGCACAGCTGGCAGTGCTGCACGTGGTCGCAGGCGTATTGCAGTGCCTGCGCCAGCTGCCTTGCCCCTGCGCGATCATGTTGCAGCAGGTGAAACGCCATGCGTGTTGCGGACTTGACGCCCACCCCCGGCAGCCGGCGCAAGGCCGTGACCAGCACATCCAGTGCATGCGTCTGGCTCATCGGCCACTATCCTTGGCGAAGATGGTCAGAACGGGAACTTCATGCCGCCGGGCAGACCCGGCATACCGGCCGGCATCACCTTGGACATCTTTTCCTGGCTGACTTCTTCCGCCTTGCGCACGGCGGCATTGAAGGCAGCCGCCACCAGGTCTTCCAGCATGTCCTTGTCATCGGCCAGCAGGCTGGGATCGATTTCGATGCGCTTGACATCGTGTTTGCAGGTCATGGTGACCTTGACCAGACCAGCGCCGGCTTCGGCCTGGACTTCGATATTGGCCAGATCTTCCTGCGCCTTTTTCAGGTTGTCCTGCATGGCCTGTGCCTGCTTCATCAGGCCGGCGAGTTGTCCTTTGTTAAACATGCAAATACCTTTCGCTTTCAGTGATTGTGTGTGGGTGCGCCGCTTTCAGAGACAGCGAGAACAACGGCAATTGAATCGGGAACAGGCTGTGCTCCCAGATCGCGCATCATAGCCTGAACATATGGATGCGACTGGAAAGCATGCTGCGCGCGTTGCAGCTGCTCGGCACGGGCACTGGCCAGGCGCAACGCCGGCGTATCCACCACGCGGCCAAATTCCACGCGCACACTGACGGCATGCCCCAGCCCGGCCAACACCTGCTCCAGGCGCTTGCGGCTGGGTGCGTGATTCAGGGTTTCGCTCTCGACGCGCAGCACCCAGACCTGCTCTTCCTGCGCCAGCAATTGCGACTGCAGCAGCAGCTCGCGCGAAATACCGGACAACAAGCCCTGCTGCAGAATCGATTCTGCCAAGGTATGCCAGATATCGCCCGCCTCGGTCGATATCTGGCGGCGCGCGGGCGCCACCGTGGAGGTTGGCATTGCTGGCGGCGGTGCGGAAGCCGGCTGCTCGATCACCGGCAGCCGTACCAATTCAAGACCATCATTCAGGCCGGAGGTGTTTTCCGGAGCTGGCGGCAGAAGATCGGCATCATCCGGCGGGATCTCTTCCCAAGGCGGCACCGTTACCGCGCGTTGGCGTGAGACGCCCTCGTTCGCACCGGAGGAGCGTGTGGGCACCGGCCTTGCTACTGGGGCTACTGGGGCTACTGGGGCAGCAGGCGCAGCAGGCGCAGCAGGCGCAGCAGGCGCAGCAGGCGCAGCAGGCGCAGCAGGCGCAGCAGGCGCAGCAGGCGCAGCAGGCGCAGCAGGCGCAGCAGGCGCAGCAGGCGCAGCAGGCGCAGCAGGCGCAGCAGGCGCAGCAGGCGCAGCAGGCGCAGCAGGCGCAGCAGGCGCAGCAGGCGCAGCAGGCGCAGCAGGCGCAGCAGGCGATCCTACCGTGGTGTCAGCGATTTTCAGTGTTTTTTTTTCAGCCGATGCTTCCGTGGCACTGCCAGGCTGCCGGAACGGCATCAGGCGGAACAGCACCATGGTCAATGCGGCATATTCGTCGGGCGCAAGGCCCAGCTCCTGGCGCCCATGCAGACACAGGCTGTACAGCAGCTGCGTTTCATCGGGGGGCAGCAAGTCAGCAAGGCGACGTATTTCCTCATCGTCCGGATTACCGTCGGGCGGTGCATCCGGCACCATTTGCCAGACCGCCATACGCTGCAGCACGCGCGTCATTTCTTCCAGCGTATGCGCCGCAGACAGGCCATGCTCCTGCAACTGGCCCACGATATCCAGAATCTGTGCAGGGGCATGTTGTGTCAGTGCCTCAATCAGGCGAAACACATGGCTGCTGTCCACATTGCCCAGCATCTGGCGGATGGCTGCGGTCTGCAAGCCGGCGTCTCCGCCCTGCCCCGCACTGAAGGCAATGGCCTGATCGGTCAGTGACAGCGCATCGCGCATGGAGCCGCGCGCCGCGCGCGCCAGCAGATGCAGGGCGCCACTTTCGGCCGGGATATGTTCTTCCTGCAGCACATGCTGTAAATGCGCCAGTACGGTATCCGGCGCCATCGGGCGTAGGTTGAATTGCAGGCAACGGCTGAGCACAGTGACCGGCACTTTTTGCGGATCGGTCGTGGCAAGCACGAACTTGAGGTATTCGGGCGGCTCCTCCAGCGTCTTTAGCATCGCGTTGAAGGCCGTATTGGTCAGCATGTGCACTTCGTCGATCATAAAGACCTTGAAGCGGCCCTGCACAGGCTTGTACACGGCCTGCTCCAGCAGCCCCTGCACCTCATCCACACCGCGGTTGGAAGCAGCATCCAGTTCGGTGTAATCGACAAAACGGCCAGCATCGATTTCTGTACAGGCCTGGCACACCCCGCACGGCTGTGCCGTGACCCCGCCCTGACCATCTGGCCCGGTGCAGTTGAGCGATTTGGCCAGAATGCGCGATACCGTGGTTTTGCCCACTCCGCGCGTGCCCGTGAACATGTAGGCGTGGTGCAGCCGCCCGGTGGTGAGCGCATTGCTCAGCGCTTGCACCACGTGCTCTTGCCCCACCATCTGGGCAAAGGTTTTGGGACGGTATTTGCGGGCGAGCACCAGATAGGACATGGCGCTATTCTAATCGGGGTGCATGCATGTTCCTGCACAAGGTGGCAATGTGATCACTCCGCGACCTGCCTTATCGGCGATGCATAAGGAAAGAGCCTTCCCGTAAACGAGAAGGCTTGGAATCCCTGGTGGCTGTCGGCACAGAAGTACGATTGCAAGCTATTGATTTTATTGATTGCCAATGCATGGAATCAAAAAATATACCAACAAATCTACCAACATTTTTTGTCGCTGCCCCACTTTTCGCCCGTTTCCGTGTCTAGGTGATCCGCAGCAACAAGCGCCTTCACTTCTGGCTGCGCCACTTCCTCGATGTGCTCAATCTTGCGGATGGTGTCCTTGCCAAGATTTGCAGCTTCGGCCACGGCAACGTCTGTGCGGATTGGCACAGCTTTGTCTGATTTCGGACGAAGCTGTGCCGGCCTGCTCGTCCTGGCTTCTTTTTTTTAGGCTGCAGCCTGCAACCACGCCTGCAACTTGTATGCAACTTGCGCCACGCACGCGGATGCTGGTCCTGAGTCTTGCCGTAATCTTGCCGTAATCTTGCCGAAGCCGGTGGCCATGGCTAACAGGTCGCGGGTGTCGCCTTTCCGGCATTCCTCTATTACGAACTGCGCCATTCGTAATTTCATTCGTAATAACTCCCCAGCTTGCGCGGACGAACCTTTTTTAAATGCCGGATTTCCGGCTCCTTGCCCCAGCGGGGAATGGGCTGGTGCACCCTTGCGGAAAGCTTGGGGTGATGTAGCGCCCCGTGCGCGTACTGTTCGGAGTTTTGGCGGCACAATTTTGCGCCGCGAGAGTAGCGCCCACGCCCGCGTGCTGTAGGTTGGTTTTTTGGTGGTTTTTTTAACCGCGCCACCCTGCCCCACGCGCACGCGATACTGTCTGCCCCCTTTAGGGACTCAAGAAACTCTGGGTGCGCAAAAAAGCCCGCTCGATGGCGGGCTGTGGTGGCTTGTCAGTACTCTGGTGGTGGCTGCATCTGCTGGCGCTTGCGCTGCACATGGTAGGCAGTCAGCACCTGCTGCACCTGCATATCCAGTGCTGGCCGCACCTGGCCTTCCTTGTCCGTCCATGCCTTGGGTGTCAAGCTGCCCGCCATGGCCACGCTGTCACCGTCGCCCAGCTCCAGCAACTGCAATGCCGCGTCACCAAAGGCAATCCACGAAACAAATACGCTTTCACCATTACCGCCTGCCGCCCGCAGCTTGCCGACTGCAAAAGTCTTGCCGTGCTGGTCCTTGCGCTTTTGGGGCTGGCCGTGCAGCTTGCCCGCTATCAATCCATCGATCATGCTTTGATCCTCCCTTTGAAGAATGGCGGTTCTACTGCCTCGTAATCGCGCCACAGCGCTGCACCTACTGCGCAGCGCTCACCACGTCGCCTACCTGCCGCCAGACACTGGATACAGCCAGCGTGGTGCTCCAGGTAGGCCCGGTCCAGTTCTCGCCAATCCTGCATTGTCGGCTCGTTGGCTGCCTGCTCTGGCGTGTGTGTCGGTGCCGGGATCGGTGCCGGTGCTGGCGGTTTTGCAAACGCTTCCCCGCCTTTGTTGTTTTGTGGTGTGACAGGTGTGACAGGTGTCCAACCCGCATGGATACTGGGTTTCGCTGTCACACCTTCATTTTCTGCCGGTGTGACAGGTGTGACGGCAAACCGGGTTTGCAGTTGCTGCACCAGCTCTTTAAGCATTCCCATGGCCTTCTCCTTCCAACTTGGTGGCGTCGATCTCGTACAGCCGTTTCCTCTCGCCGTTGATCCTGTGGATATGCGAACGCTTCCCGTCTGCTCCCGGCGCTGGCATGGCCCCGCAGCGAATCAATTCACTGGTGCCCCGCTGGAAGTCGAAGCCCTTCAGCGCCTCATGCATGCCGCCCGTGGTGAACAGGTAACGCACCCTGCCGTCAGTGTCATCGCGCCAGCCCGCCCGGTTGTGCACCACGGCTTCTGGCCTGTCCGGGTCTTGGAACCGGCTTGCCCCATGCGCCTCGATGAAAGCCAGCACTGCAGTTCTGATTTGCGCCTGTTCCAGATTCGCGCCGCTGCTGCCCCGGTCGTTGCACCAGGCTTTGAACAGGGTTGCCGCCGCTTCCGTCGCCGCTCCCCGGTCCCAGCCGGTCACGCCATAGCCGGTGGCCAGTTCGCCCGCCAGCGCCAGCAGAGCAAACCGTGCCGCCGCCCGCTTCACCTGGCCGTCACCATCCTGCGCTGCAAAGGCAGGCAGTGCCTTGATGGCCTCCAGCGCATCGCTGAAACCTCCGTCCTGCTCTCGCGTCAGCCGCTGCAGGAAAGCCCTGCCTGCATGGCCATAGTGCTGGCCTGCTGCCCGCTTCAGCGCATCACTCAAGGCGTTGCCACTCTGGTGGCCATGCAGGTAGTCCCACGCGCCGTACTGCCGCTGCACCCGCACGTCCAGCAGCCGCACAGCCTGGCCTGCTTTCACCCGGTGCCCTCCTTCCTGCATGGCCGCCTCGATGGTGGTTTCCCCGGTGGAGACAATGCAGCAGCGCCAGCGCGTGACGGATCGCGCTGCCCCGGTCCTGCTGGATCGCTGCTTGCCGCGCCCGTTGCCCAGCGAATACACGATGGCCCCAATGTCTCGGGGATCGCATTCGCTGATCTCGTCCAGGGCAAGCAATCCATCATTGAACATGGCCGCTGCACCCTCCATGCCGTTGGCGGTCGCCCGCCAGCTCCTGCGGTAGCTCTCGCCGCCCCAGACACTGCATGCTGCCTGCAGCGCCGTGGTCTTGCCGGTGCTGCTGTCACCCACCAGGTGGATACCGCCAGACTCTGCATTGCACCTGGCCAGCACAGGCCCGGCAAAGGCCGCGCACAGGGCCAGCATCAGCACAGGATTGCCTGCCGCCAGTGCCGCCACTCCATCGCGCCAGCCGTCCAGCGTGCCGCCCGTGGTGTACTCGTTGCCGTCCGCTTCACCAGACTGGAACACCACGCCACCAGCCCCAGCCCCGATAACCTCATCAGGCAGGACAAAGGCCCGGTAATCAGCATCAGCCCATCCTGTCTGCAGTGCACAGCGCATGCGCTTAGATGGCGTGCGCCCCTGCAGGTAGCGGGATAGGCCGGTGCGTGCTTCCGGGTCGATCTCCACGCCTTGCGCCAGCAGCGCCGCCCGCAGCTCGTTGCCGTCCCCCGCCAACATCGCCATGGGCATGGCCCAAGTTTTCCAGGTGCCCAGCGTGGAACGAAAACGCAGCAGCCTGCCGTAACTGCCCTCATGGGTATCCGTGGTCACTGCTTCCACATGCAGGGGGCTGCAAATCCATCGCTCTGTAAGGGTCGGCGGATTGTCGCCCTTGCCCTCCTTGCTGCCAAAGTACCAAACGCCCGCCCGGTGCGTGGTCTTGCCGTTGGCGTCCTTCAGGCGCTCGTCCAGCACCCGATAACAGGGACGATCTTCCAGGGCAGGGATAGGGCTTGGAACACCCGGAACACCTTGATTTTCTTCCGGTGTTCCGCTGAAACCCGCGTCATTACTGGCTTGCACACCCGGAACACCCGGTACACCCTCCGCAATCAATGCCGGGTTCGCAATCGCTTGTGCCGTCATGACTGCACCTCTATTTCCTTGAACACGGCTTGCACTGCCGCCAGCCCCTGCAACTGGTGCAGGTCGTTGAAGTCGGTAGCCTTGGCCGGTCTGCTGCAGGTGAACAGCGGCACAGCCACCACGCCGCCCACAGCCAATGCCGCCTGCCTGGCCTTCACCATGCCGGGATTCCCTTCAGTCTGGTGGTCGTCGTCTGCCGCCAGCACGATGGGCAGGCCGGGATACTTCTGCTGCAGCGTCGTGGCCACTGGCTGCAAGTTCCCGGCATTGAAGGCACACGCCACAGCGTGGCCGGTGGCCATGTGGATGCTTGCGCCAGTGGCGTAGCCCTCACACACCACAATGCAGCCCTGCAGCATGCCGATGGCGTGATAGCCGCCCGTCATCCTGCCGCCCGTCTGAAACCGCTTGGTGCCGTCCGGGGTGATCGTCTGCAGGCTCTGCAATGTGCCCGCCGTGGTCCGAACCGGAATCAGCAGGCTGTCACCATTCACGCGCAAGCCATAGGGCTGCACACCCTTGGCCGTCAGGTAGGGATGGCCGGTGCATGGGCTGGCAGCGTCCCATCGTTGTTGCGCAGTAGCGCTTCCCTGCGCCCATGTGCGCTGCCGCTCTGCATCGCGCTGGGCCTGCATCTGCAGCACCTTCTGCCGGTAGGCTTCGCGCTCGGCTGCCGTCATGGCGTCGTCACTCTTGTCGCTCCATGTGACGGTAAAACCCTGCCGCCAGTCGCCATAGGCTCCAGCAGGCAGGCCATCCAAGTGCAGGCAGTACCAGCCCGCCAAATCGCCGCGCCTGCCGTTGCTGCTGCAGCGGTGCAAGGTGCCGTCTGCCTCGATGGCGTCAGGCGGTGTCAGGCCAGCCCCTGCCATGGCATCGCGGAATTGGTCGATTGCGCTGGATTCACTGATTTGCATGGCTGCCTCCAATCCGCTGCAGGAATTCCCGCACCTCGTCCAGGTCAGCCATTTGCTTGATGTAGCCCCATTTGCAAGCGTAGTAGCGCGGCTTGCCGGTGTCGGCATCGAAGGCCCGGCCCAGCGTGTGCCCCAGGCGCTTGAATTCGGCCTGTAGCGCTTCAATTTCGGTGTGGTGTGTCATTGCTGCACCTCCTGCTGTCGGCGGCTCTGGCGTGCCTTTCTGGCCAGCGTGGCGCGTGTGATCGTCCGTCGCTTGATGGCGTCATCGTTCGCGGCTGCCAACCCCTGCGGCTCAATCTCAAAGCCCACAGCGTTGTCATGCTGCTTCAGATGGGCAATGCCCACCGCTGCAGCTTCGCCAGCAGTCTGGAATGTGCCCGGCAGGCGCTTGCGAATGGTGATAGCCGCATTGGTGGCGGTGTATGCGCTGTAAATGGCAAGGGTGAAGCTCATGCGGCACCCCCTTGGCGCTTTGCCTTCTCTGCCTCATGCGCTGCGGTCGTCATGTCCTCGGCAATGGTGGTCAGCCCCTCGCGCACCAGTGATCGTAGTGCAGCCTCCAGGCCGTCACGGATATAGCCCGAGAGCTTCAGCACTTGGCCATCATCCATGGCCAGCGCATACAACACACCTTCAATACCCCATGCCACCTGCTGCAGGCGGTCTATGTCGCTCAGGTTGATCGCCACTTGACTGCCGCCATAGCGAATCCCCATGTTGGCCCCTGCAAGCCGGTGTGCGTCGATCCGGCCATCAGGCAAAAGGTAGTGGTCCAGGTGGGAAAGGTCAGGCGTGCCAGCTTCAGGCGTGGCGGTGCTTGCGCTCAGTGCGCGGGTCTTGGTTGTCATGGTTCAGGCTCCTGTAGGAACATAGAAGCCACCTGCTGCCTTACTACGGGCATAGGGTGGGCAGGATGTTAGTAACACGTCTACAGCCGTGCAGCCGCCCTTACGGGTAGGCTCATCCTGCCCGTAACCGTGACGGCTGGCCGCAGATGCACCACGGCCCGCCTGTGATTCGGACATGACAAAACCCCGCTTGTCGGTGGGGGCAGCAACCGCTGTAGAAATGGTGTTACTAGCACCAGCGCCTTTCAGCGCCGGTTGCATTGTGGCATGGGCTGGCAGGCCGGTGCAAGTCACCATGGCGATTGCTGCCGCCGCTGTACAGACATAGCCGTAAATGGCAGAATGCCTTACCAGATGCATTTCGATAGCCGCCTGAATAGCTCCCCAGCTCCAGGCGGTTTTCCTTTTTCTGGTGGTCATGCTCGGCCCTCCAGAATGAACAGGCCCACGCGGTGCAGTTCGCGGGCTTCGGTTTCCTGCTGCACCCATGTTCTGTTGATCTTGTGGCCGTGCATGTGGCGCAGCTCGTGCAGGCGTGCATTGGCGTCATAGCAGTCCAGGAAGCGTTGCAGTTCGCTGCTGGTGCAGGCCGACTGCGCCAGCGCCTCCAGAATGCGTTGCCGCTGCGCCATGGCGCTGCTGCTGGGAATGGCTTTGAGAATGGCGGTCAATGCCGCCACCTTCTCGGGGCTGGTGCGGTGAATCGGAAGGCTGCTCATTGCGTGGCCTCCGTCTGGTTCTGCAGCCATTGGTTAATCGCTGTCAGATCAAACAGAGTTACACG
Organism: uncultured Allobrachymonas sp.; assembly: GCA_964413485.1. Taxonomy (GTDB): domain Bacteria; phylum Pseudomonadota; class Gammaproteobacteria; order Burkholderiales; family Burkholderiaceae_C; genus Brachymonas. Next base: position 123,903 of record CAYPRU010000001.1, on the reverse strand, counting down.
CGGCCCGGCCTTCACAGGCTTGGGAAAATCGCTGCGGGTTTTCGTCCAATGCCACAGGGTGCTATTGCTGATCTTGATCTCACCACAGATAACCCGTGCCCGCTCCCATTGGGGCTGCTGGGGCTGGTTATTGGCTTCGGCCTTGGCCGCTTTGGGGTGAATGGTGGCTTTTTTCGCCATGCTGCAAACTCCGTAATTGTGAACGGGGTTGCAGCATGTACCGGGTTACTGCAACACCGTCCGAAGTGGTACGGTTTGCAGTTTGGTCGTGCAGTAGCTTTCGTGGTGGTAGTTACCGGATGGCAATGGTAATTACCGTCTGGGCTTAATTGGTCTTGCGGCCTTCCATGGCCTGCGGCACGCCTTGCAGGTGGTTGCCGATGGCCTGTGCACCTATGGATATTCCAAGATCTGCCGCCATACCCTCGATGACGTCGCCGGCCTTCCTGTGTGTGGTGATGTCAATTCCTTCGGCGGCACACAGTACGCCAATGATGGTCAGCAGGGTGTTGCGCTCACGTGTTGTTAGGGGCTTGTCTTGCTCAGAAGCATCTTTGAACTGCTTCAGATCGCTGGCTAATTTGTCCCGTTCAACCCGAAGTTTTAAATATTCCGCCTTTGCGTTTTCTAGCCTGGCGGAAAGGGCGTCACGCTCCACCTGCAATGCCTTGAACGAATCAGCATTGATTGCAGAATGGGTATTGCGCTCGGTTTCGTCGAACAGGAATGGGGGCTTCTGGTCAGGGAAGTGTGCCGCCATCCACGCCTTTAAGTCTGTGTGTCGAACAGTCACCCTAGGCGGTGAAACATGGGCGCCATGCTGTACCGTTCGCCCATCCCTCCCATGCGGCAACTCGTTGTTGTCGATGGCATCAAATAGCTTTTCAGTGTTTGATCTCAGGCATGGCCACTGTGGAAATGCGCCCAATGCCGGAATGCAGCCGTTACCGATGTTTTGCAATATTTCGACTTCATGCTGTATCAAACCACACCAGCGCAGCGCGGCTTCAATAGGCCTGTAATACGGTTTCTCCAGTGCGCTGCAACTTTTTGGGTTGTACCCGTCCATCCTTCACCCCTCCCACCCCCACTAGGTGCCAGCCCCGCCCACAGGGGTGATTGCGGGTATGGCGCCGGGGTAGCTACTCCCCGGCTGGGGCTGGCATGTCGTGGCCCATGCGCTGGGCCTTCATTCGTCAATCAATCGTAGCAGCGCGCCAGGCAAGCCCGCTGCTTGCTGCTTTCCTACCGACACCACAATCTGTCGGCTACAATTTTCTTGCGCCTTACATCTCCGGGCAGCCCAGTCAATCGCGGCTGGAACGATTCGGAGATTTCGGGCGCTTTTTGTTTGTGGCTTTCGGACCTCTGATACCCCAGCACCTCAGGCATAGGGCATCAGCGAAACCCGCATGGATACTGGCCTGCACCCCTGATACACCTGATACCTCACGAAATGACAAGGGTCAGGTAAGGGTGTGGCCCCCGGCCTGTCACACCTGTCACACCTTCATTTTCTGCAGGTGTTCCGCTCAAACCCGCATGGATACTGGCTTGCACACCTGTCACACCCGTCACACCATGAAAATGCAATGTCTGGGTGAACATCGCCGCTTTGCTGCTCAGGCGCTGCGCCTAGGCAGGGTAAGTACCTTGTCATTGGTGCAGTTGTCCACGTAGTTGCCCCACCAGTCCATCAGCTCTGTACGCTGCTGCAGGTACTTGGAATGGTCGTAGGCGGCAGATACCTTGTCCCGCTTCTGGTGGGATAGCTGCATCTCGATATGGTCATGCTGGAAGCCCGCTTCATGCATGATGGTGCTGGCCAGTCCCCGGAAGCCGTGGCCAGTCATGGTGCCTTGGTATCCCATGCTGTACAGCGCCTGCAACATGGTGCCCTTGCTCATGTGGCGTGACTTGCTACGGCTGCTGTAGAACACATGGGGCTGATGGCCATTCATTGCATGCAACTGCTGGAACAGCTCAACCGCCTGACGGCACAGGGGCACGATATGCGGTGTGTCCATCTTCATCCTGCTGCCCGGTATCTCCCAGCGCCTGCCCTCGATGTCGATCTCATCCCAGCGTGCCGCTACCAGTTCACCAGTGCGAACAAAGGTCAGGCATAGCAGTTGCAGGCCAATGACGGTCATGCGCTCACCACGGTATGCATGTATATCGCGCAGCAGCCCCGGCAGTTGCTTTGCATTGACGCGGGCATGGTTCTTCACCTTCACTGCCGGCAGTATGTCGCCGGTCTTCACATCATTGGCCGGGTTACGGTCAGCCATACCACGGGCAATGGCGTGGCGAAAAACCTGACTACAAATGGTGCGCACCCGCTCTGCAGTATCCCGGGCGCCACGCTGGTTTACTGCCTCCACGGCCGCCACGATCATGGGAGCGGTCACGGCCTTGACGGGTAGCTGTCCAAACATGGGGAATATGTCCCGCTCCAGCCGCGCCCATTTGGTGCCTATGCTTTGCGCAGCCTTGCCCACCTTCCACTGTTCGTACCAGCTCGCAGCCACTGCCGCAAAGGTGTTATCGGCCTGGGCTGCAGCGTGCAGCTTCTGTGCCCGCTTCTGCTGGCTGGGGTCGATTCCATTGGACAATGCCGCCTTGGCCGCGTCTCGCAGATCTCGAGCCTGGGATAGCGTCACCTCTGGATATGCCCCGATGGCCAATACACGCTGCTTGCCACCAAAGCGGTAAGCCATGCGCCACAGCTTGCCGCCTGCTGGCGTAACAAACAGGTATAGGCCACCATCGTCAGTCAGCTTGTCGCCTTGTGTGGTGGTGCCGCTCCATTTTGCGTTGCGTGCCTTGGTGTCAGTTAGTGCCATGTCAGTCGTCCAGCAGGTTGCAGCATGTTGGTATGCCTGTTGTTGGTATAGGAATGGCTGCCCTGTGGGTATACCAGCACTTCTACCAACAATTTTTCTGGATGTCAGTGTATCCCGTTGGCCTGTATCGGACAAAAAAAAGCCGCCTCCCTAGGGAAAGCGGCCTTTTCTCGGACTTCTTTGCAGTGTGTTGGACTGTTATTTGGTGCCGGCTGTCGGATTCGAACTGACGACCTACCGCTTACAAGGCGGGTGCTCTACCAACTGAGCTAAGCCGGCGAAGTCGTGATTATAGCGGCGAAAGTCTGTATTTTAGACCTGCGCCTTATTTGACGATGCGAAGACCGCCACTCTTGCCGCTGCCGCCCTGCGTAGCACCGCCTTCGGGCTTGTCGCCTCCGTCCTCGGCGGTACGGCTGACCACGGAGAGGCCCGCAGGCCGTACCGGTACAGCAGCTTGCGTCGTCTCGGCTGTAGAAGCATCGTCGAAACCGGCTTCAGCGGCCTCGCTGGGGGCTTCGTCTTCGAGCACTTCGAAGCCCATTCCTTGTCCGGTTTCGCGAGCATAAATGGCCTGCACCCGATCCACCGGCACGGTGATGTCGCGCACGCGGCCGGAAAAGCGCGCCTTGAAGCGGATGACATCGTTGCCCAGGTGCATCGCGCCGGTGGCGTCCAGACCGATGTTGAGCACGATTTCGCCGTTCTGCACGAACTCGCGCGGCACCGCGACCGTGTGGTCGACCTTGACCAGCAGGTAGGGCGTGAGGTTGTTGTCCGTGCACCATTCGTGCCAGGCACGAATCATGTAAGGACGGGTAGAGCTCGTTTCGGCTGCCATGGCCTGTCCCCTGCTTAACGGCGCATGACCTTTTCGGACGGCGTCAGTGCTTCGATGAAGGCCGGACGCGAGAAGATACGCTCTGCGTACTTGAGCAGCGGCGCAGCGTTCTTGCTCAGTTCGATACCGTAGTAATCCAGACGCCACAACAGCGGGGCAATCGCCACGTCGAGCATGGAGAAGTTGTCGCCCAGCATGTACTTGTTCTTCAGGAACACTGGCGCAAGCTGCGTCAGACGATCGCGGATTTGCGAGCGCGCCTTGGCGAGCTGCTTGTCGTCGCCCTTGAGGCTGCGATCTTCCAGTACCGATACGTGCGTGAACAATTCCTTTTCGAAATTGAGCAGGAACAGGCGTACACGCGCACGGTCCACCGGGTCGCTCGGCATCAGCTGGGGATGCGGAAAGCGCTCGTCGATGTATTCATTGATGATGTTGGACTCGTAGAGGATCAGGTCGCGCTCGACCAGGATGGGCACCTGGCCATACGGGTTCATCACGCTGATGTCTTCGGGCTTGCTGTACAAATCCACATCACGGATTTCGAAGTCCATCCCTTTTTCGAACAGGACAAAACGGCAGCGGTGCGAAAACGGGCAGGTGGTACCCGAGTACAAAACCATCATGTTGCAGACTCCTTGAGACTGACCGCACCCTTGGTGCGCAAAAACCAAAAAGAGTGGGCATGCGTGCGATGCCCACTCCACAGCGTCCGCTCATGGCGAACAAAGTTTTCAGGAAAGGATTATTTCACATCTTTCCAGTATGCCGCATTCAGGCGCCACGCGATATAGGCACAGATCGCAAGGAATGCCAGCACGATACCGCCGATCATCTTGCGCGACTGCTGGGCCGGCTCGGCCATCCACTGCATGTAGTTGACCAGATCACCGACCGCCTGATCGTACAGGGCCGGTTCCATGGTACCCGGCGTCACCTGCTCCCACTTGCCGGTAAAGACATGGGTTTCGGTGCCGTTGGCTGCCTTCACCACTTCGAACACCGGCTTGCGATCGCCCTGCAATTCCCACATCGCGTGCGGCATACCCACATTGGGAAATACGATGTTGTTCCAACCAGTCTGGCTGGCGGGGTCGCGGTAGAAGCTACGCAGATAGGTGTAGACGTAATCCGCGCCGCTACCGGCGCCACTGGCGCGCGAACGAGTCATCAAAGTCAGATCGGGCGGTGCTTTGCCGAACCACTCCTTGCCTTGTTGCGGCGTGATGGCGGCCTTCATGGTATCGCCAATTTTGCGGTCGCCAAACAGCAGGTTGTCCTTAATCTGCTGCTCGGTCAGGCCGATATCCTGCAGGCGGTTGTAGCGCATGAAGGCGGCCGAGTGGCAGTTCAGGCAATAGTTGGCGAAGATCTTGACGCCGTTCTGCAGCGAAGGCAGGTTGGACACATTGACGGGAGCCTTGTCCAGCGCCACGGTTCCACCTGCAGCCTGCGCAGCATTACCACCCAGCAGACCGGCAACGCACAGCAGCCCAGCCATCACTTGTTTCAGTTTTTTCATTTGTGCTTTCTCCTGTGCGCTATCTCAGTGAGGCTTGAAAGTGACGCGTTCGGGTTCCGGCTTGGTCTGACCCAAGCGGCTCCACCACGGCATCAGCAGGAAGAAGCCAAAGTACAGCAGCGTACCCACCTGGGAGACACGTTCACCCACCGGGAACGGGGGCTGCGTACCCAGATACGCAAGGATCAGGAAGTTGACCACGAACACCGCGTACACCCACTTGTGCCAGCTCGGACGGTAGCGGATCGATTTAACCGGGCTCTTGTCCAGCCAGGGCAGGAAGAACAGGATGATCACAGAGCCGCCCATGGCCACCACGCCCCAGAATTTGGCGTCGAGGATAAGCAGCAGCGCAAACACCACAACGGCAGCGCCCACCACCACCAGCTTGGCGATACCGGAGAGTTTCATCTTGACCACGGCAAAAGCTGCAGCCACGACAGTCAGCGCCATCAGCACGTAGACCATCTGGGTGGTAATGGCACGCAGCATCGAGTAGAACGGCGTGAAGTACCAGACCGGCGCGATGTGCAGCGGCGTGGTGAGCGGATCAGCCGGAATGAAGTTGTTGTATTCTAGGAAATAGCCCTTCATTTCCGGCGCAAAGAACACCACGGCGAAGAACACGAACAGGAACACGACCGTACCCAGGATGTCATGCACGGTGTAGTAGGGATGGAACGGAATGCCGTCAGTAGGTGCCGTGGCAGACCAGCGATTGCCCTTGGGGCCCTGCTTGATTTCGATGCCATCGGGGTTGTTGGAGCCTACGTCGTGCAGCGCCAGCAAGTGCGCCACCACTAGACCGATCAGCACCAGCGGCACGGCAATCACGTGCAGGCTGAAGAAGCGGTTCAGGGTGGCATCGCCCACCACGTAGTCGCCGCGGATCAGCAGCGACAGATCAGGACCGATGAAGGGAATGGCAGAGAACAGGTTGATGATCACCTGTGCGCCCCAATAGGACATCTGGCCCCAGGGCAGCAGGTAACCCATGAAGGCTTCGCCCATCAGCGCGAGGAAAATGCCGCAACCGAACAGCCACACCAGCTCACGGGGCTTGCGGTAGCTACCGTACATCAGGCCGCGGAACATGTGCAGATACACAACGATGAAGAAGGCCGAAGCGCCGGTGGAGTGCATGTAGCGGATCCACCAGCCACCCGGCACGTCGCGCATGATGAACTCGACAGAGGCGAATGCCAGATTGGCATCCGGCTTGTAGTTCATGACCAGGAAAATGCCGGTGACGATCTGGATCACCAGCACCAGCAGGGCCAGAGAGCCGAAGATGTACCAGACGTTGAAGTTCTTGGGTGCGTAGTATTCGGACATGTGGACGCGGTACGCGTCGAACATGGTCGGGAACCGGTTTTCAAACCAGTTCACCAGCTTGGCGCCAGCCGGCGCATTAGGGGAAATTTCTTTGAATTCAGCCATATTGCTTCACCTCACGCCTGTTTGTCTTCGCCGATGAGCAGCTTGGTATCGGACAGGAACATATACGGCGGAATTTCCAGATTGTCCGGAGCCGGCTTGTTCTTGAATACGCGACCTGCCAGGTCGAATGTGGAACCATGGCACGGGCACAGGAAACCGCCTTGCCAGTTGTCGGGCAGCGAAGGCTGGGGACCCGGCGTGAACTTGCTGCTGGGCGAGCAGCCCAGGTGGGTGCAGATGCCGATACAGACAAAGATGTCGCTCTTGCGCGAACGGCCCTGGTTCTTGGCATATTCGGGGGTTGGGACGTTGGTGCGCTCCGACTTGGGATCGGCGAGATCGGCCTCATCCTTCTTGAGCGACGCCAGCATTTCGGGCGTACGCTTCAGGATCCAGATCGGCTTGCCACGCCATTCGACGGTCATCATTTCGCCGGGCTTGAGACTGGAAATATCAGCCTCTACCGCAGCACCGGCAGCCTTGGCCGCCTCGGACGGCTGGAAGCTACGCACCAACGGCACGACGGCCGCCACCGTTCCCACTGCACCGGCACAACCGGATGCAATCAGCCAGGTACGTTTACTGGCGTCCACTGGTGTATCACTCATAGGAATTCCTCGCAACGCGTGGTTTACGCTTGTTCACAACAGGGTTAACTTGAATATTGTATCCGGTTGAAAGAGGCATAACCGGCCCGGAAACTTGAAAGATGTCAAGCAACGGTTTTGTGCAATACTCAGCTAGTCGCAACCACCACCCATCAAAAAAGGTAACAACATGGGAATGATGCAAGAGTTCAAGGAGTTTGCCGTCAAGGGCAATGCCATCGACCTGGCCGTCGGTGTCATCATTGGCGCGGCATTCGGCAAGATCGTCGATTCGCTGGTCAAGGACATCATCATGCCGGTCATTGGCACGATAGTGGGCAAGATCGATTTTTCCAATCTGTTCGTGGTATTGGGCACCGTGCCCGCAGGCACCCCGAACACGCCGGACGCATTGCAAAAGGCTGGCGTGCCAGTGTTGGCTTATGGCAACTTCATCACCATCGTGATCAACTTCCTGATCCTGGCCTTCGTGATTTTCATGATGATCAGGCAGCTCAACCGCTTCAAGCGCAACGAGCCCGCGCCTGCACCGGCAGCGCCGCCAGAAGAGGTCGTGCTGCTGCGCGAAATCCGTGACAGCCTGAAAAAATAAGCCCGTGCGGCTGGTTATTGGCCCAGGTACTTTGCAAAAGCCCGTCGATGCGGGCTTTTTGCTGCACGATTCAGTTCGACGCGGCTGCCATCTGACGCGCCAGCCGCACCGCAGCCAGCAGGCTGGCACAGTCTGCGCGCGCAGTACCGGCCAGATCAAAGGCCGTACCATGGTCCGGACTGGTACGAATCAGGGGCAGGCCCAGCGTGACATTGACACCCTGCTCCACGCCCAGGTACTTGACCGGAATCAGTCCCTGATCGTGGTACATGGCCAGCACCGCATCGCAAAAAGGCTCAGCATCGGCTGCGTGCCGGCGCGCCTGCATGAAAACGGTGTCTGGCGGGAATGGCCCCAACGCCTGAATGCCCTCGGCCCGGGCCTGCTCGATGGCCGGGATGATGGCATCCAGCTCTTCGGTGCCAAACAACCCGCCTTCCCCCGCATGCGGGTTGAGGCCAGCCACCGCGATCACCGGATTGCGCCTGCCGCCCAGCGTACGGCGCAGGAACTGGTCGGTAATGCGCAGGGTTTGCAGCACTTGCGGCATCGTGACCTGGTCTATGGCCTGGCGCAGGCTGACGTGGATGCTGTTGAGCACGGTCTTGAGCTCGGGATTGGCCAGCATCATGCGCACCGGCATGTCGGCCACCGCTACCTGGGCGTGGCTCGCCGCGAGTGCCTGCAGCAGTTCAGTGTGCCCGGGATGGTCAATGCCAGCCAATGCCAGGGCTTCCTTGTGGATGGGGGCAGTGACGATGGCATCGGCGCTGCCCCGCAGCACCGCCTGCGTGGCGTTCACGATGCATTCGGCCGCCATGGCGCCGGCCTGCTGCTGCACCTTGCCCCAGGACGGTAGAGTGGTGGGCACACTGCAGCCCTGCAGCAGCGGCAGGACATCTGCCTGTCCGGCCAGCTGTCTGGCCTCCTGCCAGTCAGACACCGGGCGCAGCTGCGAACAGTTGGCCGCGCCCTGCTGCTGGCACACATCCAGCGCGCGCCGCATGGTGGCCAGATCACCCACCACGCAACAGGCTTGCATCAGGCCCGGATCCGCCGCCCAGGCGCGCACGATGATTTCGGGGCCGATGCCGGCCGGGTCGCCCATGGTGAGCGCAAGCAAGGGAGAAAAAGTGGTATTCATGCCGGATTGTCGATATCGATGAACTGATGCTGCAGGCCAAACCGTGCCGCAATGCTTGCGCCAATGGCTGGCGCACCGTAACGCTCGGTCGCATGGTGCCCACAGGCCAGGAATGCGACGCCACACTCACGCGCGTAATGGGCTTGCGGCTCGGACATTTCGCCAGTGAGAAAGGCGTCCACACCGGCCTCGATGGCTGCTTCGAAATAGCCTTGCGCCCCACCGGTACACCACGCCAGGCGCTGGATCGGCCGCTCCGGCGCACCTTCCACCAGCGTGACCTGACGGCCGAGGCGCTGCTCCACATGCCGCGCCAGCGCCTGCGCATGAAGGAACGCCCCCTGCAAGGGATAACCGGAGAACACCAGATTCTGCTCGCCGAACTGCTGCTCGGCCTGAAAACCGAGCTGCACTCCCAGCTGGGCGTTATTGCCCAATTCCGGATGAGCGTCCATGGGCAGATGGTAGGCCAGCAAATTGATGTCGTGCTGCAGCAACAGCGCCAGACGCTGTTTCATCCAGCCGGTGATGCACCCGCTCTGCCCCCGCCAGAATAGACCGTGGTGTACCAGGATGGCATCCGCTCCGGCATCAATGGCGCGCTCGATCAGCGCACGACTGGCCGTGACGCCAGTGACCAGGGTCTGCACTTCTGGCTTGCCCTCGACCTGCAAGCCGTTGGGGCCGTAATCACGAAAATTCTGTGGCTGCAGCAGGCTATCCAGGGCCTGCACCAGTTCGGTACGCAACATGGGAATGAAAACTTCCTGTTCTGAGCGCGTTGCGGCTGGTGCAGCCGCTGGCGGACGTGGGATTTCAGCGACAATGCTGGAATGAAACGATTATGGCTGCTTTTTTCGCAGGTAGTTACTGCTGCGTTGGCTGTGTATTTTGTCGTGAATACCCTGCAGCCGAACTGGTTGCGCACACCGGCAGGGGCTGCCAGCGTACCCGCAACTGCGGCCTCGGCCGGCAAGACCGAATTCAGCAAGCAGACCGAATCCATGCGCACTGCGGCACGCCTGGCATCCCCCGCCGTGGTCAGCATCATCACCAACCCCGAGGAACACCCGCCATCCGGGCCGTTGCTCAGCCCCAAGCCGGGCGATGCGGCCAACCCGGATGCCGAAGAGGACCTGTTCTCCGGTGTAGGCAGCGGCGTGCTGGTCAGCTCCGACGGCTATATCCTGACCAATGCCCATGTGCTGGAAGACGCTGACAGCATCGAGGTGCTGCTGAACGACGGCCGCCGCACGCAGGCCAACGTGGTGGGCACCGATCCGGATACCGATCTGGCGGTGCTCAAGATTTCACTGCAGCAGCTGCCGGCCATCACGCTGGGGGATTCCGGCGCGCTGCAGATCGGCGATCCGGTGCTAGCCATCGGCAACCCGTTCGGTGTGGGACAAACCGTGACCAGCGGCATTGTCAGCGCGCTCAACCGCAGCCAGCTGGGTATCAATACCTTCGAGAATTTCATCCAGACCGACGCTGCCATCAACCCGGGTAATTCGGGCGGCGCACTGGTGGATATCCATGGCTACCTGGTGGGTATCAATACTGCCATCTATTCACGCACCGGGGGCTACATGGGCATCGGCTTTGCCACACCGGTCAGCACCGCCAGGCATGTTCTGGAAAGCATCATCAAGCACGGCGAGGTCAAGCGCGGCTGGATCGGCGTGGAGCCGGCAGAAATCACCCCCGAAATGGCTGCTGCGTTCAAGGCAAAACCCGGGGATGGCGTGATCCTGACCGGCATCCTGGCCAATGGTCCCGCGGCACGCGTCGGCTTGCAACCGGGCGATATCATTACCGCAGTGGGGGGGCAGCCGGTGCATACGGTGCAGGAATTGCTGAATGCCGTGTCGGCGCTGGAGCCCGGCAAGCCCGTCACCCTGGGCTTCATCCGCAAGCAGCTGCCGAAGACCCTGGAGCTGACCCCGGTACAGCGCCCGCGCCCACCAGCCAGCAGCGCACGCTGAAAAATATAACCCTTCTGCTGGTGCGTTGCAGAAGGCCTTCCGTGCTTATTTCTTGTCCGCGGCAGGCGCGGAAATTCAGACCTTGCGCTGTGCCAGCCGCACCACGCTGACCAACGCACACAGCCACTGTCCCACGTACAGGATAGTGCCCACACTGTGCCATAGCGCCAGATTCTGGCGCAGCTCAATACGCGGCGCTACCAGCAAATACAGCAGCACGGCCATCAGCAAACCAGAGACCAGCATGCCGAAGTACAGCATGCCGGGACTGTCTGCGACGTCGGTGGCTTCGTCGGCAAACTGGCGCAGACGGGTGCGAAACAGCATGATCAGCAGCAACGCGCTGAGCATGCTGACCCAGCCCTGGGCCGCGAACAGGCGTGCCGCCATGTGTCCTGCCATGGACGGAGTGGGCAAATTGGCAAACAGCAGGGGAACCGCCATGAAGCCGATCGCCGAGAGACTGCCTAGCCACACTGCGGCCAGTACCGAGCTGGCAAGATGGACACGAGGCTGCATCAGATATAGCGCACACCAACGATTTCGTAGCGGCGCACGCCGCCGGGAGCTTTCACTTCGGCCGTGTCGCCCTCTTCCTTGCCGATCAGTGCGCGGGCAATCGGGCTGCCCACGTTGAGCAGGCCCAGCTTGATGTCGGCTTCGTCTTCGCCGACGATCTGGTAGGTCACGGCTTTACCGCTGTCTTCGTCTTCCAGATCAACCGTGGCGCCAAACACCACCTTGCCGCCTGCATCCAGTGCGGTCGGGTCGATGATCTTGGCAGCCGCCAGCTTGCCTTCGATTTCCTTGATGCGGCCTTCGATGAAGCCCTGGCGATCCTTGGCCGCTTCGTATTCGGCGTTTTCGCTCAAATCGCCGTGCGAACGCGCTTCGGCAATGGCTGCAATCACGTCGGGGCGATCCTTGGTCTTGAGGCGTTGAAGTTCAGCCTTGAGTTTTTCGGCGCCGTTGAGGGTAAGAGGTACAGTTGTCATGGTTCCGCTGGCGCTTGAGCGCCTCTTGTAATGGTTGAAATCCACAAAACGAAACCGCCGGTCCTTTCGTACCGGCGGCCTTGTGGGTGATTATGCCCGAAATTGCCGTTACGTCAAGTGTTGGCCAGATGCTGGTGCATCTCCTGGACAGACACCACGCCGAGCTTGTCGATGTATTGCATGCCCTCCACCACGGCTTCGGCACCGGCAATGGTGGTGAAGGTGGTGACACGTGCCTGCAGCGAATTGATACGGATGGCACGGCTGTCGGCAATGGCATTGCGGCGCTCTTCCACGGTATTGATCACCATGGCGATCTCGTCGTTCTTGAGCATGTCGACAATGTGCGGACGACCCTCAGCCACCTTGTTCACGGTGGCACACTCGATGCCGGCATCGTTGATGGCCTTGGCCGTACCGCGCGTGGCGACCAGCTCGAAGCCCAGCTCCTTGAGCTGGCGCGCAATCTTGATCGCAGTGGGCTTGTCACTGTTCTTCACGGTCAAGAATACCTTGCCGGAAGTGGGCAGCTTCTCGCCGGCACCCATCTGCGCCTTGAGGTAGGCCTCGCCAAAGGTCTTGCCAGTGCCCATCACTTCGCCGGTGGACTTCATCTCGGGGCCGAGAATGGTGTCCACGCCGGGGAACTTGACGAAGGGGAAGACAGCTTCCTTGACGCTGAAGTACGGCGGATCGACTTCGTTGCCAATGCCTTGTGCGTCCAGGGTCTGGCCGGCCATGCAGCGTGCTGCAACCTTGGCCAGCTGGATGCCGGTGGCCTTGCTCACGAAGGGCACGGTACGGCTGGCACGCGGGTTGACCTCCAGCACGTAGATCACATCCTTCTTGCTGCCGTCCGGCTGCGGTCGTTCCTGAATGGCGAACTGCACGTTCATCAGGCCGACCACATTGAGCGCCTGGGCCATGGCACGGGTCTGGCGCTTGATTTCCTCGACCGTTTCCTTGGCCAGGTAGTACGGCGGCAGCGAGCAGGCGGAATCACCGCTGTGCACGCCGGCCTGCTCGATGTGCTCCATCACGCCGCCGATGAAGGTGCGGCCTTCGACGTCGCGCACGCAGTCCACGTCGCACTCGATGGCATCGGACAGGAAGCGATCCAGCAGTACCGGGGAGTCGTTGCTGACCTTGACCGCTTCGCGCATGTAGCGCTCTAGGTCGCGCTGCTCGTGCACGATTTCCATGGCACGACCGCCCAGCACATAGCTGGGGCGCACCACCAGCGGATAGCCTAGCTCGGCGGCCTTGACCAGCGCTTCCTCTTCGGTACGCGCAGTGGCATTGGGCGGCTGCAGCAGGTTCAGTTCATGCAGCAGTTTCTGGAAACGCTCGCGGTCTTCGGCAGCGTCGATCATGTCGGGCGAGGTGCCGATGATCGGCACGCCTGCAGCTTCCAGGCCCAGCGCCAGTTTCAGCGGCGTCTGGCCGCCGTACTGCACGATCACGCCAGTCGGCTTTTCCTTCTCGACGATTTCCAGCACGTCTTCGAGCGTGAGCGGCTCGAAGTACAGGCGGTCGCTGGTGTCATAGTCGGTGGACACGGTCTCGGGGTTGCAGTTGACCATGATGGTTTCATAGCCATCCTCGCGCATGGCCAGTGCGGCATGCACGCAGCAGTAGTCGAATTCGATACCTTGGCCGATACGGTTGGGACCACCTCCCAGCACCATGATCTTCCTGTTGCTGGTGGGATCGGCTTCGCACTCCTCCTCGTAGGTGGAGTACATGTAGGCGGTATCCGTGGCAAATTCGGCGGCGCAAGTATCCACGCGCTTGTAAACCGGGCGTACGTTCAGCGCATGGCGCGCCTCGCGCAGCGCCTTGTCGCTGGTTTGCAGCAGCTTGGCAAGACGGCGGTCACTGAAGCCTTTTTTCTTGAGCATGCGCATGGTGTCGGCATCGATGGCCGTCAGCGCGCCCAAAGCGCCCTTTTCTTCCACCAGCTTGTCGATATCCAGCTCGATCTTGACGATTTCCTCGATCTGCACCAGGAACCATTTGTCGATCTTGGTGAGCTGGTGGACCTCTTCGACCGACCAGCCGGCGGCAAAGGCATCGCCCACGTACCAAATGCGCTCGGGACCGGGTTCGCCCAGTTCCTTTTCGAGAACTTCGCGGTCCTTGGTTTTTTCGTTCATGCCATCCACGCCCACTTCCAGGCCGCGCAGGGCTTTCTGGAAGGACTCCTGGAAGGTGCGGCCAATGGCCATCACCTCGCCCACAGACTTCATCTGCGTGGTCAGGCGGTTGTCGGCAGCGGGGAACTTCTCGAAGGCGAAGCGCGGAATCTTGGTGACCACGTAGTCGATGGTCGGCTCGAAGCTGGCCGGCGTGGCGCCACCGGTGATGTCGTTGCGCAGCTCGTCCAGCGTGTAGCCAACCGCCAGTTTGGCCGCGATCTTGGCGATCGGGAAGCCGGTGGCCTTGGAGGCCAGCGCCGAAGAACGCGACACGCGCGGGTTCATCTCGATCACGATCATACGACCGTCCGCCGGGTTGACCGAGAACTGCACGTTGGAGCCGCCGGTATCCACACCGATTTCGCGCAGCACTGCCAGCGAGGCGTTGCGCATCAGCTGGTATTCCTTGTCGGTCAGCGTCTGCGCCGGAGCTACGGTGATGGAGTCACCGGTATGCACGCCCATGGGATCCAGGTTTTCGATCGAGCACACGATGATGCAGTTGTCCGCCTTGTCGCGCACCACTTCCATCTCGTACTCCTTCCAGCCGAGCAGCGATTCTTCGATCAACAGCTCGTTGGTGGGCGAGGCTTCCAGGCCGCGCTTGCAGATGGTCTCGAATTCTTCGGCGTTGTAGGCGATGCCGCCGCCGGTGCCGCCCAGCGTGAAGCTGGGGCGGATGATGGTCGGGAAGCCAACGCTCTTCTGGACGTCCCAGGCTTCGGCCATGCTGTGGGCGATGCCCGAGCGCGCCGAACCCAGGCCGATGCGCGTCATCGCTTCCTTGAACTTCTGGCGGTCTTCGGCCTTGTCGATGGCTTCGGGCGTGGCGCCGATCAGCTCGACCTTGTACTTGTTGAGCACGCCGTTGTGCCACAGGTCGAGTGCGCAGTTGAGCGCGGTCTGGCCACCCATGGTGGGCAGGATCGCATCGGGGCGCTCCTTGGCGATGATCTTCTCGACCGTCTTCCAGGTGATCGGCTCGATGTAGGTGACGTCGGCAGTGGCCGGGTCGGTCATGATCGTGGCAGGGTTGCTGTTGATCAGAATGACGCGGTAGCCTTCTTCGCGCAATGCCTTGCAGGCCTGCACGCCAGAGTAGTCGAATTCACAGGCCTGGCCGATGATGATCGGGCCGGCGCCAATGATGAGAATGCTTTTTATGTCGGAACGTTTTGGCATGGTGATTCTTGTCGTCGTGCGTTCGCAGGATCAGGCCGTGGCCTTGTTGCTGCGCATCTGGGTGATGAAGCGGTCGAACAGATAGGCGATGTCGTGCGGACCAGGCGAGGCTTCCGGGTGACCCTGGAAGCTGAAGACCGGCTTGTCGGTGCGCTCCATGCCTTGCAGCGTGCCATCGAACAGGCTGACATGCGTGGCACGCAGGCTGGCCGGCAGCGTGTCGGGGTCCACGGCAAAACCATGATTCTGGCTGGTGATGCTCACGCGGCCGTTGTCAAGGTCCTTGACCGGATGGTTGGCGCCATGATGGCCGAACTTCATCTTGAAGGTGCGCGCGCCGCTGGCCAGCGCCAGCAGCTGGTGGCCCAGACAGATGCCGAAAGTGGGCGTGCCGCTGTCGACGATGCGGCGGATGGCTTCGATGGCGTAATCGCAGGGCTCCGGGTCGCCGGGGCCGTTGCTCAGGAATACGCCATCCGCGCCAATGGACAGAACCTGGTCAGCCGGGGTTTGCGCCGGCACCACGGTGATGCGGCAGCCGCGCTCTGCCAGCATGCGCAGAATGTTGTATTTGACGCCGAAGTCATAGGCCACGACGTGGAACTCGGGCTCTTGCTGGCTGCCATAGCCGCTGCCAAGCTGCCACTCGGTCTGGTTCCACTCGTACGCCTCGCTGCAGCTGACCACCTTGGCCAGATCCAGGCCGGTCATGCTGGGCGCGGCCTTGGCAGCCGCCACGGCCTTGTCGATTTCAGCCTGCGTGGGCGCGCCAGAGTGATCCAGCGCCAGGATGCAACCGTTCTGGGCACCGTGGGTGCGCAGATGGCGCGTGAGGCGGCGCGTATCGATGTTGGCAATGGCTACGGTGCCATGTTGGCTCAGGTACTCGTCCAGGCTGGCCTGGCTGCGAAAGTTGGAGGCAATCAGCGGCAGGTTCTGGATGATCAGGCCGGCTGCGAATACCTGGCGCGATTCGACGTCTTCGTCGTTGGTGCCATAGTTGCCGATGTGCGGATAGGTGAGCGTGACGATCTGGCTGCAGTAGCTGGGGTCGGTCAGGATTTCCTGGTAGCCGGTGAGCGCTGTGTTGAAGACGACTTCGCCAACGGTGTGGCCTGCGGCGCCGATGGAGCTGCCGGTAAAGAGGGTGCCATCGGCCAGCGCCAGGATGGCTGTGGGAAAGGGTGCCTGTTGGGACAAGAGCACGTGGTTCTCCGTAAAGAGGGCGGGATCAGAAGGGGGCGGACGAGCGCCAGCCCGACCCAAGAACCACCACACGTGCGCAAAAGGGTGCATGGAATCAGCACCGGTACGGCAGTGAACTTGAAATCGCGGCAAGCGCCGAGTGTGCTGTGAAGCCACCCATTATATCGCCCTGCCCGCTGTTAGTCATTGAAATGCCACGAAGCCCCACCGTGCACAGAGCACACGGTGGGGCTTGGCAGCAATTACGGGGTTATACGCCCAGTTCGCGGATTTCCTGCTCCACCTTGGCGTGCCGCTCCAGCATGCTGGCCGAAGGAGTGCCCGGCCGGCTCACCACCACGATCGCCAATCCGGACAGGATGAAACCAGGCACAATCTCGTACAGGCCCAGCCAGCCGAACTGTTTCCAGACCAGTACCGTGACAGCGCCCACCACGATACCCGCCAGGGCGCCGTTGCGCGTCATGCGCTTCCAGTGCACCGACAGAATGATCAGGGGACCGAAGGCGGCGCCAAAGCCGGCCCAGGCGTAACTCACCATCTGCAGCACCCGGGAAGCGGGGTTCTGCGCGATACCGATGGCGATTAGCGCAATCAGCAACACCATGGCACGGCCGATCCAGACCAGCTCCTTTTGCGTGGCATTTTTGCGCAGGAAAGTGCGGTACACGTCTTCGGTCAGAGCACTGGAGCACACCAGCAACTGGCAGGACAACGTACTCATCACCGCAGCCAGAATGGCAGCCAGCAGGCCACCGGCAATCCACGGGTTGAACAGTTGCTTGGCCACCTCCATGAACACCGTTTCGGAGTTGGCGTTGACGGCCGCCGCGCCTTCAGGATGTGCGAGGAAGTAGGGAATGCCGAAGAGGCCCACTGCCACGGCGCCTGCCAGGCATAGAATCATCCAGGTCATGCTGATACGGCGCGCCTTGGGAATGGTTGTTGTCGAAGAGGCGGCCATGAAACGCACCAAGATGTGCGGCTGGCCAAAATAGCCCAGCCCCCAGGCCATCAGCGACACAATACCGACCACGCTGGCACCTTTGAACAGGTCGAATTTTTCAGGCGGGATCATGGCCGCCCAGTCCTGTCCCGGCTGCAGGTTGCCCTGCACGGCCAGGAAGGCCATCACCGGTGCCAGGATCAGCGCGGTAATCATCATCGAGGCCTGGATCGTGTCGGTCCAGCTCACGGCCAGGAAACCTCCGATGAACACATACGCGATGGTGCAGAGAGCGCCCACCCACAAGGCGGTGGCATAAGGCATGCCGAACATGTTTTCGAACAGGCGCGCACCGGCCACCACGCCCGAGGCGCAGTAAATGGTGAAGAAAATCAGGATCACCAGAGTGGTCACGATGCGCAGCAGGTTCTCCTTGTCCTCGAAGCGGCTGGCCAGATAGTCAGGCAGCGTCAAGGCATTGCCGGCACGCTCGGTATACAGGCGCAGACGCGCCGCCACGAAACGCCAGTTCAGGTAGGCGCCAATCACCAGGCCGATGGCGATCCAGGACTCCGACAGGCCACTCAGGTAGACGGCGCCGGGCAGGCCCATCAGCAGCCAGCCGCTCATGTCGGAAGCGCCGGCCGACAGCGCCGTTACGAAACTACCCAGGCTGCGGCCGCCCAAAATATAGTCCGACAGGTTGCGTGTGCTGGCATAGCCGGCCCAGCCAATGCCGAGCATGGCCACCAGATAAATGGCAAACATGACGGTGGTGGGGTCTGTCCAATTCAGTTGCATGGAAACTTCAGTAATTCGAAAAAAGGGAAGGCTTACGCCATGGTCATGAGCTGGGCGTTGCCGCCGGCAGCTGCGGTATTGGTGCTGATACTTTGTTCGTGCAACAGTGCCGACAAGGTGTAGCCAGTCGCGGCCAGCAGTTCGTCGGTGCGGCGTGCATCCACGCGCACCAGCTGGCCTGTACGGGACGCTATTGTGTCACTGATTTGTAACAACGCGTCACCATCGCCTTCGAACATCAGCACCGACATCGGCACAGCTGCATCGGAGAGCGCTTGTGGCGATGCCACAGTCAGCCTGGCCTGCAGCTCGGGATGTGCCTGCAGCGCCGCCACGCTGGCCGCCAGTTCCGGCTTTGCCAGCACATGGACATGGTTTCCGGTGGCCAGCCCCGCTGCCAACTGGTGCGCCAGCCCGAGCGCGCTCTGGGGCAGGGCCCAGACGCCGCCGCGCGGCAACAGGCGATAACGGTTGGCTTCCCCTGTCGGGCCAGGCAACAACACGCTATACCCCGGACAGGCCAGCTGTGCCGCGGTATCGCATGCATCCAGGGCAGCGGACAGTTCCGCACCATCCAGTCCTGCCATGCGGCCTTCAGCGATCCAGTGGCGCAGCACCTGCAGCAGCG
Source organism: uncultured Allobrachymonas sp. (assembly GCA_964413485.1). Lineage (GTDB taxonomy): Bacteria > Pseudomonadota > Gammaproteobacteria > Burkholderiales > Burkholderiaceae_C > Brachymonas. The sequence continues at coordinate 104,969 of CAYPRU010000001.1, read as the reverse complement.
GTGCCTGGGCCCTGCCCTGCTCCTCTGTCACCGCAGGGGGCAGCGCCTGCAGATCGTCCTGGGGCTGCCGGGGCCGCACCAGGCGGTACAGGTAGAGCGGGCCACCGGCCTTGGGCCCGGTGCCGGAAAGTCCCATGCCGCCAAATGGCTGCACGCCCACCACCGCACCGATCTGGTTGCGGTTCACGTACAGGTTGCCGGCATGCATGCGTTGCGTCAGGCGTTCGATAGTTTCATCGATGCGGCTGTGCACGCAGAAAGTCAGACCGTAGCCGGTGGCATTGATCTGGTCAGCCAGCGCATCCATCGCGTCACGCGGAAAGCGCAACACATGCAGTACCGGCCCGAACACTTCGCGCTGCAGGCGCGCTACGCTGTCGATCTCGACGATGGACGGCACCACGAAATGGCCGTGTGCCGGCGCCTCGTCGCGGCAAATGCGAGTGACCGGCTGACCCTCTGACTGCATGCGGGCGATGTGCTGCTCGATCTGCGCACGCGCCTGCTCGTCGATCACCGGACCGATATCGGTGTCCAGCCGGTCGGGATTGCCCAACGTCCATTCCTGGAGCGCCTCCTTGAGCATGCCAATGGTGCGGTCTGCCACATCCTCCTGCACGCACAACAGGCGCAAGGCCGAGCAACGTTGACCAGCAGAATCGAAGGCGGAAGACAGCACATCCGCCACCACCTGCTCGGCCAGTGCAGAGGAATCCACGATCATGGCATTCTGCCCTCCGGTTTCGGCAATCAGCGGGATCGGCTGGCCGGCGGGCGACAGGCGCTGCGCCAGCGCCCGTGCGATCAGATGCGCCACCTCGGTGGAACCGGTGAACAGGATGCCGCCAGTACCTTCATGTGCCACCAGGGCCGCACCCACGGTGTCGCCATCACCGGGCACCAGCTGCAGCACCTTGTGCGGCACGCCTGCTTCGTGCAGGAGATGGACCATGGCCGCAGCCACCAGCGGCGTTTGCTCGGCGGGCTTGGCCAGCACCACGTTGCCGGCAGCCAGCGCTGCCGCCACCTGGCCGCCAAAAATGGATAATGGAAAATTCCACGGACTAATAGCCACCACCACGCCCAATGGACGATGGGTGGCGTTGTCCAATTCGGCCGCCGCCTGAGCCGCGTAATAGCGCAGGAAGTCCACGGTTTCACGCACTTCACCCACGGCGTTGGCCAGCGTCTTGCCGGCTTCGCGCATGATCAGGCCCAGCAACGACTGGCTGCGCTGCTCCAGCAAATCGGCCGCACGCACCAGCATGTCGGCACGTTTTTCGGCAGGGGTACCGGCCCAAATCGGAGCTGCCAGCTGCGCCTTTTGCATGGCCAGGGCCACATCGTCCGCCGTAGCCGCAAGCACCTGGCCTACCACGTCCCGCGTATCGGCGGGATTGCGCACCGGCTGCCAGCCGAGAGCATCTTCGGAGCTGATAACACCCGTTGGCGCGGCACGGTACGTATCGCGCGTGCCATGCAGCAGAGCTACCGCCAGCGATGCCAGCTGCTGCTCGTTGGCCACGTTGAAGCCGTGCGAATTGGCGCGGGCGTGCACATTCGGTCGTTTCAGCAGATCGATCGGAAGCACGATCGCAGGGTGCGGCGCGCCCAACGTGCCTTCCTGCTTTGCGATGTCCAACGCCTGCTGCACCGGATCGGCCACCAATTCGGACACCGGCACGCTGGCGTCTCCGATGCGATTGACGAACGACGTATTGGCGCCGTTTTCGAGCAGGCGACGTACCAGGTAGGCCAGCAGGGTTTCATGACTGCCCACCGGCGCGTAAATACGGCAAGGACGGCCCAGCTTGCCGTCTGCCACCGTTCCGGTTACCTGTTCGTACAGCGGCTCACCCATGCCATGCAGGCACTGAAACTCGTACTGGCCGCTGTAATAGTTGCCCCCTGCCATGTCGTAGATGGCAGCCAGGGTCTGGGCGTTGTGCGTCGCAAACTGCGGATAGATGGCATCGGGCACCGCCAGCAGCTTGCGCGCACAGGCCAGATAGCTGACATCGGTGTACACCTTGCGCGTGTACACCGGATAGCTAGCCATGCCGTCCACCTGGGCGCGCTTGATCTCGCTGTCCCAATAAGCGCCCTTGACCAGACGCACCATCAGGCGGCGGCGTGTGCGGCGCGCCAGATCCACCAGGTAATCGATCACCTGCGGGCAGCGCTTCTGGTAGGCCTGCACGACGAAGCCGATGCCGTTCCAGCCCTTGAGCGCAGGGGCTGCGCACAGGGCCTCCAGCAGATCCAGCGACAGCTCCAGGCGATCGGCTTCTTCTGCATCGATATTCATGCCGATGTCATAGTGACGGCACAATTCGGCCAGATGCTGCACGCGCGGCAGCAACTCGTCCATCACCCGCTGGTGCTGCGCACGCGTATAGCGCGGGTGCAGCGCCGACAGCTTGATCGAGATGCCCGGCCCTTCGAAGATGCCGCGCCCGGCCGAAGCAGCGCCGATGGCGTGGATGGCCTGCTCATAGTCGAGCAAGTAGCGTTCCGCATCCCGTGCCGTGGCCGCCGCTTCGCCCAGCATGTCGTAGCTGTAGCGAAAGCCCTTTTTCTCGAAAGCACGGCTGTTGGCCAGTGCTTCACCAATGTTCTGGCCAGTCACGAATTGCTCGCCCATCAGCTTCATGGCGCGGTGCACGCCCTGACGGATCAAGGGCTCTCCGCCTTTGCCGATCACACGGGTAAGCGCCGCCGACAAGCCTTTTTCGCTGCTGGTGCTGGTGAGCTTGCCAGTAATCACCAGGCCCCAGGCTGCGGCATTGACAAACATCGAAGGGGAATTACCCACATGGGCGCGCCAGTCGCCATGGCTGATTTTGTCGCGGATCAGCGCATCGCGCGTGACACGATCCGGGATGCGCAGCAGAGCTTCGGCCAGACACATGAGTGCCACGCCCTCCTGGCTGGACAGGGAAAACTCGTGCACCAGCGCGGCCACGCCGCTGGCCGCAGGCGCATCGCGCAGCCCGGTGACCAGGCGCGAGGCCAATGCGCGGATGTTCTCGGCGCGCACCGGATCCTCGGTGCGCGCCAGCGGCAGCAACATGGGCAGGCACTCCGGTTCCGGACGATGCCAGGCAGCCGTGATGACAGCGCGCAAATGGGTTTGCGGCAGCACCGCTTGGGCAAACTCGAGAAAAGGTTGCACCTCCTGCTCTACTCGCAGCACATTCGGTTGCTCCATCGAATCCGACACCTGCCCAAATTGGTGCAACTGAATCACCGTGTCCCCGCGCTCCAATGCCTCCACATACTGCAATACAGCCTGTTTCACCAGCCAGTGCGGTGTACGATTCATACTCTGCGCAGCCAGACGCACGCGCTCACGCAACGCGTCGTCCATCTTGATTCCCATGGTTGTGGCCATTGCTTCTCCAACTTGATCAACATGGTTGCACCTTTTGAAAAAATAGGTGCAACCCTTAGATGGAGCTGAATGTTATCGGAGTTGCCAGAGTCGGCTTAGTGGGAGTTACCCTTGCTTCCGACTACAGAGTGTCTCCGTGCGCATGGATCTGAAATGCGGCTGAAGGGATTATGTTTGGGTCTGCGCGCCCGACAAACTTGCAGCCACGCTGGCGTACAGGCAAATGGCTGCGGCCGCACCCACGTTCAAGGATTCTTCACCGCCCGGCTGGGCAATGCGCAGCAACAAACCGGCCTGCTGCACCAACACCTGCTGCACACCCTGCCCTTCATGGCCCAGCACCCAGGCACAGGGGCTCGGCAGCGTCGCCTGATGCAACAGGGTGCTCCCCTGCAAATGCGTCACCAGCAGGGGCACACGCAACGCCAGCACTTCGTCCACAGACAGCCCTTCATGCAGCTGCAGGCCAAAATGTGCTCCCATGCCAGCGCGCAACACCTTGGGCGACCATAGGGCTGCAGTGCCTTTGAGGGCCAGTACCTGGCGAAAGCCCATGGCACTGGCCGTGCGCAGAATCGAGCCCACATTGCCGGCATCCTGGATGCGATCCAGAATCACGGTATTGACCGCTTCTTGCACCGGCTCCTGCTGTAATTGCTCGCTGGCCAGCAAAAAACCCATGCTGGCGGGCGATTCCAGCGTGCTGACCTGCGCAAACAGGTTGTCGTCCAGCACGGCAATCTTCTGGGCTCCGGCATACCATGCTGCAGGAATCTGTCCCCAATGCGATGCCGCCACGACAGCCCAGGCTGGGCGCCAGCCGCGTTCCAGAGCAGCCCGACACAGGTGATCACCTTCGATCCACACCTGCCCCTGCCGGCGATAGGCGCCGGGATCATGCGCCAGCTTGCGCAGTTGCTTGACCAGCGCATTGTCTCGCGCCGTGATGAAAACCGGTTGCACGTCAAACCTCCTTTTGCCACAGCGCTGCCACCGGCGCAAAGCTGCGGCGATGGTATTCCGTGGGCCCCAAGGCCCGCAGGGCTTGCAGATGCTCTGCGGTGCCATAGCCCTTGTGTTTGGCAAAACCATAGCCGGGCAATCGCAGCTCCAGTTCCTGGCACCAGCGGTCCCGTGTGACCTTAGCCAGAATGGATGCTGCCGAGATGGCAGCCACCTTGGCATCGCCTTGCACGATGGCTTCGGCACGCACACGCAGCGGCGGAATGCGGTTGCCATCCACCAGCACCTTGTGCGGCACCAAGCGCAGCCCTTCCACCGCGCGCCGCATGGCCAACATGGTCGCCTGCAGGATATTGAGCTGATCGATTTCTTCCACGCTGGCCTGGGCGATGCTGCAGCACAGCGCCCGCGCACGGATCTCGTCAAACAGCACTTCGCGCCGGCGTGCGGTCAGCTTCTTGGAATCAGCCAAGCCGGCAATCGGATGCTGCTCGTCCAGAATCACGGCGGCAGCCACCACCGGGCCGGCCAGCGGCCCACGGCCAGCCTCATCCACGCCGGCCACCAAGGCGCCGGGGATATCCCAGGGCAGCACGGCCTGCTCAGCGTCCCAGCAGTTGCGCGATCGCATCGGTAGCCAGCGTGGCAGTATCACACTTGAGTTCATGGTGCAAGGCCGTGAAGCGCGCCTGCACGGCCTGCACCTGTTGCGGCTGGTCGAACCAGTGTTGCACGGCATCGGCCAGGGCTTCGGGCGTGGCCTGGTCCTGCAGCAGTTCGGGCACGACAAAGTCGCGGCACAGAATATTGGGCAAGCCGACCCAGGGTTGCAGCTGCTTGCGCTGCATCAGCCGATAGGACAGTGCATGCATGGCATACGAAATCACCATCGGGCGTTTGAACAAGGCCGCCTCCAGCGTGGCCGTGCCGCTGGCGATCAACGTCACGTCACAGGCGGCCAGCACTGTATGCGACTGTCCCTGTACCAGTTGCACCTGCTCGCTCATGCCCGCCTCCTGGATCAATGCACGCAGGGATGCGTACTGCGCCGGTACCGCCGGCATTACACAGCGCAGCCCTGGGCGCTGACGCAGCAACAAACGCGCCGCCTCCAGGAATCGGCTGCCCAGATACTGCACTTCCGAATTGCGGCTGCCCGGCAACAGGGCCAGCACCTCGCCCTGTTCCGGTAGTCCCAACGCTCGCCGCGCGGCGGCCTGATCCGGCTGCAGAGGAATTACATCGGCCAGCGGATGCCCCACATAGGTGCTGGCAATGCCATGCCGTGCCAGCAATTCGGGTTCGAACGGAAAAATGCACAGCACATGGTCTGCACAGCGGCGGATCTTGTGCACGCGCTCCGGCCGCCAGGCCCAGATGGATGGGCAGACGAAGTGCACGGTACGGATGCCAGTCCGGCGCAAATCTTCTTCCAGGCCGAGATTGAAATCCGGGGCGTCGACACCGACGAACACATCGGGACGATGGGTCAGCAGCTTTTGGCGCAGCTGGTTGCGAATCTGCCAGATGCCGGCCACACGGCGCAACACGTCCAGGCTGTAGCCATGCACGGCCAGCGTGTCGCTGGGCCAATGTGCGACAAAGCCCTGCTCTCGCATGCGCGGCCCGCCAATGCCTTCTGCCTGCAGACCAGGCCAGCGCTGGCGCGCGCCCTGCAGCAGCAACGCTGCCAGCAGATCACCTGAAGCTTCGCCAGCCACCATGGCCATGCGCAGTGCTGTCGCGCTCATGCGGTCGGCTCCGTGACGGGCGCGCGCTGCACCAGCAGCGGGCAAATCACGCCCTGATCCTGCGCCAGCGACCGGCGCACCCCCTGAACTTGCTGCACGATGCGCGCAGTAACCTCTTCGGCAACGACCAGATCGGCCGGCTGCACGCGCGGGTCGGCCTTGTTCCAGAGATGCAGGTCCAGCAGGCGCTCGGCGTGCATGCCAGCATGATAATGGTGTTCCACGCCGGGCTCGTCGAACAGGGTGCCCACCGTGGTGAGTTGCGTCAGGGCAATGCCGAGTGCGCCATCTTCCCCGCCCAGCCGGCGAAACAGCGCATCTTCGGGAAAGCCGCCGCAGGCCAGCAGCAGGCTGCGCCGGAACACGGTGTTACCACCCACCGTCATCTGCAATACCTGCCAAGCATGGGCAAATCGGTCATGCTGCAGATACTTTTCGGGAAAACCTATCGGCTGTAGGCCCAGTCTCACCAAGCCAATCTGCGGATGCAGGCGCATGGCAATATGCGGCACCTCGAGGGCGCCCGGCAGGTAGGCATCATCGGCGTCCAGGAAGGCGATCAGTTCGGCTCCGCTGCGCCACAGCCCGCAGTTTCGCGCCGCCGCCACGCCGCCGTTGACATTCAAACGTGCCACATGGATGCGCCCGTCAAACTTGCGTGCCAGCTGCTGCATCAACGGCCAACTGGCGTCGGTGGAGCCGTCATCGATCAGCCAGAGCATGTTCACCTGCGGCTGCGCCACCACGCTTTCGACGGCACGGCACAAGGTGGTCGTCGCATTGTAAACGGGGATCACCACGTCAAGCGTAGGTGCAGAGACTTCAGCCTGCATGGTCAGCGCACGATACCGCGCGTTGCCGCAGCCAGGAAGTCCTGCATCATGCGTACGTCGTTAGCTGCTTCCGGGTGCTTCTGTTCGACTTCGGGCATGCGGGCGCGCGCCTGTTCCAGCGTCAGGCCTTCGCGGTACAGATGCCGGTACATGCTCTTGACGGCAGCAATGCGTTCACTGCCAAAGCCGCGACGGCGCAGACCCTCGATATTGAAACCGCGCGCCGCAGCCGGATTGCCGTCCGCCATCACGAACGGCGGCACATCCTGGCTGATGGCCGAAGAAAAGCCGATCATGGCGTGTGCGCCAATCTTGACGAACTGGTGCACGCCAGAAAGGCCGCCGATGATCACCCAGTCGCCCACGTGCACGTGACCGGCCAGCGTGGCGTTGTTGGCGAGAATCGTCTGGTTGCCGAGTTGCACGTCGTGCGCGATGTGCACGTAAGCCATGATCCAGTTGTCATCGCCAATCCGGGTGCAGCCGCTGTCCTGCACCGTGCCGGTATTGAAGGTGCAGAATTCGCGCACCGTGTTGCGATTGCCGATCACCAGCTCGGTGGGCTCACCGCTGTATTTCTTGTCTTGCGGTGGGCCGCCAATCGATCCGAACGGGTGAAAGACATTGTCCTCGCCAATGGTCGTATGGCCCTGGATGACGCAATGTGCGCCTACCCTACTGCGTGCGCCCATGCGCACGTTCGGCCCGATGACGGCGTAAGGGCCCACTTCCACATCGTCCGCAAGCTGAGCCGCCGCATCGACATGCGCACTCGGGTGTATCTTGGCCATCCGGATTCCTTGTTCAGCTTGCCGCCTTGCGCACCGCGCACATCAGATCGGCCTCGCACGCCAGCTTGCCATCCACCTTGGCAGTCGCATGGAAGGTATAGATACCAGCACGCACCCGGCCCATTTCGGCCTCCATGATGAGTTGGTCACCCGGCTCGACCACACGCTTGAAGCGCACGTTGTCGAGGCCAACGAAATAGTACAGCACGTCCGGGTCCAACTCTTTCCCTTCGGGGATCATCGCCAGCAGGGCCGAAGTCTGCGCCATCGCCTCAAGCATCAGCACGCCAGGCATGACCGGACGCTGGGGAAAGTGGCCGGTAAAAAAAGGCTCGTTAATGGTCACGTTTTTCAGCGCGCGAATCCGCTTGCCATCCTCAATCTCCAGGACGCGATCGACCAGCAGGAAGGGATAACGGTGGGGCAGGCGCTTGATGACCTGATGGATATCCATCGAATTCATTGTTGTTGTTCCGAAAGTTGGGTTTCCAGGGCCTTGATGCGGGCACGCAATTTGTATAACTGCTTGACTACGGCCGCATTTTTCTCCCAGTTTGCATTATCGTCGAATGGGAAGTGTCCCGAATAGGTTCCGGGCTTGGTTATCGTGCGGGAGGCAAAGGTCGTGGCGGAAATGTGCACGCCCTTGCCCAGCGTGATGTGCCCCATGATGTTGGCGGCGCCGCCAATGGTGACACCCTCCTCCACCGTGGTGCTGCCAGCAATACCGGCATTGGCGGCCATCGCCACATTGCGCCCCAGATGCACGTTATGGGCGATCTGGATCAGATTGTCGAGCTTGACCCCATCTTGGATCACGGTGTCGTCGATGGCACCGCGGTCCACACACGTATTGGCGCCGATTTCCACATCATTGCCGATGCGCACCGCTCCCAGCTGCTCGATCTTGATCCAGCCGCCGCCCGATGCGGGCGCAAAGCCGAAGCCATCTCCACCAATCACTGCGCCTGGCTGCACGATGCAGCGCTCGCCGACCTCGCAGCCCTCGCCTAGGTACACCCTTGCCTTCAACACGCTGTGAGCACCCACTTTGGCACCACGCTCCACCACACACAGGGGGCCGATGACGGCAGTGGGATGCACATCCGCAGCAGGATCAACCACTGCGGAAGGGTGCACCCGGTAATCCCGTTCGGGCGTGGTCCGCTGTTTCCACCACTGTGTGAACCACGCATAGCAGGCATAGGGGTTGTCAGCCACGATGCATGCCCGTCCGGGACGCAGGGCCAGTTCGAGCATGGCAGGCGCCACGATCACACAGCTGGCTGGCGTATCAGCCAACAAACCCGCATACCGGCGATCGCTCAAGAATGTCAGGCTGCCTTCGGTGGCTTGCGCCAGGGCTGACAGGCGCCGGACCCGCAACGCGCCGTCGCCGTGCAATACTGCCCCATGGGCCTGCAAGGCCTGCGCAATTTCCTCGACACTGAATTCCATGCTTGCTCCTGTTGCTTAACCCGGGAAAAAAGAAAAAAGGCGCCCAAGGCGCCTGTACATGGCCGCTGGCGGCCTGCCTCAGCGCGCAGCATCGAGCGCAGCAATCACCTTGTTGGTAATGTCGAGTCGCTGATTGACGTAAACCGCTTCCTGCAGAATCACATCGTACTGCTCGTCCTTGGCAATCTGGATCACCACCCGGTTGGCACGGTCGAGCAATTGCTGCAATTCTTCATTCTTGCGGTTGTTGAGGTCGTCCTGAAACTCGCGGCGCTTCTGCTGGAACTCAGCTTCCTGGGCCATCAGGCGCTGCTGGCGCTGCTGGCGCTGGGTCTCGCTCAGGGACTGGGATTGACGATCGTAATCCTCGATGTCCTTCTTGAGGCGATTGCCCAGTGCCTGCAGCTGGTTTTCACGCGTGGAAAATTCCCGCTTGAGCTTGGCCTGTGCCTGCTGCGCCGCACGCGTTTCGCTGAACAGGCGATCCGTGTTGACAAAGCCGATACGCGCGCCGGGCGCAGTAGCGGCAGCCACGCCAGCAGACTGTGCATGCGCCACAGTACCGCCCATGGCGGCTGCGGCCAGCACCAGTGCTGCGACCAGTGAACAGGGGGTGTAGCGATTCGTCTTCATCAGAAATTGGTACCAATCTGGAACTGCACTTTCTGCAGTTTATCACCTTCATATTTCTGGATCGGCCAGCCGAACGCGAGGCTCAGCGGACCAATCGGAGAAATCCAGCGCAAGCCGAAACCTGCGGAGGAGCGGATCTTCTTGGCGTTGGCGTTGATGGGCGCCTCGGCCGTACTCTTGACCTCGCTGTAGACGTTACCAGCATCCAGGAAGCCGAACATACGCAGTGTCTTGTCGTTGCCGGCCCCCGGGAACGGGGCAATCAGCTCAAGGTTGACGTTGAATTTCTTGTTGCCGCCAGTGGCATAGGTATCACCGTTATAGGCGACGCGGCGGGGACCCAGGCCCCCTTGTTCAAAGCCGCGCACGGAGCCCAAACCACCGGAATAGAAGTATTTGAAGTACGGGAAGTCCTTATTGCCCAGGCCTTTGCCATAGGCCAGGTCGGTGTTGAAAGCCAGCGTGAATTTCTTGTCCAGCGGCCAGTAGTACTGGAAGCGATAAGTGGCCAGCGCATATTTCAGGTCACCGGCAGGGCTGATCGCCGCCGATATACGCTGGTACATGCCACGATTGGGCGCCAGGCTGCTGTCACGCGAATCGCGCGACCAGCCGATCGTCAATGGAACGCCCCAGGCGGTATCCTTGCCGCCATTGGAGGCAATGAAGTCGCGTTGCTCCTGCGTCAGCTTCCAGAGCTTCGGATCCTGACCTTCCATGCCTGCAGGCGTGAAGGTGCTGCTGCCTTCCTGAATCTTGTAGTGTTCCAGCCCGCCACCGACATAGATGGTGTCTTTTTCGGTCACCGGGATGCCGAAGTTGACACTCGCGCCAGCCTGCTGGATCTTGTAATCGTAGGTGCCATAGCCCTGCGAAGAATAAGGCTCATACTGGCTGTAGGAAACGTTGTAGGTACGCGATACACCGTCAGGGGTGAAATATGGATCGGTTGAGGACAGCGAAATCGACCGGTTGTACTTGCTGGTGTTGACCTCTGCCGCGAACGACTGGCCGGAGCCGAAAATATTGTCCTGCGACAGACCGACCATGAACGACATCTTGTCCGACGACGAATAGCCGGCGCCCAGCTGGATGGATCCGGTCGGGCGTTCCTTGACAGCCACATTCAGATCCGCCTGGTCGGGTGTCCCTGGCACCGGAACAGTGTCGACGTTGACTTCCTGGAAATATCCCAGGCGATCCACGCGGTCGCGCGAAGCACGGACCTTGTTGGTGTTGTACCAGGACGACTCGAACTGCCGGAATTCGCGCCGAATGACTTCGTCACGTGTCTTGGCGTTGCCCTTGATGTTGATGTTGCGCACATACGCACGCTGATCAGGCGCTCCATTCAGCACCAGGGCCACCTGGTGCAGCTCACGATTGACCACAGGCTCGGCGGTCACCTTGGCGAACGCGTACCCGTACTCACCGAAGCGGTCGCTCATGGCACGCACCGACTCCTGCACGTCTTCAAGCTTGTAGGGCTCGCCCGGCTTGATGGTGATCAGCGAGCGGAATTCATCTTCCTTCTCGAGATAGTTGCCTGCCAGGGACACACCGGAAACCACATAACGCGGTCCCTCCGTCACATTGACGGTGATGTCGATATCGTGCCGGTCCTGCGACAACGCCGCCTGCACGGAGTCGATCTTGAACTCGAGATAGCCACGGTTGAGGTAATAGTCGCGGATGGCAGCCAGGTCGGTATTGAGCCGTTCCTCGGCATACTGGTTGGACTTGGTGTACCAGGACATCCAGCCGCCGGTATCCAGCTCCATCTGGTCCCGCAGCGTGGACTCGCTGAACACCTGATTGCCAACGAAATGAATACTGCGGATGCGTGCCGAAGGGCCTTCCTGTACCGTGAAGGTCACGTTGACACGGCCACGCTCGATGGGGGTGATGGTGGTTGTCACCTCGGAAGCGTAATAGCCCTTGGACTCGTACTGGCGCTTCAGCTCCTGGATGGCCAATTGTTCGACTGCCTTGTCAAACGGCCGGCCAGAAACCACGCCCACCTTGCCCAGTCCCTCCAGCACCATCTTCTTGTCGAAGGCCTTGACATCGGAAACATCGACCTGGTTGATGACTTGGCGTTCCTGCACCACGACCACCACGTCCTGGCCGCGGGTTTCAATGCGCACGTCGTTGAACAGGCCCAGCCCGTACAGTGCGCGGATCGCGGAAGCGCCCTTGTCATCGTCGTAGGTTTCACCTACCTTGACGGGAATGGAGGAAAACACGGTGCCTGCATCGACCCGCTGCAGTCCCTCCACCTTGATGTCCTTGACCACAAAAGGCGTGACGGCCCAGGCGACATTGGCCACGAAACCCAGGCTGACCACGGCTGCCACTGCAGTGCGTCGGAACGGAGAGGAAGAACGCTTCATGTGTATTGAAAGTGAAGTAACCAGCTACCGCCCGGACCAGTGCGGCCGCTAGGCGGAGCCAAACAAGCGGCTCAAATCATTGAAAAGGGCCACACCCATCAGCCCCAGCAGCATGACCATGCCTACCCGCTGCAGACGTTGTGCGACTGCTTCAGGCACAGGTCTGCCCGTCGCAAATTCCCACAGATAATACATCAGGTGGCCGCCATCCAGAATTGGGACCGGCAACAAATTGAGAACACCCAGACTCACGCTCACCAGCGCCAGAAATGCCAGATAGCTGATCAGGCCGGCGCGCGCCGACTGTCCCGCATAGTCGGCAATGCTGACCGGGCCGCTCAGGTTACGCAGCGAAGCTTCTCCCACCACCATGCGGCCAAGCATGCGCAGACTGAAACTGGCCATGTCCCAGGTTTGCTGCACACCGTAGGCCAGGCTTTCCCAGGCATTGCGCTTGATGGTGACCGTGGCTGGTCTGGCCCCCAGCATGGCGCCAATACGCGCTACCTGTTGTCCCCCCTGCGTGTGGGCTTGCGGTATCACGCGCAGCTGCACGGTACGTCCGGCACGCTCCACCAGCCACTGTTGCGCCTGGCCTGGGGTGCTCTCGCGCACCAGGCGACGCAACTGGGTTGCATCGCGCATTGTCTGTCCGTTGACCGCCAGCACCTTGTCACCGGCGCGCAAACCGGCCTGATCGGCACCTTCTCCGGGCACCACTTCTCCCACCAGCGCAGGCATCCAGGGCGCACCGATGCCAAGGCGCTCCTGCAACCCGGCACCTTCGTCTATCAGGCCGGCCTGCTGCAGCGGCAGCAGCACGGTACGCTCGCCGGATTGACCGGCCATGCGCACCTGCAACACCAGGTCCTCGGCATCGCTTGCCGCCTGCAGCAGCAACCACTGCAGCTGTCCCAGTGTCTGCACAGGTTCTGCCTCATCGTCAGTGGCACGGCGTGCGGCCACAATGGTGTCACCGCTGACCAGGCCGGCCTTGTCCGCCACGCTGCCCGGGGCTGGCTGCGCAATCACCGGCTGCAGCTCCTGCACGCCATTCCAGCCGATAGCGGCATACAGCACTACCGCCAGCAGCAAATTGGCCACAGGGCCAGCCAGCACGATCAGGAAACGCTTCCAGACCGGTTGCACATTGAAGGCACGGCTGCGCTCGGCTTCTGGAACAGGGGCCTCGCGCTCATCCAGCATGCGCACATAGCCCCCCAGCGGCAGCAACGCCACCACGTATTCGGTGCCGCTGCGCGCGCTGGTCCAGCGCAACAGGGGCTTGCCAAAGCCCACGGAAAACCGCAGCACCTTGACGCCGCAAGCCCGCGCCACCAGAAAATGCCCATATTCATGGATGGCCACCAGAATGCCCAGCGCCACCAGAAAGGCCACTGCAGTGATCATGAGCGCAATCCTAGCACCTGCGTTTCAGCTGCGGCTCGCGCCTGCGCATCAAGTGCCAGCAGATCGCCAATATCACGGGGAGAGGCAAATTGCAGGGTGTCGAGCGTGGCCGCATTGACCTGATAAATCTGGTCGAACCGGATGCTGCGATCCAGGAATGCAGCAACCGCCACCTCATTGGCGGCATTCAGCACAGCAGTGCTGCCAGGCTGCGCACGCAACACCTGCCACACCAATGCCAGGCTCGGAAAACGCTGCGGATGCTGGTGGTCGAGCACCGATTCGAAAGTCATCGCGCCGAGATTACTAAAATCCAGCGCAGCCGCACCGCTGGCGATGCGCTGCGGCCAGGACAATCCGTAGGCGATCGGCACGCGCATGTCGGGCGTTCCCAGCTGCGCCACCACGGAGGCATCGCGGTACTGCACCATCGAATGCACGATGCTTTGCGGATGGATCACCACATCCAGGCGCTCGGGCGGCATGCCAAACAGGTAGTGCGCCTCGATCACCTCCAGCGCCTTGTTCATCATGGTGGCCGAATCCACCGAAATCTTGCGTCCCATGCTCCAGTTCGGATGGGCGCAGGCCTGCTCCGGCGTCATGTGTGCAAGCGCGGCGGGATCGGTGGTGCGGAACGGCCCGCCAGAGGCTGTCAGGATGATGCGGTCGACGCGCTCGTCCCAGGTGGCCGGGTCTTCGGGCAGGGACTGGAAAATGGCCGAGTGTTCGCTGTCAATTGGCAGCAGCGTGGCGCCGCCCTGCCGTACTGCATCCAGAAACACCTGCCCGCCCACGACCAGCGCTTCCTTGTTGGCCAGCATCAGGCGCTTGCCGGCGCGCGCCGCGGCCAAGCACGGCGCCAGGCCAGCAGCACCGACGATTGCTGCCATTACGGCACCCACCTCCGGCGCCTCGGATACGGCCACCAGACCTGCTTCGCCACCCAGCACCTCCACTGGCAAGCCGGTATCGCGACAGGCCTGGCGCAGTGCGTCGGCATGCGGCTCGGAGGCCATGACCGCCACGGCCGGACGAAAACGCCGGCACAGCTCCAGCATCTTGTCCACCTGGGTCGATGCGCTCAGCGCATAGACACTGAAGCGCTGCGGATGGCGCGCGATCACATCCAATGTACTGGTGCCGATGGAGCCGGTTGCTCCCAGCACGGTAACGACCAACGGACGGTCGGTATTCTTTTGCACAGACATTAATTCAATACTCCAGCCACAAAGTCACAGCCAGGGCCAGAGGCAGGACAGGAAGCAGCCCGTCAATACGATCCAGCACACCGCCGTGGCCGGGCAGCAATTGGCTGCTGTCTTTCAGGCCCATGCTGCGCTTCATCAGGGATTCAACCAGATCCCCGACCACGCTCATGGCAACCAGGACCATCACCGCCAGCACCAGCCCGACAGGGCCCGATCTGGTGGACAACGCAGCATACAGATTGGGCACACCGGCAGACAGGCTGCAGGCCAGCGCCAACAGCAGCGCGGCCACCATGCCGCCATACACTCCTGCCCAGCTCTTGCCCGGGCTGATGGTGGGCGCCAGCTTGCGCCGGCCAAAAGCCCGCCCGGAAAAATAGGCAGCGATGTCTGCCGCCCATACCAGCGCCAGCACCGACAACAAATACCACACTCCGAAACGACCGTGCAGCTGCACCGTGGCAAGCCAGGCGCAACATAGCGCCATCAAACCGGCCAGCATGCGCGCGAATGCCGGCACACTCTGCCATACGCCGACGCCGACGTGCAGCAGCCAGGCGCCCACGACAATCCACAGCACACCCGCCAGCGTCACCAGCCAGCGCACTGCCGGTGCCGCAGTGGAAGTCCAGCCCAGAGCCGCCATGCCGGCGCACAGCATGATGGCAAGCGCGGCCCACCCGGCGCCGGCGCGCGGGCCATAACCTGACAGGCGCGCCCACTCCCAGCCGCCCAGCCCGATCGTGACACCCATCAGCACCTTGAAGGGCCAAACGACCGGCGCGAACAGCGCGGACAGCAGCAGCAGCAACAGCAGCAGCGCGGTAATGACGCGTTGCTTCAGCATTCCTGCTGCACCTGGGCAGAAGTCTTGCCGAAGCGGCGCTCGCGCCCGGCATAGGATGCGATGGCGGCATCCAGGGCGGCGGCGTCAAAATCCGGCCAGAGGGTATCGGTAAAGTACAACTCGCTGTAGGCACTCTGCCACAGCAGAAAATTACTGATGCGGAACTCGCCGCCGGTGCGGATCAGCAGATCCGGATCAGATACATGTGCCATGCTCATGGCACTGTGCATGCTTTCTTCGGTGATTGGCCTGCCTTCGCGCGCCAGCCTCGCTGCGGCCTGCACAATATCCCAGCGGCCACCGTAATTGAAGCACACGTTGACGATCAGCTTGTTGTTGCCGATGGTGGCCTGCTCACCCCACTCGATCAGGCTGCTGACCTTTTCCGGCAGATTGCTGCGCTCGCCCACCAGATACAGACGGACACCCAGCGCATTGAGCTTGCCGACCTCGCGCCGCAGACCCTTGATCAGCATGCGCATCAATCCGGACACTTCTTCTTCGGGGCGATTCCAGTTTTCGGTCGAGAATGCAAACATCGTCAGCACGCCGACACCGCGCTCGATGCATGCCTCGACGCAGCGCATGACGGCGACCACCCCGCGCTGATGCCCCACAAGCCGCGGCATGAAGCGCTTCTTGGCCCAGCGACCGTTGCCGTCCATCACGATGGCAATGTGATGCGGCACGGCCGCTTTGTTAGAACTGGTGGTGGACATAGGCAAAAAAACACGCACAAACGGCATTACGCCATATCGTGCGTAATACAGTCATCAAACTGCCATGATATCTTGTTCCTTGGCGGCAACAAGCTGATCGATGGAGGCAATTTCCTTATCGGTGATCTTCTGCACGTCGGCTTCAGAACGCTTTTGCTCGTCCTCGGAAATTTCCTTGTCCTTGACCAGCTTCTTGACGGCTTCGTTGGCGTCACGGCGCAGATTGCGGATGGCAATCTTGGCGTTTTCGCCTTCGGCACGCACCAGCTTGGTCATTTCCTTGCGGCGCTCTTCGCTCATCGGCGGCATCGGCACGCGAATCAGGTCGCCCATGCTGGCCGGATTCAGACCCAGATCGCTTTCGCGGATGGCCTTTTCGATCTTGGCCGCCATGGGCTTTTCCCAGGGCTGCACGCTCAGGGTGCGCGCATCCAGGCTGGACACATTGGCCACCTGGCTCAGCGGCAGCATGGAGCCATAGTAGTCGACCAGCACCGTATCCAGAATGGCCGGGTTGGCGCGACCGGTACGGATCTTGGTCAGGGTGTTCTTGAATGCATTGATGGATTGCTCCATCTTGCCCTGCATGTTTTTCTTGATGTCAGCAACCGACATGGCATTCTCTCCAGATAGCTTCAGGCTTGCGGCCAGGAAAAGGGTTAAATATATACCAGCGTGCCTTCATCCTCGCCCATGACCACGCGCTTGAGCGCGCCATGCTTGAAGATCGAGAACACCTTGATCGGCAATTTCTGGTCGCGGCACAGGGCAAAGGCCGTGGCATCCATGATGCCCAGATTGCGGGAAATGGCCTCGTCAAAGGTCAGCTTGTCATAGCGGGTGGCAGACGGGTCCTTGTTGGGATCGGCGGTGTATACGCCATCCACCTTGGTGGCCTTCAGCACCAGCTCGGCGCCGATTTCCGCACCACGCAGCGCAGCCGCCGTATCAGTGGTGAAGAAGGGGTTACCGGTACCGGCAGCAAAAACCACCACCTTGCCCTCCTCCAAATACTGCAGCGCCTTGGGACGCACGTAAGGCTCCACCACCTGCTCGATCGAAATCGCGGACATGACCCGCGCCGTCAAACCGGCCTGGTTCATGCTGTCGGCCAGCGCCAGGGCGTTCATGACCGTGGCCAGCATGCCCATGTAGTCGGCCGTAGCACGGTCCATGCCGACAGCGCCGCCGGCCATGCCCCGGAAAATGTTGCCGCCGCCGATGACCACCGCCACCTGCACCCCTAAGCGGGTGATTTCCGCCACTTCCTGCACCATGCGCTGGATCGTCTCGCGGTTGATGCCGTAGGCGTCATCGCCCATCAGCGCCTCCCCGGAGAGCTTGAGCAGTACACGTTGAACGGCGGGCTTTTCGACAGTCATGGCGATCTCCTGGGAAGGGGGTGGGATTAGGGTAAGGAAATGGGGACAAAAAAAAGCCACGGAATTGGGGCGCGCCAGGCGCCCTTCTTCCGAGGCGTTGCGACCGCTGATCAGGCCTGCTTGGCAGCAGCCATCTGGGCAGCCACTTCAGCAGCGAAGTCATCCGCTTTCTTCTCGATGCCTTCGCCGACCACGAACATGGTGAAGGCTTTCACGGTGGTGTTCTTTTCCTTCAGCATCTGCTCGACAGTCTGCTTGTCGTTCTTGACGAAAGACTGGCTCAGCAGAGCAACTTCCTTCAGATACTTCTGCACGGAACCTTCGATCATCTTGGCAGCGATGTCGGCCGGCTTGCCGGCTTCGGCAGCCTTGGCGGCAGCCACGTTGCGCTCTTTCTCGATCAGCTCGGCCGGAACATCAGCGCTGGACAGAGCCACCGGTTTCATGGCAGCAACGTGCATGGCCACATCCTTGGCAGCCACTGCATCGCCTTCGAATTCAACCATCACGCCAATGCGCGTGCCGTGCAGATAGGCCACCATCGGGCTGCCGGAGAAATACTTGAAGCGGCGGAAGCTCATGTTTTCGCCGATCTTGCCGATCAGGCCCTTGCGCACGTCTTCCAGCGTGGGGCCGAAGCTGTCCTGCTCGTACGGCAGTGCTGCCAGGGCTTCCAGGTCGGCAGGGTTGTGCTTGGCAACCAGATCTGCAGCAGCTTTGACCAAGGCCAGGAAGCTGTCGTTCTTGGTCACGAAGTCGGTTTCGCAGTTCACTTCAACCAGCGAGCCGTTGCCGCCTTCGATGGTGCTGGCCACAGCGCCTTCGGCGGTGATGCGGGAAGCGGCCTTGCCGGCCTTGCTGCCCAGCTTGACGCGCAGGATCTCTTCGGCCTTGGCCATGTCGCCGTCAGCTTCGGTCAGCGCCTTCTTGCACTCCATCATCGGTGCGTCTGTCTTGCCGCGCAGTTCAGCGACCATGCTTGCAGTAATTGCAGCCATTTGATTCTCCGTTGTTTCGTTCAACTTGCAGTTACAGAAAAGGGGCACAGCAGGCCCCTCTTCCATGAATTGTGCCTCATGGGCGTGGCAGTGCCGTGAATCAGGCCTGCGAATCGTCCACTTCCACGAATTCGTCTTCGCCTTCGGACACGGCCTTGACCACGTCGTTGATGGCGTTGGCGCGGCCTTCCAGCACGGCGTCTGCCACACCGCGGGCATACAGGGCCACGGCCTTGGCGGAGTCGTCGTTACCCGGGATTACGTAATCGATGCCTTCGGGGTTGTGATTGGTGTCGACCACGCCCACCAGCGGAATACCCAGTTTCTTGGCTTCGGACACACAGATCTTGTGGTAGCCGACGTCGATCACGAAAATGGCATCAGGCAGTGCGTTCATGTCCTGGATGCCGCCGATGTCCTTTTCCAGCTTGGTCAGCTCGCGGCTGAACATCAGCTGTTCCTTCTTGCTCATGTGGTCCAGACCAGCTTCCTGCTGGGCCTGCATGTCCTTCAGGCGCTTGATGGAAGTCTTGACGGTCTTGAAGTTGGTGAGCATGCCGCCCAGCCAACGCTGTTCGACGAACGGCACGCCGGCACGGCGCGCTTCGGCAGCCACCAGTTCACGGGCAGCACGCTTGGTGCCGACCATCAGGATGGTGCCGCCATTGGCAGCCAGCTGACGTACGAACTTCATGGCTTCGTTGTACATCGGCAGGGTCTGCTCGAGGTTGATGATGTGGATCTTGTTGCGGGAACCGAAGATGAACGGCGCCATCTTGGGGTTCCAGAAGCGGGTCTGGTGGCCGAAGTGCACGCCGGCTTCCAGCATCTCACGCATATTGGTAGACATAAATTACTCCAGAGGTTGGGTCTAAAATTTCGCTGTTGATTGCCGCCGATCGATCAATGCATCGGCCAGCACACCCGGATCCAGCGAATTTGCGATTTACCTTGGCGCGGCTACGAAATGCAGCCTGCGCAAGGCCGCGAAATTTTAGCATACATGCACCCAGCGCCACCAGCCATGCCAGCCCAGATACTCTCACGCCCACCGCTACAGCTGCATCCCAGCAACAGTCTCGCTCCTCAGCCCTTGCACTCCATCGCTGCAACCCGGCAGATCGAGCAGCACTGGATGCAGCAGCTGCCGCCACATACCCTGATGCAGCGCGCTGGCGAAGCCATAGCCCGGCTGGCGTTGGCCATTGCGCCCCACGCCGGCACCATCTGGATCGCCTGCGGCCCTGGCAACAATGGCGGCGATGGCATGCAGGCCGCTGCCTGGCTGCAACGGCAGGGCAAGCGTGTGCTGGTTACCTTGTTGCAGCAGCCCGAAGCCTTGCCGCAGGATGCCCGTGCCGCGCATGCTGCTGCCTGCGCCGCCGGCGTCGGGTTTGTCGACCAGGCACCGCCGCTGCAGGCGAACGACCTGTGCATCGACGCCCTGCTCGGCATCGGCGCCAGCCGGGCGCCCAGTACGGCCATGCTGGGCTGCATCGCCGCCATGCAGGCCGCTGCATGCCAGACCCTGGCCGTCGACCTGCCCACAGGACTGGATGCGGACACCGGACATTGGCTTGCAGGCGGCAATGCCGGCCAATGCGCGCATGCCGATCACACCTTGACCCTGCTCACGCTCAAGCCCGGACTGTTTACTGCGCATGGACGCGATGCTGCCGGCACCACATGGTGGGGCGGTCTGGACACCAGCCCGCAGCCCACTGCCGAACATGCCAGCGCCTGGCTGCATGACGCCCATCTGGGACCGGACTATGCCCCGCCGGTTACCACATTACCCCAGCATGCAAGCCACAAAGGCAGTTTCGGCGATGTCTGCATCGTGGGCGGTGCGCCCGGCATGGCCGGCGCCGCCTGGCTGGCGGGCAGCGCCGCCCTGCACGCTGGCGCCGGCCGCGTGTATGCAGGCCTGCTGGATCTCGCCGCCATCGGTTTGCCACTGCAGCCCGAACTGATGCCACGTCCGCTGGCCTGCGCCGCGGATCTGCAGTGTTTGCCGATTGGCACCGCCACGACGGCCTGCGGTTGCGGCGGCGGCACCGCCGTGGCCGAATTTCTGCCTGACCTGCTGCAGCAATCACCGCGCCTGGTCATCGATGCGGATGGCCTGAACGCCATTGCCGGCAGTCCGGCACTGCAGGAATCCCTGTGCCAGCGCACCGCGCGAGGGCTGCACACCATCCTGACGCCGCACCCGCTGGAAGCCGCACGCCTGCTGGGCACGGATGCCGCCACCGTACAGCATGACCGTCTGCATGCGGCCTGCGCGCTGGCAGAACAGTCGCAGGCAGTGGTGGTCCTGAAGGGATCGGGCACCGTGGTGGCAGCACCTGCCGGCCTGCAACAACTGCCATCCATCCATTTTTCCGGCAATGCGCGGCTAGCCACGGCCGGCACAGGCGATGTCCTGGCCGGATGCATGGCAGCCTGTTGGGCGCAACTGGCGCCTTCTGGTGCGTCCGCGTGGCGTGCCGCCACCTTGGCAGTACAGGCACACGGGCTGTTGGCCACGCGCTGGCCGGCCAGCGCTGCGCAACTGACCGCCGGCGCGCTGGCACAGGCGCTGACCCGGCCCCAGATTTAGCGCTTGCGTCGGCCGCGGCTGCTGGGGGCATGCCCCTTGCCAGCCAGATCGGCCGATTTGGCGCGCTTGCCAGCACCGCGTTTGGCCTGCGCCCCTGCGCCATCCTTGCTGCCGCGCCGACGTGGCTGCCAGATCAGCTCGTCTTCCGGCTGGCGCTCCTGCCCACTGCTTGCGTCCGACGCCTGGTCTGGTGCAGATTCGGCCATGCGTTTGCTGCTTGCGTTGCGTTTGCGCGGCGCGATGGCCGAGCCGTCGCCGGCACGCACCAGGCGGAAATCGATACGCCTGCCGTCCAGGTCGACGCGGATCACCTGCACCTGCACCCGGGTACCCAAGGCAAAACGCACCCCGGTACGCTCGCCGCGCAACTCTTGGCGCCCTTCATCGAACTTGAAGTAGTCGCCTCCCAATTCGGTGATGTGCACCAGGCCTTCGACGAACATGGCGTCCAGCGTGACAAACAGGCCAAAGCTCGTCACCGTGCTGACCACGCCGCTGAACTCTTCACCCAGGAAATCGCGCATGTACTTGCACTTGAGCCAGGCCTCCACGTCGCGGCTGGCCTCATCGGCGCGGCGTTCGTTGGCGCTGCAGTGCAGGCCGGCCGCTTCCCAGGCCTGCAGTTCTGCCGTCTTGCGACGCGGTTTGGTGGCTTGCTGGCCGCGTGCTGCGGCATTTTTCTCGAGGCGCCGCGACAGCTTGGCATGCGCTTCACCAGGCGTAGGCAAATTCGGCAATTCGTAGCGCTCGCCTTGCAGGATGGCCTTGATGGTGCGGTGGACCAGCAGATCAGGGTAGCGCCGAATCGGACTGGTGAAATGCGTATAGCCTTCAAACGCCAGACCGAAGTGGCCCACGTTGTATGGCGTGTACATGGCCTGCTGCATGCTGCGCAACAGCATGGTGTGGATCTGCTCGGCATCGGGGCGATCCTTGGTGGCCAGGGCGATGGCAGCAAATTCGTGCGTGGACGGTTCATCGCTCACCGACATGCCCACCCCCATCATGCGCAGGAAGTTGCGCAGGATCTCGACCTTTTCCGGCGGCGGCGAGTCGTGCACGCGGTACAGGCCGGGCCGCTTGTTTTTCTCGATGAAATCAGCCGCACAGACGTTAGCGGCCAGCATGGCCTCCTCGATCAGTTTGTGCGCCTCGTTGCGCACACGCGGCACGATTTTCTCGATGCGCCCGTTTTCGTCGCACACGATCTGGGTTTCCACCGTTTCCAGATCGACCGCGCCGCGCGCCTCACGCGCCTGCCGCAGCGCCTGGTACACGCCATACAGATCCAGCAGATTTCCGACCAGATTCTGGTACTTGCGTGCCTCCAGCCCCTTGGTATTGGACAGGACGGCAGCCACTTCGGTATAGGTCAGGCGCGCATGGCTGTACATCACCCCTGGATAAAACTGGTAGGCGTGCAATTCGCCGCCTTCCGTGATAAGCATGTCGCATACCATGCACAGGCGGTGCACGTCGGGATTGAGCGAGCAGAGTCCGTTGGAGAGCTTTTCCGGCAGCATCGGAATGACGCGGCGCGGGAAGTAGACACTGGTAGCGCGATCGTAAGCATCGATGTCGATCGGGCCGTTGGTGCGTACGTAATGACTCACGTCGGCAATCGCCACCAGCAGGCGCCAGCCCTTTTTCGCGCTCTTGCCGCGACCGCTCAGTACAGCGGGTTCGCAGTACACGGCATCGTCAAAGTCGCGCGCGTCTTCACCATCGATGGTAACCAGTGGAATATCCGTCAGGTCGACACGGCCCGACAGATCGGCCTGCTGCACCGTGGCGGGCAAGACCTTAGCCTGCTGCAGGCAGGCATCGGAAAAAATGTGCGGCACGCCATACTTGCGCACGGCAATCTCGATTTCCATGCCGGGATCATCCACCTCGCCCAGCACTTCCTGGACGCGCCCGACGGGTTGGCCATACAGGGCGGGCGCCTCGGTCAGCTCCACTACCACGACCTGGCCGGGCTTGGCTTCGCCGATGTCCTCCCTGGGAATGATCACGTCCTGACCGTAGCGCTTGTCTTCGGGGGCGACCAGCCAGATGCCGTTTTCCTGCAGCAGGCGGCCGATGATGGGATGCGGACTGCGCTCCAGGATTTCGACCACACGGCCTTCCGGCCTGCCCTTGCGATCGAGCCGGACGATGCGGGCCCGCACCCGGTCCTTGTGCAGCACGGCGCGCATCTCGTTGGGAGGCAGATAGACATCGGGACGACCATCGTCCGGAATGACAAATCCATGCCCGTCGCGATGCCCCTGCACAACGCCTTCGAGCTCTTGTCCGAAATCGTGTTCGGCACTTGTTTTATTGGCTAAATTTTTGATAGAATAACTCCTTCACTGCTTGATGCCCAGGTGGCGGAATTGGTAGACGCACTAGTTTCAGGTACTAGCGGGTAACTCCGTGGAGGTTCGAGTCCTCTCCTGGGCACCATCAACAGGAACAAATCATATCCTCCAAATGGACGATTTTTTTGCTCCATGCAGTATTAGGGCATTGAGCCGGATTTTGCAAGATTGCAACTGATTCATTTTTTTGAGCAAGTTGCAAAAACTCAAAAAGTTCTGCTATAATTTCACTTCTTCGAATGACGCCCAGGTGGCGGAATTGGTAGACGCACTAGTTTCAGGTACTAGCGGGTAACTCCGTGGAGGTTCGAGTCCTCTCCTGGGCACCAGTCATCGAAGAAACAGCAAGAACCGCCATCAGGCGGTTTTTTGTTGCCTGAAGATTTTTGCAAGCATACATCGGCTTGTGCCAGTCGTCTGGCTCCAGGCCGCACTCGTTACTGAGTGACCAGAAACGGTGCTGCAAAGCTCCAAGCCGCGCCCATCATGTGAATTGAACACAGTTGCTGGCGCTCAATGGCGCGCCAGCTATGCCTGGCGCCAACAACAACGCCCCGTGGCAGCTGGACATCAGGCCGTCAGTCGCACACGCAGGCCGCCCAGCTCCGGGCTGCGATCCACCTGAAGATGCAATCCGTATAGCGTGGCGATTCGGCACACGATGGACCAACCCAGGCCACTGCCGCTGCGGCCACTGCCCAGCACCCGAAAAAACCGTTCGCCCAGGCGCTGCATGTCTTCATCACTCATGCCGGGGCCGCTGTCTTCCACGGTCCATTGCATACGCTCAGCAGGCACTTGCTCGAGCACCACACGCACGCGTGCGCCATCCGGGCTGTAGCGCAGTGCGTTGTCGAGCAGGTTGCGCAACAGCACGCCGGCCAATGCAGGGGCCACCCGTGCATGCAACTGCCCGGGCGCCTGGAACTGCAGGTCCTGATTGTGCGCTGCTGCATGGGTACGCCGCAAATCATCCACCACCTGCTGCAGCGACGGCAGGACATCTCCCAGCGGCTGCTCCGCATCCGCATCCGCTTCCAAGCGGGCCAGCTGCAGCAGCTGCTCGACCAACCGGGTGGCACGGTCGCAACCCTGGATCACCCCTTGCAGCGCCTCGGCGCGTTGCCCGGCATCATTGGCGCCCTGTGCCACCTGCGCCATCATGCGGATGGCGGCGATCGGCGTGCGCAGCTCGTGCGCCGCATCGGCCGTGAAGCGGCGCTCGCTGTGCAGCAAATCGCCGATGCGCCCGAACAACTGGTTCAGGGCATCGATCAGTGGCAGGATCTCGCGCGGCGCATCAGCCACCTGCAACGGCGCATGCGACTGCGGCGAGCGCTGCCGGATCAGCGCACCGGTCTCGTTGACCGGACGCATCGCACGACGCACCGTCATCCACACCAGCAGCGCCAACATCGGGAACGCCAGCAGCAAACCCAGCAACGGAGTACGCACGTTGCCAAGCACGATCTCGCGACGCAGCTTCACATCTTCCGCCACCATGACCCTGACGTCATGCTCACGTCCAAACGCAGTATAGACACGCCACTCACGGCCCGCAATGAGCGAATCGGAAAACCCGGCGGCAGTGTCTGTCAGCGGTTTGGACGGCGCCTCGGGCGAACGCGCCACCAGCTTGCCATCCTGCCATGCCTGGTATACCGCCAACGATCTGATTTTCTTCTTGCGGGGAGCGAACTGCTCATGCTTTTTATCGTCGTCCTGATCCAGCTCATGCTCATCCAGCTGGGCCAAGGGCTGCCGTGCCAGCAATATGGCTGTCTGTTGCAGATGCACATCCAGCAAGTCGTACGCATGGGAACGGGTATGCCAATAAATGCCGGCGATGATCAGCACCCAGACCAGGGTGAGCCAGGCCAGGATGCGCAGCGTCAGGCGCGCCGCCAGCGACCATGGACGTGTCCCCCGCGCGGGCATGATTTCAAGCTCCCTGTCCGCCGATGCGGTAGCCCAGGCCACGCACGGTTTCGATGATGCCAGTGCCGAGCTTGCGACGCAGATGCGAGACATGCACCTCGACGGCGTTGCTGGCCACTTCGCTGCCCCAGGAATAGATTTTGGACTCCAGCTGCTCGCGGCTGAGAATACGGCCGGGATTGCGCATCAGCGCGTGCAGCAGGTCATATTCACGTTGTGCCAGTTCGACCGGCTCTCCGGCCAATGTGACCACGTGGCCGACCGGATCGAGCTGCACCTCACCCGCCTGCAGCAGGGTATGCTGCAGACCGCTGGCCCGGCGTACCAGGGCGCGCAGCCTGGCGGCCAGCTCATGCAGGTCTACCGGCTTGATGACGTAATCGTCGGCCCCCAGATCCAAACCTTCGATACGCGAACGCACCGCATCGCGTGCCGTCAACACCAGCACCGGCAGCGTGCGCCCCTGATCCCGCAGGGCGGTCAGCACCTGCATGCCGTCCATGCGGGGCATACCGAGGTCCAACACCCCGGCTTCATAGTCCTGCGCCAGCAGTTCCCGCAGCGCCGCCTGACCATCGCGCACCCAGTCCACGTGGAAGCCTTGCTGCTGCAGCCCGCTGCGTACAGCGGCGCCCAGCAGCTCATCGTCTTCGGCCAACAGGATGCGCATGGTGTACCTCATGAATCAATCGTCGTCGTGTCCGGCACCGGTTCTGGTCGCAGAAATCACCGCGCCGCCATCGGCAGCTTGCGCTTGCTGCGCATCCTGCCAATACCATCCTGCAAAGGCTACCATAGCCGCACTGAACAGCAGCGCCAGCCAGAGATGATTGCGTACCAGATCAGGGCCAGCGCCGGGCAGACGCCCACCCAGCATCGGGCGCACCAGGTTCTGCCGGCGCAGCATGCTGCCGCCAAACAACACCGCCAGATGCAGCAGCACCGCGAACAGGGCCAGATTGCCGAGTACCTCGTGCAGCTCTGCCACCCACTCGCCGGTCCACTCCTGCCAGGCGATGTAGCCGCTGAGTCCGACCCAAGGCAATACAGCCAGCAGCACCACAATCGACAGGTTGGTACCCTGGTTCATGGCCTGGCGAAACTGCGCCAGCGGCTCACGCAGCCAGCTTTGCCAAGCCGCCGGCTTCAATTGCTCACGCAGCCAGTTTCCCACTGCCGCACCACGTCGGCCCCAGATGCGCCAACGCACCGGCTGGGGGCCCACCACGGCCCACAACAGGCGGAAACCCAGCGCCAGCAACATGCTGTAGCCGGCGATCACGTGCCACAGACGCCAACTTTCGCTATCGCCGGTGATATAGGCCACCAGAAAGCTTGCCGCCATCCACCAGTGCGCCGCACGCGTCGGAGCGTCCTTGACCCGGCGCGCAGGCGCCTTGGCTGCCGAAACGGCAGGTGAGGTCGAAATAGTCGTGTTCATGATGAACTCCCGTTTCAGCGTGGAATACGCACGCTGTGTTCGTCGTAATTGCCTTTTTCAGCGCCCGGATGGCAGGCCGCACAGTTGGCGGCACTGCGAATCGAGGCGCGGCGGAAAGTGGCGGCAGAGACTTCGTCGTGTTTGCGTACAAACCAACGTGTTTTTGTGATGCGATCCTGATCGGGATTGGAACCTGTTCTTTGGGAATTCCCTGCATTGGCCTGCAACCACGTGGAAATGGTTTTCACGCTGGCGGCATCGATCGAGGCATCGCTGCCATAGTGATTCTGCAGATTGCCCATCATGCGCTTCCAGGAAGCGGCCGGCAGGAAGCGCGGCTCATACGCCATGTGACAGGAAGCGCATTCGGCCTGGTACTGCTTGGGCATGGTCTGGCGCGCGGCGGTGGCAGAAGGTCCGCTCGAATAACTGCGTTCGCGATATTCACCGCGCTCATGCTCATGGTCGTCATCGGCCAGTGCATGGCTGCCTACCGACAGGGCCATCACCACAGCGCCGGCTACGGCAAAGCCCGTCAACCAGCGGCCCGGATGACGCCACAAGGATCCGAAAAAGCGGGGGGATTTTTTCATCACGCTCTCCTGTTGGGGGTCAGCCACGCAGGCTCACCAGCCATGCCATGACGTCGGCCTTTTCCTGGGCCGTGCATTCGCGCTTGAGCACATCGTTGCAGTTGCGCTTGAACCACTTGTCCACCTTGGCGGTGTCGGTAAAGCGATCGGGTTGCGCGGAAGGCGCCAGCGGCGCGATGCGCTTGCCCGTATTGGCGTGGCGACCGGCCGACACGGGCGATGTGTTGTGGCAGGAGGCGCAGCTCCATTCACCGCCATGGCGAGAAGTGAAAAACTGTTGTCCGCGGGCTGCCTGTCCCGGTCCGGATTGCGCTTGCCAGCGCTGCAATTGCTGTTGTGCCGTGGTGTCTGCTGCCTGCGCCGGCGCAGCCAGTGCCAAGCCGAGCAGAGCAGCCGCAATCAATGCCGAAAAGCGGGATGTAAATGGTGCCATGCAAATTCTCCTTGTTGTATGCCGTATGCCCGCAATCATGGGCGGGCTACCTGAAAGCAGTCTTAAGGCATGGACATGGCACAAAAAAAAGCACCCGGCTTGCGCACGGGTGCTTGTGATGGCTGCAGCAGCGCTTACTTGCGCAGCAATACCTTCAGGGCCTGCTGCAGACGCCGCGCCTGGGCCGCATCATAGGTGCCCGCCAGCACGGTGGCCACATCGGTGGTCCAGGTTTCCGCCGGAGAAGGATCATTGCGGCGCGTGAGCATTTGCAACTGCAGCATTCGGCGTGCCGACAGCTGTGCAGCCGGGGTGGGTACATCCGCCGCCATTTCCAGACGCAGCATGGCGGTATCGACCTCGCCCGCAGCAGCCTGCGCCGACAGCGCCGCCGCCCAACGGTTACGCTGCGCACCGGCCACTGCCTTGCCCAGCTCGGAAGCAGCCGGAACGGTATCAGGTTGGCGCTTTTCCCAAGCCTCGAGCAGTTGCGTGATGGTTACACCATGCGCCTGCTCGGACAGCTTGCGCAG
The DNA here is from genome assembly GCA_964413485.1 of uncultured Allobrachymonas sp. Taxonomy (GTDB): domain Bacteria; phylum Pseudomonadota; class Gammaproteobacteria; order Burkholderiales; family Burkholderiaceae_C; genus Brachymonas. The sequence continues at coordinate 76,283 of CAYPRU010000001.1, read as the reverse complement.
CGTGGACTGGGCATGGTCGAGGGCCTCGCGCTGGGCGCGGAAAGCCGCATCGCCCAGGCGCGGCGCACGCTCTGGCCGTTCGCTGCGTTCGCCGAAGCGGCCACGTGGTGCACCGTCGCGCCGGCCACGCTCGTCCTGGCGGCCTGCAGCCGGCTTGACTCCGGCGCCAAGACGCGCCTGCGGGCGGTCGTCACCCCGTACGGCAATCGCCGGACGCGGCTGCGATGCACTGACCGCGGGAGCGCGACCGGCGCCCTGGTCCTCTGATGCGGGAACGGCTTGCTCTCCAGCTTCGGAGCCTTCCTGGACAGGCGCGTCAGCAACCGCCTGCTGGCGACCCTTGATCGCGGCGTCGAGCACGCGCATGGCAGCGTGAATGGCCTGTGCATCTCCGCCGGCATTGGCCGCTTCCAGTGCACGCGCCGCGTCCAGCACCTGCTGGTCATGCGCGCTCAGAGAAGCCTGCGCCTGCTCACGCTGCTCTTGCTTGCGCTGGAATGCCTCGTCAAGGGGCTTGCGGAAGGCATCCCACAGCTTCTGTTCCTGACGGCGATCCAGGGGCATACCCTGCGCTTCGTGCTGCCAGCGCTGCTGCAGCGCCTTGATGGCATCAATGCGCAGGCTTGCGGCGGCCCCCAGCTCCTTCGCCTCCTCGATCATGGCATGGCGCAGCTGTACGCTGGCCTTTTGTGCCGCCTCCAGATGCGCGCCCGCTTCCTGCATGGCGGCTTTCCAGCGCGGTTGCAGCTCGACAAAGACTTTTTCACTCAGATGGCCGGATTCGCGCCAGCGCTTGGAAAACTGCAGCAGCTCGCGATGCGCCGCTTTCCAGTCGGCAGCACCAGCCTGCACCTGCTGCGCGTGGGCGGCACCCCAGGCCTTGAGCTCTTCCAGCAAATGCATGCGCGCCGCCTTTTGCTCGGTGGCATGTTCTTTCATCGAGGCCAGCCAGGCTTCAACGATGCGATAGGCCTCGTTGCAGGCGGCATCGAAACGCTTCCACAGGGCGTGGTTGGGCGCCCCGCCCTGATCCGTCTGTTTCCATTGCTCACGCAGCTGGCGCAGCGTTTCCTGCAACTTGCGCGGGCTGAGCTTGCTGACTGGCAACGCCGCTGCCTGCGCCTTGCCGGCAACGGCTGCCTTCGGCTTGGACGCAGCTGCGGCAGGTGCGACCGTAGAGGCGTCGATAGTTGGCGCAGCTGCGTCGGTTGCAGCCGCAGGTGTTTCACTGGCTGCTCCCTCCCCTGCTGCTTCGGCGGCAGCCAGTGGTGTTGCCGGGGCTGCCTCCTCGGCTGCGGACGGTCGCTCGATCAGTGCTTCGGCCTGCTGCACCAGTTCCTGACGAATCTGGTCGGCACGCCAGCGTTGCCAACCCTCGAGTTCACCGGCAGATGCCAAAACTGCATTGGCCTTGCCTTCCAGCTCGGCACCCAGGTTACGACGGTGTTCCTTCAGCGCATTGCGCAATGCCTGGGCTGCTGCCACGCTAGCCTTGCTGTGGCCGCTGCCAAGCTCCTGCTCAAGCGCAGTCACTGCCGCCTGCACCGCCGCCTCGGCATCGCTGCGGCGCTTGGCCTGTTCGGCCTGCTTCTCGGCTGCCAGGGCCGGGTCCAGCTCCACTTCGGGCTCAGGCTCTATCGCCTGGCCACGCAGCAAGCGTACCTCATCGGCCCAGACCGGCACACTGGGCAACGGCTGCGTGGCGTCTGCCACTGCTGCACGGGTGTGCGCCAGGGCTTCCTCGAAGGCCTTGACCACCAGCTGCAGCTGGTCCATGGCGCTGTCGAGTTGGCTGACATATTTGGCATCCACGCTGGGCCAATGCGGATCCTGCTGCAAGGCCAGCGCCTGCTCACGCCAATGGGCCACATCGGCCTGCAGGCCGGCATCGGCCGCATCGGCCTCGCTCCAGCTCTTGGTGGACAGGATCTCGATACGCTGCGCCAACAGCACGGCAGCCTCACGGTGCACCTGCGTGCGCGTCTGCAGATCCTCGATGCCGCGCACGCGCTCTGCCAGTTGCTGACGCAGGGTGGCCAGCGGCTCCTTGCTCAGCGGAGCGCCCGCCTTGGCCGCATCGCGCTGCCAGGCCATGGCATCGGCAATATTGATCTTGCTGCCCTGCAGCAGCTGTTCGGCACGCGTGGCCCATTCGGCCGCCAGCAGCTCCTGGCCCTTGCTGCGCCGGATTTCATCCAGCTTTTCACGCAGCGCCTTTGCGGCTCCCTTGTCGCGTGCGCTCAGCTCCTTGAATACTTCCTGCATGCTGGCCAGATCCGGATCGGTGGCCAGCCAGGCGCGCACCCGCGCTGCGCGCTCCCCGGAGGTGGCCGCGGAGAAAATGCCTCCGGTCATGGCATCCAGCGGGTGTGCCTCCTGCTTGCTGGCGGCAGAAGCTGCATCAGGGCCGCCGGCGGGCGTGGAATCATTGGACTCGGCTTGCGCGCTCGAGCCAAATAGTGGAATTCGGATCATGTTGGTTCAGTCTGGTCGTTCAAACACGCTGCCGACTGTCATCAGGCAGACACGGGCTATTTTGCCCTGAATTAGGGGGCTGCGTCACCTGTCCCGTCGCGTTACGAGGGCATTCGGCAATGTTGCAATTATGTGTCAATATGAGCGCAAATCATATACTGAATAGACTTACTACTTGACTGGTAATTACGAGCGTTTTTAGAATGCGCTTTTTGCCGCCCGGCGGATCAGTCCGACCACAGCTCGGACATGCCCATCGCACCCCCACGTGCTGCCAGTACAGGTCAGCACGTGCTTTTGAGGCCTTGCACACATCAGGCCATGGGTACCGCCGTCCCTTTCAACATCTTGCGCCATGGGTTGCCCGCAGGATATTGAGGATTCTCTTTTGTCAGCAAACCATCTTTTTCCGTCCCCTACGGATGCAGCGGTCGCGTCGACTGCGCCTTCCGGCCGCCATCCGGCCCTGCGTGCAGCTCGCGGCATGTTCCGCATCACGCAGCACAGTCTGGCCCTGGTAGGCATCGGCGTCGTGCTGGGCGGCGCACTGCTGGCCGGCAAGCCGGAGCTACGGCAACAGGCAGGACAGCAGGCCGTAAACTGGCTGTTGCGTACCGTACAACAGCCGGCTGCCGAGGCAGATCCTGCGCTGGCCGCAAATCAGGCAACTGTGGCCGAAGCAGAATCGCCTCGCCTCCTGGCCACCGATCCATCAGCGCTGCCAAGGCAACAGGCAGCCGTGGTCAATTGGATCAGCCGCAAATACCATGTGGCGCCCGAGCCCGTAGGCCTGCTGGTGCAGCAGGCCTGGGCCACCGGTCGGGAAGAAAAGATCGATCCGGCGCTGATTCTGGCCATCATGGCCATCGAGTCGAGCTTCAACCCGTTTGCCCAGAGCGCAGTGGGCGCACAGGGCCTGATGCAGGTGATGACGCACATCCACTCCGACAAGTACCTGGAACTGGGAGGCGCGATGGCCGCATTCGATCCGGTCAGCAACATGCGCGTGGGCGTGCAGGTGCTCAAGGAAACCATCGCCCAGTCCGGCTCCTTGCGTGGCGGCCTGAAATATTATGTGGGTGCAGCCAACCGGCCCAGCGATGGCGGTTATGGCGACAAGGTGCTCGCCGAATATGCCCGCATCAAGGCGGTGGCCAAAGGCGAAAACGTGAACTACAACGCCACCTTGCCGGTGCAGGTGCCATCCATACCCTCCAGCGATGGCGGAGCTGCACCGATGCTGGTCAAGGCCAGGGGTGTACAGGGCAGTGCAGCAGTGCCGACAGTGGCAGCCAGCCAGTCCACCAGCGTCACCGTGGCCTACCAAGAGGGGCATGACGCTCAAATTCGTATGGAATAACCTTTCACACCATGGGATCTTCAATAGATTGAATGGCTTTGCAAGCTAAACTAGTGTTAGAGGTGCGTTCTGCGCCTCTCATTTTTCCGGAAAGCCCCCCATGTACCAGCGTAATATTCTGATTGAACAAACTGATCCTGAAGTATTTGCCGCGATCCAGGCGGAAAACCGCCGCCAAGAAGAACACATCGAGCTGATCGCCAGCGAAAACTATGCCTCTCCCGCCGTGATGGCAGCCCAGGGCACGCAGCTCACTAACAAGTATGCTGAAGGCTATCCGGGCAAGCGTTACTACGGTGGCTGCGAAAACGTGGACGTGGTGGAACAGCTCGCCATCGACCGCATCAAGCAACTGTTCGGCGCCGAAGCAGCCAACGTGCAGCCCAACTCCGGCTCGCAAGCCAACCAAGGCGTGCTGCTGGCCTTCCTCAAGCCTGGCGACACCATCATGGGCATGAGCCTGGCTGAAGGCGGCCACCTGACCCACGGCATGGCCCTGAACATGTCTGGCAAGTGGTTCAACGTGGTGAGCTACGGCCTGAACGAGAAGGAAGAAATCGACTACGACGCGATGGAGCGCAAGGCCCACGAAACCAAGCCGAAGCTTATCATCGGTGGCGCCTCCGCCTACGCCCTGCGCATCGATTTCGAACGCATGGCACGCATCGCCAAGGATGTCGGCGCCCTGTTCATGGTGGACATGGCCCACTATGCCGGCCTGATTGCTGCTGGCGTGTACCCCAACCCGGTGCCCTTCGCCGACGTTGTGACGTCCACCACGCACAAGAGCCTGCGCGGTCCGCGCGGCGGCATCATCCTGATGAAGGCCGAGCACGAAAAAGCCATCAACAGCGCCATCTTCCCGGGCCTGCAAGGCGGCCCGCTGATGCACGTGATCGCCGGCAAAGCAGTGGCCTTCAAGGAAGCGCTGTCGCCCGAATTCAAGGCTTACCAGCAGCAAGTCGTGACGAACGCACAGGTTGTGGCAGAAACTCTGACGCAGCGTGGCCTGCGCATCGTCAGCGGCCGCACCGAAAGCCACGTGATGCTGGTGGACCTGCGCAACAAAGGCATTACCGGCAAAGAAGCTGAAGCCGTGCTGGGCGCTGCCCACATGACCATCAACAAGAACGCCATCCCGAACGACCCGGAAAAGCCGTTCGTGACCAGCGGTCTGCGCGTGGGCACCCCGGCCATGACCACCCGTGGTTTCAAGGAAGAGGAAGCTCGCCTGACCGCCAACCTGATGGCCGACGTGCTGGACAACCCGCGCGACGAAGCCAACATCGCCGCAGTGCGCGCGAAAGTGGCCGAACTGACCTCGCGTTTCCCGGTCTACCGCTGATAGCTTGCGGGCGGCGCTGATGCCGCCCTGGCTCAGCCAGGCTACGCGCAATGCGCGTGAAGCATCGCCAGCCATCGCTATTGCGGGCTGGCGATTTTTTTGTCACTATTCATGGCACTGATAGCCGTTGGCGAAGCTGTTGCCCGCCAGGCCCCGTGACCGATATGGTTCCGGGAAGGGTGCTAGCGCTCAGAACACCAGCGTGCGCCAGCGCCTGTCTGCCGCTCGCGCCATGTACTGCACGGCCCCACCATGGCCGCTGCATTCGGGGATCAGACCAGCCGCATCCAGCCCTGCCGCGTGCAGGGCATCGGTACAGGCCAGCAGGCGCGCACCCAATTCCACCGCTTCACGCATGGCCTGCAACACGTTCTTGCGATGCTGCGCCGCCTGCAAATTTTCGGCGATACCAGGCACCAGCAGATGCACGCTTTGCGCCGTGAAATAGATTTCGACCGGCACGTCCATGGCTGCAGCAGCTGCGGCAAAGAAAAATGGCGTATGCAACAGCTCGGGCTGCTGCGGGCTAGCGGACCACAACAGGATGGCAACCCCATCCACCGCATCGTCGATATAGCCCATGGCTACTGCACCCGGTTGAGCCAGGCGTGGTGTCGCATGGCAAGCAGCATGGCATCGCCGTGCAACAACTCCTGGACATCCCTTTCCCACCGTGTCAAACGCACACGCACCAGCCAGCCATCGCCATACGGCTGGCGATGCACCAGATCGGGCTGCTCTTCAAGCAAGGGATTGACATCCACTACCTCACCGGAGACGGGTGATTTCACCGAAACAATGGATTTTGCCAGCTCTACCACTGCCACAGACCCACCTTGCTCCAGCAGGGTGCCGCTGCGTTTAGGCCGGCACATGTAGATATCGCCGGACAAACGGATGCCCAGCGCCGTGATGCCCACGGTGGCCATGCCTGTCTGACCATCCACACGGGCCCAGACCTGGTGCCCGATCTGATAGTGCAGATCAGCAGGAAACTTCAGTTCGGCCAGGATATCTGTTGTTTCAGTCATCATTTTTGCTGCGAACGCGTTCCGGTACGCCTGCCAGAGATGGCACGGGTTGCCCCTGGGCATGGGTTGGTGCGGATGCGGAAGTCACTGGTGCCTGCGCCGGCACGGGCGCCGATGCTGGCGTGGCAGCGGCTCCGAAGGCTGGCACCTGGCCGCGTCCCAGACTGGCCTGTGTGCCTGCCGCCGGAAAGCCGAGTTCCAGCTTCTGGCCACCGCGTCCCTCGAGTTGTGCGCTGCGGATTCCCACGTCACGCAGCGCCCAGCCTTCGGCCACCTCCTGGCCCAGGCGCACCGGCCTGGCAGGTTCGTTGCCTACGGCGATGATAGCCAGGCCCCCTCCCCGCTGGTCGGCCACCACCCCCTTGAGTGCGAACTGCCCACGGTTGGCGGCCACTGCAGCACCAACTGCCGCGGCCGATACTTCTTCATGGCCCAGCAGGTTGGCCATTTGCTGCGGATTGCTGCGGATCGCAGTGTCGGCCACACGCGCGGCCGGCACCCCTGTGCCAGATCGAGCCCCCAATACCCAATACGCCAGCACACCAGCGGCCAGCGCCCACAACAGCAGTGACAGCCCGCGCACGGCCCAGCGTTCGGGTTTCGACATGGAGTGCAAGGAGGCAGACTGGAACAGGGCAGCGGCTTGGGCAGACATGTCTGCATTATGCGGCACCTGCTTTGTGGTGTCCGCAACACCCCCGGCACTGCCATGAAAATGTCGCAGACATCCGGTATATTCGTTTGGTTTACTGTTATCCCAAAAGCGCCATGTCTGCCATTTTCCGTCGCCAGAGTCTCTCTCCCCGCCGTCAGCGCGGCTTTACCCTGATCGAACTCATGGTGGTGCTGGTCATCATCGGCGTGCTGGCGGCCCTGGTGGTGCCCAATGTGCTGGGCCGAGCCGATGACGCGCGTGTCACCGCAGCAAAAACCGACATCAACAACCTGATGCAGGCACTCAAGCTGTACAAGCTGGACAACCACCAGTACCCCACCTCCGAGCAAGGCCTGCAGGCTCTGGTCGGCAAGCCCACCACGCAACCGGTGCCGGGCAACTGGAAGCCCTATCTGGACAAGCTGCCCAACGATCCTTGGGGCCGCCCCTACCAGTATGCCAATCCGGGCATCCACGGCGAAATCGATGTACTGTCTCTGGGCGCCGACGGCCAGCCCGGCGGCGAAGGTGTCAACGCCGATCTGGGCAGCTGGCAATAAACGCGGTCCGGCGGTAACGCCATGCCTCTCCTGTCCAGCCCCTGGCGCCGGCAAGCCGGTTTTACCATGATCGAGCTACTGGTTGTCCTGGCCATCATCGCCATTGCCACAGGTGGCGCCAGTCTGGCGTTGCGCGACTCTGCACACAACCAGATCGATCGCGAAGCCGTGCGGCTCTCTGCCTTGCTTGAGTCCGCCCGCGCCCAATCGCGCGCCAGCGGCGTCCCGGTGCTGTGGCAAGCTGGCGCCAACGGATTCCGCTTTGTCGGCCTGCCCCCCGAACACGCACTGCCCACGCAATGGCTGCACCCGGTTCTGGTGCTGTCCGGCGGCGAGGAACAGGCATTGCGCACCGGGGCAGAGGTCCAGCTGGTGCTGGGTCCGGATCCGATCCTGCCGCCGCAGCAACTGACGATTGCGCCGTCTGACCACCCTGACATCCAGCGTACCCTGTCCACCAACGGCATCCAGCCGTTTCAGGTGGCTGCACCCGGCCTGCCCCGCTGATTGGCCATGCAGCGTACACGCCCATCCTCTTACCAAACCGGCTTTACGCTGGTCGAAGTGCTGGTTGCCCTGGCAGTGGTGGCCGTGGCCTTGCTGGCCGGTCAGCAGGCCACCCAGGCACTGATCCGCCATGGCGAACGGCAAAGTGACATGCTGCTGGCGCAACTATGCGCCGAAAACCAGCTGATCGCCATGCGTCTCTCCAGCACCTTCGCCCCTGCGGGCGACAGCGAGGCGTCGTGCGCGCAGGCTAACCAGACACTGACGGTGAAGGTAACAGTGATGCCCACCCCAAACCCGAATTTCCGTCGCATCGATGCCCACAGTTATCGGGGCGCCATCCCGCTGTTCCGGCTTTCCACCATTCTGGGGCGGCTGTGAAACGGCAACGCGGCTTTACGCTGATCGAGCTGATGGTGGCATTGGGCATCATGGCGCTGGTCGCGCTGCTGAGCTGGCGCGGCCTGGACGCGATGGTGCACGCGCGCAACCATACCCAGGCGCGCAGCGACCGCATTGCGGTACTGCAAACTGTATTGGCGCAATGGCGCACCGATCTGGACGCACTGGCACCCGACACCTTGCCCAGGCAGCAGACGCTTGACTGGAACGGCCAAAGCCTGCGCCTGCTGCGGCTGGCCCGTGCAGGACAAAGCAGCCAGGACCAGGGCGCGCAAATCTCCGGCCTGCAGGTCGTGGCCTGGACGCTGCGCGCCCCTTGCGGCGTGCCGGAAACCGCCAGTGGGGCATGCTGGATGCGCTGGCAATCCCCGGTGCTGCATGCGCGCGGTGATATCCAGACGGCATGGCAGCAGGCCGCCGACTGGGGCAGCGCCGGCAGCAACCTGCCGGGCCAGCAACAGCTGCTGCCACTGCAAAGCTGGCAACTGCTGGCCTGGAGAGACGGCGCCTGGACGCCTCTGCCAACCACCGCGTCTCCCCCCCCGAGCAGCCCGGCTTCCGCCCCTGTTCCCTCATCGGAAGAGGCCACACCTCCCGCCTTGCGCCTGCTGCTGACGCTGCCTGACCAAGCCGGCATGGCAGGCACCCTGACCGTGGACTGGCTGCGTCCCTCTTTCACCAGGGAGCGCAATTGATGCAGCGCCATGTGCGCAATCATCGTCAGCATGGCGCCGCGTTACTGCTGGCCATGATGACCGTGGCCCTGGTCGCCACCTTTGCCGGAGCTGCCGTCTGGCAACAATGGCGCACCACCGAAATCGAAACGGCCGAACGCGCCCGTCTGCAATCAGGCTGGATCCTCGGCGGCGCGCTGGACTGGTCGCGCCTGATCCTGCGCGAGGACGGACGCCAAGGAGGTGCCGACCACCTGTCCGAACCCTGGGCCGTGCCGTTGATGGAGGCGCGCCTTTCCACCTTTCTGGCCGCCGAACGCAACATCACCATCGATACCAGCCATCTGCCCAATGACGCCTTCTTGTCCGGCCAGATCGAAGACATGCAGGGGCGCTTCAATCTGACCAATCTGATGCAGGGCACTGCCGTCTCCGATGCCGATGCGTACACCCTGCGACGCCTGTTTACCGGCTTGCGGCTGCCGGCAGGCGAAGCCGACAGCCTGATTCACCAATGGGAACGTGCGGCTCTGGCCGAGCGCAATGGCCAACTGGTCGATCCGGGCGCGCCGGTCTTGCCTGCACGCATCCAGCAACTGGACTGGCTGGGTGTGCGCCCCGGGCTCATCCCGCAACTGGCGCCTTATCTGACGATTCTGCCCGAGCGCACTTCGATCAACGCCAATACGGCCAGTGCGGAACTGCTGGCTGCCGCAGCGCCGCACATCACCCAGGGCGAAATCATGCGTCTGGTGGCAATGCGCGCGAGCCGGCCATTCCTGACCCAGGAGGACTTGCACGATGCCATCCCGCCGGCATCCGGCCAAACCCAGCTCGGCATCAGCAGCCAGTACTTTCTGATACGCGGCAACCTGCGTACCGGCAGCATCCGCATCGAGGAGCAGGCGCTGGTGCGTCGCGACGGACAAGCTGTGCGCATGCTATGGCGCGAGAAAGGTAATATGCTGACGCCCGATCCTGCCGGGCAGGCCGCACGCCCATGAAACATGGCTGTAGCAGTACCGCTGATCAAACGTCAGTTTTATTACACTGATGTGTCACATTGAGCATCTAGAATCAGCCTGCTTCATGTCCCAACTCATTCTTTGCCTCCCGTTGCCCGATGCCGATCCGGCCCTGTTTGCCTATGCCCTGAGCCAGGATGGCCAGGCGCTGGACAGACATGGCATGGCAGAAGCCGCGCTGCTGCCGTTTCAGAGCGTGCACGATGTGGTGGCGCTGGTGCCGATACAGGCATTGTCCTGGCACAGGGTCCAGCTGCCCAAAGGCAGCACTGCACAGCCCGGTCGGCTGCGCACGGTGTTGGAAGGCCTGCTGGAAGAGCAGGTGCTGGATGACATGGATGCCCTGCATTGCGCAGTGCAGCCTGGTATTGACAAGACGGGTGGAGCGGCATGGGTTACGGTCTGCCAGCGCGACTGGTTGCGCCAGGCCTTGGCCGTGCTGGAAAACGCAGGATGCAGGGTGGGCCGTATCGTCCCGGAATTTGCACCATCCTTGCGCGCCCCGGAGATTGCACAAGCGTCCCCTGACACTTCCGTGCTGCCTGGCGACGCTCGACTGTATGCCATTGGCGAGCAACCCGAAGCCTGGTGGGTGCGTACTGGCAGTGATCTAAGTGCTGGCGAGATGCCGGCCGGCGTGCTGCGCTGGCCTCTGGCCGACCCGCGTCATGCCAGCCTGCAGCAGGATCCCCTGCCGTTCGCGCTATCCAGCCTGCCCGAAACTGCGGTGCTGGCGGACGCGGCCGTGGCCGAAGATGCTGAACATTGGCTGCATCACCCCGTAATTGTGCAGCACCCGGCACAACGCTGGCTGCAGGCTGCCTCCAGCCCCTGGAATCTGGCGCAGTTTGATCTGGCGTCGCGCCCGGCCGATCGCATGCGCAAGCAGGCTGAACGGTATTGGCACCATTTCCGACACGCTCCGCAGTGGCAATCCGTACGCTGGGGACTGCTGGCCCTGCTCATGGTGCAGCTGCTGGGCCTGAACTGGGCTGCCTGGAGCGAGCGGCGCCAGCTGGCCCAGAACAAGCAGCAGCTCAACGGCATCCTGACCAGCACATTTCCCCAGGTGAAGCTGGTGCTCGACCCACCATTGCAGATGGAACGGGAGGTGGGGCAATTACACCAACGCGGCGGCACCCTGGTGGCACAGGAACTGGAAGGCCTGCTGACACTGATTGGTAGCGCACTGCCTGGAACCCGTTTGCAGGCGGTCCAATGGGACGGTACCCAGCTGCGTCTCAAAGGCTTGGCCCCCACCGCCGAGCAGCAGCAAGTCCTGCGCCAGTCCCTGGCCTCCGGGCAAATGGTGCTGGCACAGGACGGCAGTGACTGGTTGATACGACGCAAGCCATGAGTAACACCCTTTCCTCCTTCACATCCCGCCTGGGTGCACAACGCACGGCCCTGAGCCGGCAGCTGCAGCCGTTGCGGCAGCATTGGCACGCCCTTTCCGCACGTGAACACCGTTTGCTGCAACTGGCTGCCGCCGTACTGGCATTGGCCTTGCTCTGGCTGGTGCTGATCGCGCCGGCCCTGCGCACCCTGCGCGAAGCCCCCGCACAGCGCGCCATGCAGGAGCAACAGCTGGCCCGCATGCAGCAATTGCAAGGCGAAGCCAAAGTACTGTTACAACAGCCCCGCATCAGCCAGGCCGAAAGCCAGCGCCTGCTGGAAGAGGTCGCAGCCAGTGTGCTGGGCAAAGACAGCATCCTCACGCCACAAGGCGCGCAGGTACAGGTCCAGCTGCGCAATGTGGCGCCTGCCACTTTGGCGCAATTCCTGCAGCAAGCGCGCGAAATCGCCCGTGCGACGCCGCACAACGCCCAGCTAGAGCGCACCGTCAATGGCTGGAATGGCAGCATGGTGCTGCAGCTGCCGGCATGACCAGGACGAACCGCACCATGGCCCTGCCGTTGCGCCTTTCCAGGCGTACCCCGTCTCACGGGCTGCCCAAGCCGCAACCGACACGCCGGGTAGGCAATGGTCAGCTACACCCCTGGCGCTGGGCACTGGCCGGTGCACTGATCGGCTGGTCGCTGATCGTGGTGCTGCATGCGCCGGCACGCTGGCTGGCAGCTGTGGTCGCTCGCGTCACACAAGACAAGGTGCAACTGTCCGCGCCTGAAGGCACATGGTGGCAAGGGTCGGCCTGGCTGGTGCTGTCCGGCGGCCGCCAGAGCCGCGATGCCACTTCACTGCCCACCCGCCTGCACTGGCGGCTGCAGCCACGCTGGCTGGGAGCCGACCTGCAGCTGGAAAGTGCCTGCTGCACAGCCACTCCGCTGCGGGCGCAACTGCGCTGGACCGCATCCGGTACACACCTGAATTTTTCCGACAGCACGCTGCAATTGCCTGCCAGTCTGCTGTCAGGGCTGGGAACCCCCTGGAACACGCTGCAGCTGGATGGTACCCTGAGCGCCACCACCTCCAAGGTGCAGCTGCTGCTGGTGCAGGGCCGGCTGGACTACACCGGCACCACCACCTTCACCCTGCAGCAGGCTTCCACCCGCCTGTCCACCATCAGCCCGATCGGCAGTTACCGTGTGCACCTGCGCGGCAGCAAGCCGGCTGGCGCAGACTCATCGGCCCCGGCCGAACTGGCGCTGGAGACCCTCCCTGCCAGCAGCCTGCAGTTGACCGGTACCGGCCAATGGGTGGGCGGCCGACTGCGTTTCACTGGCGAAGCCCGTACCGCCCCAGAACATGCCAATGCGCTCAACAACCTACTGAACATCATCGGCCGGCGCAGCGGTGACCGCTCACTGATTTCCCTCGGATGACTTTTTCCATGATTTCGATTTGCCCCCAGCGTCTCCATTCCCGCACTGCGCGTTCGCTGGCCGTACTGGCCCTGCTGGGCATGCTGTTGCCGGCCCTGCCCTTGCAGCCTGCCTACGCACAGACCAATGGCAGGGTGACGCTCAACTTTGCCAATGCCGACATTGAAGCAGTGGCACGCACCATTTCCTCCCTCACCGGACGCAACGTGGTGCTGGACTCACGTGCCAAGGGCACCATCAGCATCCAGTCCGAACGCCCGGTCACGCCAGCCCAGGCGGTCAACCAGTTTGCTGCGGCACTGCGGCTGCAGGGATTTGCGCTGGTCGAGTCGGATGGCATCTACAAGGTGGTGCCGGAAGCCGATGCCAAGCTACAGGCGCGCATGGCGCCACGCACCGGCGCCATGGGCAACCAGGTCGTCACGCAAGTGTTCAAGCTGCGCCATGAGAACGCCAACAATCTGGTTCCCGTACTGCGACCGTTGATCAGCCCGAACAACACCATCAATGCCAGTGGCGCACACACCCTGGTCGTGACCGACTACGCCGATAACCTGCAGCGCATCCAGCGCATCATCCAGGGCATGGACCAGCCCATCGGCAGCGATGTGGAAGTGATTCCGCTGCGCCACGGCGTGGCCAGCGACATGGCGCAACTGGTGCAGCGCCTGCTGGATGGCAGTAGCACCGCCGTCACGGCCGGCGCACAAGGCGCCACTGCTGCTGCCGCCCCCACCAGCCTGACCCGTACCACCATAGTGCCCGAGGCGCGCAGCAACGCGCTGATCGTGCGTGCGCCCACGCAAGCTCAGGCAAGGCAAGCACGCGCGCTGATCCTGAAACTGGATCAACCCGCCCTGCCCAGCACGAACGGCGATGCCGGCAACATCTGGGTAGTGCACCTGAAAAATGCCGATGCCCTGCGCATTGCCACCACGCTGCGCGCAGCCATGGCCGCCAACCAGATCAGCCCGGCTGGCACCACCAGTACTGCAGCCCTGGCAAACACCTCGACCCAGCCCGCAACCACCAACCAGACGCAAGTCACGGCCACCTCCGCCCTGCAATCGGCCGCGGCACCTTCGACCGGCGGGCAAATCCAGGCTGATCCGGCCACTAATTCGCTGGTCATCACCGCCAGCGAACCCGAATACCGCCAGCTGCGCGCGGTGATCGAGCGGCTCGACACGCGCCGCGCCCAGGTCTACGTGGAAAGTCTGATCGCCGAAGTCAGCGCCGACAAGGCGGCAGAGCTGGGTATCCAGTGGCAGGCGCCAGTGCGCGTCAACGGACATGACGCTCTGGTGGGCACCAACTTTGGCACGGCGGACACCGGCAACATCCTGGCCTTGTCCGCGGCGATGGCCAATAAAGGCCTGCCCCCGGCGCAGGGCGGCATCAACCTGGCTGGACTGACCAGTTTCCGCGGCGCTCCGATCCTGGGCGTGGTTGCCAACTTTCTGCAGAAAACCGGCAATGCCAACATCCTGTCCACACCGAACCTGATCACGCTGGACAATGAGGAAGCGCGCATCATGATCGGCCAGAACGTGCCCTTCGTGACCGGCCAGTACACCAACAACAACAGCGCCAACGGCGCCGTCAACCCATTCCAGACCATCGAGCGCAAGGACGTTGGCCTGACACTGCGGGTCAAGCCACAGATTGGCGAAAACGGCACCGTGCGCATGCAGGTGTACCAGGAGGTCAGCGCGATTGCAGAGAAAGGCCTCAATGGCCCGACCACCAACAAGCGCTCGATCGAATCGAATGTGGTCGTGGATGACAGCCAGATCATCGTGCTGGGCGGCCTGCTCTCGGACGAATACAGCAACGGACAGGATAAGGTGCCGCTGCTGGGCGACATTCCGGTGCTGGGCCATCTGTTCCGCAACGAAAGCCGCAGCCGCAAGAAGAGCAACCTGATGGTATTCCTGCGTCCCATCATCGTGCGCGATGGCCGCGAGGCCAGCAATCTGTCGCTGGACCGCTACGACATGATGCGCGTCAGCCAGCTCAACACCATGCCCGACCAGGGCCTGATCCAGCCCACCAGTGCGCCGGTGCTGCCAGCCGTCAGTGGCGGGCCGGCCTCTGCGTGGGACCCGGTCGCGCAGCCAGGCTCGAGCGTGCCCGCCCCGCTGCTGCACCAGTCGCTTTCCGGTGATGCCCCCAACCAGGGCACCACACTGGGTTCGCCTGGCAGTTCAACGTCCGACCGCGATAGCATCTCCACCAACCCGTTCGCCGCGCAATAAGGACCTTGCATGCGCTATCTGCTGCCTTATGCCTTTGCCCGCCGCCATCAACTGCTGCTGGAACAGCAGGATGATGGCAGCCTGCTGCTGTGGCATGGCCGGGATGCCATCCCCTCGTCAGCCTGGGGCGAAGTGCTGCGCAAGTATCCGGTTGCCGGCACGCAGACACTGGAGCCGGCCCAGCTGGCACAGCGCATCAGCGTCGCCTATGCCCAGGGCGAATCCAGCGCAGCCAGCGTGGTTAGCGAAGTGGAAAGCGATGCCGATCTGTCGCGCATGATGCAGGAGCTGCCGCCGGTGGAAGACCTGCTGGAGGCCGCCGACGATGCCCCCATCATCCGCATGCTCAACGCCCTGCTCACGCAAGCTGCACGTGACGGCGCCAGCGATATCCACATCGAACCTTTCGAGCACCACAGCACGGTGCGCTTCCGCGTGGACGGCAGTCTGCGTGAGGTGGTGCAGCCCAACCGCGCCTTGCATGCCGCATTGATCAGCCGCCTGAAGATCATGGCGGATCTGGACATTGCCGAAAAACGCCTGCCACAGGACGGCCGCATCAGCCTGCGTCTGGGCACGCGCGCCATCGACGTGCGCGTCTCCACCTTGCCGGGCGCCTTTGGCGAGCGTGCGGTGCTGCGTCTGCTGGACAAGTCCGGCAACCGCATCAGTCTGGAAGCCGTGGGCATGCAGGGGGAAACCCTGCGCCAGTTCGACCATCTGATCCGCCAGCCGCACGGCATTTTGCTGGTCACGGGCCCGACCGGTTCGGGCAAGACCACCACGCTGTACTCCGCGTTGAGCCGGCTGGACGCGCGCAGCGGCAACATCATGACGGTGGAAGACCCGATCGAATACGAGTTGCCCGGCATCGGCCAAACCCAGGTCAACGCACGCATCGATCTGACCTTTGCCAAGGCGCTGCGCGCCATCCTGCGACAGGATCCGGACGTGATCATGATCGGCGAGATCCGCGACTTCGAAACCGCGCAGATCGCCATCCAGGCCTCGCTCACCGGCCATCTGGTGCTGGCCACGCTGCACACCAACGATGCGGCCAGCGCCGTCACGCGCCTGACCGACATGGGAGTGGAGCCCTTCCTGCTGTCGTCCTCGCTGTTGGGCGTGCTGGCACAGCGTCTGGTGCGCAAGCGTTGCACCCAGTGCGGCGGCAGCGGCTGCGAGCACTGCGGCCACAGCGGCTACGCCGGACGCACCGGCATTTTCGAGCTGCTGGTGGTAGACGATGCGATCCGCGCCCAGATCCACCACCAGGTCGGCGAAGCTGACATCCGCAAGACAGCACTGGCCAACGGCATGCGCCTGATGCGCGATGACGGCCAGCGTCTGGTCGATGCCGGCATCACCAGCGCCGAAGAATTGCTGCGCGTGACGCGCGATTGATGCCATGCCGATTTACCAGTTCCAGGCCCTCGACGCCAACGGCCGCAGCCGCAAGGGCACGCTCGAAGCAGACACGCTGAAGGCCGCCCGCGCCGCCTTGCGTGCCCAGCAGCTGGTGCCCATGCAGGTGCAAGCCCTGAGTGCCGAGCAGGCGGCCCGCGGCAGCGGCCTGAACCGCGCGCTGTTTGTACCGCGCGCCTTCAACAGCACCACGCTGGCAGTGTGGACGCGCCAGCTGGCCGGTCTGGTCAGCGCCGGGCTGCCACTGGAACGTGCCCTGCACGCCCTGACCGAGGAAGTCGACAATGAGCGCCAGCGCCAGCTGGTGATTGCGCTGCGCTCGGAGGTGAATGCCGGCAGCAGCTTTTCCGGGGCGCTGCAGCAGCATCCGCGCGAATTCACGCCAATCTACACCGCCGTGATTGCGGCCGGCGAGCATGGCGGCCATCTGGGCGAAGTGTTGCTGTCGCTGGCGGACGACCTGGAAGCGCAGCAGGAATTGCGCTCCAAACTGATTGGCGCCTCGCTGTACCCGGCGATCGTCTCGCTGGTGGCTCTGGTGATCGTGATTTTCCTGGTGACCTATGTGGTGCCGCAGGTGGCCAACGTATTTGCCAGCAGCAAGCGCGCGCTGCCGCTGCTGACGGTGATCATGATGGGTTTCAGCGATCTGGTGCGGCGCTGGGGCTGGCTAGCGACCTTGCTGCTTGCGGTCGGTGCAATGGCTTTTGTGCAGATGCGCAAGCGTGATACCTTTCGCCAGCGCTTCGATGCCTTCTGGCTACAGCTTCCTATAGTCGGCTTGCTGGCGCGCTACTACAACGCCTCGCGCTTTGCCGGTACCCTGGCCATGCTGGTGCAGGCTGGCGTGCCCATTCTGAAGGCACTTCAGGCCGCCACGCAAACGCTGTCCAACCGCGCCATGCAAATCGATGCCGAAGATGCCATCGTGCTGGTGCGCGAAGGTGCACCGCTGGCCAGCGCGCTGGCACAAAAGAAGCGCTTTCCCACGCTGGTGAGCATGTTTGCCCGGCTGGGGGAACAGACCGGGCAGCTGCCGGCGATGCTGGACCGTGCTGCACGCCAACTCGGCACCGAAGTGCAGCGCCGTGCCATGCGGCTGGCCACCATTCTGGAGCCACTGCTGATTGTGGCCATGGGTCTGGTGGTGATGCTGATTGTGTTGGCAGTATTGATGCCCATCATCCAGTTGAACCAGCTGACGCAGTAAGCCCGGCCGGCGCTGCGGTGTACAGCAGCCCTGCTCCTCGTTCATGCCCGATGCGCATATAGTTCCGAAGAACCCACTGTAGCGGCAAGTCCAAATAATGTCACGAAATTGCAAAATTTATTAATTATTATTTAAACACGCTAGGTTGATATTGCATTCCCAAATATCACCTTGCGCCATTCTTTACATTGCCCTGCCCATGGGCTTTATTATTTTTTGCACACTCCTTATATCCATGGACACAATCAATCCGTTCACCAGCCGCCGTTCCCTGCTGAAAATGCTATCTTCGGCGCCCTTGCTGCCCCTCGCCGGCACCACCACTGCTGCTTCCCTGTTGGCCGCCTGCGGTGGCGATGACTACCATGCGCCTTTCGTTGGCACCAACAGCCAGGGCGCATTCCAGCAAGGCAGCGTCACGTTCTCGGGAATCAAGTCTCCGGACCTGAGCAACCCGGCCGCTATGGCCACCACCTATTCCGGTGCCGCTGGCGAAAACCTGATGACGGTCACACTGGCCAACGGCAAGACTGCCTCCTACGAGCTGGGCTACCATTCCTTCTTCCAGACCGGCACCCTGGTGCCGGACGGCAAGGGTGGTCAAATCCTGGCAGGCGGCTATGTCGACATCAACGGCAAGCCCATCATGGACAACACCGTGGCCGGCAAGGAGCGCCAGTTCTTCTCCGACTGCCCGGACGGCTCCTCCATCATTACACTGAGCCGCCCCACGGTGCCGGGCGTCAAGGGCAACACCGTGTTTGCCGTGGTGCAGTTCGAATACACCACCTGGGCCCAGGATGGCATCACCGAAATGTACGGTCTGCTGCCGTCTCCCATCGCCGTCCTCACCCTTGATCAGAACCCCGACACCGGCGAACTGAAACTGGTTCAGTACCACAATGTGGACACGAGCAAGGTCCATGGGCTGTGGATCACCTGCGGCGCCAGTCTGTCGCCGTGGAATACCCACCTGTCCTCCGAAGAATACGAACCGGACGCCTTTGCCTTGCGTGACAAGAACTACATGAACAAGTTCAGCATGAACGTGTTCGGCGATGCCGCCAAGGCCAATGTCTACCACTATGGCCACCTGCCCGAAGTGACCGTCAACCCGGACGGTACCGGCAGCATCAAGAAGCACTACTGCACCGGCCGCATCTCCAAGGAGCTGGTACAGGTCATGCCGGACAACCGCACCATCCTGATGGGCGACGACTGGACCAACGGCGGCCTGTTCATGTTCGTGGCCGACAAGGAAAAGGATCTGTCTGCAGGCACCCTGTACGTGGCACGCTGGACGCAAACCATCGGCATCATGGCTGGCGAAGGCAATATCAGCTGGATCAACCTGGGGCATGCCACCAGTGCTGAAATCGAGGCACTGATCAACGGCGGAATCCAGCCGACCGACATCATGGACGTGAAAACGGCCGATCCGCTCGACGCCAGCTACACCAAGATCCACTACAGCGGCAAATTCAACTGGATCAAGATCAAGCCAGGCATGGAAAAGGCTGCCGCCTTCCTGGAAACCCATCGCTATGCAGCCTTCGTGGGCGCCAGCATGTGCTTTACCAAAATGGAAGGCACCACGCTCAACGCCAAGGACAAGAAGGCCTACAGCGCCATGTCCCGCATCGAGTCCAGCATGCTCCAGGGCAATGTCGCCAGCTTGCCGGGCCATGTGGAAGTACAGGGCCCTTACTCCGGTGCCGTGTACGAGCACACGCTCAAGGGTGGCCAGAAGGATAGCAATAACGCTGCCATCAGCAGCGACTGGGTCTCCACCCACATGGCTGCCGTGCCTGCCCTGATCAGCGAAGACATCGGCATGTCTGCCACGACTCCCTATGTGTCCAAGAAGAATCAGGACGCGCTGGGCAACTTTGCCAACCCGGACAAGATTGCCACGCCGGACAACCTGAAATTCGACGAGCGCATGCGCACCCTGTTCATCGGCGAGGACAGCAACACGCACGTGAACAACTTCCTGTGGGCCTACAACGTGGACACCAAGAAGCTGTCGCGCATCCTGTCCACCCCGGCTGGTGCCGAGTCGACCGGCCTGCACGCCGTGACCAACATCAACGGCTGGACATACATCATGAGCAACTTCCAGCACGCTGGCGATTGGGACAAGAAGGGTCTGCACTCCAAAGTGTGGGAGCAACTGGATCCGCTGATCAATGCCAACTGGAACAACAAGTTCGGCGCGTCCGTAGGCTATATGTCCGGCAAGCTGCTGTCTGTCAAGTAAGCAGGGGCAGGCAGGGACGTAGCAGCACTACGCTGCTGCGCCCTTGCCCGCCCAACATATGCAAGGCGGTGCGTATGCGCCGCTTTTTTGCATTCGCCAGTGTGGCCACGCATCATCCCAGCAAGGTATGGGCCACCTCCGTAATCGCCACCACACACCGATGCGTGATCCTGCGTTCGATCGACAGCGCATAAAACTCATCCCGCACCCCCTGCGCCAGCCCCACGGCTGTCATGCCATGCTGCGCAGTGATTGACGGCGCCAGAAAGGCCGGCCCGACGAAGAAGCCGACGCCTTTCTTGCCAAATTCCTGCGCCAGCGCGCTGTCGTCAAACTCTCCCAGCACTACCGGGCGCACGCCGGCCCGCTCAAACCAGGCACGCAGTCGCTGGCTAATGGCGGCATCGGCACCTGGCAGCAGCACCGGCGCGCCATTCAGGCAGGCGGGGAACTCTCCCGCAAAGCGCTCGCGCAATTTCTCCACAGCATAAAAAGCGACATCCGTCGCACCCAACCGGTGGCTGTAGGCGCGCACACTTACCGTGGAGGGCACGGGCGCATCAGCCAGCACCAGGTCCAGCCGGTGCATACCCAGTTCGGACAGCAGGCGCTCGGTGCGCCCCTCCTGGCAGATCAGCCGTACCGGATCAGGCAACTCCAGTGCCGGCTCCACCAAATGGAAGGCCACCGCCTTGGAAACGCTGTCTGCCACCCCCACCCGAAATTCCAGCGCCTTGCCGCGCCCGCTGCGGTCCCGCAGCACGGCCTCCAGCTCGGCGCCGGTGGTGAAGATGTCGCGTGCGTATTGCAGCGTGAGGCGGCCGGTTTCGGTCAGCTCGAGCGAGCGCCCATTCTTGGCGAACAGCTCCACGCCCAGCCTGTCTTCCAGCTCGGAAATCTGCGTGCTGATGGTTTGCGGGCTGACGTGCAGGCGCTCGCTGGCGCGCGATACGCCGCCGGCCTCGGCCACCTGCTGGAAATAGTGAAGATGCTTGTAGTTGAGCATGCATGCCTCCTGGATCATTCAATTATCAGTTTTTCTGGAAATTTCAGTGTGAAATTTCTAATTTACCGAATGATCAACAGTTTCTAGAATGCAACTCTTCACGGAACTTTCCGGCTATGCCGACCGTTCTTTCGAACAACCCATTCTTGATGCATATGGAATTTCTGCTGGATCCGAACCTCTGGATCGCCTTCGCCATGCTGACCGCACTCGAAATCGTGCTGGGCATTGACAACATCATCTTCATCTCGATTCTGGTAGGCCGCCTGCCGGTGTATCTGCGGGATCGCGCACGCAAGATCGGCCTGGCCTTTGCCATGGTCAGCCGCATCCTGCTGCTATTTTCGCTGAGCTGGGTGATGGGCCTGACCACCGACCTGTTCCATTTGGCAGGCCAGGGCATCAGCGGACGTGACCTGGTGCTATTGCTGGGCGGTATCTTCCTGCTGTACAAGGCATCGCACGAGATCTTTGTCGAAGTCGAGGCGCGCGAAGAGCATGCTCCCGCGCAAACCGACGCGCAAGCCTTGCAAAGCGGCGGCGTGAAGCTGTTCTGGGCCATCATCGCCCAGATCGCCGTGATCGACATCGTATTCTCGCTGGACTCGGTGATCACCGCCGTGGGCATGGTGGACCAGATCTGGGTCATGGTGGCGGCCGTGGTCACCTCGGTGGGGGTGATGATGGTGGCCGCCCGCACCATCGGCGAGTTTGTAGAGCGCCATCCTTCCGTCAAGGTGCTGGCGCTGGCCTTCCTGGTGATGGTGGGCATGGCGCTGACGGCCGAAGCGTTTGAAGTACACATGCCCAAGGGCTACATCTACGCTGCCATGGCATTCTCGCTGGCAGTGGAGGCACTCAACATCCGCGCCCGCGCCAAGCGCCAGCAGCTGGCGCAGGCCAAGGCCGAATAAACCGGTTTCACCTCTGGGCGCTAGCCCTTTCACAGCCTGTCCCGGCCTGGGACAGGCTTTTTTTTGCACGACGCAGGCAGCCTGTCCCCTGCGTGAGTGGTATGGAAATGGCGGGCGGAAGGGCACAGGAGTCGAACCTGCCCGGCAGCGCGTGGCGCCACCCACCGGGTTTGAAGCCCGGCCGACCCACCAGGATCGTTGCCCTTCCAGAGATACGCATCAGCCTGGCATGAACAGCTGGCTGTCGGTGCGCACATAGTGGATATCGCCCACGCGGCGCAGCAGGCCGATGCGGTCGAAGTATTCCAGGATCTGGATTGCCCGCTTGCGGCCAAGGCCGGTGGCATCGCGATAGTCTGCGGCCAGGACCCGTCCCTCGTGCTGCGCAGCCACCGTGCGGGCGAGCTGTACCAGACTTTGCATGGTATCACTGGCAACGTACAAATCCTTGACCACCTGGTGCAACTCGCCACGCCGTGCCATGCGCGCCAGCGTGGCACGCACCAGTGCTTCGGGCTCGGCGGCCAGTTTGGCCAGATCGCGCGCCCAGGCGCCGTCAAAACCGGCCAGCTGCACCTGAGGCAAGGTTTTCTGCGCCACGCGCTCTTCGGTGGCAGACAGGCGCACGCCATGCTCGGGCAGGTGCACAAAGCTCTCGCGCAGCACCAGCGCGCCCTGCTGCTGCCACTGCCGCAGCAAGACCTCCCACAGGGCAGCTGCCATGCGCGGCACGGCCAGGCGCCGCAGTCGGCTGGCCGCCGGCCCCAATTCGTCCGGCTGCTGCGCATGAAAATCTGCCAGCGCCCGCAACACACGTGTCAGCGCCTGCCGGGCCTGCCCGGCATCCAGCCCCCACACGGCAGCGGCGGCGTGCCCCTGCACCACCTCCTGCGGCAATGCAGGCAAGGACAGCATTCCATGCTTTCTTGCATATTCAGTGCAATTAATCCCGTTCGGGGATAATCTTAGTATTTCCTGAATATTGCAAGAATTATCCTCGCCCTGCAACGCCTGCAAGACCGCCAGCCGCTCGGGTGTGCGCCGATAACGCACAGGGGCCATCGGGTCCAGCACGCTTCCGCCGGCCAGGGTACGCGTGGCCGAGGCATCGCGCAGCACCACGCGATCACCATGCCAGGCGCCAAGTGGCGTGCGGGTCAGGATCTGCACCTTGGCGGTGGCCCCCGGCAGCAACTGGTCCACATCCAGCAGCGCCACCGTGCCCGGCAGGCTGGCCGCGCCCAGATGCACCTGCACGCGTGCACCAGAGCGCAGGGGCTTGTCCTCGTCCTTCCACAGCGTGAGGGTGGCATCCAGGCGATCGGTAGACAATGCCACGGCAGAATCCACCATCCAGTCCCCCCGGTGAACGGACTCCTTGTCGATTCCGGCCAGCGCCATGGCACAGCGCTGGCCGGCATGGGCCTGCTGCACCGGCTGGTTTTGCGCATGCAGGCTGCGCACGCGCACAGCCCGCATGGAAGGCACCAGGGTCAGCGCATCGCCCACGCGCACGCTGCCATGGTGGATGGTGCCGGTCACTACCGTGCCAGTGCCGCTGAGCGTGAAGCTGCGATCCACGGCGAGACGAAACGCCCGCTCCGGTGACCGCCCAGGCTCCAGCTGCGTACACGATGCTGTCCGGGCACGAGCCTCCTGCCAGAGCAGCCCACGCAAGGCCTCCACACCCTGCCCCGTCAGCGCCGACAGCCGCAACATGGGGGCTTGCGCCAGCGTGCTGCCCTGCAGCAACTGCCACACCTGCTGCTCCACCTCGTCCAGCCGGGCATCGTCCACCCGGTCCACCTTGGTCAGCACCACGGCGCCGCGCTGCTTGCCCAGCAGCGCAAGCACGGCCAGATGCTCGCGCGTCTGTGGCATCACGCCATCATCGGCCGCCACCAGCAGCAGGGCAAAATCGATGCCGCTCGCACCTGCCAGCATGGTGTGCACCAGCCGCTCGTGGCCGGGAACATCCACAAAGCCGATGCGCTCGCTGCTATCCGGCACATCCAGAAAGGCATAGCCCAGTTCGATGCTGATGCCGCGTTTTTTTTCTTCGGGCAAGCGGTCGGTGTCCACCCCGGTCAGGGCGCGCACCAGGGTGCTCTTGCCATGGTCGATATGACCGGCGGTGCCTACGATCATGCCAGCGCCTCGTGCAAATATGGTAGCTGGCGCAGGAGCTGGTCGGGGTCTTCCAGACAGCGCAGGTCCAACAGCAGCTGGTCATCCGCCACCCGGCCGATCACCGGCAGCGGCAACGCGCGCAAGACGCTCGCCAGCTGTTCCAGCGCGCGGCCCGCGCCTTTTTTGTGTGCCGGACGCAGCGCCAGCCCCGCCGAAGGCAGCCGATCCACCGGCAAGGAGCCCGATCCGATCTGCCCCTGCAATGCCACCACAGCCACCTCGAAGCGCGGCGCCACCGCACCTGCAACGTGCGGCAGCAACTGCTGCGCCAGCGCCTGAATCCAGGCCAAGGGACGCGTCAGCAGACGCAAGGTGGGCAGATCCTGCGCCAGCCGTTCGGGACGCTGGTACAGCATCAGGGTCGCCTCCAGGGCGGCCATCGGCAGCTTGCTCATGCGCATGGCACGCTTCATCGGATGCTTGCGGATGCGGTCCACCAGTTGCTTGCTGCCCACGATCAGCCCAGCCTGCGGCCCGCCCAGCAGCTTGTCGCCACTGAATGTCACGACATCGCAGCCGGCGGCCAGCATGTCCTGCGGCAAGGGTTCGCGCGGCAGGCCGTAGGCAGCCAGATCCACCAGCGCACCACTGCCCAGATCGGTGACCAGCGGTACACCATGGGCGTGCGCGACAGGGGCCAGCTCGGCCTCGCTCACCGCCTTGGTAAAGCCCTGCACCGCATAATTGCTGGTGTGTACCTTCATCAACAGCGCCGTGTGCTCCTTGATGGCGCGCTCGTAATCGTGCAAATGGGTGCGGTTGGTGGTGCCCACTTCCACCAGCCGGGCGCCAGCGCTTTCCATGACATCGGGCATGCGGAAGGCGCCGCCAATTTCCACCAGCTCGCCCCGCGACACGATGACCTCGCGCCCGCGTGCCAGCGCAGCCAGCGTCAGCAATACCGCCGCAGCATTGTTGTTGACCACGGTGGCCGCCTCGGCGCCGGTCAGCTCGCACAGCAGGGCTTCGACGATGCTGTCGCGATCGCCCCGACCGCCGGTGGCCAGGTCGAACTCGAGATTGTTGGGCCCAGCCATCAG
Organism: uncultured Allobrachymonas sp.; assembly: GCA_964413485.1. Classification (GTDB taxonomy): domain Bacteria; phylum Pseudomonadota; class Gammaproteobacteria; order Burkholderiales; family Burkholderiaceae_C; genus Brachymonas. The sequence goes on along the minus strand of CAYPRU010000001.1, from coordinate 51,163 downwards.
GGCCAGCACATGCTGCAAGGCCGGCTCGGCCAGCAGGGCGCGCCCCAGATTGGTGTGGATCACAGTACCGGTCAGGTTGAGCACCGCACGCATGCGCGGTGCCAGACGCTGCTGCAACTCCTGCGCCAGTTGTTGCGCCAGGGACTCGGGCTGCAGTTGCGCCAGCGGCAACTGCTCCTGCAACAGCCGGGCACGCCACCGCTGCATGAGCTTGCGCGCCGTGTCCGCCACCAGGGTGTGGCCGTGCTTCGCCGACAGCGCCTGCACCGCATCGACGTGCAGCAGGCGATCCACCGACGGCAGATCGCGCGGCTGCGCGGGCCGGGAAATGTCATTGTCCTGCGCCGGGGAACCGTGCACCACGGATTCGTCCGCCGCCGCCATCACGCCGCTTCCTGCGGCTCGGGTGCTTGCGCTTCTGGATCGCCGAACAGCAACAGCAGGTTCACGCCATGGCGCTGCTTGCCGGATTCGGACACCAGAAAATCCAGTGTGAGGCTGGCCAGGTCGTCGGCCACGGCATCGGCCATGGGGTCCCGGTCTGCATGGACCAGCTTCAGGTAGTGGCCACAGCTGTCGCAGGTTTCGGCCTGCACCACGGCGTCGCGGCCGCCGGACTCGGTCTCCTCGTCATCGGCCAGCACCAGTGACTGGTAGGCCAAGCCCTGGGTCGATTCGCAATGCGTGCATTTGATGCGCACCATGTGCCATTCGGTGCCGCACAGCGAACAGTGCAGATAGCGCTGTCCGCCGCGCTCGGCACCGGCCTTAACCACACTGGCGGTCGGTTTGCTGCCGCAGCACGGGCACACGGTGGCAGCGTCGATGCGGCCAAACACCTGCGCCGATGCGGTTTGTACCATGTGCGTCCAGTACACCTGCAAGGCAGCTGCCACGATGGGAGCCGCCGCCATGTCCAGCCCCTGCATGACGCCATTGAGCAAGCGGTCTGCCTGCTGCTCGAGCCATACCGCATCGGCGCCTGCCAGGCGCTGCAGGGTCTCCTGCGCCTCTGCGGGCGCCGTTTGCCGCACGGCCTGCGCCAGAGCGCGCAGCACATCCTGCCAGACGGCTTCCCGCTGCCAGTGTTGCGCCGGCAGCGGCGGCATGCCCAGCGCTGCCGCCTGACGGAAGCTTTCCTCATCCGGCAGCTGAACCGGCCCCATGGCCTGATACTGTTGCTGCTGCGCCTGCGCCAGCGCAGACATGAATTCCAGGTAGTCGCCCATCGGATGGCCGCTGGCCAGTTGCCGCAGCCGCATCGCGCGCTCGGCAAAACAGTTGGCCGCCGGCAGTGTCAGAAAGCCCGGCTCGGCCGCACTGCGCTGCGCCAGCTCTTCGGCAGACATCAGACGTGCGGTAGAGGTGATCTTGTCGCTCATATGCACCCATGTAAAAGGCCCCGACGCACCTGGCTCCGGGGCCGCAGTTGCCATCAACCTGTGGCGATCAGCGTTGCTTCTCGCCCTCGGTCACCTTTTTGTACCACAGATAGTGGTGCTGCTTGGCCCAACCGGCCGACACCGACCCCTGAGTCATCGCGCGCACGGTGCCCTTCACCCATAGTGCCGCATAGATGTGGATCACCACCACCAGCGAAATCACGAAGGCGGCAATGGCATGCAGCAGCACGGCCACGCGTTGCAGCGGGATCGGCACCGAGTTGGCAAACCAGGCCTGCCAGAACAGCACGCCGGTGGCCAACAGAACGAGCAAACAGACACAAACGCCCCAGAACACGCCCTTCTGGCCAGCGTTGTACTTACCCACTGGCGGCATGGCGGCCTGATCCCCTTTGAGCATGTCGCTTGAGTGCTTGATCCATTCCACATCGTCGCTGTTCGGCAAGTTGTCACGCCAGTAGCGCCCCAGCATGAACAGGAAGGCAATGGACACACCAATGCCGAAATATGGATGCACGATGCGTGTCCACTGTGGCCCGCCGAACAGTTCGGTCAGCGGGAACAGGTTGGGATGGAACAGCGCCAGCCCCGAGAAGCCGGCCATGCCGAACAGGATGACCATGATCCAGTGGTTGAAGCGCGTCACACCACTGTGTCGATGCAGGTAGCGTTTCATCACGATTCTCCTGTCTCTGGCTCATGCGCCGGCAACATCTGCACCAGCTTGCCCTCAGCGGTACGCACCGGGTCGGGCACGTCGGCCTCGTCCTCTGGCTCCTCCTCGGGGCCGACCTTCACGTAGTGGAAGAACCCGGCGACGGCAGCGCCAATCATGGCGGCCAGCGCCAGCGGCTTGGCGATGCCCTTCCACAAGGACACCAGCGGGCTGATGCTGGGCTCCTTGGGCAGGTTGCTGTACAGCTTGGGCTGGTCGGCATGCTGCAGCACGTACATCACGTGCGTGCCCTGCACGCCCTGCGGATCGTACACGCCGGCATGCTGGTAGCCCCGCTCCTTCAGGTCGGCTACGCGGGTAGCGCCTACCTCGAGCATGTCCTGCTTGGTGCCGAAGCGGATCGCACCAGTCGGGCAGGTCTTGACGCAGGCCGGCTCCAGGCCCACGCCTACCCGATCGGAACACAGCGAACACTTGTACGCCTTGTTGTCCTTGGTGTTGATGCGGGGCACGTCGAACGGGCAGCCCTTCACGCAATAACCGCAACCGATGCAGTGCTCGCTGATGAAGTCGACGATGCCGTTGGAGTATTTGACGATGGCGCCCGGCGAAGGACAGGCTTTCAGGCAGCCAGGATCCTCGCAGTGCATGCAGCCGTCCTTGCGGATCAGCCACTCCAGCTTGTCCTTTTCCACCTCCACTTCGGCAAAGCGCATCACGGTCCAGGCCTCGGGGGCCAGATCGGCGGGGTTGTCGTACACCCCCACGTTGTGGCCCACTTCGGGGCGCAGATCGTTCCACTGCATGCAGGCCACCTGGCAGGCCTTGCAGCCAATACAGGCGGACACATCGATCAACTTGGCCACTTCGGGCACCATATTGCGCACCTGCGGGGTGGGCGTGGTGGTGGCCGAACGCTTGGTAATATCGAGGGATTGCAAAGATGACATATTTCGCTCCCCCTCAGATCTTTTCGATGTTGACGGTGAAGGACTTGAACTCGGGCGTCTGGGTATTTGCATCACCCACGAACGGGGTCAGCGTGTTGACCAGATAACCGGGCCGGGTCAAGCCGACAAAGCCCCAGTGGTTAGGCAGACCCACGGTGTGGATCGTCTTGCCGTCGCAGCTGAGTTGCGGAATGCGCTTGGTCACCACCGCCACGGCCTTGATGAAGCCGCGGTTGGAGCTGACCTTGACGCGATCGCCCTGGCGAATCCCCTTCTCCTTGGCCAATTGTTCGCCGATTTCGACAAACTGCTCGGGCTGCAGGATGGCATTGCTCAGCGCGTTCTTGGTCCAGTAGTGGAAGTGCTCGGTCAGGCGGTAGCTGGTGGCCACGTACGGAAAATCTTCCGGTTTGCCGAACGCCTCCATGTCGCCCTTGAACACGCGCGCAGCCGGATTCGACTTGGCCTTGGCGTTTTTCGGGTGCATGGGGTTGTGCGGCAATGGCGTTTCAAACGGCTCGTAGTGTTCGGGCAGCGGGCCCTCGGCCATGCCGGACGGTGCAAACAGGCGCGCCACACCTTCTCCGGTCATGATGAACGGGTTCATGCGTTCGGCATCGGCCGGATTGGCGTCCACCTTGAAATCGGGCACGTCGGAACCAACCCATTTGCTGCCGTTCCAGAACACCAAGCGGCGCTTGGGATCCCAGGGCTTGCCATCCGGTGCAGCCGATGCGGCGTTGTACAGAATGCGGCGGTTGGCCGGCCAGCACCAAGCCCAGTTGAGGGTCTGGCCGTTGTTCCACGGATCGCTGTTGTCGCGACGCGCCATTTGGTTGCCAGCCTCGGTCCAGGAGCCGGCATAGATCCAGCAGCCGGATGCGGTGGTGCCATCGTCACGCAATTGCCCGAAACTGGACACCTGCTGGCCAGCCTTCAGGACGACCTGGCCGGTAGCCGGATCCGTCAGATCGGCCAGCGCTTTGCCGTTCGATTCCATCGCCAGCTCGGAAGCGGTCGGGGCATGCGGCACCTTGTACTTCCAATCCAGATTCAGGATCGGGTCGGGGAAGGCACCGCCAGTCTTACGGTAGGCATCGCGCAGGCGGATGAACAGCTCTGCCATGATTTCCATGTCCGGCTTGGCTTCGCCCGGCGGGTTGGCGCCCTTCCAGTGCCATTGCAGCCAGCGGCTGGAGTTGGTAATGGAACCATCCTCTTCGGCAAAGCAGCAGGTGGGCAGACGGAATACCGCGGTCTGGATCTCCTCGGACTTGACGTCGTTGTGCTCTCCGTAGTTTTTCCAGAACTCGGCCGTCTCGGTATTGAGCGGGTCCATCGTCACCAGGTACTTGAGCTTGCTCAGGCCATTGATGATCTTCTTCTTGTTCGGGAACGAACCCACCGGGTTGAAACCCTGGCAGAAATAGCCATTGAGCTTGCCCTGATTCATCAGCTCGAACGCCGTCAGCACATCGTACACACGGTCGTACTTGGGCAGATAGTGGTAGGCCCACTGGTTGTCTGCCGTCGCGGCATCCCCCCACCAGGCCTTTTGCATGCTGACAAAGAACTTCGGATAGTTCTGCCAGTAGCTCATCTGGTTGGGACGCAAGGCCTTGGTGGCGCGCGGTGCGTAATAGGTGTCCAGATCCTGTTCGTTGTCGCGCGGCAGGCTCAGGTACCCCGTCAGGCTGGTGGACAGCAGCCCCAGGTCGGTCAGGCCCTGGATGTTGCTGTGGCCGCGCAGCGCATTGATGCCACCGCCCAGCTGCCCAATGTTGCCCAGCAACAGTTGCATGATGGCCGCGCTGCGGATCATTTCCGAACCGACGCTGTGCTGGGTCCAGCCCAGCGCGTACAGGATGGTCATGACGCGGCTGGTGGTGGCGGTGCTGCCGATCATCTCGGCCACCTTCAGGAACTTGTCCTTGGGGGTGCCGGTGATTTGCTCGACCACTTCGGGCGTGTAGCGCGAGAAGTGCTTCTTCATGATCTGCAGCACGCAGCGCGGATGCTCCATGGTCGGATCGACCTTGGCGAAGTCGCCATCCTTCTCGTAACTCCAGCTGGCATTGTCGTACTTGCGCGTCTCGGCGTCATAGCCAGAGAAAATGCCGTCCTCGAACGTATAGCCCTCGCCCACAATGAAGGTGGCGTTGGTGTAGTTGCGTACGTACTCGGTCTGGATCTTGTTGTTGCTCAGCAGGTAATTGATCACCCCGCCAAGGAACGCGATATCGGTGCCCGAGCGCAGCGGCGCATAGTAATCAGCCACCGAGGCCGAGCGCGTGAAGCGCGGGTCGACCACGATCAGCTTGGCCTTGTTGCGTTGCTTGGCCTCGATCACCCATTTGAAGCCCACGGGATGCGCTTCAGCAGCATTCCCGCCCATGATCAGCACGATATCGGCGTTCTTGATGTCCTCCCAGTGGTTGGTCATCGCGCCGCGCCCAAACGTCGGAGCCAGACTGGCTACCGTCGGGGCGTGTCAGACACGTGCCTGGTTATCGAATACCAGTGTGCCCAGGCTGCGTATCACCTTGTGGGTGATGTAGCCGGCCTCGTTGGAGGAAGCCGACGCGGCCAAGAAACCGGTAGTAGTCCAGCGGTTGACGATCTGGCCAGCGGCGTTGGTGGCCTGAAAGTTCGCGTCGCGGTCTTCCTTCATCAGCTTGACGATGCGCGTCATGGCTTCATCCCAGCTGATGCGCTTCCATTCCTTGCTGCCGGGCTCGCGCACCTCGGGGTACTTCAGGCGGTTGGGACTGTGCACGAAATCGAGCAGGCCAGCGCCCTTGGGGCACAGAGAGCCACGGCTGACCGGATGGTCCGGATCGCCTTCGATGTGGATGATGCTGCCGCGGACGTTCTTGGCGCCATCTCCCAGCGTGTACATGATCAGCCCGCAGCCCACTGAACAGTAGGTGCAGGTATTGCGCGTTTCCGTCGTGCGAGCCAGTTTGAAATTGCGCGTTTCAGCCAAGGCCGCAGTAGGCGAAAAGCCCAATGCGACCAGACTGGAGCCAACCAGGCCTGCGCTACTGACTCGGAAGAACTGCCTCCGGTCCATATCCATGGCCAGACCTCCTCGAGTAGTTGATGAACGGGTACGGGCGGAAAAAGTTTTTCCGTCCCTTGATGCTAAGGTGCAAATTATGCTGCACGTTTGCGGGGATACCCTGTGATGTAACTCAATGTTTAAGCGAGAATAAGCATTGAAACCCCTTGCTTAACCATATCACATCAGCGTCATTGCCCCCCAAAGAATGCATAACGGGCCAGGAACAGTCCGGCCACCAGCCACAGCGCTGGATGGACTTCCCGCGCACGCCCCGTACACAGCTTGAGGATGGAATAGGCAATGAAGGCGAAGCCCAGGCCGTTTGCAATCGAATAGGTCAGGGGCATGATCAACGCCCCAATACCGGCTGGCACGCACTCGGTCAGATCATTCCAGTCGATCTCGGTCAGCTCCCGCATCATCAGCACCGCCACATACAACAGTGCCGGGGCCGTGGCATACGCCGGAACGGTAGCCGCAAGCGGTGCAAAGAACAATGCCGCCAGGAACAGCAGGCCCACGACGATCGCGGTAATGCCGGTGCGCCCCCCAGCCTGCACGCCCGCAGCGGATTCGACAAAGGCGGTGGTGCTACTGGTGCCCAGCAGCGAGCCGGAAAAAATCGCCAAGCTGTCAGCAAATAAGGCACGGCCCAGGCCGGCCTCTCCGCCATTAGGCGGCGTGGCAGTGCTGCCGCCACGGTACAAGCCACGCGCATCAGGCAGCAGACCGGCCTTGCGTGCCACGCCGGTCAGGGTGCCAGTGGCATCGAAAATCTCCACCAGTACCATGGCCAGGATCACCTGCAGGAAACCTGCATGCAACACCCCGCTCAGATCCAGCTGAAACCAGGTGGGTGCCAGACTAGGCGGCAATGACATCACGCCCTTGAATTCGCTCAGCCCCAGGGCAATGCTTGCCAGCGTGACGGCCAGGATGCCGATCAGGATGGCGCCGCGCACCCGGAAATAATCCAGCACCACGATCAGGAAAAAGCCCAGCGCCGACAACGCCACCGGCGCCGTGTGCAAATCACCCAAAGTGACCTTGGTGGCCGGGCTGGCCACCACCACACCGGTATTGGACAGCGCAATGATGGCCAAAAACATGCCGATGCCTGCCGCAATCGCGCTGCGCAAGGCATGCGGAATACCCGCAACCAGCCACTTGCGCACCCCGGTGACCGTCAACAGTATGAAAACGCAGCCCGATACGAACACGGCGCCCAGCGCCTGCTGCCAGCTGAAGCCCATGCCCTTGACCACGGTAAACGCAAAAAACGCATTCAGGCCCATGCCCGGCGCCAGGCCGATCGGCCAATTCGCCAGCAGCCCCATCACAAGGCAGCCAATGGCAGCAGCCAGGCAGGTGGCAACGAACACCGCACTCTGGTCCATGCCGGTCGTCCCCAGAATCGTCGGGTTGACGAAGATGATGTAGGACATGGTCAGGAAGGTGGTAAGGCCGGCCACGGCCTCCGCACGCAGGCTGGTGTCCAGCGCATCCAGCTTGAAAAAGGTATTCAGATTCATGAATTTCCGCTCCTTGTTCGCCGCATGCCCCGGCTTCGGGTTACGCGCAGCTACACGAACAAGGCACGATGATAGCTGCAGCAGCCTCAGCGACGCTGCTGCTGCCTGCGAAAGTCAGCCGGATACACCGGAGCGACATCTTGCCAAAGGCCGCGGCGGGCCTGGCGCGCTTCATTTTCCAGGCGCAGATACCGGTCATCGCTCAGGTACTCGCGGTAGGCCCAGGCATAGCCATCCAGCACCATGGCCTGATTGATATTGACGCCGTTGACGTGCACCTCGGCCAAGGTCCGCTTGTAGCGATCGGTGCCGGACACGCGTAACCGCACCTGGCGGTCAAACACCTTGTCGGACAGCTGGCGTTTGGCGGCCGCGCCGAACGGCTGCTTGCGCTCGGGCGCATCGATCTGCGCCAACCGGACACGCAGGCTCTCCCGATCGGCCGTCAGGCAGGTGAGCGTGTCACCATCCTGCACGCCCACCACACGGCAGGCCACCTGCGCTCCATCCTCGGCCTGCTGCATGAACGATTGCGTGCACCCCGCCAGCATGCAGACCAGCAACACCATGCAACGCCTAGACATGAGACGTCAAGCTCCGCATCAAGCGCTCATCGGCTTGTATACGCCACAGGCCATGCTGCCAATACAGCTGGTATACCGCCCCATTGGGCATGGGCAGGCCTTGCTTAAACACATGGAACATGCCCATGGACTGGCTGTCGCCTTGTGCAAAGCCCAATAGTTGCCAGCACAGCATGGCCATCCAGGTGCCATGTCCGAACAGCACGGTGCCGGCCGGCAAGCCGGGCAGCGTACCCTGATGGAAATCCTGCACGCGCTGGTGAAATTCCTGAAAAGTCTCTGCTCCGGCACCCATGCGCAAGTGCGGGTCGGCCTGCTGCCAATACTGCTGCGCCGGCGGATGGCGCTCGGCGCCCGTCATGCCCTGCACCCGCGCCATATCGAACATCTGGAATTCCTGCAGCGTCTCCATCATGTGCAACGCGCTCCCGGTACGCTGCACATACGGTTCGGCGGTTTGCAGGGCCCGCAGGAAGGGCGAGGCATAGACAGATGCCGGCTGTGCCGGCAGCAGCGTGGCCAATGCCTGCGCCTGCTGCTGCCCCAATGACGTCAATGGAATGAGGTGGTTTTCCATGCTGACGCCACCGGCATTGGAGCTGCTTTGGCCGTGCCGCACCACGGTCAGGTACGGAGCGTTTGAACTTTTCGGGTACTGCATGCAGCCATTGTAGAGGCCGCCCTGCCGCCTTCTCAGTCGATGCCGACCACCTTGTGCATCTGCACCGACAACCGCCACTGCGGATGTGCCATGCAGTAGGCCACGGCACGCCTCATGTTGGCCGCCTGCTGCGGCCCATCCATCGGCTGCAGGAAGAAATGCTGGAAATCCAGGCTGGCAAAACGCTCCGGCAAGGCCAGCAGTTGCGGGTAGACCAGCTTGAGCTCGTTGCCGCTGGTCAGCGCCAGCGGCGCATCCGCCTTGGGGCTGACGCAAATCCAGTCGAGACCGGCCGGCGCCGGCTGGGTGCCATTGGTTTCCACCGCAATCTCAAACCCCTGCGCATGCAGTGCCTGCACCAGGGCATCATCCAGCTGCAGCAAGGGCTCACCACCGGTACACACCACCAGCGGCTTGCCACCAGCGTTGCTCGGCCACTGGGCACGCACGGCGGCCGCCAGCGACTGCGCCGTGGCAAACTTGCCGCCGCCCTGTCCATCCACGCCGACAAAATCGGTATCGCAAAATTGGCATGCTGCTTCGGCGCGGTCTTCTTCGCGCCCGCTCCACAGATTGCAGCCGGCAAAACGGCAGAACACGGCCGCGCGGCCGACCTGAGCGCCCTCACCTTGCAAGGTATAGAAAATTTCCTTGACCGCGTACGTCATGCCTGCACCGCCAGCATCTGAAGAGCAACCACGCTCACCGAAGCGCCACAGCCCGCCGTTTCGAATACTTCCACCCGCTCCAGCTGCGGCAGTTGCGGCCGGGTGCGCTGCAGCACCCAGCGCGCCAGCGTGGCGGCATCACAATCGGCCAGATCGGCACGCTGATGCAGCGGATGGTGATCCAGTTCACGGAAGATCGGGGTAAAGATTTCCTTGACATCGCCGAAATCGACCGTCCAGCCCATCACCTGATTCAGCGGCGCGCACAGGTGCAGGCGCAGCGTATAGGTGTGGCCGTGCAGGCGGCGCAACGGGCTGCCGTCGGGCGCATGCATGAGCTGCACCGCGCTGTCCAGCGTCAGTTCCTTCCAGATGCGGTAGTCGCTGCCATCGTAGGTGGCGCCGCAGGAAGCGGTTTCGTACACCGTGACAGTCAGCAAGGCAGGCAGCTGCGGCTGCAGTTGTTGCCACAACCAGGCCGACATGCATTCGCTGGTCGGATTTTCCAGACCGGGAATATCGTTCAGGCAGGCGTGGTCTAGCCGGGCCTGCATGGGCGCCCAGAGGGCGTCGAGCCGGTCGGCATCCACCCCCGGCTGCATGTGCGCATGCAGCACCACCTCGAAGCCATGCCCGTGCATGCGGCCGCATTTGTGACCGGCCGGCACATTGGGCAACTGGTGCGCGGACTGGAACACGTAGCGGCGCCAGACCACAGCCTGCCCCAGCGCGCTCAGCTCCACCCCCTGCTGCGGATGGCTGCGTACGCCGGTTTGCGCCAGGGTCAGACCAGGCTGTTGCAATTGACTGTGCAGCCAACGAGCCAACGTGGCATCGTCCGGCTCGGCCAGCCGTTCATTCAGGTCACGATAGTCCAGCTCTTGTACTTTCGCCTGCAGCTGCTTGCATAGCTGATCGACTTCTCCCCCGGGAAACGCCGCCCAGCCGGCATCCACGGCACAGCGCACGCGTGCCAGGAAGCTGTGGCCGTGCAAACGTGCGGCACGATGCCCGGCCGGCAGGGCCTGCAGCCGACGGGCCGCCTCAAACCCGGCCTGGGCGGTGATAAGCGTGTGGTAGTTCATGCAGCATCTGAGTGGTTGCGGAACCCTGCCTGGGGGCACCGGATCATGCGCGCTGCCCGTGCATGGGACAGCCGACGGAAAAAACCCCAAAAGCCGGTCTGGCCTTTGGGGTTTTGTCTTTATCTGGCGGAGACGAAGGGATTCGAACCCTTGATGCAGCTCTTCACCGCATACTCCCTTAGCAGGGGAGCACCTTCGGCCTCTCGGTCACGTCTCCAGCAAAGGTTGCATTGTACCCGAAAAATGGCAAATTTTGCTGCCTCTGCTTTCTAGGGTTCAAAAGCACGGCGCAACCAGTGCACCGCCGGTGCCGGGAACGTGCTGGCGACACCAGCCCACTACACTGAATCAGTCTTTAATCTACCTGACCGGCACCCTGCCACTGCAGGAAGTCTCCCGCACGCACGGCAAATCCGGCTCCGATGCGGATGTGGATACGATGCCCGCGCGTGGTGCAGGCAGCCAGCACCTGCTGCAGCGCCCGCAGTTGTGCTTCGCTGCCGATCACGCCATGCTGCTGCTTGAGCCAGTGGCGCAATACATTGGCCTGGCGCGCCCTGCCCAGCTGCTGCAGGCTGCCAATGTGGGGAGGCACTCCCACGCTCTGCAAATCGGATTGCGCCAGTTCCTGCAACAAGGCATCTGCTTCGGCGGCCAGGCGCGCCGACCGTGCGATGCCGGTGCGGAATGTCGGCACGGCCTGCTCGAGTGCCGGCAACACGATGTGGCGCAAACGATTGCGGGTATAGCGGTGGTCTGCATTGCTGGGATCTTCCTGCCACGGCACTCCATGGCCACGCAGCCAGTCCCGCAGATCTGCCCCGCGCAACGACAGCAAGGGACGGGCAAACGGCACCTCATGGCGCACGAAATGCGCGGCCATGCCGGCCATGCCGGCCACGCCAGCGCCGCGCGTCAGCGCCAGCAATACGCTTTCGACCTGGTCATCCGCATGTTGCGCCAGCACTACCATTTCTGCACCCTGCGCCTGTGCCAGATCGGCCAGCATGCGGTAGCGGGCCTCTCGGGCACGCGCCTCGAGGCTGTCGCCCGGCTGCAATTGCAGCCTTGCCCGGCCGCAGTGCCATTCCGGAAACACACCACCGGCCGGCGCCAGGGCTGCGCACAGCGCCATGCCAGCGCGTTCGAAGTCATCGGCGGCAGCCTGCAGGCCATGGTGCACATGCAGGGCCAGTAAACGCTGCGGCCCCGCCTTGCCGCCGCGCTGCGCCAACCGCCACAAGGCCAGCAGCAACGCTGTCGAATCGGCGCCGCCGCTGAAAGCCACGGCCAGCACCGCCGGACGCGGAGCCGGCAGGCCCTGCCACCAAGCCTGTGCGGCATGGTCGACGTCCGCATCAGGCCACTGAAGCGCATCCTGCCAGCGCACAGGCATGGCGGCAACCTGCCTTATGCCTTACCGTTCTTGTCGGCGCGGGTGTCGTTGAAGCGGCCGTAGCTTTGCAGGCGCTGGTAGCGACGGTCGAGCAGTTCGGAGGTCTTCAGGTCATTGACCTGGCGCAGCGCATCACCCAGTGCGCGCTTGAGCAGGGAGGCCATCTGCTTGTGGTTGGTGTGGGCGCCGCCCACCGGCTCGCTCACGATCTTGTCGATCAGTCCCAGTGCCTTCAGGCGGTGCGCGGTAATGCCCAGCGCCTCGGCCGCATCCTGTGCGCGTTCGGCGGTTTTCCATAAAATGGAAGCGCAGCCTTCCGGGCTGATCACCGAATACACCGAGTACTGCAGCATCAGCACTTCATCGGCCACGCTGATGGCCAGCGCGCCGCCAGAACCGCCCTCACCGATGATGGTGGTGACGATGGGCACTTCGAGCTGTGCCATTTCAAAGATGTTGCGGCCGATCGCCTCGCTCTGGCCGCGCTCCTCGGCGTCGATACCGGGATAAGCACCGGGCGTATCGACGAAGGTGAAGACCGGCAGCTTGAATTTTTCTGCGGTTTTCATCAGGCGCAGCGCCTTGCGATAGCCCTCGGGCTTGCACATGCCGAAATTGCGCAGCGCGCGCTCCTTGGTATCGCGCCCCTTCTGCTGGCCCAGCACCATGCAGGGCTGGCCATTGAAGCGTGCCAGCCCCCCCACGATGGACAGGTCATCGGCAAAGTGACGGTCCCCGTGCATTTCGACGAAATCGGTGAAGATTTCGTTGACGTAATCCATGGTGTAGGGCCGCTCGGGGTGGCGCGCGATCTTGGTGATCTGCCACGGCGTGAGCTGGCTGTAGATGTCCTTGGTGAGCTGCTGGCTCTTCTTGCTGAGCTGATCGATTTCGGCGGAAATATCTACCGCCGATTCACTTTGCACATAGCGCAGCTCTTCGATCTTGCCTTCGAGTTCGGCGATGGGCTGTTCAAAATCCAGAAAGGTCCGTTTATTCACGGAAAGACTCCTTGACGCATGCCGGCCAGCGTGCCTGGGGGCTTGTTGCTGGCCGCTATTGTAAATTCCCTGGCGGGCTGCATTCAGTAGGCCACCGGCAAGGGCGCCAGCGAACGCCACATGTACCAGGTGGCCACGCTGCGATACGGCGCCCAGGCCTGTGCCACTTCGCGCATGTCGCTGCGCGTGACCGGCTCGCCCGAGAAGTAGTTGAGACTGATGCCCTTGACCAGCCCGGCGTCGTCCAGCGGCAGCACGTTCGGGCGCATCAGGTAAAAGATCAGGAACATTTCGGCGGTCCAGCGGCCAATGCCGCGGACGGCCACCAGGCGCTCGATGATGGCTTCGTCGTCCATCGCCTGCCACTCGGCCCGGTCAAGCTGCTGTGTGCTGAAATGTCGGGCCAGATCCATCAGGTATTCGGCCTTGCGTGCGCTCAGGCCAGCTGCGCGCATGTCCTCGATACGCAATCCCAGCACCTGCTCGGACCCCATGGCCGGCACGAGCGCGGCGAAACGGTCCCACACCGACTGCGCCGCCTTGACGGAAATCTGCTGCCCGACAATGCTGCGCGCCAGGGTGGTGAATGCATCGCCACGCGAAGCCAGGCAGGCATCGCCGTGCTGTGGAATTAGGCGCTTGAGCACACGATCGCGCCGGCCGAGGTATTTGCATGCCTCGGCCCAGTAATCGGGCGTAGTCAGCTCAACTTCGGCAGACGTGGCAGCCGCAGTATTGGCAACTCCGGAAACGGCGGACTGGATCACAGTGCCTTTTCCCAGATAGTGCCTGCGGCAGAATCCTTCAGTACCACGCCCTGCTCCAGCAGTTCCTTGCGGATGCGGTCGGCCTCGGCCCAGTCTTTGGCGGCCTTGGCAGCGGCACGTGCGGCAATCTGCGCCTCGATGGCTGCGGCATCCAGGCCGGCACCGCCCTGCAAAAAGCGCTGCGGATCGTCCTGCAACAGCCCGATGGTGGCGCCCAGGGCCTTGAGCAGCCCGGCGCGCTCGCCCGACTGCGTCCGATTGACCTCGCTGGCCAGCTCGAACAGCACGGCCACGGCTTCCGGCGTGCCAAAATCTTCGTCCATGGCCGCCCGGAAGCGCGCCGCGAACGGATCGCTCCAGTCGATCTGCGCCGGCACTTCGGCCGGCACCAGGCTCAGCGCGGTGTACAGGCGCTTGAGCGCGGCACGGGCATCATCCAGATGCGCATCACTGTAATTGAGCGGGCTGCGGTAATGCGCGCGCAGGATGAAGAAACGCACGGTTTCGGCGTCGTAGTCCTTCAGCACGTCACGGATGGTAAAAAAATTGCCCAGGCTCTTGGACATCTTCTCGTTGTCCACACGCACAAAACCGTTGTGCATCCACACATTGGCCAAGGGATTCCCGGTGGCGCCTTCGCTTTGGGCGATTTCGTTTTCATGGTGCGGGAACTGCAGATCGGCGCCGCCGCCATGGATATCGAAATGCTCGCCCAGCAAGGCACAGCTCATGGCCGAGCATTCGATGTGCCAGCCCGGTCGGCCGCTGCCGAAGGGGCTGTCCCATTTGGCCTCGTCCGGCTCGCCTTCCTTGGCCGATTTCCACAACACGAAGTCGAGTGGATCGTCCTTGCCATTCTGCACCGCCACGCGCTCGCCGGCACGCAGCTCATCCAGCGACTTGCCCGACAGCTTGCCGTACCCGGCAAACTTGCGCACGGCAAAGTTCATGTCGCCATTGCCGGCCTGGTAGGCCAACCCCTTGCCCTGCAGGGCGCCGATGATGGACAGCATCTGCGGCACATACTCGGTGGCACGCGGTTCGTGGGTAGGACGTTCGATGCCCAGGGCATCGGCATCCTCGTGCATGGTGGCGATCATGCGATTGGTCAGGCTGCGCAAGGTTTCGCCGTTTTCCAGGGCACGGCGGATGATCTTGTCGTCAATATCGGTGATGTTGCGCACATAGGTGACGCGGTAGCCGCTGGCACGCAGCCAGCGTTGCACCACATCAAAGGCCACCATCACGCGGGCATGCCCCAGGTGGCACAGGTCGTACACAGTCATGCCGCACACATACATGCGGACATGACCGGGATCGATGGGGGCAAACGGCTGTACCTCACGGGTCAGCGTGTTGTAAATTCGCAGGGACATGGCTGTAATGAAAAGTTGGCGCTGGGCCAGCCGCCTGAAGAGCGTGGCATGGGCACGCGCGGCTCAAAAAATGCATCTGGTAACTTCGCATGGTACCTTATTGCCAGCATGCGGCCTACCCATGAGCGCGCCTGAAACTGCAATAATGGCCCCTGCATTCACGCTTGAACCATGCGGCAATTGCCGTGTGCCCCCACCATGAACAGATTGTTTTCAGCCGCCCGCTCCCAATTCCTGCCCGCCGCACTGGCACTGGCTGCACTGGCCGGAGCCTCTGCCGTGCAGGCACAAAAACCTGCGACCGGGCTGGTCGGTTACGAATACCGCAAGGTCGAACAGCAGCTGAGCGCCAAGAATTATGCTGCTGCGCTGGATCTGGCCGACCGCCATCTGCAGGCCAATCCGCGCGATCCGCAGATGCGCATGCTGAAAAGCCGCATCCTGCAGGCCCAGGGCAAGTCGGAAGAGGCATTTGCCCTGTTGCAGAACCTGACGCAGGAATTCCCGGAAATTCCCGAGCCCTATAACAACCTGGCCGCCATGCAGGCGCAACGGGGCGATATCGAGGCCGCCCGTCTATCGCTGGAAACCGCGCTGAAGCTCAACCCCAGCTACACCACCGCACTGGAAAACCTGGGCGACATCTACCGCCGCATGGCGCATGACACCTACCAACGCGCGTTGGCGACACAACCAGGCAACGCCTCGCTGCGCGCCAAAGTGGACAGCACTGCGCGCTGACACAGCGTTTACGGTTGCACACTGCAAAAGCATGCGTCAGGACGATAATGCAACATTACGGCATGTGCCGCATCGTCAACTGTTTACTTGAAGGACTTTGCATGCCCTTCCTTCGTCGTGCTCTGCTGAAAACCGCAGGATTGCTCACCGCCAGCTCCCTGGCCTTGCCGGCTGTCGCCTTCGCTGCAGCGGGCACTCCAACGCCTCAGGTCAAGTTTGTCACCAGTGAAGGTGATTTCGTGGTGGAACTGTACCCTGACAAGGCGCCACGCACGGTGGCCAATTTCTTGCAGTATGTACGCAGCAAGCACTATGACGGCACCATTTTTCACCGGGTGATCAACAACTTCATGGTGCAAGGCGGCGGCTACGACACCCGCTATGTCGAACGTCCGACCCGTGGCCCCATCCCCCATGAAGGACGCGAAGCACGCAAGGCCGGCCTGCGCAACACCACGGGCACCATCGCCATGGCACGCACCAGTGATCCCCAGTCGGCGGCCGCCCAGTTCTTCATCAACGTGCAGGACAACCCCCATCTTGATCCGGTCCTGATTCCTGATGGTGATCCGGTGCGGCGCTTCGAATACCAGGGCCGCGTCTACGCCAACGTGCCGCGTGCTGTCCTGGAGCGTGCCGGTGCCCTCTACGGCTATACGGTATTCGGCAAGGTGATCAGCGGCATGGCCACCATCAACCGCATCAAGGCCATACCTACCGGCGCCGCCGGCCCGTTCCCGACCGACGTGCCGAAGCGGCCTGTCATCATTCAGTCTGCCACGCAGATAAAATAAGCATGGTCCGGCGGGCCGTGTCCGCTTTCAATCACAGGAATCCTTCATGAGCAATACCGTAGAACTGCACACCAACCATGGCCTGATCACCCTCGAACTGGACGCCGACAAGGCGCCGGTCACCGTTGCCAACTTTCTGGAATACGTGCGCAGCGGCCACTACGATGGCACCGTGTTTCACCGCGTGATTCCAGGCTTCATGGTCCAGGGCGGCGGCTTTGCCCCCGGCATGCAGCAAAAGCCAACCAACAAGGAAATCCAGAACGAAGCCAACAACGGCCTGAAGAACGACAAGTACACCATTGCCATGGCGCGTACCTCTGCGCCGCACTCTGCCAGCGCCCAGTTCTTCATCAACGTGGCCAATAACGATTTCCTGAACTTCACGGCACCCACCGCCCAGGGCTGGGGCTACGCCGTCTTCGGCAAGGTCACTGCCGGCAGCGAGGTGGTCGACAAGATCGCCAAGGTGGCTACCGGCCGCCGCGGCTTCCACGACGACGTGCCCAAGGATGACGTGGTGATCGAAAAGGCTGTGGCGCTGTAATTCTGCAGTCTGCCCTGTTCCCCGGCCACGCCCTCTGTGCGTGGCTTTTTGTTGCCGCAGAACCACCATGACCAGCCACTCCACCCCATGCACACTGGTGCAGGCTGCGCCGCACTGGCGCAGCGTCGATTTCGTGTCCGACCTGCACCTGCAGGAAGATGGCGACACCTGGGGCAGCTTTGCCCATTACCTGCAGCACACTCCTGCCGATGCGGTCTTCCTGCTGGGCGACATTTTCGAGCTGTGGGCCGGCGATGATGTGCTGGACAGCCCGGCGCACGCCTTCGAACGCATGATAGCTGATACGCTACGTCTGGCCAGCCAGCAGAGCGCACTGTACCTGATGCATGGCAACCGCGATTTCCTGCTGGGACCTGACTTCTGCCACCGTGCTGGCCTGACGCTGCTGCAGGATCCCTGTGTGCTCGCATGGCAGCAGCCTGCACAGCGCATCCTGCTCAGCCACGGCGATGCGCTATGCATCGACGACCATGCCTATATGCAGTTCCGCCAGCGCATGCGCGATCCCGCCTGGCAACAAGCCGTCCTGTCCAGGCCGCTGGCCGAACGGCTGGCATTGGCCCTGCAACTGCGCCAGCAAAGCAGTGCGCGCAAGAATGAGCTTGGGGTGGAAGGTTATGCGGATGTGGATGCCGCCACTGCCAGTGCATGGCTGCGGGCTCACCACTGCCATACCTTGGTGCACGGGCATACCCACCGCCCCGGCGACCACGTGCTGGACAACACGGCAACACCGCCGCTACAGCGCATGGTGCTGACGGACTGGGACTATGCCGCCATGCCACCGCGCGCAGGCATCCTGCGCTGGACGCCTGCGGCCCCGTCTCCCTGGCAGCGGGTTCCGGTGCCACGGCAAGGCTGATTGCCCTTCAGACAGCAGGCAAAAAAAGACCACCTTACGGTGGTCTTTTTTCTCGTCAGCAGTGACCGTGGCGGCTACTGCTGTACTTCCCGATTACTTGGAAGCAGCGGAGGAAGCAGCTTCAACAGCAGCGGAAGCAGCTTCGCCAGCAGCGGAAGCAGCGCCAGTCACTGCGGATGCAGCAGCGTCCACAGCGGAAGCAGCGGAAGAAGCAGCAGCAGCGGCTTCAGTAGCAGCGGAAGCAGCCTGCACAGCAGCTTGTTCTTTCTTGCCGCAAGCAACCAGAGCAGCAGCAGCGATCACGGAAGCGATAACGAGGGACTTATTCATGTCTGACATCCTTGCAATGTATTTGATTCGAAAACAATTTCCGGAAATTGTCTTTACCAATCGGTAAAAGTGAAACCAGGCCTATGCCTAACCTCATCTGCCATTATAGGGAAAACACCAGCGAAGCTGACAAACCCTGACAAAAAACCAACAAATTTGTCAGCTTCGTGGCGCTGGCAGCACGTGCAGCCAGCCAGAATCCAGCCATTCGAGCAACAAGGCTTGCGCATCTGCACTGAATTGGCTTACCTGGCCCGCCTCCAGCATGCGCTGGTCAGCCAACTTTCGCATCAGACGAGCATCTTTTCCTGCGGCACGAAAACTTTCGCCATTGACGAACACATGGCGTGCGTCATATAGCATGCGGGACCTGCGGTCCAGCACCAGGGCACCGGACAGTTCTTGTGGCGCCTCGGCCGGGCCTTCGAACCAGACATTGGCTTTCGGCTCGGTCAGGTATTCACCCAGCGCGCAGGCCAGATTGTCTCCATCCTTCAGCGCGGCGGCCAGTGACTGCGCGGCAAACTCGACCATGCCCTCCGGGATGGACGCAGCCTGGGTGACGGCCGGCTGGCCGACATCCTTGTACAGCGCCTCCCCCAGTGTTTCCGCGGCCGTATCGGCCATGCGCAACATCAACTCGCGCGCCAGATCGCCTTTTTGCGGCACCCGGAAACCGATGGAATACGTCATGCACTCGCCCACCGCCACGCCATCATGGGCCCAGCCCGGAGGCAGGTACAACATGTCGCCGGGATCGAGTACAAACTCCACTTCCGCCTGAAAATCCGCCAGGATGCGCACTGGCAGGCCTTCCACCAGCGTGCGATCCTTCTGGCGGCCGATGCGCCAGCGGCGCTGGCCGTGCGCCTGCAGCAGGAACACGTCATAACTATCGAAATGCGGCCCCACGCCACCACCATCGCTGGCGTAGCTGATCATCACGTCATCCAGCCGCGCATCGGGAATGAAGCGAAACTGCTGCATCAGGCCATGCACCCGGTCATCGTGCAGATCCACCCCCTGCACCAGCAGGGTCCACTGCGCCTGTTTCCAGGCGGGCAGCTGGCGCTTTTCAAAGGGGCCGCGCGCAAAGGTCCAGCCCTTATTGGTGCCCGAGGTAATCAGGCGTGACTCAACCTCTTCCTGCGCGGCCAGTGCGGCCAGCTCGCCTCGGCTGAGTAGCGACTGGAAACCGGGAATGGCCTGGCGCACCAGCAAGGGCTTGCGCTGCCAGTGGCGGCGCATGAATTGTTCCGGCGACAAATTGCCCAACAGGGGCAGTGGGGATGCTGTGTTCATGGGACAATTGTGCAATGGAAAACCCTGCAGAAAAATCCCTGGTTACCGATCAGTCGGTGGTGGCACTCACCTGGACCATGAAAGACCAGCACGGCGAAGTGCTGGACGAACTGGACACGCCGGTCGAATTTCTCGTAGGTGGCGATGACCTGCTGGAAAGCATCGAGCAGGCGCTGCTGGAACGCCGCGCAGGAGACACTTTCAGCCTGCACCTCGAGCCGCACGATGCCTTTGGCGACTACGACGAAGAAAAGGTGTTCCTGGAGCAGCGCAAATGGTTCCCGGCCGAGCTGGAAGAAGGCATGACCTTCGATGGCCACGCCCTGCCCGCCGGCTGCAGCACCGACATGCCGCAGGATGCCCTCTACATCGTCACCGACATCTACCCCGACCACGTGATCCTGGATGCCAACCACCCGCTGGCCGGCATCGGGCTGGAATTGCGCATCCGCATTCATTCCATACGTGAAGCCACGGTGGATGAAATCGGCCGTGGCTCGGTCGGCACCGGCTTCTTCAAGGTACATGCCGGCAGCACGCTGCTGCCAGGCAACGATACGCTGCACTGAAGTCGGCGCCACAGGCCCGGGGCAAACGCCCCGCCTGCCGCCAAAGACCATCGCACCAACAACAAGGGCAGCCTGGGCTGCCCTTGGTCGTCTTCGCACCTGCAGAGAATCAGGAACGGTAATCCGCGTTGATGCTCACATACTCGTGGCTCAGATCGCAGGTCCAGACGGTATCTGCGGCCTCACCGCGGCCCAGATGCACGCGCACGGTGATTTCGCTCTGCTTCATGACGCGCTGGCCCTGCTCTTCCTGGTAAGCGGGATTGCGTCCCCCCTGCGTGACTACATGCACGTCGTCCAGGAACAGTTCGATCTTTTCCTGATCCAGATCGTCGATGCCGGCATAACCCACTGCCGCCAGGATGCGCCCCAGATTGGGGTCGCTGGCGAAAAAGGCGGTCTTGACCAGCGGAGAATGCGCAATGGCATAGGCCGCCAGGCGGCATTCTTCCTGGGTCTTGCCACCTTCCACCCGCACGGTGATGAATTTGGTGGCCCCTTCGCCATCCCGCACGATGGCTTGCGCCAGCTGGCGCGCCACCTGCAACATGGCCGCCTTGAGTGCCTGACCGGCGCTGCCTTGCAGGTCGGTGATTTCGGCATTGGCAGCCTGGTTGGTGGCAATCACCACGAAAGAATCATTGGTGGACGTATCGCCATCAATGGTGATGCGGTTGAAGGAACCGTCGGCCAGCTCGCGGGCCAGCTGAGCCATCACGCTTTGGCTCACCTTGGCATCGGTGGCCAGGAAGCCCAGCATGGTCGCCATGTTGGGACGGATCATGCCGGCGCCCTTGCTGATGCCAGTGACGGTGACGGCCACGCCATCCACCTCGGCCCGGGTACTGAAGGCCTTGGGCAGGGTGTCGGTGGTCATGATGCCTTCGGCAGCTGCCGCCCAATTGTCGGGGCGGGCTTGCGCCACGGCTGCCGGCAGGCCGGCCACGATGCGCTCCACCGGCAGGTTTTCCATGATCACCCCCGTGGAAAACGGCAGGATCTGTTGCGGCTGCACGCCCAGCTGGCCCGCCAGCGCCACGCAGGTGTCACGCGCCGCCTGCAGGCCTGGTGCACCCGTACCGGCATTGGCATTACCGGTGTTGATCACCAGCGCACGGATGGCCGGCTGTTGCGCGGCCAGGTGCTCGCGGCACACCTGCACGGGAGCGGCGCAATAGCGGTTGCGCGTGAACACCGCCCCCACCGAAGCGCCTTCGTCCAGCAGGATCACGGTCAAGTCCTTGCGATTGGCCTTGCGCACACCGGCCTCGACGACGCCAATGCGCAAGCCGGCCACCGGGCTCAGATCTGCAGCAGGCGTGGGGATAAGGTTGACGGGCATGGGATTCTCCAGATTGAAAACAGTACGCTCAGTTCAGCTTGCCGTGGCAGTGCTTGTACTTCTTGCCGCTGCCGCACGGGCAGGGGTCATTGCGGCCTACGCCAACGAAAGCGTCGGCCGGCATGGCAACCAGCTCGGGGGCTCCGCTTTGCTCCGGTTCGCCGCTTTCGGTGGGCGACGTGTAGGTGATGTGGATATTTCCGCCTTCTTCCCCCACCGGGCTTTCCAGCACGCTGGCTTCTTCCAGCTGTTCGGGCGACTGGATCTGCACATTCATCAGCACGCGGGTCACGTCATTCTTGACGGCATCCAGCATCTGGCCAAACAGCTCGAAGGCTTCACGCTTGTATTCCTGCTTGGGCTGCTTTTGCGCATAGCTGCGCAGGTGGATGCCCTGGCGCAGATGGTCCAGCGCGCTCAGGTGTTCGCGCCAGTGGGTGTCCATGCTTTGCAGCAGTACGGCGCGTTCGAAATTGAGGAATGCCTCTTCGTCCACCAGCGCCACCTTGGCGTGGAATACGGCATCCACCTCTTCGCGTACCTTGTCGAAGATGTCTTCGCTGCTGACGCTGCTGGAACCCTCCACCAGGCTGCGCAGATGCATCGTCACGCCCCAGTCATTGGCCAGTGCCTGCTCCAAGCCGGACAGATCCCATTGTTCTTCCATGCTGTCGTGCGGCACGTAGGCTTGCACCAGATCCGCCAGGCTGCTGTGGCGCAGGCCGTCGATCTGCTCCTGCAGGCCGATCGAATCCAGCACCTCGTTGCGCTGGTGGTAGATGACCTTGCGCTGTTCGTTGGCCACGTCGTCATATTCGAGCAGCTGCTTGCGCACGTCGAAGTTGCGCGCCTCGACCTTGCGCTGCGCGTTTTCGATGCTGCGCGTGACCATACCGGCTTCGATCGCTTCCCCTTCGGGCATTTTCAGGCGCTCCATGATGGCGCGCACCCGGTCGCCAGCAAAAATGCGCATCAACTGGTCGTCCAGGCTCAGGTAGAAACGCGAAGAGCCCGGATCGCCCTGGCGGCCGGAACGGCCGCGCAGCTGGTTGTCGATGCGGCGTGACTCATGGCGCTCGGTGGCAATGATGCGCAGGCCGCCTAGTGCAGTCACCTTGTCGTGGTCGCTTTGCCAATTGGTGCGCAGCTCGGCAATGCGCTGCTCGCGCGTGGCCTCATCCAGGCTGGCATCGTTTTCGAGTGCGGCCACCATCTTTTCCAGGCTGCCGCCCAGCACGATGTCGGTACCGCGGCCCGCCATGTTGGTGGCGATCGTGATCATGCCCGGGCGACCGGCATGCACCACGATTTCAGCTTCACGTTCGTGTTGCTTGGCGTTGAGCACCTGATGCGGCAGACCGGCGTGCTGGAGCAGGTCGGAGATGATTTCCGAGTTTTCGATGGAAGTGGTGCCCACCAGCACCGGCTGGCCACGCTCGTGGCATTCGCGGATGTCGTCGATGGCCGCCTTGTACTTTTCGGGTGTGGTCTTGTAGACGCGATCCAGCTGGTCGACCCGCTTGCTGGGACGGTTGGGCGGAATCACCACGGTTTCCAGGCCGTAGATTTCCTGGAATTCATAGGCTTCGGTATCGGCGGTACCCGTCATGCCGCCCAGCTTGTTGTACAGGCGGAAGTAGTTCTGGAAGGTGATCGAGGCCATGGTCTGGTTCTCGGCCTGGATCGGCACCCCTTCCTTGGCTTCGACCGCCTGGTGCAGGCCGTCACTCCAGCGGCGGCCCGCCATCAGGCGGCCGGTGAATTCGTCCACGATCACAATCTCGGGGCCATTTTCGCCCTGTTGCACCACGTAGTGCTGATCGCGGTGGTACAGGTGTGCGGCACGCAGCGCAGCATTGAGGTGGTGCATCAGCGTGATGTTGGCCGGATCGTACAGCGAGCTGCCCTCGGGCAGCAGGCCGGCGCTGGCCAGCAGTTGCTCGGCGTGTTCGTGGCCTTGCTCGGTCAGGTACACCTGATGGGCTTTTTCGTCCACCGTGAAGTCACCCGGCTTGATCACGCCTTCGCCGGTGACCAGGTTTTCCTCGCCTTCCTGGCGCGTAAGGTGCGGCACCACGCGGTTCATGGCGACATAGGTGTCGGTCTGGTCTTCCGCCGGACCGCTGATGATCAAAGGCGTACGCGCTTCGTCAATCAGGATCGAGTCCACCTCGTCGACGATGGCATAGTTCAAGCCGCGCTGCACACGCTCGGCCACGTCATACACCATGTTGTCGCGCAGATAGTCAAAGCCGAATTCGTTGTTGGTGCCGTAGGTGATGTCCGCCGCATACGCCTGCTGCTTTTCAGCGCGCGCCATCTGCGGCAGGTTGACGCCCACGGTCAGGCCGAGGAAGTTGTAGAGGCGTGCCATCCACTGCGCGTCCCGATTGGCCAGGTAGTCGTTGACCGTGACGACGTGCACGCCCTTGCCGGTAAGGGCGTTCAGGTACACCGGCAGCGTGGCGGTCAGGGTCTTGCCCTCACCGGTGCGCATTTCGGCAATCTTGCCCTGGTGCAGCGCCAGCCCGCCCACCATCTGCACGTCGAAGTGGCGCATCTTCATGACACGCTTGGAGGCCTCGCGCACCAAGGCGAAGGCCTCGGGCAACAGGTCATCCAGGGAAGTGCCGCTGGTCACGCGCTGGCGGAATTCGGCTGTCTTGGCCGGAATCTGCTCGTCAGTGAGCTGTTCGAATTCCTTTTCCAGCGCATTCACGCGCGTGACAATCTTGCGATACTTGCTCAGCAACCGCTCATTGCGGCTGCCAAAAATTTTGGTCAGGATGGAGGCCATAATCTGCATTGCCGCCTTGCGCTTGCATCCCTGCTAGGCGGGCAATGTCCTGTAGTTGTTTTATGAAATGGGAGTGCCTGGCTGCAAGTGAGGCCGGTGGCCACCACTTCAAGCCCATGATGCTGCAACGCAACATCCGACAATCAGATTGAACTTGCTGATTCTACTATTGCGCCCGCCCTGCGATCCGTAGCAGCCGTGTACAAGTGTGACCACGGCAACAATCAGCACGCGCCACGAGCGCGCAGCGCGGCTGACCGATAATGGCCACATGCAACGCAGACACCAAGCCATCCGTATCGAACAGGCCATGCAGGAAGCCCCGGTGCTGGGCAGTTTGATGGAGCGCCTGCGCTATGCGCAGGAATGCGGGCGCTGCATCACCAGCCTGATTCCGCCCATGCTGCGCAGCCGTATCCAGTTTGGCGCCGTGGAAGAAGGTGAGTGGTGTCTGATCGTCTCAGGCAATGCGGTGGCGGCCAAGGCGCGCCAGTTGCTGCCACTGTGGGTGACGCACCTGCAGCAAAAAGGCTATGCGGTCGAGCGCATCCGCCTGCGCATGGCTGGCAGCAGCCGCCTGTGATCAGCCCCGGCTGCCCAGGAACTCACGCCCTATCGTTACACCCAGTGCGGTGACACGTTCCAGAAAGCGGGTCAGATACGGATGCAGGCCATCTGACAGAATTTCACCCAGTTCGGCATACTGCAGATCGGCCTGCAGCCGTCCTGCCGCGCGGCATGACGGACTGCATTCCTTGCTGGCACCCAGGCGATCGAGAATGTCCACCACTTCGTTCATGCACGCCAGCATCGAGCGCGGCATGTCGGGACGCAGCGTCAGCAGCGCCACCACACGCTCGGCACTGACCACGTCGCGATACACACGCCGGTAGGCCTCGTATGCCGACACGCTGCGCAACACGGCGCTCCAGTGGTAAAAGTCGCGCTCCTCGTGCGCCCCCCCCAGCACCTGCCAATCGGCCTGCGGATGGGAATGGAACTTCACATCCAGCAACCGCGCCGTGTTGTCGGCCCGCTCCAGAAAAGTACCCAGCCGCATGAAATAGCGCGACTGGTCCATTTGCATGGTGCCCTGAATCACGCCGCGCGCCAGATGGGATTGCGTTTTCACCCACTCGAAGAAGCGGCCGGGATCATGCTGCAACAGGCCATCGGCCAGCAGGCGGCGCGCCTCCAGCCAGATCTGGTTGTGCGTTTCCCAGACTTCGGTCGGCAAGGTGCCCCGCACCGCGCGTGCATTCTCACGCGAGGCATGCAGGCAGGCGACGATGGACGACGGGTTGTCGGCATCGCTGGCCATGAACTCAATGACACGCCCGGCTTCGATGCCGCCTTGGCGGCGCTGGTAGGGGCGCAGCAATTCGCAGATGGACAGCAGGCCGGCCCAGCCCTGCCGCGTCTGCGCCGCCGAATGCGGCAGCATGTCGGTTTGCCAATGCACATCCATCATGCGCGCGGTATTTTCGGCGCGCTCCATGTAGCGGGCCATCCACAGCAAATGATCGGCAGTGCGGGAAAGCATGACTGGCCCTTTCTTTGCGAATTACAGCACCCAGGTATCTTTGGTGCCACCACCCTGCGACGAATTGACCACCAGCGAGCCTTCCGTCAGTGCCACCCGCGTCAAGCCGCCAGGCACCATGCGTACGTCCTTGCCACTGAGCACGAAGGGGCGCAGATCGATGTGGCGCGGTGCCACTCCCGCATCGACAAAGGTCGGGCAGGTAGACAGGCTGAGCGTGGGCTGTGCAATGTATTGCTCTGGCTGCTCCCTGATTTTCGTGCGGAATGCCTCGATATCGCGCTTGCTGGCAAGCGGCCCGATCAGCATGCCGTGGCCGCCAGCACCGTGCACCTCCTTGACCACCAGCTCTTCCAGGTGCGCCAGTACATAGGCACGATCTTCCGGTTGACGGCACAGCCAGGTCGGCACATTGGACAAGAGCGGTCTTTCGCCAAGGTAAAACGCGATCATGTCCGGTACATAGGGGTAGATCGACTTGTCGTCGGCAATGCCGGTGCCAATCGCATTGCAAATGCCGACGTGCCCGGCCCGATAGGCGCGCATCAGGCCGGCGCAACCCAACGCGGAGTCGGCGCGAAACACTTCAGAATCCAGAAAATCGTCATCCAGGCGCCGATAAATCACGTCCACCTGCTGCGGCCCTGCAGTGGTACGCATGTAAACAAAGTCATCCTGCACGAACAGGTCCTGGCCCTCGACCAGCTCGACACCCATGCTCTGCGCCAGGAAGGCGTGCTCAAAATAGGCGCTGTTGTACATGCCGGGCGTGAGTACCACCACAGTAGGATCCGCCACTGCCGCAGGCGCACACTCGCGCAGGGTTTCCAGCAGCAGATCGGCATAGTGCGCCACCGGCGCCACCCGATGCAGGGCAAACAGCTCGGGACACAGGCGCATCATCATCTTGCGGTTTTCCAGCATGTAGCTCACACCGCTGGGCACGCGCAAGTTGTCTTCGAGCACAAAGTAACGACCCTCGTCCGGCCCCTGGGTGGCGCGCACCAAGTCGATACCGCTGATGTGCGAATAGACGCGGTGCGGCACATGCACCCCCACCATGTGCGGCCGGAAATGCGTGTTGCGCAACACAGGCTCGGCCGGCATCACCCCCGCGCGCAGAATCTCCTGACCATGGTAGACATCGTGGATAAAGTGGTTGAGCGCACGCACGCGCTGCACCAGGCCCCGCTCCAGCCGTTGCCATTCTGCGGCCGGAATGATGCGGGGCACCAGGTCAAACGGAATCAGGCGCTCGCTGCCGGCACCGCCTTCATCCTTTTCGCCATACACGGCAAACGTGATACCCATGCGGCGAAAGACAAACTCGGCCTCGGCGCGCAATTGCGCCAGATCGTACTCTGACTGCCGCGCCAGCCAACGTGCGTATTCTGCATAGTGCGGGCGCGGTGCCGCCTGCGCATACGGCAGGGACGGGTACATTTCGTCGAAGGCGGGCATGCCGGTCATTCCGTGGCTCATGGATGTGAGGGCAGCATAGCATCGAAGCGTTGCCACGCCTGCAAAAATGCATGCCTATTTCAACTTTCCCGCCCTGCTTCAACCTGACGGCGCACCTCCGGCAGAGGGATCAGGTGTTGCCAATAGCGCCTGTGTGTTTCGCGTTCGCATTGCAGTTGGTTGTCCACCGATTGCCAGCGGGCCGCACCGCACTGGTCTGTTTGCACGATCTGCGTGGCGTGACGCAGCAGACGTTGCAGCACCTGGTCGTGCGGATGCCGATAGCGATTGCGATAGCCATGCTGGATCAAGGTCCACTGCGGCTGCACGGCCTGAAGCCATGCATCGCCAGTCGAGGTCTTGCTGCCATGATGGGCTGCCAGCAGCAAGTCGGCACGCAAGCGCTGTGCCGGCACGCGCGCCACCATCGCCTGTTCCTGCTCCAGCTCCACATCGCCCACCAGCAGCGCCGTGCGCCGGGCATTGCTGATGCGCAGCACGCAGCTCAAACCGTTCGAGGAAGCACCCGGTGTGTAGTCCTGCGCCTGCGGATTCAGGATCTCGAAATCGACGTTGTCCCAGCGCCACTTCTGCCCCACCATGCAAGCTTGCATGCCTTGCTGGCGCAGCGCTTCGTCGGGGAGCGCCGCGCCCAGCCATTGCGCCTGCGGATACGCAACCCGCAACGCCCCGATACCGCCGGCATGATCGCTGTCGGTATGGCTAAGCAGCAGCATGTCCGGCTGCTCGTCCAGTGCGCGCAGCAAGGGCAGCAGTACGCGCTGCCCGGCATCATTGCCCTGGCTCCAGGCCGGCCCGGCATCGTACATCAGGCTGTGGCTGGCGGTGCGCACCAGCACTGCACCGCCCTGCCCGATATCAGCCATGATGACTTCAAACTCACCCGGCGGCGGACGCGGCGCCTGCCAGCTCAGCACCGGCAACAGCAGCACCAGCCCATGCAGTCGCCACGCCAATGGCAGCCGCAACGCCAGCAGGATGCCCCCGGACAACCCTGCCACACCAACCCACAGCGGAGCCAGCGCCGCGCCATAACTGGCCCAATGCAAGGCAGCCAGCCATTCCAACCCCTGAATCATCGCATGCACGGCAGCCGCCGCCCCTGTCCACAGCGGCGGCCAGAACACGCCCAGCATGGCCAGCGGCGTCACCACCACCGTGACCAGCGGCACCGCCACGGCATTGGCAAAAATGCCCACCACGGAGAACTGCGCAAACATCAGCATCGCCAGCGGCGTGAGCGCCAGCAATACCACCCACTGCTGCCAGGCAAACGCGAGCACCGCCGCCTGCATGCGCTGGATCCAGCCTGCTTCGGGCACAACCTCTTGTGCCCGCTCCCCGGACAGGAACAGGATGCCGACCGCTGCAAAACTCAGCCAGAACCCGACTTGCAGCAACGCCCACGGATCCAGCACCACCACGGCCCAGGCAGCCACCGCCAGAACCGCATGCCATGGCCATTGACGCCCGCCATGCCGCAGCCACGCCACCACGATCAGCATGCATACGGTGCGCTGTGCCGGTACGCCCCAGCCGCTGAACAAGGCATAGGCCCAGGCCAGCAAGGCGCCCGCCCACAGTGCCGCCTGCGGCGCGGGCAGCCAGAGACAGCACGGCCACCCCCAGCGTGCAGTGCGCCGCCACAGCCAGCCGACCAGGCCTGCTGCCAGCCATGAAAACATGGTGACATGCAACCCGGAAATGCTCATCAGATGCGCCACTCCGGTAATGCGGAAAATTTCCCAGTCGTCACGTTCAATGGCCGACTGATCCCCCATCACCAGCGCCGCCAGTACGCCAGCACTGCGCCGCATGTCACGGTCATTGCCACTGTCATCGCCACCGCGTGCCTGCAGACGCGCCAGCAGCCGTTCCCGTACCTGCAGCCGCGCCATGTCCACCGGCGCATGCCGCCAGGCAGCCGGACGCAGCAGGGCTGGCGCCGGCTCGGCGCGCACCACCCCGCTGGCCCCCAGACCCTGTTCCCACATCCAGAGTTCCAGATCAAATCCATGCAGATTACGCAGGCCGTGCGGTTGTTGCAATTGCACCGTGAATTGCCAACGTTCCCCTGGCTGCACACACATCTGGCAGTCAGCCTGCGGTGCGGGTTCTGCCGTCGTATCACGTGGCGCAAACCACCCCAGGCTCAATTGTTGCGGCACCCGCACAGGCTGCCCGCGCAGACTAGCCTGCTCCACCTCAAACACAAAGCGTGCGCCATCGGCTCGCCATTGCGGTAGCCCGCTGACCACGCCAACCAGCTCCAACGCCTGACCTTGCAGGCCGTCTGGCAGCTGCTGCATCTGGTAATGCGTGGCACGCCATCCCGCGGAACCCATGGCCGTTGCCACCAGCGCCAGATACAGCCAGCCGGGCGCGCATAACTTCCGCCCAAAATACAAGACCAGCACCGCCACGCCAACAGCCAGCAAGGCCTGATAGGTGCCGGCCTTCCACAAGACGGGTTGAGTCAATTGCACGGCAGTCCCGGCCAGCCACGCCAA
Organism: uncultured Allobrachymonas sp.; assembly: GCA_964413485.1. Classification (GTDB taxonomy): domain Bacteria; phylum Pseudomonadota; class Gammaproteobacteria; order Burkholderiales; family Burkholderiaceae_C; genus Brachymonas. Next base: position 21,160 of record CAYPRU010000001.1, on the reverse strand, counting down.
TCCGGCCAAGGTGACAGATGGGGAACTGCCAGGCAGCATGCCCGCAGTTATTTTTAGTATTTTTGTATTCACTCATGCATGATAGCGTGCCCTTTCCGCACCTCTACTGCCGGTGCCTGCGGGGACTACAATCTGCAGATTCATTCCCGTTTTCTTCAGGAGACCTCATGTCCGACGTTTATGCCAAGCTCCAGTCGCTCAATATCACTCTGCCGCCCGTGGCAATCCCTGCTGCTGCCTATGTGCCCTTCGTGCAAAGCGGAAATCTGGTCTTCCTGAGCGGCCACCTACCCAAACGGGACGGTCAGGTCATCAAGGGCCAGCTGGGCAAGGACATGGACACTGCCGCCGCCGCCGAAGCCGCACGACTGGTCGCCATCGACCTGCTGGGCACGCTGCACGCCGCCATCGGCGATCTGAACAAGATCAAGCGCGTGGTCAAGGTGTTGAGTCTGGTCAATTCCAGTTCCGACTTCACCGAGCAGCACCTCGTCACCAATGGCTGCAGCGAGTTTCTGGGCGAGGTATTTGGCAAGGAAATCGGCGCGCACGCGCGCAGCGCCTTCGGCGTCGCCCAGTTGCCCATGGGCGCGTGCGTGGAAATCGAGGTCATTGTCGAGGTCTGACGCCGACTGCCGTCAGGTATGCACCTGGCGGCTTATTGCACCTGCAGCACATACAAGGCGTAAAATGGCACGCCTGTCATCATCGTGAACCCCACGCAGCACATGGCATTGGCCCAGTCGTAACCTGACATAACGTCGCAAACCTGGGCAACGCGCAGATTCGGATGGGCTTCGCCGAACTCGCCCTGACGCTTGAGCCCCCAGGTCAGATGCGCGCCAGTCCTGCGCAGACTGGGGTGCCAGCGCGCATCGCCCATGGCCAGCCACGACAAGGCATCCAGTACCATGACGGACCCCGGTGGCGCATTGGCGCCCACCGTACGCAGAATTGCCATGACCTGTTCGCGCCCCAGGTACATGCTGACTCCTTCCATGATCAGGAACAGAGGCTGACCCTTGCGCTGCGGCAGATGCAGACGCTGCCACCAGTCGTCATCCGTCAGATCCAGCGCCACGGTGCGTTGGCGTGCATTGAGCGGCGGCAGCAGCTGCTCGCGCAACGCCACCACCTCGGGCAGATCTGCGTCGGTCATGCGCGTCTGGCCATTGTCGAGCCACTGAAAATACTGGCTCAGGCCACACCCGATATTGACGAAATGCGCCTTGGGATGCTGTTGCATGAACTGTTGCGCCTGTTCGCGCACGAAACGCGTGCGCGCCAGCACGCCCCAGACGCTGTAGCGATCGGTAACCCAACGCGAGCCATCGTCGCCAAGGGCATGCAGGGTGGCTGCAGCATACTGGTCATGAACCGCCATGGAGGGAAAGATGCGGTCGCCCAAGGCACGCCCCGCCAGCGGAATGCACAGCGTCGATGGGACAGCGTGCAGCTCAAACGCCACCCCCTCTCCTCGCGTCTCGGTGTCAAAGTAACTCATAGTCCTTGCCGTCCTGCTTGCCGACCGTTGCAGAGACATCCCTTATTACTTCCGATATGTTGCCATCAATACTAGCTGCAATGCACCTCGCAGCCAATCATTTCATAATAAGATAGCGGTTTTCTCTGGTATCTAGATGTACACCAATGCATATCTGGTTTGACGATTTTTCTACGGAAACTGCCAATGCCATGTGCCAGGAATGCGCCGTGGGCCATCTGGGCATCACCATCACCGAGATTGGTGATGACTATCTCGCAGGGCGCATGCCGGTGGATGCGCGCACCCGCCAGCCGTTCGGCTTGCTGCATGGCGGCGCTTCCGCTTTGCTGGCCGAAACACTTGCCTCTCTGGCTGCGGTACATACCCTGGATTCGGCGCAATTCATGACTGTTGGCCAAGGGATCAACGCCAACCACGTGCGCGGTGTCACCGAAGGTTGGGTTACCGGCACCGCGCGGCCGCTGCACCTGGGACGCACCAGCCAGGTATGGGAGGTACGCATCGTCAATGAGCAAGGCAAACTGGTGTGCGTCTCACGCGTGACGATGGCCGTGATTCCCCGCTCCGCCAAGGCGGCCTGAGTTCCTTCCTGCCAAGCTGCAACAGTCACATCAGGCTGTCTTGGTGTCCGAATCCACGTTTGTATCAGTGCCAGACACCGATTCCGGTGCGACAGCCCCTGGCGCGGCGCGCGCAACCGCCGCCAGCTCCCGGACTTGCTGCAAATTCAGCGCGCGCCATTCTGCCAGGGCGTCGCTGATTCCACCGCCGCTCGGATTCTGGAATACACGCAGGCCAAACTCCGGCAAGACGGCCAGCAGATGGTCAAAAATGTCGGACTGAATGGCCTCGTAATCCGTCCAATTCGTGATGTTGGTAAAGCAGTACAGCTCGAGCGGAATGCCTGCATCGGTGGGCTGCATCATGCGCACCATCACGGTCAGATCCTGGCGGATGAAATGGTGCGCCTTCAGATAAGCCAGAGCGTAGGCACGGTAGGTGCCCACGTTGGTAAGACGACGTTGATTGATGGGAACGCTTCCCATCTCCTGGCCCAGCTCGGATGCCACCATGGCGCGTGACACGCGCACCGCATCGCGTTTTTCACGCATGTAGTCAGCCACCAGCTTGATACGCCCCAGACGCGCAATTTCCTCATCACTCAGGAAATGAATGGATCCAGCGTCAATTTGCAGTGCGCGCTTGATGCGCCGCGCACCGGATTCACTCATGCCGCGCCAGTTCTTGAAGCTGTCGCTCATCAGCTTCCAGGTAGGAATGGTGACAATGGTCTTGTCCCAGTTCTGCACCTTGACCGTATTGAGAGCTACATCGATCACGGTACCGTCGGCGCCCGCCTGCGGCATTTCGATCCAGTCGCCCACGCGCAGCATGTCGTTGCCCTCGATCTGCACGCCGGCGGCAAACGAGCGGATGGTGTCCTGGAAAATCAGCATCAGCACTGCCGACATGGCACCCAGACCCGACATCACGATCAGAGGTGATTTGTCGGACAATGCCGCCACCATGATCACCAGGGACGCCAGCCCGATGAACAGCTGGCCACCCTGAATGTACATCTTGATCGAGCGCGTGCGCACGTGGCCGCTGGATGCCAGCCCACGCTCCGCATACATCTGCATGGCGGCATCGAGCATGCGGAACAACACCCGCGCCACCGCCAGCACGGTCAATGCAAGCGCAACATTTTCGACCACCCGCCACAGCACCTCGGGCAGATGCGGCACCAGACGAATGCCCAGATACACCACGAACGGCGGCACGATCTGAACGAAGCGGCGCAATACTTCACGATGCAGCAGCACCGCAAAGATGCCATTCTGCGCGGCTCCCAGGCGCAGCAGCGGCCGCATGACAAACACGCGCAGCAGCCACTGCAACACGATCGCGCCCACCCCCAGCAGGAGCAGGCCGAGTATTGCCTGCAGCATAGGCTGCACCTTGTCCACGCTCAGCCAATCCACACCAAAATCCTCCATGATGTTCGTCTGTGGGCTACCCGCATCTTGCGCCAGGCCCCCGAAAAATCAAGGGAGCCGCTGCCGGGTGGCGCCCCACAGCAGCCCCTCATGTTCTGCGAGAACGCCGCTTACTTCAGCGCCTTGTAGCGCATGCGCTTGGGCTTGGCACCCTCTTCGCCCAGCCGCTTGACCTTGTCGGCCTCGTATTCCTGGTAGTTGCCGTCAAAGAACACCCACTGGGAATCGCCTTCGGCCGCCAGAATGTGCGTACAGATGCGGTCCAGGAACCAGCGGTCGTGGCTGATCACCATCACGCTGCCGGCAAACTCGAGCAGTGCGTCTTCCAGCGCGCGCAGGGTTTCCACATCCAGGTCGTTGGAGGGTTCGTCCAGCAGCAGCACGTTGCCACCCTGCATCAGCGTCTTGGCCAGGTGCAGTCGGCCACGCTCACCGCCCGACAGCATGCCGACCTTTTTCTGCTGATCGCCGCCGTTGAAGTTGAAGCGGCCGCAATAGGCGCGGCTCGGCATCTGGAACTTGCCTACGGTGATGATGTCCAGGCCGCCGGAGATGTCTTCCCAGACGGTCTTATCGTTGGCCAGGCTGTCGCGGCTCTGGTCGACGAACGCCATCTGCACGGTCTTGCCGATGGTCACTTCGCCGGTGTCGGGTTGCTCGATGCCAGCCACCAGCTTGAACAGCGTGGACTTGCCCGCACCGTTGGGGCCGATGATGCCGACGATGGCACCGGCCGGCACCTTGAAGCTCAGGTTGTCGATCAGCAGGCGATCGCCAAAGGATTTGCTCACGCCCTTGAACTCGATCACTTCGGTGCCCAAGCGCTCGGCCACCGGGATGAAAATTTCCTGCGTCTCGTTGCGCTTCTGGTATTCGTAATCGCTCAGTTCCTCAAAGCGGGCCAGGCGGGCCTTGCTCTTGGCCTGGCGGCCCTTGGGGTTCTGGCGCGCCCACTCGAGTTCCTTTTTCATCGCCTTCATGCGGGCGTCTTCGGACTTCTGCTCCTGCTCCAGGCGCGCTTCCTTCTGCTCCAGCCAGGTGCTGTAGTTGCCCTTCCACGGAATGCCGTGGCCACGGTCGAGTTCCAGAATCCACTCGGCGGCGTTGTCCAGAAAGTAGCGATCGTGGGTAATGGCCACGACAGTGCCGGAGAAGCGCTGCAGGAAGATTTCCAGCCATTCGACCGATTCGGCGTCCAGGTGGTTGGTCGGTTCGTCCAGCAGCAGCATGTCGGGCTTGGACAGCAACAGCTTGCACAACGCAATGCGGCGCTTTTCACCACCGGACAGGTTCTTGATCACGGCATCCCACGGCGGCAGGCGCAGCGCGTCAGCGGCAATCTCGAGCTGGTGCTCGCTGTCGGTGCCGGCCGCGGCGATGATCGCTTCCAGTTTGCCCTGCTCTTCGCTGAGGGCATCGAAGTCGGCATCGGGTTCGGCATAGGCAGCGTAGACCTCTTCCAGACGCACGCGCGCGTCATTGACTTCCTTCATGGCCTCTTCCACGGCCTCGCGCACCGTGTGCTCGGGGTTGAGCTGCGGTTCCTGCGGCAGGTAGCCGATGTCCAGCCCGGGCATGGGCATGGCTTCGCCCTCGATTTCCTTGTCGATGCCGGCCATGATCTTCAGCAGTGTGGACTTGCCGGAGCCGTTCAGGCCCAGCACGCCGATCTTGGCACCGGGGAAAAACGACAGCGAAATGTCCTTCAGGATCTGCCGCTTGGGTGGCACGATCTTGCTGACGTGGTTCATGGTGTAAACGTATTGGGCCATGGCTGGTGTGTATTCCTATACAAAAAAACAAAAATGCTGTCTGTGCAACCCGTCAGGACAACGCGGGGGGATAGCCCTCGTCGTCCGGGTCCTCGTCTTCCAGTCCGGGCAGCGGCTGATCCAGGATGGCCTGCAGTGCTGGCGGCAGGTAGCTGCGCGCAAGCCATGCAGGCACCTGCGGCAGATCCCAGTCTGCCTGCCGGATTACCAGCAGCAAGGCGTGCGCCCAGCGGTGCATGCTCGCCACATCAAACTTGATGACACGCGTGCCTTGCGGCGTTTGCAACTGCACCTGAACGCCATCCATGCCACGGATGGCCAGCATGCCGGTGCACAACAGATAGTCGGCCTCGGCGGCCTGCGCCGCGGTATCCCGCCCCAGCTGCAACGGCTTGCCGGACGTGCCGGCCGGCGCATGGTTGATGGCGGCGTCGTGCGCCCTCCCGGCCAGTTCCTGGCTGTCCCCTTCGCCGGTTGCAGCTTGTTCTAGCGTGCGCGCCAGCGTTCCGAGCATGTCCTGCACCTGACGACGCGTGATCCAGATGCGCTCTTTCCATGCTGAATTGCTGACCCAGATCCGGTCTTCCTTGCTGTTGTAGCCGAAGGTGGAGGTGCCCATGCTGTCCTGAACATTGAATGACAAGGCCGGCCGGTCGGCACGGACGTACATACCGGCATTATCGCCTTTTCGTCACATCCAGACGGATTCGTGCGACAATATAAGCTGTTGCCGGCAACCAGTATCTGGCAACCAGCATCCATGCTGTCCGCCGCGCACTCTGGAACAGCCGGTTTCGTACCCGCTGCTTGGCACGGTATTTTTACGGCTGTCCGCACTGGTTGCGCTTCCTGCGCACAAGGCTGCCTTGCTTCCCTAGCGCCACAGGCGCCACCAAAAATGACATTTGAAGAATTGCAATTGGCACCGGCCATCGTTTCCGCCGTGCACGATCTGGGTTATACCGAGCCCACCCCCATTCAAGCCGAGGCCATTCCGCTGGTTCTGGCAGGCCATGACCTGCTGGGGGGCGCCCAGACCGGCACCGGTAAGACCGCTGCCTTTACCCTGCCCATGCTGCAGCGCCTGAGCGAAGGCGCCCCGGCCGCGCCCGGTCAGGTGCGCGCACTGGTGCTGTGCCCCACGCGCGAACTTGCCGCACAGGTAGAGGAATCCGTACAGCAGTATGGCAAAAACCTGAAACTGCACTCCACCGTCATCTTTGGCGGTGTCGGCATGAACCCGCAAATTCAGCGCCTGAAAAAAGGCGTGGACGTGCTGGTCGCCACTCCCGGCCGCCTGCTCGACCTGCAGGGCCAGGGTGCCCTCGATCTGGGCAGCGTCGAAGTCCTGGTGCTGGACGAAGCCGACCGCATGCTCGACATGGGCTTCATCCACGACGTGAAGAAGGTACTGGCGTTGCTGCCACGCAACAAGCAAAGCCTGTTATTCAGCGCCACCTTCAGCGATGACATCCGCGAGCTGGCCCAGACTCTGCTGCACGATCCCAAACAAGTGCAGGTGACCCCGCGCAACACCACGGTGCAGCGCATCACCCAGGTGATCCACCCGGTGGGCCGCAACAAGAAAAAGACACTGCTGGCGCACATCATCCAAGAGCAGAACTGGAACCAGGTGCTGGTCTTCACCCGCACCAAATTCGGCGCCAACCACGTGGCCGAATTCCTGAACAAGCAGGGCATCAGCGCCATGGCGCTGCATGGCAACAAGAGCCAGACCGCGCGCACCCAGGCGCTGGCCGGCTTCAAGAGCGGTGAGCTGCGCGTGCTGGTGGCCACCGACATTGCAGCGCGTGGCATCGACATCGACGACCTGCCGCACGTGGTCAATTACGAAATCCCCAACATCTCCGAAGACTATGTGCACCGTATCGGCCGTACCGGTCGCGCCGGCGCCAGCGGCACTGCCATCAACCTGGTGTGCCTGGATGAAGAGGGCTTCATGCACGCGGTAGAGAAGTTCACCCGCCAGCAGATCCCAGTGCAGTTCATCGAAGGCTTCGGTCCCGAAGAAGGCGAACGCGCCGAGCCGATCGCCATGGGCCGCCAGACCCTGTGGGGCGGCGCCGGCCGCCCCCCAGGACGTGAAGTGATGCAGGCCGCCGCCAAGGCTGCGCGCCAGGAAATGATGCAGCGCATCCGCGAGAACAAGGGAGGCGGTCGCCAGGGTGGCCAGGCACGCAAGCCACAAGCCGCGCCTGCAGATGCCCCTGCCGGCACGGATGACGGCCTGATCACCACCAATGGCGCTACTGCGCAGCAGGAGGGTGACCAGCAGGGCACGCGCCGCCGCCGCAGCCGTTCCCGCAATGGAGGCAGTGTCCAGCGCAGCGAGGGCATGCAAGATGCCGGCAATACCCGGGGCAGCCGCCCACCGCGCCAGGCACGCCAGGGACAAGGCCGCCCGCAGGACCGTTCCCAGCAGCGCTCCGGCGACGAGATGCAGCCGCGCTCGCATGAAAGCGCCCCCTTCAAGCTGCATGGCGGCGAGTTTGGCGTACCGCGCAACACCGGCAACGGGGGCCAGCCCGATCCCCTGCGCACCAGCGTGGATAGCATCCGCCGCAGCGGCGGTGGTCGCGCTGGCAATCGCAGTGGCGGTGGCGGCGGACGTGGCGGCAATCGCGGCGGCTTTGGCGGCTGGCGTGGCTAAACCCTCGCTGGCCTGAGGCACACGCCCAAGCGGCTGGAGCGATCCAGCCGTTTTTTTATCCCCCTCTGCAGCCTGCCTACAAGCAGCCGCTCCGTCAGCACCATCCCGTGCCTGTGGCACACTTGGTCCTGTGGCAGCGGCCAGTGCCGGTGTCAGCCTTGTTGGACTCTTCTACCCCACCCATGCGAATTCTTCACACCATGCTGCGCGTTGGCGACCTGCAACGCTCGATCGATTTTTACACCCAGGTGCTGGGCATGCAGTTGCTGCGCACTGCCGATAACCCGGAATACAAGTACACGCTGGCCTTTCTGGGCTTTGAAGCCAATCCGGCCCAGGCCGAACTGGAACTGACCTACAACTACGGCACCGACAGCTACGAGCTGGGCACCGCCTACGGTCATCTGGCCATCGGCGTGCCGGATGCCCATGCCGCGGTCGAGAAAATCAAGGCTGCCGGTGGCACCGTGACCCGTGAAGCCGGCCCGGTCAAGGGCGGCACCAGCATCATTGCCTTTGTGCAAGACCCCGATGGCTACAAGATCGAGTTGATCCAGCGCGCCGAATACGAAGGCATGCACAAGTTCTGACCGTCCACCTGCCCGCATCGGCCTGCCCCTCCACATGGGCAGGCATAACAAAACGCCTGGCACCATACAGTGGCAGGCGTTTGGGCTTGGGAGTTGCCAGACTGGCTGGCGTCCCGGGATTACTGGACGCTCACGTCCACGCGGCGGGCTTCGGGATCGCTGCCCTTGGTGTTGGGCATGGCTTCGGGTTTCTTCAGCTCGATGCTGGACTCGGCCACGCCTTCGGCCAGCAGGGCGTCACGCACGCCAACAGCGCGTTTTTTTGCCAGTTCGGCGTTCTTCTCGGCGCTGCCGGTGCTGTCATGATAGCCACTGAGCACCAGCTTCTTGCCGGACTTGGCAGCGGCCACGGCGTCTGCCAGGGCCTCCTTGGCGCCAGTGGCAATATCTGCCTTGCCGCTGGCAAAGTAGAAGCGCACCACGCCGTCCACGACTTTCACGCTGGCTTCATCCGCGCCAGCGCCTTGCGCCGGTGCAGGCGCCGACACGGCCGCAGAAGCCGCAGCCTGCTTGTGACCACCGATCACCCCCGCCTTGGACAGGCCGAAAAACAGGGAAACGGCAATAGCCAGCAGCACGGCACTGCCCACCACGAAGCCAGTGACGGCGTTTTGTTCTTTGTCGTTGTCTTGCGATGAAAAGGACATGCTTGCTCCAAAAGTGGAATCGAAGGGAATCGGGGCATAGCCACAACTTGCGGCCATGGGTCGCCGGCTATTGTAAAGTATCAACATTGATATCCGCTTACACAGCCATGACAGCCACCCACCCCGAAATTGCCGCACTGCGCAAAAGCTACGAACGCGCCGAGCTGAACGAAGAAGCCTCCAACGCCGATCCCTTGCTGCAATTTACCCTGTGGCTCAAGGAAGCGATCCACGCGCAGGTGCCCGAGCCCAACGCCATGACCCTGGCCACCGTAGGAAACGATTTGCGCCCCAGTACGCGCATCGTGCTGATCAAGGACTATGACGAGCGCGGCATTGTCTGGTATTCCAACTACCATAGCCGCAAGGGCCGGCAACTGGCCGGCAACCCCTTTGCCGCCTTGCAGTTTCACTGGATCGAGCTGGAGCGCGTGGTACGCATCGAAGGGCGCGTGCAACAGGTGGATGCCGCCGAAAGCGACGCCTATTACCAGTCGCGCCCGCTGGACCACCGCCTGGGTGCCTGGGCCAGCCCGCAAAGCCAGGTGATCGAGAGCCGCACCGAACTGGTCACGGCCGCAGCGCAGTACGGCGCCCGCTTCCTGCTGCATCCGCCGCGTCCGCCGCACTGGGGCGGCTACCGCCTGGTGCCCGACCAGTGGGAATTCTGGCAAGGCCGCAAGAGCCGGCTGCACGACCGCCTGCGCTACCGCAAGCAGCCCGACAGCAGTTGGCTGCGCGAACGGCTGGCGCCCTGATCAGCGCTGCCAGTCGGCAAATACGCTGCGGAACTTGTCCACCTTGGGCACCACCACCATGGCGCAGTAGCCTTGGTGGGGATGTTGCACGAAGTAATTCTGATGGTAATCTTCGGCGCGCTGGTAATGCTGGCGCAGCAGCACCTCCGTCACGACCGGACGCTCGAACAGCGGGCGCATGCTGTCCACCCAGGCCTGCACGTCCTCGCGCTGCAGTTCGTCCTGGCAATAAATGCCGCTGCGATATTGCGTGCCCACATCGGCACCCTGCCGGTTCAGGCTGGTGGGATCGTGTACGGCAAAAAAGATATCCAGCAAGGTAGGCAGACTGACCACTGCCGGGTCGAACCGAAGCTGCACCACTTCCACATAGCCGGTATCGCCGCTGCAGACCTGCTCGTAACTGACCGGCTGGCCATTGCCATTGCTGTAACCGTTTTCCACAGCCAGCACGCCACGCACCTGCTGGAACACGGCCTCCGTGCACCAGAAGCAGCCGCCGCCCAGCGTGATGGTGTCGATCTGCCTGTCGTGTTGATTGTCCATGACTCGCATCCTGAGTTGCCATAAGGTGGATGGATGATAGCCCAGGGCCGGTCAACGTGCCTACGGGTCGCAGAGCCGTTCGGGGCCGGTGCGTTACGCTAAAATGGCCTTTTGTCTTTACCACCATCACGCCGCCCTGCGCAGGTGCGGGCCGGAGCAAGCATGAACATCGAACAAGCCCGTTTCAACATGATCCAGCAACAGGTTCGTACCTGGAACGTACTGGATGACCATGTGCTGGATCTGCTGGAACAGGTCAAGCGCGAGGATTTCTGTCCCGCCGAACACCGCAGCCTGGCTTTCATGGATCTGGAAATCCCGCTGCCTTGCGGTCAGGTCATGCTGGCACCGCGCGTACAGGCACGCCTGGTGCAGGATCTTCAGCTCAAACCCACCGACCGCGTGTTGCAGATCGGCGCCGGCTCCGGCTACCTGAGCGCGCTGCTGGGCCGCTGTGCCGGCACCGTGCTGGCGTACGACATTCATCCCGAACTGGCCGAGATGGCGCGCGCCAACCTGGCCCGTGCCGGCGTCCTGAACGTCAATGTGCGTGCCGGAGACGGCTTCCAGGGCGCCCTGTCGGGTGGCCCGTTCGACGCCATCGTGCTGTGTGGATCGGTCCCCGCCGTGCCTCATAGCGTGTTGAATCAACTGGCCCTGGGTGGCCGCCTGATTGCCGTGGTCGGCAGCGAACCCATGATGCGCGCCGAAATCACCACCCGCGAGAGCGAAACCAGCTTCAGCACCACCACGCCGTGGGACATCAACCTGCAGCGCCTCGAAAACATCCCCGAAACCGGTAGCAGCTTCCGTTTCTGACATGGCTTTTCAGGAACTGTCCCCCGACCAGGTAGGCGCCTGGGCCGACAGCGTGCGTGCCGCCGGCCAGGCGCCGGTGGTGCTGGATGTGCGGGAAACCTTCGAATTTGAAGCCGCCAATGTGCAGGCACAGGCCGGGCAGCAGGATTTCACCCTGCTGCACATTCCGATGAGCCAGTTCACGCAGCGTCTGGAAGAACTGCCGGACGAAGACACCCCGCTGGCCATCCTGTGCCATCACGGACAGCGCAGCGTGGCCGTGGGCCAGTTTCTGGAACAACGCGGTTTTTCCGACCTGTATAACATCACCGGCGGCATCGACTATTGGTCACGTTTTGACCAAAGCATTCCCCGCTACCTCAAGTAGCCGCCGGATCAATCCAGCCAGCCCTGGTGGTGCAGGTCGTCGACCATGCGCTGCGCAGCGCCCCGGTGGCACGCACTGAAGGCCACTGCCGCCTGCTGCATGGCAGGCAGCTCCGGCTGCGGCGGCGCCAGCAGACGCACTGCCTGCTCCACCGCATCCGCCATGTTGAAGCAACGCAGTGCGGCGCCCTCAGCAATGGCCTGCTCGCTGGCCTGGGCAAAATTGAAGGTATGCGGCCCGAGCAGCACCGGGCAAGCGCAGGCACAGGCCTCGATCAGGTTCTGCCCGCCCAGCGGCTCGAAGCTGCCGCCCATCAGCGCCAGATCGCTCAGGCCATAGTAAAAGGCCATCTCGCCCATGCTGTCGCCCAGCCATAAAGTAGGGCCATTTGACGCTGGCAACGCAGCTGCCGGCCACTGGCTGCGGCGTGCCACGCGCCAGCCATTCTGCTCGGCCAATGCGGCCACCGCCTCGAAGCGTTGCGGATGGCGTGGCACCAGCAGCCATTGCACGGCATCGCGCCGGTCGGCATCCAGCCCCTGCAGGGCCTGTAGCAACAGCTGTTCCTCGCCTTCCCGGCTGCTGGCCAGCACTACCACCAGCTTGTGGGTGCGCTGTCGCAGGGCATGTGCCTGTTGCAGCTGTGCCGCATCTGGCCGTACGTCAAATTTGAGGTTGCCGGTGACCAGAATGCGCGGCACCCGCAGCTGGTACAGGCGCTGCGCGTCAGCATCGGTTTGCGCATAGGCGACACTGAGCAGACCATAGATACGCTGCGCCAGCCGCCGGAAACGCAGCGACTGGCGCAGGGTTTTTTCACTCAGGCGGGCATTGACCAGCGCCACCGGCACTCCCGCCTGCCGGCAGGCCGACAATAACTCGGGCCAGATCTCAGTTTCCATCAGCAGGCCGACACGCGGGCGAAAGGTGTGCACAAAGCGCTGCACGGCAGCGCGCTGGTCCCAGGGCAGCCACACCTGCATGTCGCCTGGCTGCAGCAGCTTGCGCCCCTCGGCCAGGCCGGTGGCGGTGCCATGGGTCAGCAGCAGACGCAGCTGCGGCTGCCGGGCGCGCAAGACTTGCAGCAAGATGGCGGCGGCCCGGGTTTCGCCCAGCGACACGGCATGCAGCCACACCCAGCGGCCAGCGCCGGCTTGCGCCTGTTGCCATTCGTCTGCGGTGTATTCGGCAAAGCGCTGGTGCACCGCGTGCAGATACAGCGGCTCGGCTGCGCCACGTCGACGCAGCTTGCGCAGCAGCAAGGGACGCGACGCTGCCATCAAGGCGCGGTAAAGGGACAGCAGCATCAGTGGGCAGCGGCACCCGGCTGCGCATCCGGCTTGACTTGACGCAGCAGGCCCAGCATGTCGTGCCGGATGCGTTCCAGCGCTTCGGGCGTGTGGCCTTCAAAGCGCAGCACCAGCACCGGTGTAGTGTTGGAAGCACGGATCAGGCCAAAACCATCGCTCCAGTCCACACGCACGCCATCGATGCCGTTGACTTGTGCCTGCGTGCCCCACTGCTGCTGCGCCAGCGGCAGCAGCGCGGCAGCCACCTGGTGCGGTTCGCCTTCGGCGCAAGGGACGTTGATCTCGGGGGTGGAATGGCTGCTGGGCAGCGCCTGCAGCACGGCCGAAGGATCGTCGTGGCGGCTCAGGATCTCGAGCAGGCGCGCACCGGCATAGGTGCCATCGTCAAAGCCGAACCAGCGCTCCTTGAAGAAAATATGGCCGCTCATTTCGCCGCCCAGCGGAGAATCCAGCTCTTTCATGCGCGCCTTGACCAGCGAATGGCCGGTCTTGTACATCAGCGGCTTGCCGCCCGCCTGTTCGATGGCCGGCGCCAGGCGCTGCGAGCACTTGACGTCAAACACGATGGTGCCGCCCGGCACGCGCTGCAGCACATCCTGCGCAAACAGCATCATCTGGCGGTCCGGAAAAATCACTTCACCGCTCTTGGTGACGATGCCCAGGCGGTCGCCATCGCCGTCAAAGGCCAGGCCCAGTTCGGCATCCGTCTCGCGCAATGCCCGCTTCACGTCCTCCAGGTTTTCGAGCTTGCTCGGATCCGGATGGTGGTTGGGGAAATTGCCGTCGACCTCGCTGAACAGCTCCTGCACCTGGCAACCCAGCGCCCGGAAAATAGCCGGCGCAGTGGCGCCTGCGACGCCATTGCCGCTGTCCACCACGATGTTCATCGGGCGTGATAGCTGGATGGTGCTGGTGATGCGGTCGGCATAAGCGGGCGTCACATCTGCCTGGGTCACTTCGCCGCCTTCGGCCAGCACCCAGCTTTCCTGCTCGATGATGGTGCGCAGCTGCTGGATCTCATCGCCATAAATGGCGCGGCCGCCCAGCACCATCTTGAAACCATTGTGGTCTTTCGGGTTATGGCTGCCGGTGACCTGGATGCCGCTGTCACACAGCGTGTGCGCAGCAAAATACAGCATGGGCGTGGTGACCATGCCGATGTCGATCACCTGCACACCCACCTCTGCCAGCCCGGCCATCAGCGCAGCCGACAGCTCCGGCCCGCTCAGGCGGCCGTCACGCCCCACTGCCACCGTGCCACTTCCCAGTGCCATGGCCCGGGTACCAAAAGCGCGACCGAGCGCGCGCGCTACCTCTGCCGTGATGGTGACCGGAACTACACCGCGGATATCGTAGGCCTTGAAGATCGAAGCTGCAACTTGCATGGGGATTCAGTAAAAGGAATTGACGCCGGCCATTGTAAGACGTGTACACTGCATACGAGTTACATTGTTCCCAGCACCGTCGGAGCACCCCATGCGGTCCCACTTGTCCTATAACCCGCTTTTGCAGGCGCGCAGCATGTATCCCAGCCCGCTGGGTGTGCTGCATCTGGTCACCACCAACACAGGGCTGGCCGGCGCCTGGTTTGAATCGGACAAGCATTTTGACATCGCCCAGTTGCAGAGCGTGCCCGTGCAGCCCGAGCATTCGGTCCTGCAACAGGCCCATGCCGCACTGGACCGTTATTTTGCCGGCGGTCCACTGCAATCGCCGCCCTTGGACTTTGTCGAAGGAACGCCATTCCAGCAACAGGTATGGCATACGCTGCGCCAGATCCAGCAGGGCCACAGCACCAGTTATGGCGCACTCGCTGCGCAACTGGGCAAGCCCGGCGCCAGCCGCGCCATCGGTGCGGCCGTGGGCCGCAATCCGATCAGCATCTTCGTACCCTGCCATCGCGTACTGGGCAGCCAGCGCCAGCTGACCGGCTATACCGGTGGTCTGGATCGCAAGATCGCCCTGCTGCTGCTCGAAAGCATCACTTTCGTCTGACATACTCGTTGGTGCGGCCTGTTTTTTTGCAGCCATTTCTTGCAACCGTTTTCCGCTGCCGGCTTTCTGCTGCGGCCCTTTTCCTCTGGCGGATCACCCACAGCCCGTTACCTGTAGCGTGCTGCCAGACTGGTCGGTGCTGACGGTTGATAGAATTCCATACGTCCAGAGTCGGCGCGGATGTTGATCCGCCCTGAGGTTGGTGATGATTGCCACCATAGGCATCTCGCGCCCACCCATGTGCCTGTCCGCGGGAGGCACCAGACCATGTCAACCGACCACAGAGCGCTCTGCATCATCCGAGACACATCTCGTTCACAGTACATACATACTATTTATTTGTAGAAAATAATACATTGGTGTTAATATTGATGCATGCTTATCTCCATGCATCACGCTTCACAACACGGATTCAGCCTCACTGAAGTGCTGGTTGCATTGTTGCTGCTGGGCCTGGGTCTGTTCGGCAGCCTGCGGCTGCAGGCAGCGGCCGTGCGCCATCAGCACGACACCTGGATGCAGGCCCGCGCCCATCAACTGGCAGTCGAATTGGCCGAGCGCATGCGCATGCACCCGGAAGTAGCTGCGCTGTCATCACCTGCCGACAATCCTTTTTTGCAGGATCTGGTACTGGCAGCCGAAGCGGCAGCACCGGCACCGCATCCCTGCGTCACGCAAGCCTGCGCGCCAGACCACGCAACAGCATTGGCCGAAGTGCGCGACTGGCAGCAACTGGTACAACAGGCTTTGCCCCAGGCCCGCATCCGCGTCTGTCAGGATGCCGCCCCAGGGCCGACCGATGCGAGCACCAGCTGGCAATGCACACCGCCACCAAGTGACGCTGCGCCATTGCTGGCCATAAAGCTGGGCTGGGGCGATGCATCGACCGGACCACGCAGCACGGTGCTGGTCAGCCCGGGACATGGCCGGTCATGAAGCGGCACATGCATGGATTCACCTTGGTGGAAATCATGGTCGCCCTGGCACTGGGCCTGCTGGCCGTGTCGATCGCCTGGGCCAGCCTGAGCGTGGGGCAGCGCCAGTGGCGCCTGCTCGACCAGTCCAGCCAACTGCAGGAAAGCGAGCGCTTTGTTATCGATTTGCTGGAACGCATGCTGCGCCATGCCAGCCATGATTCTGCGACCTCCGGCCCGGAGACGCTACGCGGCTGGGACAACGCGCTGTTCCGGGAGTCTGATACTGCAAATTCCTGGCAAATCCAGCATGGTGACCGGATCCGGCACTGCGGCAGCGCGCGTGATAGCAGTTGCCGCAATGGCAGCGACGTGCTTGCGGTGCGCATTACCGAAGGTATGCCCCACTGTGGCGGTTACAACAAGGTAGCGCAAAACGGCCACTATGTGCTGCATGTGTTACGCAGCAATACCAGCGGCGAGCCCAACTTGGCGTGCAGCTACCCGACTGCTAAAGGCAAATGGAACACCATCACGCTACTGGAAGGTGTGGAAAGCCTGCAACTGCTATTCGGCCTGGCCGCAGCCGATGGCCCATCCATCACGCAATGGCTGCCTGCACATGCCCTGGACATACCCGCTGATCCAGCCGCCAGCTTGCAGCGTTGGAAACAGGTGCGCGCTGTGCGCATCGGCGTGCTGTTGCGGGGCGCGCCCGATGTTGGCCAGACTGGCCATGCCACATCGCTGTATCCCTTGGGCCAAAGTTACGCCATGGCCTCGGTGGACGACCCAGGCGCCGTGTTCAAAATTCCTGCAGACCGCAGGCCGCGGCAATCCGCCACCTACAGCTTTCATTTATCCGGCCATGTGCCGGTTGCACCATGAGGCGCGCAGCCTCTGTGCAGGCCGCAGACGGCTTTGCGCTGGTACCGATCCTGCTGTTGCTGATGCTGTTAGCCGGGTTGTCGGCATCGGCCGGTCAACTGGCGCTGCTGGGTGACCGCACCCTGCGCTCCGACCACCAGCAGCACATGGCGCAACTTGCTGCCCAGGCCGCCATCGACGATGCCGTGCAGGACATCCAGGCCAGCACAGACCCGCTGCGCCGCGCTGCCTTCGACGGAGGGCCCAAACAGGTAGACGCCCAATGGCCAGAAACCGGATGCGGCGAAGGCGCCCTGCAAGGACTGTGCGCATACACAGAACAAATGCCTTGGACCGATCCAGGCTGGGTCCAGCAGACCATCACGTTCGGTAGTCAGACTGAGCGCAGCTATCCAGTCGGTGGTGCAAACCTGCCATTTCAGGCACCGCGCTACCGCATCGAACGACTCGCCCCGGAGCCCGATGCTCCAGCCGGCTATCGCATCACCGCCATCGGCTACGGCTCGATGCCAGGCCATCCAGGTGCCGCCATGTACTTCCACTACCAACTGGCTGCCAACGCCTCGGCGCCTGCCAGCTCAGCCACGCCATCTCCATGACAGACATATCACGATGCCCTCTTGGCCGGCATGCTGGCTTCACCCTGGTCGAACTGCTGGTGGTTCTGGCCTTGCTGGGTACGCTGGCCACTTTCGCCTACCCGTCATACCTGCGCCAGGTACAACATGGACAACGCACCCAAACCCAAGCCGCCCTGCTGGAGCAATTGCTGCAGCAGGAACAATACTTGCGGCAGCATGGCCAGTATGCCCACTTTGCTGCAGGAGCAGGGAGCAGTCCATTTCGCGCCCAGCCGACAGGGGCCGCTTCGCCCTATCTTCTGGGCGCACGCGCTTGTGATAGCCAGGACCATGCACCCTCCCACGTCTGTGTAGAGGCCTTTGCCATGGCCTCCAGTCAGGCCACTGTCTCGCCCGAATTGGCCATCGATTCCCTGGGACGCAGCCGCTGCATGCTGCCATCGGGACAACCGTGCACCCTGCCATGACGCCAAGGCAGCGCACCTCCGGCTTCACGTTGCCCGAACTGCTGATCGGCATGGCCATCGTGGCCTTGCTGGGCAGCCTGACAGCGAGCAGCTACCGCCAGTGGGCTGCTCACACCGAATTGCGGCGCCAAATGTCAGATTTCATCGCCGCCGCACACACGGCACGCCGGCACGCATTCGATACCGGACAAGCCACCCTGCTGGCCGCCCAGGATCCGGCCGACTGGCAACAGGGCTGGCGGGTGTATGTTGATCGCAATGGCAATACCACCTGGGATGCCGGCATCGACCCGTTGCTACTGCAACACCCGGCAGCACCGCAGTGGTTGGTCATCCGGCCACCCCCCGGCAACAGCGGTCATGCCAACACCTTGGCAGCGGGCTATCTGCGGTTCAATGCACAAGGTTTCCCGCGTACGCATGGCGATACAGTGGCCAATGGCCAACTGCAATTTCAGGCGGGTGAACTGCAATATTCCGTATTCTTCGCCCAATCCGGCCGCGTCCGGCAATGCCGTCGGGGTACCTGCTGATGTCTCTTCACCAACCAGCGGGCAGCCGAGGCTTGCCGCGCCTTACCAGCGCATGGTCAGGCCTGCACCCACGGTATGCTGCACCGGCCCGCTTTGCAGGCTGCGTCGGTAGCCCAGATCCACGTCGGTATTCTTGCTGACGTGGTACTGCACGCCCAGAAGGCCATACGAGAGGTTCTTGCTGTCATCCGGATCGGGATTGCGGCTGACACCGACATCCGCGCCCAGTGTCCACTGCTCGGTGGGCGAATACAACACGGCCGTCGACGCATTCCACAGGTTCTTGCGATTACCGACCTTGTTGTCGTTGTAGATTGCACCGCCATTGACCAGCCAGGTCCAGGTATCTTTCTGGTATTGCACCAGCGCATTCAGCGATTCCGTGCTGCGGCCGGCACCCAACCCCTTATTGTCATTGCCTGTAGGGAAAGTTACTGCTGGCTTGAGCGCAACACTCCAGCCTTGTTCATTTTCGAAAACACGCCACTTGGCCTGCACCGTTGCATCCCCAATCCCTTTTACCGCCGACTCACCACCAGTCTTGTTGCGCTGGTATGGCAGGTTGGCCGCCAGATCCAATGTATCGGTAATGCCATAGGTTAAGGTGCCATTGGCCACCTGATTACGTGTCATCACGCCATCCTCCTTGACGCGGGTATGGTCGGTATTGAGTTCCAGCTGCCAATGGCCCGTGCCTTGGGTACCGGTGTCATCCGTAATGAACGGGTGGGCGGCATGCGCCGCACCGGAAACAGTGACACCCATCAACAGTGCCAGCTTGAACACGAGAGAAAGGATTTCAGGGGAACGTTGTTGCATATCAGCCTCCTTGGTAAAAAATGATAATGTATCTCATTCGTATTTGAATTCATGCCGCAGCATCGATTTTTTTCACAGCTGTGGCGTCGTGTCTGCACTGCCAGGCTTTCGCAACTGATCTGACACGGGCGTGCTGCCCCCTCATCTATGCATGACAGGGCCAGGTCCGTCCCTGGTTCCAAGCCTCGCGTGACAACGCCATACAGTAGATCTGGGCGTGCGGTGCAGCGAATGCTTGATGGAAAACACGTCACCCACGGCGTAGGCGGTGGACAAGGACACCGCTGCAGCACCCACGATGCAGGCGTCAATCAAGGCCAGCGCAAACAGCACCCCCGCGGTGCGGCCGGCATATTTCTCCAGGCCCGCCGCGACGGCCCCTGCATCCGTAAACTTGCCAAACTCCGGCTGTCCGGAAAACACGGCAGCGGTAAAGCCCATCATGGCCATGGCACCAATCACCACGAGCACAATGCCCAGCCACAGATCAATCTGCTCGTATTTCATGAAGCGCGGCGTAATGCGCTTGTCGATCACATAGCTTTGCTGGAAAAACAACTGCCACGGCGCCACCGTGGTGCCGACGATGGCGATGATCAGCAGCATCACGTCCGACAGCTTGCCTTCCTTGGGCATCTGCGGCATGGCGAAGTCGCGTGCAATCTGACCCAGGGGCGGATGTGCAATCAGGAAGACCGGCACCAGCAGCAGGCTGCCAAATACCAGGAACATGGCAAAACGCTCAAAGCGCCGGAAATCCCCTGTGCTGGCCGCTGCCATGATAACTACCGCAGAGATGGCAATGCCCCAGAACTTGGACACGCCCAGGTAGTCCAACCCCAGGCTGATGCTGATGAACTCGGTGACGATGGTAAGTGCATTGAGCAAAAACAGGTCAATGGCCGAAAACGCACCCCAGAACTTGCCAAAGCGCTCGAAGATCAGGCGGGCATGGCCCACGCCTGCGACTACGCCCAGACGCAGCACCATCTCCTGATTCACGTAAAGCACCGGCACCAGCAACAGCAACAGCATGGTCCACAGCAAGGTGGTGCCGTAATTCTGGTGTGTCGTGGTGTGCAATAGTGCCGAACGCACCGCGGATGTCGCCCACATGGGCATTGTCGAGTACGGCAGATGCGTGCGTCGTCCGGAGTTCATGGCGGGTCATGGAGTGCTCCTGATTTGAAAAGAAAGAGAAATGGATTTACGCCCGGATGGCTGGTTCGCCAGAACAGCTGGCGTCAATGTGTGCCGCGCGTGTGGCCGCAAGGCGGGTCAGCCAGCCTTGCCATACGGGTGCGGGAACGGAAAACACCGTCATGAGGGGAATGAATTGCATGTCTGTACCTCCTTGGCAAGGGAGGGCAGGTTCCGTTGTCTGCGCAATGGCCACGCCACACTGCATGCGCGCAAAGAAAAACCGATGCAGCGCAACGCGAGTGTTCAGAAATGCGTAACGTCAAGCCTTGACGGCGAGCAGTCAGTCATTTACGGTGGGCAAGAATGAGGAAAGGGGCTGCGCATTGCCGTCATCCAGCAGTGCAGGCCGCGTACATGACATGCATGTACGGGGTTTTGAAGCGCACCATTCCGCATAACAGCGAAACGGCGGCAAAAGAATGGATTTGTGCCTGAAGTTCCGCCGCTTACATTGCAGATCGACTAGGGCCACTGTCCATGGATGGAATCCTGAAGTTGAAAACCGGCAGATTTTACGGGCAAACGAGGAGGTCAATCAGCCAGATTTGCAAAAAAATCTGATCGGCCAGAACGTGCAGGCCAAGTTTCAAGCAGCTTGACTGAACTGTCGCTCGAAGGCGCCTTGCCTACCAGGTTCACAGAGCATGGCATCTGCATCGGGACCTCTGGTGCATGAAGCCATAAAAAAACCCGTTGATAAATCAACGGGTTTTGAATGGTTGGCGGAGTGGACGGGACTCGAACCCGCGACCCCCGGCGTGACAGGCCGGTAT